>CAVVLH010000022.1:0-111570 GCA_963748805.1 uncultured Alphaproteobacteria bacterium | reverse complement strand
CGCGATAGATTGTCAGCTCGGCGGTTTCTCCGGTTTCGCCGAGCGCACGCGAAATCGTCGTCTGGATCGCCATGTCGGGATGGGATTTGTTCCACAGCCGCAGCAGGGCGCCGAGCGCTTCGCGAAGCCCCAGTTCCTCGAGCCCGACCGGACCAAGCCTCTCCAGAATCCTGCGGGTGAATTGCTGAAGATCGTTGATCTGCTCCAGGATCGCGCCGCCATGTTTTCGCAACGCGTCCGCATTAGCCACGCCGACTTCCGAAAGCCGCATCAACGCGCCGGCATGGACTCGCAGCGTAAACAGATACGGGCCAAACTCGTCGTGCAGTTCGCGCGCGATCTCCTCACGTTCGACATCTTGTAACGACACCGCGCGCTCGGCGAGCCGTCGCTTTTCCTCAATCGCCTCCCCCAAGGTTTCCGCAAGGCGATTTATTTTGGTGCAGATTGCGGCAAGTTCGGGTGCCCCGCCCGGTTCGATGTGGACGCTGTAGGAACCGGATTTGATTCCGCTCATCGCCCGCGAAAGTGCTTCCAACGGCGCCAGCGCCCGGCCGACGACGATCATCGTGACCAGAAACAGGGCCAGCGCAACCGCCGAACCGACCGCAAGCTGCGTCAATACCCCATCCCAGATTTCGGCGATCTCGTCGTTCGGAATCGAGGTGATGACAAGAGCCGTTCGCTTGCCATGGATCGAAACCGGTACGCTGACGGACGTTGTTCGGGGGTGCACAAGCGTCACAAACCAGCCAGGCACGGAGCTTGCCTCGTCCTCCCCCTCGTGAATGTCAGCCGCAGCGCCGGTATCGGTCTGCCAAGTGATGTTGACATGGCGCAGCCGCTGGAGATCTTGAACAATCTGATCCAGCCGCGCTTCGGGGTTGGGTGCTTCGTTCAAGCTTCCGACAATGGTTTCAACAAATTCGCGCGCCAGCCGCGTTACACTTTGATCTTCCGCCTGAACACGAGGCCCGCCTTCCAGTACCAACCGCGTCACATTAATGGCGAGGCCCAAGGTCAACACCAGCGCCATCAGCAAGTTGATACGGGAACGCAACGATAATCTCTGCCACATGACGATACCCATCGCGCCGATTTCAGTTCCTCATCAGTAGCGTTGACAGACAGAACACGCGTCTGTCTAATTGAAGCGTACCGCATTGTCGCCCAAGTTGCATGGCGGATTGAACTTCCCAGCGCGTACGATGCGGTGCAACAACGAGATTGCGGGGCGGAGACATGCGTATTCTGATCGCCGATGATCATCCGATCGTTGCGTCTGGCTGCCGCACCGTGCTCGCCGACGAGCCCGACATTACCCTTCTCGAAGCGCCCGACGCGGAAACCGCCGAACGTATCTTCGTTACCGAACATCCCGACATCTGTCTGATTGATATCAACCTGCCGACGGTATCGGGCTTCGAATTGGCGCGCCGCGTGTTGGCGCAAGAAGCCGGCGCGCGGATCATCATCTTCAGCATGAACGACGATCCGGTCTTCGTCGGACGAGCCATCGAGGTCGGCGCAAAGGGCTTCGTTTCCAAGACCGGAGATCCGCAAGACCTGGTCGACGCGATCCGTGAGGTCGGAAAAGGCGGCGTTTATTTGCCGCCCGCGCTGGCCCAAAGCATGGCCTTTGCCGGCCCGGCGGTCGCCAGCAATCCGCTGTCGAAACTCAACTCGCGCGAAATGGAAATCCTGCGGCTGCTGAGCGCGGGCAAGAGCCTTTCCGAGATCGCCTGGCTGGTTCATTCGCCCTACAAGACGGTCGCGAATACCTCGTCGATCATTCGCCAGAAGCTTGGGGTGCGAACATCTGCGGAGCTGGTAAGGCTCGCCATCGAAAGTGGCGTGGCCTGACCGAGCTGACACTGGAGCCGTAAATCATGAACCTGCAAACCGTTTCGCTGAATAGGGCGTACGGTGGGACTCAAGGCGTGTATCGGCACGCCAGCCAGGAGACCCAGACCCCCATGACCTTTTCCGTTTACGTCCCTCCGCATCGTGAGGGCGCGAAGCTTGCGGCGGTCTGGTATTTGTCGGGACTGACCTGCACCCACGCCAACGTGACGGAAAAAGGTGAATTTCGCAGCGCCTGCGCCGAACACGGGTTGATCTTCATTGCTCCCGACACCAGTCCGAGGGGCGAAAGCGTTCCAGGCGATCCGGCGAACTCATACGATTTCGGCCTGGGCGCCGGCTTCTATGTTGATGCCACACAAGCGCCCTTCTCTCGCAATTACCGCATGTGGAGCTATGTGACCGAGGAATTACCGAAGCTGGTTGCGGAACACTTTCCCGTCGATACCGGGCGGCAATCGATCATGGGGCACTCCATGGGCGGTCATGGCGCGCTGACGATCGCGCTCCGTCATCCCGGCCGCTATCGCGCGTCAAGCGCGTTCGCTCCGATCGTCGCCCCGTCGCAGGTGCCGTGGGGTATCAAGGCCCTTGGCGGCTATCTTGGTGCCGACAAGGCGAGCTGGCGCAAGCATGACACCGTCGCCCTGATTGAGGACGGCGCCAGGTTCCGCGAGTTCCTGGTCGACTACGGCGACGCCGACCAATTTCTGACCGAGCAGCTTCGCCCGGAGTTGCTGCAAGCCGCGTGCGAGCAGGCCGGCATACCCCTCACCTTGCGCCGGCAGAGCGGCTACGACCACAGCTATTATTTCATCTCCACCTTCATGGGCGATCATCTGCACTGGCACGCGCAACGGCTGAAGGCCTGATCTGGCGTTGCCCTACCGGGATTGTGGCGCGCCGTAATTCGGCGCCAGCAATCGTTCATGAACGAGATAGCGCATGGTACGTGACCATGACTCGTCGGTGTCACCGCGCATATCGGCATTAACAGCGGCGAGGAGCCGTCCCGTGTGAGCGTCTCGCAGATACAGCCTGATATTGAGAATCAGGTTGGAAATTTTTTGCACGACGCCCGTTATTTCGACATCCGTATCAAGCTGCTGCGCCAACTTGACGTCACAGCCGCCGCAAGCCTGCAAATTGCTCTGATGCGCCGCAGCATTCACGGGAGAGATGTCGACGACCTGGAACTTGCCGGACTCGCCCAGTTCTTTTCGCAACTGGTCACTCGTCCGCTGTAGCCGGTCACGGTCGTCCGCGCGCAGCCCACGCGTCGGGTCCGGAAGACTGGTATCGATCATCTCCAGATCGAACACGGCAAGCCGGGGCGGCTCGGTGGCGTGTATCGGCGCCAAGCCTGTCAGCGATAACAGTGCGAGTATCGCAAGCGATCTCATCATCGTGATCCGAAAAATTAAGCAACGATGTAACGGCAAAAAGTAGGCTTGCAAGCTACGACAATCTGGTCTTGGTTCAAGCCAAGAGTTCTCTGTTTGAGAGAACCGCAAGGGAAACGCATGATCCGAGGGTTGATTGGCGCGATCGGCTTAAGCGTTGTGGCCACTCACGCGCTCGCGGCCGACCCCATCGAGATCGGCATCGGCTATCTTCGCCATGCCGGTGTTAAATCGACATTGTCGCTGGTTGCCCAGCCCGCCCAGAATGACGGCGTGGCTGGTGCGCTCCTCGCGATCGAGGATAACAACACGACCGGTAAGTTTCTCAACCAGCATTTCACGCTGACCGAAGTAAAGATCAAGGGAAACGACGATGTTGTCGCGGCCGCCAGTACGCTTGCCGACCGCGACGGCTTCATCATCGCGGACCTGCCGCCAGACGAACTATTGAGGGTAGCGGATGGGTTACGGGATCGGGGCACCGTCCTGCTCGATGCCGGAACCACCGACGACCGCCTGCGCGAGCAGGATTGTCGCGCGAACGTCATCCATGTGGCGCCTACCCGCTCGATGCTCGCGGACGGCCTCGCCCAATATCTGGTCTGGAAGCAGTGGAAGCGCTGGCTGCTGGTCGTTGGTTCGCACGATAGGGACAAGCTGTATGCCGATGCCTTGCGCCGTGCCGCAACCCGGTTCGGCGCCAAGATCGTGCAGGAGCGGACCTTCGAGGACACCGGCGGCGCCCGCCGCACCGATAGCGGCGTGACGCTGATCCAGCGTCAAATGCCGGTGTTCACCCAAGAAGCACCCGCGTATGACGTCCTCGTCGCGGCTGACGAGAGCGAAGTCTTCGCATCTTATCTACCCTACCGGACCTGGGATCCGCGGCCGGTGGCGGGATCGGCGGGCCTTGAGCCGACGAGTTGGGACCCCTCGCACGACCAGTGGGGTGCCGTTCAGATCCAGAACCGTTTCGTTAAACTGAATTCGCGACACATGACCGCACTGGACATGCAGGCATGGACCGCCGCGCGCATCGTCGGCGAAGCCACCTCGCGCACCAATTCCAACGATCCAAAGACCGTATTCAGCTTCATCAAGGGAAAGGACTTTTCCATTGGCGCCTTCAAGGGCCAACGACTGACTTTAAGGGATTGGAATTTGCAGCTCCGGCAGCCGATCCTGCTTGCCGACGGCCGCATGGTGGTGTCGGTGTCGCCGCAGGAAGGCTTTCTGCACCAGAACTCCGAGCTCGATACGCTTGGCGTCGATCGACCTGAAACCAAATGCAAACTGCAATGACAGCGGAGAGGTCGCGCATGCGCAGTACCCTGCTTATCCTATCGGTGCTGTGGCTTGCGACCTCAACTCCGGCCTTGGCGTACACGGCTTATGTTTCCAACGAGAAGGGCAACACCGTCTCCGTTATCGACACCGACAAATGGACCGTCACCGCGACGATCAAGGTCGGTCAGCGGCCACGCGGCATCGAATTCACCCGGGACGGAAAATTCGTGATGGTAGCCGTGGGGGACGACGACACCATCCAGATGATCGACACAAAAAGCCAGCAGGTGGTGGACACCCTGCCCTCCGGCCCCGATCCTGAGTTATTCACGCAGGATGCCGCCGGCAAGATTCTTTATGTCGCCAACGAGAACGACAACACCGTCACCATCATTGATATCCAGAGGCGTACACGGCTTGGCGATATTCAGGTGGGTGTCGAACCCGAAGGAATGACGGTCAGTCCGGACGGCAAGATCCTGATCTGTACGTCCGAGACCACCAACATGGCGCACTTCATCGACACCGCGGCCCGTGAGATTGTCGCCAACGTACTGGTCGAACTCACGGCCTCGCTTTGCCGAGTTCAAGCATGACGGTTCCGAACTGTGGGTGTCCTCCGAAATCGGAGGCACGGTTTCGATCGTTGATCCTGTCAAGCATGCCGTCACCGGCAAGGTCACCTTCGAGATTCTCGGACTGCGGAGAGAGGCCATCCAGCCGGTCGGGATCGCCATGACCAATGATGACAAGACGGCTTTTGTCGCGCTTGGGCCGGCCAACCGCGTCGCAGTGGTCGATGCCGCAAGCCATGCTGTGACCAAATACCTTCTGGTCGGGCAGCGGGTCTGGCACCTGGCGTTCACGCCGGATGAGAAATATCTGCTGGTGACGAACGGCGTCTCCAACGACGTCTCCGTGATCGATGTCGCTTCGCAGAAGGTCATCAAGACGATTCAGGTCGGCGAGCTTCCGTGGGGCGTGACGATATCGCCATGACAATGTCCCACGCATCGAGCGCAGTCGCCTCCCCGCTTCCGGACAAAGCTGCCGGGCCCGATATGGCCACGACTCCAGCGCTGTCGATCTCTGGCGTCAGCCATTCCTATGGCGCGAGACGCGCCTTGATCGATGTCGATTTCACCGTGGCGCCCGCGAGCTTTACCGCTTTGCTCGGCCTTAACGGCGCCGGAAAGAGCACTTTGTTCTCGCTGGTGACGCGGCTGTTCGGAATCCAGGCCGGCAGGATCCAGATTTTTGGCCACGATATTCGCCAGATGCCCGGCGAGGCCCTCCGGCTGATGGGCGTGGTGTTCCAGCCCCGCACGCTCGATCTCGATCTCTCGGTGGTGCAGAACCTGCTCTATCATGCGGCCCTGCATGGTATCGGCCGACGCGATGCGCGCTTGAGGGGCGACGAGGTATTGTCGCGCATCGGGCTTTCCGACCGCGCTGGCAGCAAGGTGCGCGATCTCTCGGGCGGACAGATGCGCCGGCTCGAGATTGCCCGCGCGCTGCTGCATCGGCCGCGGCTGCTTCTGCTCGACGAGGCGACCGTTGGCCTCGACGTCAAGGCTCGCGCCGATATCCTTGGCCATGTTCGACATCTCGTCACCGAGCAAGGCATCGGCGTCTTGTGGGCGACCCATTTGTTCGACGAAATCATCCCGAGCGACAATCTCGTTATCCTGCACCAGGGCCGCGTTCTCGCGAACGGAGAGGTGACCCGGGTGCTCGAAAACTCCGGCGCACGCGACGTCAACTCGGCTTTTATACGCTTGACAGGCACCCAATCCGGGAGCCTCACCCCATGAGCTCAGCGACCTTCGATCGGGATCGGCGCGGCTTCTCGCTGAGGGAATACGTCACCTGCCTCAATGGCATCGTGTGGCGCGAAGCCTTGCGCTTCCTTCATCAGCGCGAACGGTTTGTTTCGGCGCTGGTCAGACCGTTGGTGTGGCTCTTCATCTTTGCCGCCGGATTTCGTCAGGTCCTCGGCATCTCCATCATTCCCCCCTACGAGACCTACATCCTCTACGAGGTCTACATCGCACCGGGACTGATGGCGATGATTCAGCTGTTCAACGGCATGCAATCCTCACTCTCCATGGTTTACGACCGTGAGATGGGCAACATGCGCACCTTGCTGGTGAGCCCCCTGCCACGCTGGTATCTGTTGTTTTGCAAACTGCTCGCCGGCACCGCGGTCTCGTTGCTGCAAGTCTACGCGTTCCTGCTGATTGCCTGGTTCTGGGACATCACGCCGCCGCCGATGGGGTATTTAACGGTGTTGCCGGCGCTCATCCTGTCCGGGCTCATGCTTGGCGCGCTCGGCATGCTGATTTCCTCCGGTATCAAGCAGCTTGAGAATTTCGCCGGCGTGATGAACTTCGTGATCTTCCCGATGTTCTTTGCCTCATCGGCCCTTTATCCGCTCTGGCGAGTTCGGGAAGGCAGCCCCATGCTGTACTATGTGTGCCAGTTCAATCCGTTCACCCACGCCGTCGAGCTGATCCGTTTTGCCCTTTATGGCCAGATGAACTGGATTTCGCTGGCGGTGGTCGGGGGATGCACCGCGGCCTTCATGATCGGGGCTATTTTCGCCTATGATCCATCGCGAGGACTGGCCCGCCGAGGGCCTGCCGGAGGCGAGACATGATTTCGCGCGCTGTCATCGGAGCATTGCTGGCCGCCGCGTCGACGCAATTTTGCCTTGCCGCTGATCCGCGCTATCCGGACTGGCCCTGCGCGCAGGCCAAGGTGCCGGAAATCTCGCTCGCTGCGGTATGGGCCGGGCCCCCGCTCGGCGATGCCGAGGAGAAATGGAAGGATGATCCGAAAGTCAGCGCTTTGGTCGGGAAAGCTGCGGCCAGGAAGACAGCTCTCGATGAAGCTCAAAAGGCAATCACCGAATTCCTTTCCGCGCCCGGGACCGACAAGGTGACCACGGGCAAACTGCTATTTGCCGGGCTGTTCCAACAGCTCAATGCTGAGCGTTCTTCCGTCATGGGTGGGCTCGAGCGGGTGACTCGCAAGCAGCGTCAGGCCGCCGACAAGATCCGCGCTGATACGATTGCGTTGCAGGCACTGCAAGACGCGACCCCACCTGACCAGCCCAAGATAGATGAGCTCGGCAACCAGCTGGTTTGGGAAACGCGGATTTTTGAGGACCGTCGCCGCGTCGTGAAATTCGTCTGCGACGTGCCGACGGCTATCGATCAGCGACTGTTTGCGCTTGGCCGCACCATCCAGCAGGAGATCGAATAGACGCCGCGCAGCCGTGGCGCCCGGATTTTACTCTGCCTGCCGCGGCTCAGGCTGCGCCTCCTTGGTCGGCAGATTAGCCTGCTGCCAACCGTCTGTGCCATCCGGATACCAGGCGACATTGGAATATCCATACGATAGCGTTCGCTTGGCGGCGTTCCACGACATCCAGCAATCGGCTTGGCAATAGACGACAATCAAGATGTCGCGCCTGCCGCCGGAGGCTCGCAACAACCCTTGCCGCAGATAATTTTCCGTCGGCGCCGCCAGTTCGCCATAGCCGGTATCCGGCAGCCAGATGCTGCCAGGAATATTGAAACGGGGTTTATCGCGCCAGACCGTACCGGGCGGAAGATTTGCCGGTTTCGGCGGGCGAGGCAGAACGTCGACAAACACGCCAGCCTTGCCGCGCCAGATCGCCTCCGCTTCCGCGGTCGAAAGAACCCGCGCACCAGCCAGCGTATCGGGCACCGGCGCCCGATAATCGTCGGTGCGATACCCGTCGGGTTCGGGCACGAGTTCTTCCGCGCGCACGGCACCCACGAGCGCCATCAGCGCAAGCACCACACTGGCCGCATACCGGATCATGGCGACTTCGCCGCCGCCTCCGCGCTGATCGGTTGATTATTCTCGTCGAGCAGCGGAAGGCCGTAATCGAACAGGATCTTGTTGATCTCGCTTTGGTTCTCCTGGATCAACCGGTTGAGCAGCCGTTTCCAGTTCTGGTCGGCGCGCCGAACCCCCATGCCGATCCGATAGACGAGTTGAGGTCCCGTCTTCTCTTTCACCAACGGTGTAACGTGAAGCGGGGGAGTGGCCTTCTTGGCGTAGAAACCCGCCATCGGGCCCCAGAGAATGGCGGCGTCGATATCGCCCTTGTTGAGGTCGTTGATCATGGCTTCGGCCGAAGAATCCACGCGGGTATCAATCATCAACGGATAAGGCTTGGCGCTGGTCATCAGGCCGTTGACCGCCATATTCGTTGCAGGCGGCGTGCCGGCGACGATGCCGATATGTTTGCCCTTCAGACGCGCGTCTTCCAGGGTCGTCACATCATCGAGACCGGAGTTCGGTTTCGAAACCAGCGCATAGGCGGTGCGGTAATAAGGATTGGTGCCCTGAACCAGATCGTCTCCTTGCGGAAATCCCATGATGACGTCACAGCGATGCGCGCCGAGCGTCATGCGGACAAATCCGGTCGCTTGGGGGAAATACATGTAGTCGATTTTCTTCTGCAACTTCGTCGCAAAGAATTCGGCGAGCTTGTTCTCGAACCCCTCGCCCTTTTCGTTGGAGAACGGCAGGTTGCGCGGATCGGCGCAGACCCTCAGCACCTTGGGATCGACAAGTTCAATTGAAAGATCGAGACCTTCATTGTCCGACTGTGCTCGCGCGCAATCGCGGCTGACTACGATTGCCATCATCGTCAGGAGCGGAACGAGCAGGCAGCGTTTGAGCGAGGCGTGATTCATCGATTGCTGTCCTCAGCTGGCGTCTCTCTCCCATCAAAAGGCTATGCTCCTCAATCCGAGCGTGCAACAGGATATTCAGTGCGTGAAATTCACAACGATTTGCAGATTTGTTGCAGCGCAAATTGAAACCACAGATGTAGTGCTGTCGAATGGAACGATCATCCAAGCGGGTAAACTATCGCTTTGCGCTCGCGGTCCTGCTTGCGGCGTTTTTCAGTTCACCCGGCGCGCACGCGCAGCAGCTGGAACTGTCGGTCACTGAAGTAGCGCCCGGTCTCTTCGTCCACATCGGTGAGATCGCGTTGATGACGCGAGAGAATGAGGGAGCTATCGCCAATATCGGGTTTGTCGTCGGCAACGACGCGGTCGCCGTCATCGATACGGGCGGCAGCGTTCGTGAAGGACGGGAACTCCTCGCCGCCATTCGCGCCCGGACCGACAAGCCGATCCGCTATGTCATCAATACCCACGGTCATCCCGACCACGTGTTCGGCAATGCCGCCTTTCTCGGTAACGGAACCACTTTCGTCGGGCACTGGAATTTGCCTCAGGCGCTGGCCGCTCGCGGCCCTTTCTATCTCGATGCTTTCCGCAAGATCATGGGCGACGGCCTGATCGATGAGGTGCGCATCATACCTCCGACGCTATTGGTCGAGGGGTCGCTCAGGCTCGACCTGGGCGGTCGCACCCTTGTCCTGAGAGCGTGGCCAGCCGCGCATAGCGACAGCGACCTCACCGTATTCGACGAAACGACAAAAACCTTGTTTGCAGGCGATCTAGTCTTCCTCGACCATATCCCAGTCATGGACGGCAGCATTCGCGGCTGGTTACGGATGATGGATGACCTGGCCAGGCAACCAGCCGAGCGCGTGGTTCCAGGTCACGGCCCCGTGAGCCAATGGCCGACCGCACTCGCTGACGAACGCCGTTATCTCGAAACACTTGCAGCCGATATCCGAACATTGATCAAGCGTGGCGCACCGATCAGCGTCGCCGCCGACACGGCCGCGGCCACTGAACGGCCGCGATGGCAATTGTTCGATGATTACAACGCCCGCAACGCAACTGCAGCATTTTCTGAGATTGAGTGGGAGTAGCGCACGCGCTAAGATACATTGAATTAGTTGCTGCTTCGATCCGAACAGGGAGCGCGACCATGTTCCGTCCTCGTCTGATCCGCATATTGGCGTTGTCCGGCATCGTGTTGGCGACGGGTGTTTCTGCATCTGTTGCCGCCGAGCCGATCGATCCGTCGAGAGACCCTTGGCCGGGTCTCGTTCAGGATATTTTTAGCAATCGTCCGATGAGCGATGGCAGCGACGTCATCGCAATCGAGATGCCCTACCGCGCCGAGGATGCGGCGATTGTCCCGGTAACGCTGCGATCGAAACTTGCGCCTGACGACAGCCGACGCCTGAGGGCGATCACGCTGGTCATCGATCAAAATCCCGCGCCGATGGCCGCCAAGTTCGAGATCGGACCCGATGCACGGGTTTCTGAAATATCGACGCGCGTCCGGGTCAACAGCTATACCAATGTTCATGCCGTAGCTGAACTCAGCGACGGCAAGCTTTACATGGTCAAAACCTATGTGAAGGCGTCCGGAGGCTGTTCTGCGCCCGCGGTCAAGAATGCGGAAGAAGCCCGCAACCGGATCGGCCAGATGAAATACCGGCAATTTGCCCGAGACGATCAGGGGCCAACCAGCGGCGCGCGTGAAGCTCAGGTCATGATCGGCCATCCCAACAATTCCGGCTTGCAGATGGACCAGATCACGCACCTCTATATTCCGGCCTTTTTCATCGACGAATTACACCTGTGGCAGGACAACACCCCCGTCTTGTCGATGGAAGGCGGCATTTCAATCTCGGAAGACCCCAACATCCGCTTCACCTATGTCGCAAATGGAGCCAAAACCTTCCGCGCCGAAGCCAAGGACACGTCGGGCCACATCTTTCAGAAGGAATGGAAGGTCGGACGAATCCGGCAGTTGAACCGGCCCTTATTCAAGCTTCCCAACACCCGCATCCTAGAAGCAGCGCACTTCGGCTTCGGCCTGCGCACGCCTGAGATCGTCGAGAGCGCCCTTGGCCTGCTCCGATGAGCGGAACTGGGTGCCCAGGTTGCCGCGCACCTGCGACATGCTCAGCACCGTTTCAGCGGTGACGTAGCGGTCGTACGGCAGCAGGGACGCAATGATGTCGATCGAGCAGGAACATTGATCAATCGATTGCCGCGTTTCGCCATTGGCTTTCATGCAGCCGAAAACGTATTCCGACCGTGCCGATGTCGGGTAGTCGTTGACGTCCTCGGCCTCAGCAGCCACGACCGTGGCCACGAGACCACCCAGTCCAATGATAACAAGTTGCATTCGTCGGACCGACGTCATGACGTTTCTCCCGAAAACAAAAACCTATGCTATCGCTTCGGTGCTGAGAAGCCCGACATTTGCGAAAATGGCACACGATGCCATGCTGCGATGAACGAAAATATTGGGGAGCACGCCATGCTGCGCACATTAACCGCGATCTGCCTTTTCTCCGCGATCCTGCCAGGCTCTGCCATGGCACAGGGCAAAGGCATCCGGTTCTGGAATCTGACGACAGCGACCATCTCCGGTTTTCAGCTATCGCCCGCCGGCAAGGACAACTGGGGTCCGAACCAGACCTTGAACGACAAGGACAAGGAGGTCGATCATGACGAGCGCCTGCGGATCACCGGCGTCGACCCCGGACGCTACGATGCCAAGGTCGGCTATCGCAACTCCAGGCAGTGCCTGGTACGGGATATCGACATTAAGGCCGATGCCGTGTTTTCAATTTCCGACAAAGACCTGAAGGATTGCAACAAATAAGAATCCTGGCGCAAGCTCAGCCGGCGGCCGTCTCGCCTCGATCCGCTTTTTCGCGGCTATGCGGATATTCGCAGCGCCATTTCACGGCGGTCCATTTCGGGTGCTCTCCGACCCATTGCGCGATATAGGGCGGAGCGCTCATCATGCATTGCTGCAACGAGAAATTCGCGGAAAACGCCAGATGTCGTTCCTCGCAGTTGGTCGGCGAGAGTATGGCACAAACCGTGATGATCAGGTCTATTGCATTCATGCTGATATCCTCCGGCTTATTTTTACGATCGATCACACAACCAGCTACGTAACCGACCGAAGCATGGTTTCGCTGGCGAATAAACCATGAGCATACCGGATTAGAAGTTAAGCCCAAATACAACCCGCGCCTGCTGGCGCTCAAAATTGACGAGGTCGACGGTTGCGCCTGTGCCGGCGGGACGACCCCACGCCTGAATACTCCAGGTTGCCGTGAGACGTGCGCGTTCCGAGAGCCGAAAATAGGCGGTTGGGCCGATGAAGAACGCCTCCCCTCCCAGTTCACCGAGGCCGATCCCGTCATATTTTCGGAAATAGCGTGCTTCCCCACCGAGCATCAAATCGGGGCGCACTTGCGCCATGATCCCAAACGCGACCGCAAGCGTCGAATCCTGCTGGCCGGAAGGTACGCCCGCGAAGCGCGTCCATTCCGGCTGATAACCAAGATTGAGCGTCATCACCGCAAGTCCGGGAATCAGATCGCGTTCCAGCGCGAGCGTCAGCTCGGTTCCGTAATTTTGCTCGCGTGAGGCCGTGGTCTCGTCGATGCGATTGCCATGACTCTCAAGCGCCAGCGTCAGGCCGAACAGAGCCGTTTCACGATCGAGAAATCGATAACGCAAATCCAGCGCCAGGCCTTGCCACCCGCCCAAGCTGCGATCCACGAGGCCCGGAACGGACGCGATATCGTAAGCAGAGAGCGTCGTTCCGATCTCTACGCGGAAATTCTTGATGGGTACGAATTCCAGTTCGAGCTGCTGCCCGAAAGCCCGGTAAGTCCCGGCCTGTCTGGAAAATAGTCCCGTCGTTGTCGCCTGGAATTCACGTTCGCCGGGATCACCGACGTCCGAGCCGATCATGAAACCGTAGATGTGCTCGGTGTCGATGCCTTCGGCTAGTCCGCATGTGGGCCACACGAGCATGCACAGCATCGTCGCCCGGATTATCCTCGCGGCAATGCCCGTTCCCGTTCCAAGAACCATCGAGGAAGCCCGAAGCGAGAGCCCGCAGCGTCTGCCACGACTTCGCAGCAGTTGGCTGCTGGAGCCGGGCAGAACACTTCGCAGCTATTTGCGCGCTGCGCAGGCGTACATGTTGATCTCCATGCCCACCGGCACTTCGACGATCTTCGGAGTCTTCCAAGTCATTGGGTTCTCCCACGTGATGGTGCGACACTCGCACCGCCCCATACGTAAAACCGCTGCGCGTTTGACGCAAGGGCTCGTGCGTCTTGCGCCGCAAATCGGCTTACCTGAGCAAACGCAGCAGCGCTCGTCCTGCCGGCGCACGCAATTCCCTGGCATCAAGCGTTCCGTCGGCGTCCCGGTTGGCTGCGTTGAAACGCTTCTCGACGACGGCCAGGTACTCATCCAGCGTCAGGGTTCCGTCATGATCGGGGTCAGCCGCAGCAAGCTCGCGTGCGCTCAATCGCCCGGCCAATTCGCGTTTGTCGAGTGTGCCGTCGTGGTCAGGATCGAGCCGCATAAACAGCTCTGCTGCGGCTTTCTTGACTTCCGCGAGATCGAGCGTGCCGTCCGCGTCGAGATCGAACATCCTGATCGGATCGTGACCGGAAGCCGCCAAAGCGGACGATCCCTCTGCCAGAAATGCTCCGGATAACAAAAGGATAGATCGGCGCGATATCATCTTTGATCTCCTGTGCAGGAACGTGAGGCAAGTCGGACGCAAACGGATGAAACGGATCGTTGAATTTCAGGTTCCGGGTGGCAACGGAAGTGGCGGGTTTGCTAGCGATATCGGAAAGCAACGCTCCAGGAGATTTTCATGAGATTGCCGTTTCGAGCGCTCGGCGCGCTAATACTATCCTTCGCATTCACCTTCTGCGCGCAGGCCCAGGACGGAACGCATCGGTCGAAACTGACGGGGAAGGAACGACTCGGCCTGAAATGGACGGACGAGCAGCGAATCGACAATTGCCATGTGCCCATCGATAAACGCGGCAGCAAACCGAGACCCGACGCCTGCCCGAACAGCCCCAGCAGCTGATCCTGCGATCAGATCATGTCAGAGGAAACGCTGCCGTACTGCCCCTTTTGAATGGCGGAGGGTGAGACGCCGAAGCATTTCCGGAACACGCGGCTGAAGTGCGACGAACTCGAAAACCCCCAGGAGAACGCGACGTCGGTGATCGTCTTACCGCCATGCGTCTCCAGCTCCTGGCGACAATGTTGCAATCGCGCCTGCCAGATATAATCGCTCACGGTTACACCCCGTTCGCTGAACAGCATGTGCAGGTAACGCTTGGTACAGCCGAGCGAAGCTGAAATCTGGTCGATGCACAGATCCGGATCGCGCAGATGCTCGCGGATGAAGGCCTGAGCCCGCACATACATTGCTTCCGGTCCAGCACGATCGAACGCCTTGTCGGCCTCCCGCAGCGGCAGCAACAACAGATCGATCAGCGATTCGGCAACACCCGCTGCGCTATTGGCTGAAAGCTTGGCGGCCTCGCCGAACGCCGCATGCACGAAGTCATGCGCAATGCGGCCCGTTCCAGTCAGCGCCGACAGCTTGCAGGCCGACATCTTGCCGAAATTGAAGCCGCGTTCTCGCAACAGTTCCTTCGGCACAATGACGACCTCGTGCCGTGTCAGCGCAGGGCTGATGATGGTGTGCGGACAGGAAACGTCGTAAGCGAGGCAATCCCCAGGCCTGATCTGGATCTGACAGCCATTCTGCTCGAAATACGAAATCCCGTAAGTCTGGAACAGGATCTTGACGTAAGGGTGTTCGCTGGTGTGGCTTGCCGAGGCGGCGTGAGCTATTCGATGCTGGCTTGCCTCGATCTGACACAGCTTCAATTTCGAGATGGTGGTGTAGTTGATCCGCGCCTCCAGCGTCGAGGCCTCGAGCGGATCGACAGCGAACTGACCGCAAAGATCGGTCAGCGCATCTGACCAATACTGGATCTGCCGCTTCGGCCCCAGTCCCGCAGTGCTGAGCGAGTGAACTGTGTCAGACATTTACTGCTACCGATTTGAGGGTAACCGTGCAGCCAACCACGGTAAGGGACATCCAAGTTGAGGCCAAGTTGAGGCGGCCGCGCGGCACTACTCTCTGCCTCGATCCTCTGTCTAAGTTTCCGCGCCGTCAAGGAGAACCTCGGATCGATCCGCTTGCGCAAAATATTTGGTGCTTCGCAGCATTGAACCTGGAACTTCACCCTCGACACAAGCGACGCGAAAAAGTTCATCGCGCTTCGCTTACGAGCAAACCGGATTCGCTCTTGGGCAAGTTTCAACCCTTCGAAGCAGATAGGCATAGAGGTTAACAAGACCTCGAAATTGGGCCGCGCCCCGCGGAAACCCAAGGCTCTAAACTGGGAGGAACTACGATGCGAAAGGTGCTATTCGCGACCGGTCTCGGTGCCATGGCGGCATTCGCCGCAGGAAGCGCTGGAGCCAACGATCAATTAAACCGGCTATCGCAAAATCCGGCCGAATGGGCGATGCCGACAGGCGACTACGCCAACACGCGTTATTCCAAGCTCAAGCAGATCAACGCCTCCAATGTCGGTAAACTCCAGGTCGCCTGGACGTTCTCGACCGGCGTGCTGCGTGGCCACGAAGGTGGACCGCTGATCATCGACAACATGATGTACGTTCACACCCCCTTCCCCAACAAGGTCTACGCTCTTGACCTTTCCAACGACAACAAGATCGTCTGGAGCTATGAGCCGAAGCAGGATCCAAACGTCATTCCGGTGATGTGCTGCGACACCGTCAATCGCGGCCTCGCCTATGCCGACGGCAAGGTCTTCCTGCATCAGGCCGACGACAAGCTGGTGGCGCTCAACGCAAAGAACGGCAACGTCGAGTGGTCGATTGCCAACGGCGATCCGAGCAAGGGACAAACCGGCACTTCGGCGCCGATGGTCGTCAAGGACAAGGTTCTGGTCGGTACATCCGGCGGCGAATTCGGCGTCCAGTGCAGCATGACCGCCTATAACGTCAAGGATGGCAAACAGGTCTGGAAAGCCTATTCCGAAGGCCCGGACGACCAGATCCTGCTCGACCCCGAGAAGACAACGGCGCTCGGCAAGCCGGTCGGCAAGGATTCGAGCCTAAAGACCTGGGAAGGCGATCAGTGGAAGATCGGCGGCGGCTGCACGTGGGGCTGGCTGGCTTATGATCCGGCACTCGACCTCGTTTATTACGGCTCGGGCAATCCTTCGACCTGGAATCCGAAGCAGCGCCCCGGCGACAATAAATGGTCGATGACCATTTTCGCCCGCAATCCCGATAACGGCATGGCAAAGTGGGTCTATCAAATGACGCCTCACGACGAGTGGGACTATGACGGCGTCAACGAGATGATCCTCACGGACCAGTCGATCGACGGAAAAGCACGCAAGCTGTTGACCCATTTCGATCGTAACGGCATCGGCTATACGCTCGACCGCGCCTCCGGCGAGTTGCTGGTTGCGCAGAAGTTCGACCCGAAGGTCAACTGGACTTCCGGCGTCGACATGAACAAGAACTCGCCGACCTATGGCCGGCCGAAGGTGCTTGATGAATACTCGACCGATAAACAGGGCGAAGATCACAACAACAAGGGCATCTGCCCGGCCGCGCTCGGCTCCAAGGACGAGCAGCCCGCAGCCTACTCGCCCGACACGCAGTTGTTCTATGTTCCGACCAACCACGTCTGCATGGATTACGAACCGTTCAAGGTGAGCTACACCGCCGGTCAGCCCTATGTGGGTGCGACACTGTCGATGTATCCGCCTCCCGGCGAAACCAACATGGGCAACTTCATTGCCTGGGATGGCAAGACGGGCAAGATCGTCTGGTCGAACAAGGAACAGTTCTCGGTCTGGTCAGGCGCACTCGCAACCGCTGGCGGCGTCGTCTTCTACGGAACGCTGGAAGGCTATCTGAAAGCGGTCGACGCCAAGACGGGCAAGGAGCTCTACAAGTTCAAGACTCCGTCCGGCATCATCGGCAACGTCACCACCTACGAGCATGGCGGCAAGCAATATATTGCCGTGTTGTCCGGTGTCGGCGGATGGGCAGGCATCGGCCTTGCGGCCGGCCTGACTGACCCAAGCGCAGGTCTTGGTGCTGTCGGTGGTTACGCGGCGCTGAGCAACTACACCGCGCTCGGCGGGGCACTCACCGTGTTCACATTGCCGCAGCAATGAGCTGAAAACCTCGTTCCGGTGCGTGGGTTCATCCCACGCACCGGATATTTTCGCATCGATAGCCGAGGACAAGCTCTTGCGTATCATTAGCCTTGCGACCGCAGCGATCATGCTGATCGCTGCTGGAGGGATGGCTTTCGCCGACGGTTCAGGCGATCCAGCCGCGGTGAAATCCGAAAACGGAAAGTATCTCGATAAAGAGGGAAACCCTACTTACAAGATCCAGGCTGACGGCACCGTCGATTGGTACACTTATTCGGGATACCGCCGGTATCACTCCGAATGCCACGTCTGCCATGGGCCTGACGGCATGGGATCGAGTTATGCGCCGGCCCTCAAGGACTCGCTGAAGACCATGAGCTACGGCGAATTCCTCGCCACCGTGGCGAGCGGCCGCAAGAACGTCAATTCGGCGCAGGAAAACGTCATGCCGGCTTTTGGCAACAATCCGAATGTGACCTGCTACCTCGACGATCTCTACGTCTACCTGAGAGCTCGCGCGAACGACGCATTGGCGCGCGTGCGTCCGGCAAAACACGAAGATAAATCCCCTGCCTACGCCAAGGCTGAGGACTCCTGCATGAGCACCAAGAACTGAGCAATTCGATCCGAGTTACACAGGATACCGACCATGAAGACACGCGCCGCCGTCGCTTTCGAAGCCAAGAAGCCCCTGGAAATTGTCGAGCTCGATCTGGAAGGGCCGAAAGCGGGTGAGGTCCTGGTTGAGATCAAAGCCACCGGCATTTGCCACACGGATGCCTACACGCTCGACGGCTTCGACAGTGAAGGCCTGTTTCCATCCATCCTCGGCCATGAAGGTGCGGGTATCGTGCGCGAAGTCGGCACCGGCGTGACCTCGGTGAAGCCGGGCGACCACGTCATTCCGCTCTACACCCCCGAGTGCCGTCAGTGCAAAAGCTGCCTGAGCCAGAAGACCAATCTGTGCACGGCTATCCGCACTACCCAGGGCAAAGGTGTGATGCCGGACGGCACCTCGCGCTTCAGCTACAAGGGCAAGACCATTTATCATTATATGGGCTGCTCGACTTTTTCGAACTTTACCGTACTGCCGGAAATCGCGGTCGCGAAAATCCGCGAAGACGCCCCCTTCGACAAGAGTTGCTATATCGGTTGCGGCGTCACGACCGGCGTCGGCGCCGTGGTCAACACCGCTAAGGTCACGCCGGGCGCCAATGTCGTCGTGTTCGGTCTCGGCGGCATTGGACTCAATGTCATCCAGGGCGCCAAGATGGTCGGCGCCAACAAGATCATCGGCGTCGACGTCAACGATTCCAAGGAAGACTGGGGCCGCAGGTTCGGCATGACCGCCTTCGTCAATCCGAAGAAGATTACCGGCGATATCGTGCAGCACCTGGTGACGCTCACGGATGGCGGCGCCGATTTCACCTTTGACTGCACCGGCAACACCACGGTGATGCGGCAGGCACTCGAAGCCTGTCACCGCGGCTGGGGCGTATCCGTTGTGATCGGCGTGGCCGAGTCCGGCAAGGAAATCGCCACCCGTCCCTTCCAGCTTGTCACCGGCCGTGTCTGGAAAGGCACCGCATTCGGCGGCGCCCGCGGCCGCACCGATGTACCGAAGATCGTCGACTGGTACATGGATGGAAAGATTCAGATCGATCCGATGATCACCCACACCCTCAAGCTCGAGGAGATCAACAAAGGATTCGACCTGATGCACGAAGGTAAATCGATCCGATCGGTTGTCGTTTACTGACGGAATCTCAAAACGCAAGGAGGATAGGCCCATGAACGTTCATATCCATCCCTCGGTCGACAACGGTGTGAAGAAAGGCTCAGGCCACTTTGCCGGCGGGGTGCTCGTCTGCAAATGCAAGGACAAACAGGTCAAGGTCGGCATCAAGGGTGACGTCGCGCACAATCACGCTTGCGGATGCACCCAGTGCTGGAAACCGGAAGGCGCTGTTTTCTCGGTCGTCGCTGTTGTGCCGCGCGAGAATGTCACAGTGCTGGAGAACGGCGACAAGCTTCACATCGTCGATGCCTCGAAGACTATCCAGCGGCACGCCTGCAAGGTGTGCGGCACACACATGTATGGCCGCATCGAAAACAAGGGGCACCCGTTCTACGGCCTCGACTTCATTCACCCCGAGTTGTTCCAGGAATTGGGGTCAGCCGCTCCGGGATTTGCGGCATTCGTTTCTTCGATCATCGAATCCGGCGTCAAACCGGAGCAGATGGACGCCATACGCGGGCGCCTCAAGGAATTGGGCCTCGAACCCTATGACTGCCTGTCTCCGGCGCTGATGGATGCGATCGCTTCTCACGTGGCCAAATCAAAGGCCGCTTGAGCCGTCCGCGAAACAAAACTCGCGCGGCATCTTTCGGGCTGCGCGAGGGGTACGAAACAACAGAAGTAGATCTCAAACGAAACCCGGTCATCGTCTTCATGGGCCGGGAAACAAGGACGGGTCTAACTCCAGCCTCCTCCCGGGCCCGTACTGAAGGCCTCGCTTGCGGTTTCGCCGGCGGGGCCGCTTTTACCGACCGAATCAGCCTCCGTACTCCGTACGGGCGGGCGATTGTTTGTGTCCGCCGTTTGGCACGAACGCTGCATGGCAAAATCCGCCGGATTTTCTTTGGACGGAGATTCCATGCTCGTTACTCTCGTGGCACTATTGTGCAACGGCCAAATCTGCCTGGAAAAAGTTGTCACCAACAGTGACCAGTCCAGCATCTCCATGATGGATTGCCAGGTTCATGCCCAAGCGGGTATCGCCGAGTGGCTTCAAAATGGCCCCTACCGTGAGTGGCGGGTCGAGAGCTACAAGTGCGTATTCGGCAAATACATTCCAAAAGGCCAAGCCTAGCAAAGCTCCGATATGATCGCGTGAAGCAATCCGCGCGAAGCCTGTTTTCAACACACGAAGCCGCTGTCTGATTTTCAGGCAAGAACGGGCATCGAGAGCCCATTTGCTTTGACTTGCGGCACCCTGCGTCTGACGCATGGCGGCGTGAAAAAGTCGAGACTCCACCGGGCTCGACAGGCGTCGATGATGGGTTAACCTGTGACCCAATGACGTGGCGACGGACAAACCGCGCGACCCCGTCGTCACGGGAGGATACTCATGAAGGCGATAACGGCCGCGGCCGTGATGTCGATGCTTGCGGGCGCGGCATCGGCGCAGACGCTCGACGATCTCAAGAACGACGGCAAGAACCCCGACAATATATTGACCTATGGCATGGGCTATAGCCTTAACCGCTATAGCCCGCTCAAGCAGATCGACAAGGTGACGGTCAAACGCCTGGTGCCGATCTGGAGCCTCAGCCTCGACAATCCATGGGGCGAGCAGGCACAGCCGCTGGTGCTCGACGGGGTAATGTATGTCACCAA
Organism: uncultured Alphaproteobacteria bacterium; assembly: GCA_963748805.1. GTDB lineage: Bacteria > Pseudomonadota > Alphaproteobacteria > Rhizobiales > Xanthobacteraceae > Bradyrhizobium. The sequence continues at coordinate 90,632 of CAVVLH010000022.1, read as the reverse complement.
CGCCAAGGCAACGGTGGCGATCGACGTCGGCACCGGCAGGCAAATCTGGAAAACCGCGGTCGACTGGCTGCCGGAGACCCCGCGCGTCGTATGCTGCGGCGTCTCCAACAAGGGCGCCGCGATCCTGGGCGGCAAGCTCTACCGCACCACGCTCGATGCCCATGTCGTCGCGCTCGACATGAAGACCGGCAAGGAGATATGGAACCAAAAGGTAGCCGAGTGGAAGGAAGGTTATTCCATGACGGCCGCGCCGCTCATCGCCGACAACGTGTTGATCACCGGCATCTCCGGCGCAGAGTTCGGCATCCGCGGGTTCATCGACGGCTGGGACCCGGAAACCGGCAAACATTTGTGGCGCCGTTACACCATTCCGGCGCGCGGCGAACCCGGCAACGAGACCTGGCCGCAGGACACTGACGCCTGGAAGACCGGCGGCGGCTCGAGCTGGATCACCGGCTCCTACGATCCTGACCTTGACCTGACCTATTGGGGCACGGGCAATCCGGCGCCCTGGTCGTCACAATCGCGGCCCGGCGACAATCTTTTTACCGCCTCTGTGCTGGCGATGCGGCCGAAGACCGGCGAGGTCGTCTGGCACTACCAGTTCACACCCAACGACCAATACGATTACGACGGCAACTGGGAAATGATCCTGGCCGAACTCGACGTCGACGGCGTCAAGCGCAAGGTGCTGATGCAGCTCAACCGCAACGGCTTTCTTTATGTGATCGACCGGGAGAGCGGCCAATTGATCTCCGCCAAGCCGTTCGAGCGAGTGAACTGGGCCAGCGGCGTTGACATGAAAACCGGGCGCCCGATCGAGACCGACATCGCCAGGAAACTGCGCGCCGGAGAACAGGTCGAGATCTGGCCGACGCAGCGCGGCGCCAAGAACTGGCCGCATGCCGCGTTCAACCCCGAGACCGGCCTGCTCTATGCCAACACCATGCATTCGGCACGATTGTTCAAGCAGCTGCCAACCGGACCTTACGTGCCGGGACAGCGTTATATGTTCGTGGAAAATCTCCCGGCCAAGCAGCCCGAGGGCGAGCCGATAGGCCATGTCGATGCGATCGAGCCGCTGACTGCCAAGCAGGTGTGGCGGGCGCCGCTGTGGGACCATCCGCAATGGTCAGCGATCGTGGCGACTGGCGGCGGATTACTGTTCACCGGCAAGGAAACCGGCGAATTCGTCGCCATCGACGCGGCGGATGGCAAGACGCTCTGGCAATTCCAGACCGGCTCCGGGATCAATGCGCAGCCGGTCACTTACACCTTCAAAGGCCGGCAATATGTCACCGTGCTGTCGGGGCTAGGCGGTGTGTACGCGAACCAGGCGCGCGAGGCGCTCAAGAACGTGCCGCCCGGGGGCTCGGTGTGGACCTTCGCCCTGATGCCGGATTGAAGATGAAGGCCGGTACATGACAAGGCTAACAAGAGGCGTAAGTCTCGCGGCGGCCGTTGCGCTGTGGTGCACGGCGGCCACCGCCCAAGACAAGAACCAGGATCAAAGCTTTTCTCCGCAGCAGATCGCAACCGGGGCCGAAATCTTCGCCCGCAACTGTTCCCCGTGCCACGGAGCGCGGATGCAGGACCCGGAAGGCGCGTTCGACCTCCGGAAATTTCCGCCCGCCGAGCACGATCGCTTCGTGCGTTCGGTGACCAACGGCAAAAGCCAGATGCCGGCGTGGGGAGATCTGCTCAAGGGCGATGACATCGAGGCACTGTGGGCCTACGTCACTATGGGCGAGAAAAAATAAGCCCGGTCTACAAGGCCCTCGAATATCTCGCGGCGAGCACGCGGCCATTCAGCATGGTTCCGGCGCGGCGTCAGTACATGGTGACGGCGAACATCCATGCCGTTCGCTCGCGTGTTCATGAACGGCACAAACTTGTCGACACAGTCCTGACTTCTCCAAACAGCATAGCTAAATTTTCTAGTCGGCTGTACCGTTGCTTCAACTGGCCGAACGCCAGCACAAAAAATTGGGGAGGCAAGAATGCGTCGTCTCGCGTGGCGAATAGTCTCGACGTTGACCGTTTTTGGCTTGATGATCATCGCGCCGGCACGAGCCGCCGATCCCGAGATGGACAAGCTGCTTCGAGGCCCGGTCGGCAAGGACTGGGTTACCAACGGCGGCAATCTCACCAACAATCGCTATTCCACCTTGAAGCAGATCGACACCACGAATGTCGGTAAGCTCAAAGGCGCGTGGATGACGCGCCTAAAGGGCTCCGGCGTCGGCGGCAAGTATTCGTTCGAGGCGACGCCGCTCGTGAAGGATGGCGTAATGTACGTCGTTACCGGCAACGACGACGTCTTCGCCCTCAACGCCAAGACCGGCGAGATCATCTGGGAATACTGGTCGGGCATCGAACAGAATATCTCGACCGTTTGCTGCGGCTGGGTCAATCGCGGTCTCGCGATGGGTGAAGGGCAAATCTACCTCGGCCAGCTCGACGCCAACGTCGTTGCGCTCGACATGAAGACCGGCAAGGTCGCCTGGAAAACGCCGATCGAAAAATGGCAGAACGGCTACGGCATCACCGGCGCACCGCTCTACTACGACGGCATGATCTATAGCGGCATCACGGGCGGTGAATTTGGTGTCCGCGGCCGGTTGACGGCGCTTGATGCCAAAACCGGCGAAATCAAATGGCGCTGGTTCACCCTGCCCGCTCCGGGCGAGAAAGGCAGCGAGACCTGGCCGGCCGGCACCGACCATGCGATGCGCGGTGGCGCGCCGATCTGGAACACGCCCGCGGTCGATCCCGAGCTCGGCCTCCTCTATTTTGCAGTCGGCAATTGCGGGCCGGACTACGACGGTTCGATGCGTGAAGGCGACAATCTGTACTGCACGTCCGTGGTCGCCTTGAAGATCAAGACGGGCGAATACGCCTGGCACTTCCAGGAGGTGCACCACGATATCTGGGACTTCGATGCAGCAAGCCCGGTGGTCCTGTTCGATACAACGATCAACGGTGAGCCCCGAAAGGGCGTCGCCCAAGCCGGCCGCACCGGCTGGGTCTACATCCTCGATCGTACCAACGGCAAACCGCTGGTTGGTATCGAGGAGAAGCCGGTGCCACAGGAGCCGCGGCAGAAGACGGCGGCAACGCAGCCAATTCCGGTCGGGGATCGGACCGTGCCGCAATGCGCCGAGAAGATGCCCGGCTATGACGAGGCTGGTTGCCTTTATACGCCGTTCTGGGAATCCCCGGTCCTGGTTCAGCCTTCGGGTGTCGGCGGCACTAACTGGTCTCCCATGCCCTATAGTCCCGATACCGGCTACCTCTATGTGCCGGGCACGGTACGAACCAGCGCCTACACGCGCTTCCCTACGACTTATACGAACGGGATCCGTTACACCGGCGGCGGCCAGGCCGCGCCGATCGGCTCGCCGATGACCGGCACTTTTACAGCCATCGACGCCAAAACCAACAAGATCGCCTGGCAAACCAAGACACCCTACCGCGTCGGCGGCGGCGGCGGTTCGACCGTCACAGCCGGCGGCTTGGTCTTGCGTGGCGAACCCGACGGCAACTTTCTCGCGCTCGACGCCAAGACGGGCAAGGAACTGCTCCGCTTCCAGACTGGATTTGGCGCCGACGCTCCACCCGTCGTCTATGAGGTTGATGGCGAGGAATACATCACGATCGCGACCGGCGGCAACCAGATGCAGGGTAGTGCTTCTGGTGACGCCGTCTGGACCTTTTCGCTGAAAGGCCAGCTCGGGCCGCTGTGGGCACCGCCGGCGCCGCCGACGATTGCGGGTCCGACCGGGCCGATCGCAGCGGGAGTCAATGCGATCAAGATCGGTGCCAACAACACCGAGTACAGCTTCTCTCCGGCTCGTACCCGGATCAAAAGCGGCACCACGTTAACCTTCACCAACGTAGGCGACATACCGCACGACTCGACCTCACTGGTTCAGGACAATAACGGTTGGAGCACAGGTGCGATCTCGAAGGGCGAAACGAAGACCGTCAAATTCGACAAGCCTGGCATCTACTACTACATCTGCTCGCCGCATCCGTGGATGTACGGCCAAGTGATCGTCGAGTGATCGTTGAGTGACCGTCCGTCGAAGCTGAATGCGACCAACACGCCTTTTCGCGGTCTCCCCGCGAGAAGGCGTTCCTTTCCGGGAGTTGATGAGGTGGCGTTGTCCGATGAAAAAATGCGTCCCAGCGTCCCAGTGACGCGCGCTTCACGTATATTGCGGATCTCGCTAGCGCTGGCTTGTATTGTTTGCTCGGCACCCGTTGCCGCGAATGAAGCCGCCGAGCCCTCGCCAACGGAGTTGATCGAAGGCTTGCTGTCCGGCCGCGCGCCGGTCGGTGGTCCGTTCGAGCTTACGGATCAGACCGGCCACCGCCGCACGAATGCGGATTTTCGCGGCAAACTCGTCGTACTCTATTTCGGCTATACGTATTGTCCCGACGTGTGCCCAACCGAACTTCAATCGATTTCGCTGGCGCTCGACAAGCTCGGTGCGACGGCCGAGGCGGTGCAACCATTATTCATCACGGTCGATCCGGAGCGCGACACGCCGGCCCGGCTTGCCGACTTCGTCTCGTCGTTTCATCCGCGATTGATAGGCTTGACCGGTTCCCTCGCCGAGATCCGGAAAACCGCGATCGCCTACCGGACGTTCTTTGTCAAAAATAGCGCTTCGACGCCGGGCGACTATTCGGTCGACCACACCGGATTCATCTATCTGGTCGGCAAGGATGGGAGCTATCTCGGCTTCCTGCCGCCGGGCTCCACGCCTGATGCCATCGCTGATGCGATCCGCGCAAGGCTTGGATCGGAGTAGCAAGACGTATTCTTTTTGCCAATTCGGAGGAGACGATGCGCAAGAACAAGCGGCCGGCGTCGAGTGAGCCGGAACAAGCCGCCGGCAATGGACTCCTCGACCGCCGCCTCTTTCTGACCGGCGGCGCAGCCGCGATCGGAAGCGCCACTCTGCCGGAAACGACGCGCGCGGCCGAAGCGTTGCCGGTCGAGCCGCTACCGATCCAGCCCTGGATGAAAACGCCCGGTTCGCCTTTTACGGCCTATGGACAGCCATCGAAATATACAAACAAGGTGGCGAGGATTTTCGCGAGCGCCCCCGGGACGACCGGCACCGGCACCTCGCGCACGCCACATCACTTGCTCGATGGCACGATTACGCCGAACGGACTTCATTTCGAGCGCCACCACAACGGCATTCCGGACATCAATCCAGAGGCGCACCGGCTGCTGATCCACGGTCTCGTCAAGCGCCCGCTCATCTATACGCTCGACGCGCTGATGCGCTACCCGATGGAATCCCGCGTCGCGTTCATCGAATGCGCCGGCAACAGCGCCCTGCTCTATCAAAAAGACCCGGCGCAGTTGGGCGTCCAGCCCATCCACGGCCTGTTGTCCTGCTCCGAGTGGACCGGCGTAAGGCTTTCGACGCTGTTGGAAGAGGCCGGCGTCGACCCGCGCGCGCAGTGGCTCCTTGCCGAAGGCGCCGACGCATCGGGCATGAGCCGCAGCGTGCCGATCGCCAAAGCGATGGACGATGCGCTGGTTGCGATCTTCCAGAACGGCGAACCGGTGCGGCCGTCAAACGGCTATCCGATGCGGCTGCTGTTGCCGGGCTATGAGGGCAATATGAATGTCAAATGGCTTCGGCGCATCAAGCTCACCGAAGCACCGACGATGACCAAGGATGAAACCTCCAAATACACCATGCTGCTGAACGACGGAAAATCGCTGCAGTTCTGTTTCGAGCAAGAAGCCAAATCGGTGATCACGCGCCCCTCGCCCGGCCTGACGATGGGAGCGCCCGGTCTGTACGAGATCACGGGTCTTGCCTGGTCTGGCTATGGACGCATCGCGAAGGTCGAAGTCTCCGCTGACGGCGGCGCAAGCTGGGCGCTGGCGGCGCTCCAGGAGCCGGTGTTGCCGAAGGCGGTCACGCGATTTCGCTCGCCTTGGCGGTGGGATGGCAGCGCGGCCACCCTCCAAAGCCGCGCGACCGACGATTCCGGATATGTACAACCGTCACGGTCCAAGCTCATCGCCGATCGTGGAGCCCGTGCGAATTACCATTTCAACGGGATTACCAGCTGGGGCGTCGCTCAGGGCGGCGAGGTCAAACATGTCTATGCATAGCGCTTTCCTGGCGGCCTGTTCGGCATTCCTCGTCGCGTACGGCACCGCGCTCGCGGAAAGCCCCAATCTCGGAAAAGTTGCGACCCCTGAGGAAATTTCCTCGTGGGACGTCAGCATCGGCCCCGACGGCGCGGGTCTCCCGCCCGGGAGCGGAACGCCACAGCAAGGCGAGCAAGTCTACCTCACCAAATGTCTCGCATGTCATGGCGAGAAAGGCGCGGGCAAACCGAACGATCAACTGGTCGGCGGCCAGGGATCACTCGAACCGGGTCACGCGCCGGCCAAGACCGTCGGCAGTTTCTGGCCTTACGCCACGACCGTCTTTGATTACGTCCGACGCGCCATGCCGCTGAACGACCCCAAGTCGCTCCGCGATGACGAGGTATATGCTGTTGTCGCCTACATCCTGCGGCTCAACGGCGTCGTCGGAGAGAACGACAAGATGGATGCACAGAGCCTGCCTGCGGTGCGAATGCCAAACCGAGACGGGTTCGTGCGTTTTTCCCGAGGTCGATGATGATGCGTCAATGAACGCTCAGTTTGACGCTTTGACGAGAGGGCATTCGCTTTCTGACAAGGGAATGAAGGCTTCGTCAGGCGGCACCTGACGAAGGATATTATAGTAGTCCCATGGCTCCTTCACGTCGGCCTTCTTCTTCACCTCAATGAGGTAGAAGGGATGGATCAGCTTTCCGTCCTCGCGAATCTTGGCTCCCCGCGCATAGAAGTCGTCGACGGCATTTCCGCGCATCCATTTGGCGACCGTATCGGTATCGTCCGAACCGGTTGCGGCGACAGCTTTGAGGAAATGAAGGACGCCCGAATAAACAGCGGCCTGCGGCGCCGTCGGCATTCTCTGGTGACGTTCAAAAAAGCGATGGCCAAAAGCCCTGGTTTCGTCGTTCAACCCCCAATACCATCCGACCATGGACGTCAGCCCAGCCGCGACATCGAGCCCCATGCTGTGGACGTCCGTCAGGAATAGAAGCTGGGCAACGGGCCGCCGCTTGCCGGCGTCCATTCCAAACTCTTTCCATTGCTTCATCGAGTTGACGAGCTGATCGCCGACGTTTGAAAACGCCACGACCTTGGCGCCTGAACTCTGCGCTTGCAGGAGGAAGGAACTGTAATCGGCATTCGCCATCGGATGATAAACCGCTCCGAGCGACTTGCCGCCGACGCGCTGAAGTAGCCGTTGCGATTCCGCGACCATGTTCTTGCCGAACTCGTAATCCGCCGCGACAAAAAACCAGGTATCTTGCCCCTGAGCGACCAGCGTTCGGAGCGGGCCTGCCACCAGGGTGTAGGCATCGTGGAGCCAGGCGAAGCCGGTTTTTACGCATTGCTTGCCGGTGAGCGCCGTGGTCGCAACGGAGGTGTAAATCGCAATCTTGTTCTTGTCGCGAATGATGGTCTGAAGAGCCAGTCCGACCGCGGAATTGCCGACGTCCGCAATCGCATCGACCCCATCGACGTCAAACCACTTGCGCACGATCGCCGAACCGATATCCGGCTTGTTTTGATGGTCGGCAAACAGCAGTTCGACCTTGATATCGGGATTTTGTTTCTGGAAATCTTCCACGGCCAATTTGGCGGCAATCAGGGAGCCTTGCCCGTTGGAATCCGACAGAGGGCCGCTTGCGTCGGTAACCACTCCGATTTTGACGGCGCCGCCGGAGATCTCGCCGGCGTTAGCTGCCGATACCAGCGCAACGATGCCTGTGAAGGCAACGCTGGCTATCGCCAGCTTGCACACGCTCGCCAAAGACTTCATCCCGTCCCTCCTCCAATGGATTCCCTTGCGGTTTGTATTTAGCAAGGCGTGTGCCAGAAGAGCGTGGGATTTACGCAGACCAAGCTGCGAATTTACGCATGCAGGCAGGACGCGCTGTGCGCGAAACGGCTCTCTGGCCCCAGCTCGTGGCTCGTCAGGCGGTTTCCCGAACCGCCTCGCTCGCCGCCCGGCCGACCAATTCTTCATATTGGTCGATCGTCGATGGCCGCCCGACGTAATAGCCCTGGACCTCGTCACAGGCTTCCTGGGTAAGAAATGCGAGCTGATCGTGGGTTTCCACGCCCTCGGCAATGACCGGCAGGTTGAGCCCGCGCGCCAATCCGATCACCGCTCGCACGATGGCGGCTGATTGCGGGTTGGCCACGACGCTCGAAATGAACGACTGGTCGATCTTGATCTTGTCGAACGGAAAGGTCTGAAGATAGGCCAGCGAGGAGTATCCCGTTCCAAAGTCGTCCATCGATATCCGAATACCCAGCGCCTTCAGCCGCCGCATAATGGACAATGCGCGTGAAAAATCACCGATCAGCACATTTTCCGTGATTTCGATCTCCAGCCGGCCGGGTGCTAGGCCCGTTTCGAGCAGGATGGTATGAACCAGCGAAGGAAGATCGCCGTCGCGGAACTGCACCGGCGACAGATTGATCGCGATGTTCAGAGGCCGCGGCCACGATGCGGCTTCGCGGCAGGCTTCACGCAAAATCCATTCGCCCATCCCCAGGATCGTTCCGGATTCCTCGGCGATCGGAATGAAAACGTTCGGCGGAACCCAGCCGCGCTGAGGATGCTTCCAGCGCGCCAAAGCCTCAAATCCGGTAATGGCCGAGCCTATTTGCATCTGAGGCTGGTAATAGAGCAGGATTTCATCGTTGGCGATCGCGGTCTCAAGATCCCGCTGCATCGCACGCCGCTCGCGAAGATGCGCATTCATCTGCGCCTCGAAGAACCGCACGGATCCGCGCCCTTCGGCCTTGGCGCGATAAAGGGCTGCGTCCGCGTTACCGACGACGGTCATCGCATCGGTGCCATCGGTCGGGAATATCGCAATTCCGACACTCATTCCGTTACGCAAGCGCTGGCCGTTGACGACAAAGTCATTCGAAAACTCGACAATCAGCCGCTGTGCAAGCGCTTCCGCGCACGCCGGTTGCGGCCCGGTCGCCACCAGCGTGAATTCATCACCGCCCAGTCGAGCCACGAATGCCCCCTCGGCTGCGGCCTGAAGGCGCTGCGCGACTTCCTGCAGGAGCCCATCCCCGACAAGATGGCCGTAGGTGTCGTTGATTTCCTTGAAACGGTCGAGGTCAAGGCAAAGGACGGCGAACATCTGATTGTTGGCCGCGGCATGTTCGATAGTCGAGCTCAGATGTTTGGTGAATGACGCCCGGTTCGGAAGATCGGTCAGTGCGTCATAATGGGCCAGACGCGCAATGCGCTCCTGGTCCTTCTTCCGTTCCGTGATGTCTTCGGCGACGCCGAGCAGGTATTGTGGCTGATCGTCGTCGCCGGGAATGGCAAGCCGTCGGGTGGCGATGAGACGCTGACCGTGCTGACGCGTCTCGACCGCTTCTTCGTCGAAGGAATGCTTCTGCGCTCCATGAAGTATTTCGAGGTCGCGCACGAAGGAAAGGCTGGCCTCCTCCGTCGACAACAGATCAAAGTCGGTTTTGCCGACGATCTCCTCGCTCGGCATTCCGAAAAACTCCTCGCCGGCCCGATTGATCAGGACATAGCGATGCTCCTGCGGTTCCTTGACAAAGAGGATCGCCGGCATGTTTTCGACGACCGCATCGAGGAACGAACGGGTACGACGCAACTCCTTCTCCGCCCGCCTGCGCTCGGTGACATCGACCGCAACGCTCAGCGTCGCCAGATGGCCCTCGTAAGGGAGCATCTTGGCATAGATGATGACTTCGATCGGCGTTCCATCCGCCTTGATGTGCCGCCACACACGATCGGCTCGAACGTCGCCCGGAGCTGCCGTGGCAACCGTGTTGCGCAGCAACTCCTGGTCCTCCTTCGACCTGATGTCGAGCGATGTCATTTTCATGAATTGTTCGTGGCTATAGCCATAATGCCGGCAGGCAGCAGCGTTGACCGCGAGGTATTTGAAGGTGTTCCGATCCCACAGGAACATCGGAAGCGGATGACTGTCGAACAGCAGGCGGAACGACGCCTCCTTCCGCTTCAGATCGGTGATATCAAGGCGAATTCCAACACTGCCGCCGTCGGATGTCCGTCGCTCCATGATCTTCAGCCAGCGGTCGCCCAGCAGCGCCTGTTCTTCCTCGTTCTCTGCCTGTCGATGGCGCTGCAGCCGTGCGGCAATCCACCCCTCCTCGTCGCCCTCGGCATCGGGATAGCGCCCGGCCTTGAGACCAGCCCGAAGCGAATCCTCAAACCGCATGTCGCTTGTTATCTTGTGACCGGCCCACTCGTGCAGCTCCGCAAAGCGACGGTTCCACATCACATAGCGATCGTCGGCGTCGAACAGTACAAACCCTTCCGGAATGACGTCGCACGCCTCCCGGAGCCGGGCATGCGCCTCGCGCTCCGAATGTTCGGCGCGCTCCGCGGCCGCGATAGCCTCCCTCAGACGGGCGTTGACGCCCTTGGTTCCGGTCGCGAAGTGGTAGATTCCAAACAGCGCCGCAACGCTGGCGAGGCTGCCCACCAGCATCGTCGACACCAGAAGCAGTGTCGACCTTCCGAGCCGCTCGAAAGAAGTGGCCGCTTCGTTTTGTGCCGCCTGTGAAGCTTCGGCCTCGAATGTGAGAAGCAGATGTTTTGCGATCCTGGTCTGCTCCAGGATACGCAGGAAGTAAGAGCTCTTCTCGACCGGAGTGATCTCGTCGGGCGCCCGATCGCGCAATTCCTTCCATCCACGGGTGAGCGAGGTGATCGCCTGGCTGAGCCTTTGTTGCTCGTCGAGAGACAACCCATTGGACTCTGATTTTGTGACCCGCTCGACCGCCGCGTCGAGCTCGTCGAATTGCCGTTCGGCCTCGGCCAGGACCTTGGAGCGATCCGCCGGAGAAAGCTCGAGTGCGACTGCGGTAAAATTGACAAGGCTTTGCGATGTCTCGTCGATGACATCGCGGGCAAGTTTCACCTCGGAGACAGCTTGCTCAATCTTGGCAATGCTGCCGCGCAGGTGCCCCAGCTCCAATATGCCAAGCGCCACCGGAACCGCAGCAGCACCGAGTGCCAGGGTTACCGCGCCGATAAGCAGCATCTGGATGTTGGGGAAGCTCTTCATTTCCTGAGCGGCGCGAGGAAAAATGACTTGCGATTCCAGTCCAGCGTGGCAGCGCGCCGTAAAGTTTTGGTGAACTCAGATATGCACGGCGACCATGGAGCGCTGGTTTGCCCGCAGGAAAGCCAATCCCCCAAACACCGAAATTTTTATGGAAAATGGCGAGGCCGCCGACCGCGCGCGCTTCGGCCACTCGCCTGCCGGCAACGCATCATCGAGATTTCCGCGCGCCGTGCGGAAGGCGGCGACCCATCGACCCAAACAGCAACAGTCTTTCCAGCTATTCGTTAAAGCTTCGGCAACCAAACCGGTCACGATCGCTAGATCGATACAATTTGAGCGATTTACTCAATCGCGAAAAAGGGGACTTTTGCGACGCTCGGCGCTCGGACTTCAGGAGCGCGCAATGGGTGAAGCGGAATTCGAACGGTTGCTGGGCGCCGTGAACGCGGCTGTCGCGCCGATTCCCCAAGAGGATTTCGTGACCGGCATGATGACGTACGGCCGCCCGCCGGAAGCTGCCAACGACAACGGCTTTGCTTGGCCGCTGATTCCGTTCCCCGACGGCTGGCACGCCGCCTGCTGAAACCCGTAGCCCGCAGGTAATCCGGGGAAACCTCGCTTGAGGCCTCGATGCGCATTAAGCGCATTCCTCAAAAATCGCCGTAAGTCTCTGATTTTATTGATGGAGGCCACGTCCGGAATTGAACCGGAGTAAACGGTTTTGCAGACCGCTGCGTAACCACTCCGCCACGTGGCCCCATGGGCGGATCAATACAGGTGGCCAAAGGGTTAGGCAACTACCCATGCCCCACTGGCGCTACCCGTCATACCCGTTGGGATTTCGGCTTTGCCATCGCCAATGATCTTTGCACATGGCCTCCAGGTCTCTCGTAGCTCGCCATCCCCCGAGATACTTCGCTGCGAGATCCGTCGCCGCGTAGCACGAGGCAATATCGCCGGAACGCCGCGGCCGCACGTCATAGGGAACGGGCTTTTCACTGGCGGCCTCGAAAGCCTTGACGACCTCCAGCACGCTATATCCCCTTCCCGTCCCCAGATTGACGGCGGTGCATGCGGGCCGATCGAGCGAGGCGAGCGCGGCAACATGCCCCTGAGCTAGGTCCACGACATGAATGTAATCGCGCACGCCAGTTCCATCGGGCGTGTCGTAATCGCCTCCGAAAACGTTGAGGCGATCGCGCCGCCCGACCGCGACCTGGGCGACGAACGGCAGCAGGTTGTTCGGCACTCCTTTCGGATCTTCACCGATCAGGCCGCTTTCATGCGCACCGATCGGATTGAAGTAGCGAAGGATGCCGATGCTCCAGCTGGGGTCACTGACAAATAGATCACGCAGCAACTCCTCGACAATAAACTTCGTCCGGCCATAGGGATTGACCGGGTTGAGCGGGTGATCCTCGGTGTAAGGCAGAAACCTCGGATCTCCGTACACCGTCGCGGATGATGAAAAGATGATGCGCTTGACGCCGCTCGCCAGCATGGCCCGCAACAGGCGATGGGTGCCAATGACGTTGTTGTCGTAGTAGTCGAGCGGCGACGTGACGGAATCGAACACCGATTTCAGGCCGGCGAAATGGATGACCGCGGTGCATCCGAATTCAGCCAAGACCTTCTCGATTATAGCCTGGTCGCGAATATCGCCGTCGACGACCGCGAGCGGCTTCCTGCAAATTTGTTGAACGCGTTCGAGCGACGTTCGGCTAGAGTTGGAAAAATTATCAAGCACCACAACTTGCTCGCCGGCATTGAGAAGCTCGACGCAGGTGTGGGATCCGATATATCCGGCACCGCCGGTCACCAAAATCATTGGAATATCCTCGCGCCAGGACCAGGCGTTTGTCGGACCTGAGCTGTTCTTATAGCCGATAAATAATGATTAGACTTCCGATCTCGATAACGACGCCTTAACATTGGAATATTGGGCCACGATCTCAATTTTCGACATTTAAATGCCGAGGAGATTTTCAAATGCTTAGAGCTTTTGCGTTCTTCGCCATTCTTGTGTTCGCCGGAACCATCGCAATGGGCGCCTTCGAGGTACAGGCGCAGACTTCGGCCATGGAAAGATGCGTCGCTGCCTGCAAAGCGCAGGGCGGTAAACGGTGCGATCTCTATTGCGAGCGAGCTAGAGCCAATCGCTAACGCAAATTCCTCACGCCCGTCTGCGACGAAAATCCCGCTTCGGTCGCGGCTTTGGTGCGAGTGAGGGTTGTTCATCCACGGCTTCCCGGTACCTTGTCAGCATCTGCGCGAAGCTGGCGTTCAGGGTGTCGGCGATGTCGGGCCGCCCTTCAAGACGGGCAAGAACCAGCGCCGCCGCCTCGATGGTGGAGAGTCCGTCCCGGCGCGGCTCGCGGCGCAGCTTTCCGTAACGCGACGGCTGCGAAGGTCCGAGGATCACCCGCTGGCATTTCAGCATCCAGGCATTGCGCCACCACAGCGCCTTGGCCTGGCTCCAGGTGCCGTCCAGCAGCACCACCCCCTCAATCTCCCGCAGAACGGCGCGCTGGTGTTCTGCCATCTCGCCTTTGCGATTGAGGGCGATAACTTCTTCCGTCGTGTCGAGATCGGTTGCCTTCGCAGACCCCAAATAGAGCACCGCCCAGCGGGACGGGTCGGCGACGGGTCGTCCCAAGGCTTTGGAAAGACTAGGCCAGGACAGGCCGATCTTAAGGACCGCCTTTTCGAAGTGCAGCGCCGTCAGGCGGGCCGTGCCAAGCGCCCGGTCCTGTTCCTGCGGATGCTGCAAGATCAGGAGACCGAGACGGCTTTCGATCGGTTTGACGCCCTCGCAGACGCATAAAGGCGCGGGCTTGCGGCAATGCGGGCACTCCGGCGTCGCCAAGGTCGGGGCGGTGCCATTTTTGGCCTCGGATGGTCTGGACATAGGCCTGCTATACGCCGCGTGGTGACGGGCTTCAACGGCCCCCGCGAAAGGGCCTGACTTTAGCGTCGCAATGCCGCGCAGCCCCTCAGGCGAAACTTCCGTTACAACCGCCCGTATCTGGGGGTGTGAACGGGGCGAGGAATGGAATGCGCGTAGCGGTGATCGGGACGGGAATAGCCGGCAACGCCGCTGCATGGACCTTGTCAAAACGTTATCCGGTAACCGTCTACGAACGGGAAATCCGGCCGGGCGGGCACAGCCATACCGTTAACATCGACTATGACGGGACGCCGGTGGCGGTCGATATCGGCTTCATCGTTTACAACGAACTCAACTACCCCGATCTTACGGCGCTGTTCGACCACCTCGGTGTCGAGACGACTGAAAGCGACATGAGCTTTGCCGTGACCGCCGATGGCGGTCGCTTTGAATGGAAAGGCGGCGGCAACAGTTGGTGGCAAACGGCAGCGGGGTTATTTGCCCAGCCACGAAACCTGTTTTCGCCCAGCTATCTCTGGATGCTGCGGGATATTCTGACCTTCAACCGCCAAAGCGTCGAAGACTACGCTGCCGGACGGCTGGCCGGAATAAGCCTCGGCGATTATTTCCGCCAAAGGAAGTTCGCACCGCGGCTGTTGTCAGACTATCTCGGCCCTATGGGCGCTGCGATCTGGTCGACGCCGGCTCGCGACATGATGGACTTTCCGGCCGAGAATTTCGTCGCCTTTTTTACCAATCATCGTCTCTTGCAGTATGACCGCCCCGTCTGGCGAACCATCAAGGGCGGCAGCCGAAACTATGTCGAGAAACTGACCGACACGTTTCGCGACCGCATTCGCCTCGGCTGTTCGGTGACCTCCATCGAGCGAAAAGCGCGTGGCGTTGTCGTGACCGACAGCCAAGGCGCCGTTGAGACCTACGACCATGTCGTGATCGCCGCGCACAGTGATCAGGCGCTCAAGATGCTCTCCGATGCCGACGAACGGGAACGCTCCGTTCTGGGCGCGATCGGCTATTCTCCCAATACGATTTATCTGCACCGCAACTCCAGACTCATGCCCCGGCGGCGACGGGTATGGGGAGCGTGGAATTTTCTGCGCTGGCCCCGCCAGGGAACGGCCGTCAACGACGTCGCCGTGACCTACTGGATGAACGAGCTTCAAGGCATCGACAAAAGCAAACCGCTGTTCGTCAGCCTCAATCCTCCCTTCGAACCCGATCCGGCGCTCACTTTCGGCAAATATATCTGCGAACATCCCCAATACGACGCTGCGGCCTTTGCTGCCCAACGACGGCTCGCGGAGATCCAGGGTAAGCGTCATACCTGGTTCTGCGGCGCCTGGACCGGTTACGGCTTCCATGAAGACGGGCTAAGGTCGGCATTGTCGGTGGCGGAAGCCCTGGGTGCGACCGCGCCCTGGCGCGAGCCCCCGCCTGAACTGGCTGAAGCCGCGGAGTAGGCCATGCGGGACGTTCGCATCAAATCAACCGCGATCGAGGGCGATGCAGCCGTGCTGTACGTGGGCAACGTCATGCATGCTCGCCTCAAGCCGGTCGGGCATCGCTTCAACTATCGCGTAATGAGCTTGCTGATCGACCTCGATCGGCTAGAGGTCGCCGACCGGCAGACGCCGTTATTCGGCGTCAACCGGCGCGCACTGTACAGCTTCCACGAGGCCGACCACGGCGACCGAGACGGCTCATCGTTGCGGCTCTATGCCCAGCGGTGCGCCACCGAACACGGAATCGATCTGACCGGCGGGCAAGTACTGCTACTGTGCTATACCCGGCTGTTCGGCTACACCTTCAATCCGCTTTCGGTGTACTTCTGCTACGGCGCGGACGGCCAGCCCGCCCTCCTCATCTATGAGGTCCGCAACACATTTGGCGATATCCATGCCTATGTGCTCCCGGTGAAGTCTGACGACGTCAGCCCCGCCGGCATCCGCCAGACGCAAGACAAGAGGTTTTACGTGTCGCCCTTTGTCGAGATGGCCATGCTTTACCATTTCAGGGTTGGCCTTCCGAGTGACAGCGTCAAACTGCGCATTCTCGAAACCGACGGCGAAGGCCCACTGCTTTCGACCACCTTCAACGGGCACCGACGCCCCCTGACCACCCAGGAGTTGTTACGCTCATTCCTTTCGCTTCCAATGGTCACCCTGAAAATCGTGGCCGCCATCCACTGGGAGGCGCTGCGGCTCTGGCTCAAGGGGGTGCGGCTGGTGCCGCGCCCTGGCAAGACCGCCGATGAAGGCTTGGCGACCAAGGCGCGCAGTGATTATATTTCCAGCGCTACGTCTGCCCACGGAAGGTGAAATCAGGTCGGTCGGTCATGCCGGAGGTGATTTCGATCACGTCAGATACGCTGGATCGCTTGCCTGCGGGCCTGCCCCGCATGGTCCGCTTGGCGCTGGGCTATGGCGCAAAGCTGCGCTACGGCTCGCTCGAAGTGACCTTGCCGGACGGCCGCGCCGTCAAACTTGGCAACAATGCCCCGGGTCCAGCCGCGGCGATGAAAGTCTATCACTATGGCTTTGCGTCGCGCCTCATCCGCGGCGGCGATATCGGCATTGCCGAGGCTTACTTGCGCGGCGAATGGGACACGCCCGACCTGACTCAATTTCTCTACCTGTTCTGCGTGAATCAGGACTGGATGCGCTCCATGCTGATCGGCAAGCCAATGGTGCGGGCCGTCCAGGTGGTCCGGCACTGGCTCAACCGCAATACGAGACGCCAGGCGCGCCGCAACATCTACAAACATTACGATATCGGAAACGCTTTCTATTCCGCGTGGCTCGACCCGAGCATGACCTATTCGTCAGCGCTATTTGAGGGAGACACGGCGGATTTGACGGCTGCGCAAAACAACAAATATCGGCGGCTTGCCGAAGCGATCGACCTTAAGCCCGGTCAAAGACTGCTTGAGATCGGCTGCGGATGGGGCGGGTTCGCCGAATATGCGGCGAAAGCCCTGGGCGCGAAGGTGGTTGGACTGACCATCAGCAGAGAGCAGCGCGACTTCGCGCAGGCCCGCATTCAGGCCGCAGGCCTTGCCGACCAGGTCGAGATCAGATTGCAGGACTATCGCGACGAACGTGAGCAATATGATCGCATCGCCTCCATCGAAATGATCGAGGCGGTGGGCGAGGAATTCTGGCCGAATTATTTTTCGCAGCTGCGTGACCGCCTGCTTCCCGGCGGCCTTGCCGGCATCCAGGCCATCACGATTCAGGACAACCTGTTCCAGGACTATCGACGCGACGTCGATTTCATCCAGCGTTACGTTTTTCCCGGCGGCATGCTGCCGTCTCCACAGATCCTCAAATCGCTTGGCGAGCGTTTCGGCGTGCCTGTCATTCGCGAGCGCATCTTTGGGCAAGATTATGCCAAGACACTCGCGAGCTGGCGAAATAACTTTCGCGCGGCCTGGCCCAACCTCATTCCGCTCGGCTTTGACGATCGGTTCCGGCGGCTGTGGGAATATTATCTGGCCTACTGCGAAGCCGGATTTCTGTCGGGGAATATCGACGTCCGTCAGGTCGTGTTCGCAAAAGCGAAGTAGACCGCAGCGCACAAAACGGCGTCAGAACCTGCTTCCACTTTCATTGCCGGCCCTCTAGTGTCCGCCTTCCCTGGGTCGACTTCGAGCATATCTAGCGCGCATGAACATCAACAACAACGTCATCGAGGCGATCGGCAATACCCCGCTGATCAAGCTGAAACGGGCTTCGGAGCTGACCGGCTGCACCATCCTGGGCAAGGCCGAATTCATAAATCCGGGCCAATCGGTCAAGGACCGCGCCGGAAAGTGGATGATCCTGGAGGCCGAAAAGCGCGGCGAGCTCAGGCCGGGCGGCCTGGTGGTCGAGGCGACCGCCGGCAACACCGGGATCGGTCTTGCGGTCGTTGCCAGTGCGCGCGGCTACCGCACACTGATCGTGATTCCGGAAACGCAGAGCCAGGAAAAGAAGGACATGTTGCGGCTCTGCGGCGCCGAACTGGTCGAGGTACCAGCGCTGCCCTACGCCAACCCGAACAACTATCAGCACATCGGACGGCGGCTGGCCGATCAATTAAGGGCACGCGAACCGAACGGCGTCCTGTTCGCCGATCAGTGGAACAATCTTGACAATCCGAAAGCACATTACGAATCGACTGGACCTGAAATCTGGCGCCAAACCGACGGCAAGATCGACGGCTTCATTTGCTCGGTCGGATCCGGCGGCACGCTTGCTGGGACGAGCCGGTTTCTGAAAGAGAAGAACAAGGGAGTTGTGATCGGTTGCGCCGATCCGCATGGGGCTGCGATGTATGAACTGTTCAAGCACGGCAAAGCCAAGGCCACACCAGGCGGATCGATCACCGAAGGTATCGGTCTCGGCCGTGTGACCCCCATTATCGAGCAAGCCAAAGTCGACGAGGCCTATCTGATATCAGACGAGGAAGCTGTTCCCGTCATCTACGAATTGCTCGAGCATGAAGGCCTCTGCCTCGGCGGTTCGACCGGCATCAATGTAGCCGGCGCGATCCGGCTCGCCAGACAGCTCGGCCCCGGCAAGACGATCGTGACGATTCTTTGCGATTCCGGAAATCGCTATCAGTCAAAATTGTTCAACCCGCAATTCATGCGATCGAAAAACCTGCCCGTGCCGGAGTGGCTGGAAAAGCGCAGCAAGATCGATATTCCGTTTGAGACGGCGCATTTCGGGTAGCCGACACCCATCTGCGAAAATATCGGATCAGCGCAAAATCTGGCTCAGGAAAAGCTTGGTCCGGGCGTGCTGTGGATCGGCGAAGAAATTGGCCGGCGTGTTGGTTTCGATGATCTGACCCGCATCCATGAAAACAATGCGGTTGGCCACCTCCCTGGCAAACCCCATTTCATGAGTGACGACGAGCATGGTCATACCTTCCCTGGCGAGATCGACCATGGTGTCGAGCACCTCCTTGACCATTTCCGGGTCGAGCGCGGAGGTCGGCTCGTCGAACAGCATGACTTTTGGATTCATGGTCAGCGCGCGCGCGATGGCGACGCGTTGCTGCTGGCCGCCGGACAACTGAGCCGGATATTTGTTGGCCTGATGCGGGATCTTGACCCGCTCCAGATATTTCATGGCCGCCGCTTCGGCGTCTTTCTTCGGGACATGACGTACCCATATCGGCGCGAGCGTGCAGTTCTCCAGCACCGTCAGATGCGGAAACAGATTGAAGCTCTGAAACACCATCCCGACTTCGCGCCGGACTTCATCGACCCGCCGCAGCTGTGGACCGAGTTCGATGCCATCGACGACGATCCGGCCTTCCTGAAACTCCTCAAGCGCATTGATGCAGCGGATGAACGTCGATTTTCCGGAGCCGGACGGACCACAGATCACGATGCGCTCACCCTTGGCTACATCGACATTGATGTCGCGCAATACGTGAAAGTCGCCGTACCATTTGTTGAGCCCGGCAATACCAACGATCGAATCTGCGGTCATGAAGTTTCCCGGTTACCTACGGTCAGTATTCAGCCTGTTTTCGACGAACATGGAATAGCGAGACATTCCAAAACAAAACACGAAATAGATCATCCCGGCAAAGGCAAAGCCCGTAAACAGCGTTGTCGGCGTTGCCCAGATCGGATCGGCGAAGGAAGCATGCACCTGCCCCAACAGATCGAACAGCGCCACGATCGATACCAGCGATGTGTCCTTGAACAGTCCGATGAAACTGTTGACGAGCCCGGGAATGACGTGCCGCAGCGCCTGCGGCATCACGATCAGGGCGGTGGTCTTCGACCAGGACAGGCCGATGGCGCTTGCGGCCTCGGCCTGCCCGCGCGGGATTGCCTGTAATCCGCCACGGATGACCTCAGCTAGATAGGCCCCCGAAAACAGCGCGATACCGATCAAGGCACGAACCAGGCCATCGATCTTGAAATTGCCCGGCAGAAACAGCGGCAGCATATAGGTTGCAAAGAACAGCACGGTGATCAGGGGAACGCCGCGCCAGAATTCGATAAAGCCGACCGAGAAGAAGCGGATCAACGGGATCGTCGAGCGCCGGCCCAGCGCCAGCGCAATCCCGATCGGCATGGACGTGACAATACCGGTGACCGAAACCACCAGCGTCACCAAAAGGCCCCCCCATAAACCGCTGTCGACAATTGGAAGACCGCCGCGGTCGAGACCCATCGCCGCGATCACGATGCCGATGCCCGTAAATGTGGCGATACTGCCAAGCAATATTCGCCATCCGGTGCGAAAGCCACCGCTGACGAAAAACAGGACCAGCGATACGAACACCGACGTCAGCGCGAAATCGACCCACACCGGGCGAGAGGCGCCCTGGATTTGGCCGTTCAGCCAGACCAGCGGCCAGACCACGCCGGACATCGCCGCACCCAGCAGTACAACGAGTTTACCGAGCCATTGCACGAGCGGCCCGATGACCGCCGTTGCCTCGCCTGCCCGTGCGAGCTTTTGACCGAGGTCGCTGACGGTATCGGCAAACCCCGATAAAAGAGCCGCCGTCCAATTCACGCCTAACCCGTCCAATCCGCCGCCGTGCAGCAGAAAGAAGGCGACGATCGGAAACGCGACAAAAAACAGACCGGCATTGAGTCCCTTGGCCGGCAACCGCGGGATCAACAGCGGCAGCAGCAGAATAGCCGCGAGGAAAAAGGTCAGATTGACCCGCCAACGCTCCGGTTCGGGATAGAAGCCGTAAATGAATTGAATGAATTTTGCCTGGATAAACGGCCAGCAGGCGCCAACGGCGTGCCCGACATTTTCGGAGAGACAAGCAGTGCGGTCCTTCCCGCTCCAGACGGCATCGACCAGAAGAAATTTAACCGCGGGAATGACGGTAATCCACAGCAGAAGAACGCTTGCGAGCGTAAGCAGGATATTGGTCGGCGAATTGAAAAGGCGGGTGCGCAGGAAGCCGACAAAGCCGGTAACCTTGACCGGCGCCGCCCGCCCGGCAATGAGCTCCTGTCGAACGAATGCCGATACGGCAGTATCGCTCATGAGCCCATGCTCCGGCCGATCCGCCAGTTGTAAAAGCTCATGATCGCGCTGGTCACCAGCGAGATCAGAAGATAGACGCCCATCGTGATGCCGATGATTTCAATCGCCTGCCCGGTCTGGTTCAGCGCCGTTCCTGCGAAGACCGAGACCAGATCGGGGTATCCGATCGCCACGGCAAGCGATGAGTTCTTGGTGAGGTTGAGGTATTGGTTGGTCAGCGGTGGCAGGATGACGCGCAGCGCCTGCGGCACCACGATCAGCCGCAAGGTCGCTCCCCGCGACAGCCCAAGCGAGGAGCCCGCCTCCATTTGCCCCTTGTGGACCGACAGAATGCCGGCACGAACGACCTCGGCGATGAAGGCGCCCGTATAAGTCGAAAGCGCCAGCGTCAACGCCACGAATTCCGGGAAGATCCGCGAACCGCCGGCGAAATTGAACCCTCTGAGCTGAGGTATTTCAAAACTGACGGGAGCGCCAAACGCCAGCGAGGCGATCAGCGGCAGCCCGATCAACAGGCCAACGATATAAGGCCAGATCGTCATCATCCGGCCGCTCTGAAACAGCTGCCGCTGCGCATAAAATCGCAGCAGCAACGAAGCCGCAATCGCAATCAAGAGCGCGATCGCAACGGCTTCCAGCCCGGCATGAGGAATCGGCGTTGGAACGACAAGCCCGCGATTGGACAGGAAAAAAATACCGAATAACGAAATGCTTTGCCTGGGTGGTGGGAGCGCCCCGAGCACGGCGAGATACCAGAACAGGATCTGAAACAGCAGCGGGATGTTGCGCAGCAGCTCTACATAGCCGCCGGAAATTCGCGCCAGCAGCCAGTTCGGCGACAACCGGCCCAGCGCCACCAGGAATCCGATCAGGGTCGCAAAGAAGATGCCGATAACCGCGACCAGCAGCGTGTTGAGCAGGCCGACAAAGAACACGCGCGCATAGGAATCCGATCCGGAATAGGGAATCAGCGTCTGATTGACGTCAAAACCCGCATTGTTGGTCAGAAACCCGAAGCCGGCAGCAATCCGCTGCGACGCCAGATTATTCCGTACGTTCGCTACAATTTCGTAAGCGATCCAGGCGAGCACAACCACGAATACGAGCTGAACGGCAACCCCGCTCCAGCCCGCGCCACCGCCCAGCGCCCGCCGCAGTTTCGCAACAAGCTGCCGCGGCGGTCGTCGTGGCTCGATACTCATGGTTGCGATGGCTTGGCGCGATCAGCGGATCGGCGGCGCGTATTGAATGCCGCCCTTGTTCCAAAGTTGATTGAGGCCGCGGGCGATTTTCAGCGGCGAGCCGGCGCCGACGTTGCGATCGAAGGTTTCGCCGTAGTTACCCGTCGCCTTGACGATTCGGATCACCCAATCCTTGGTCAGGCCGAGCTGTTCGCCGAAATTGCCGTCGGTACCCAGCACCCGTTTCAGTTCCGGTTTGTCGGATTTCGCCATCTCGTCGACATTCCTTTGCGTAATGCCGAGTTCTTCGGCATCCACCATCGCGAACAACACCCATTTCACGAGGTCGAACCATTGGTCGTCGCCATGACGCACCATCGGACCGAGCGGCTCCTTCGAGATGATCTCCGGAAGCACGACGTGATCGTCGGGGTTGGCCATTTTCAGGCGGTAAGCATAGAGCCCCGAGGCATCGGTGGTGAAGGCATCGCAGCGTCCAGACTCGTAAGCCTTGACGGTCTCGTCGCCGCCCGCAAACGCGACCACCTCATACTTCATGTTGTTGCTCTTGAAGAAGTCGGCGAGATTCTGTTCCGTGGTGGTGCCCGTCTGCACGCAGACCGAGGCGCTGTTCAATTCGAGGGCTGAATTGACCTTGAGCGATTTTCTCACCATGAAGCCCTGTCCGTCGTAATAGGTCACGCCGGTAAAGTTGGCGCCGAGCGTGGTGTCGCGGGACAGCGTCCAGGTGGTGTTGCGCGACAGCACATCGATTTCGCCGGATTGCAGGGCCGTGAAACGATCCTTGGCGGACAGCGGCACGAACTTGATCTTGGTCGGATCGTTGAAGATCGCGGCTGCGACCGCGCGACAGATGTCGACGTCGATTCCGGTCCAGTTGCCCTTGTCGTCGGGCGATGAGAAGCCCGGCAATCCCTGGCTTACGCCGCAGGCGACCATACCGCGGTCCTTCACGGTCTTGAGAGTCTGCGCGGTCGCAGACTGGCTCGAAACACCGATGGCGAGAGCAAGGGTAAAGGCAACAGAAAAACGTTTCATGGCGAGGCCTTTCGAAGGTCGTCCGGGAACGATGGCTTGTCGACGCAGGCAAAAATGGGCCAGCCGAAGCTCCGCCGCCGCAAATGCCGCTCCAGACAGGCCTATTCGCCCATATTCCGGCTCGAAAACGCAGCGACGATCGCAGCAGGCCCCCTCAACGCTGCAACGAAGTTGTAACCTCTATCACAGAACGACTGGCGGGCCGGGTCAAGGGGTTGACGCCGGTCTTCCCAGCCCTGCTATTAGCCAGAAAGCCGTCTTCCGCTGCTTCGCAGACTTTTCACATTGCCCGGTAGCCGGATCACGATGAAGGAGGCCGCTGGAATATGAACTCGGGCGATGACAAAGGCACCAAGCCGCTGAAAATGGAAACCGCACTGGTGACGGCGGGACGCGACACCACGGCGCAGAAGGGATTCGTCAATCCGCCTGTCGTCCACGGTTCCACCGTGCTGTATCCGACCGCGGATGACCTGCATGCCCATCGCGGCGAGTTCCAGTATGGCCGCCACGGCACCCCCACGACGAGAGCGCTCCAGCAAGCGCTGATGGCGCTCGAAGGGCCGCAATGTGCAGGCGTCGGCATTGCGCCATCGGGCCTGGCGGCGATTACCACGACCCTGCTCGCGGTACTGAAAGCGGGCGACCATCTCCTGGTTTGCGACAATGTCTACCGGCCCTCGCGTAATTTCTGCAACGGCATGCTGGCCCGCTATGGTGTCGAGACCAGTTATTTCGATCCGTCGATCGGCGCGGGGATCGCCGGCCTGCTCAAGCCCAACACCCGCGCGGTGCTGATCGAGGCGCCCGGGTCGCAATCCTTCGAAATGCCGGACGTTCGAGCCATCGCGTCCGCCGCACACGCCCATGGCGCGATCGTCATCGACGACAATACCTGGGCAACTCCCCTGTTTCATCGCTCGCTGGAGCAAGGTGTCGATATCAGCATTCAGGCCGCCACCAAATATATCGGAGGGCACTCCGACATCATGTTCGGAACGATTTCCGCCAACGCAAAGACGTGGCCGGCGATTTCCGAAGCGATCCGGCTGCTCGGGGTCTGCGCCGGCCCCGATGACGTCTTTCTTGCCATCCGGGGTTTGCGGACGCTGGCGGTACGGCTCGCACAGCACCACCGTTCGGGGCTGGAAATGGCGCAATGGCTTGCCAGTCGGCCCGAGGTCCTGCGCGTGCTGCACCCGGCGCTCGAAAGCGATCCCGGCCACGCGATCTGGAAGCGGGATTTTACCGGCGCTTCCGGGCTGTTCGGCATCGTCCTGAAGCCGGTGCCGCAAAAAGCTGTCGATGCCATGCTCGATTCGCTCAAGCTGTTCGGCATGGGCTATTCCTGGGGCGGCTTTGAAAGCCTGATCATCCCGTTCGATTGCAGTGGATATCGCACGGCGACGCCGTGGGCGCCGGGCGGACCGACGCTGCGGCTGCACATCGGTCTTGAAAATATCGAAGACCTCAAGGCCGATCTTATCAGAGGATTTGAAGCCTTGCGCGCGGCCTAAAGCATGATCCGGAAAAGTGTGAAGCGGTTTTTTCGAAAAGATCATGCTTCATCAAAGAACCAAAGCGCGATGACGTTCAACCAAATCTCATCGCGCTTTAGCCATCGGTCGACACCTGCTCTTTGTGGAGCGTGATGAAGTAAAGGTTGCGCAGATAGACGATAAGACCGAGCGCCTGGCCCGCGATGAAAACGGGATCGCGGCGATAAAGCGCATAGACCAGCAGCAACGCGCCGCCGCCGATGGAGAAAAACCAGAACGCCACCGGGATCACGCTCCGTCGCGCACGTTCGGAGGCAATCCACTGCACCACGAAGCGCATGGTGAAGAAGCCTTGCGCCACGAAACCCAGAATGACCCAACCATCGAACTTGATGACGAAAACATCGTGCAGGTAGCTGATGAGGTTGTTGAAGAGTTCTGTCATAGGGTCACCTCGGTCGCAACGGGCGTTGGCTTCTTGCGTCGGATCAGCCACCACACGCCTGCAAGATCCATGATTCCGATCCATAGCCGGTCGAAAAAGCCATAATTCGACACGCCGGAATGTCTCGGACGGTCGATCACATCGACATAAACGATGTCGTATCCCTCTCGGCGCACCAGCGCCGGCAAGAACCGATGCAGGCCGTCGAAATAAGGCAGCGCCAGGAACACCTCGCGCCGGAACGCTTTCAAACCGCAACCGGTGTCGCGGGTGCCGTCATGCAGGATCGCGTTGCGCACGGTGTTGGCGATGCGCGATTGAATCTTCTTGAAGCCGGTATCCTTGCGACCGACCCTCTGGCCAGCGGCAAGTCCCGTGCGTTCACCGCCTTGCTCGATGGCCGAAATCAGGGCCGGCAGGAAAGCCGGATTATTCTGCCCGTCGCCATCAAGTGTTGCCACGATCGCGCCACGGGCCACGCGAACGCCGCTGCGCACCGCAGCCGATTGTCCACTCGAGGCCGCATGGCGCACCTGACGCAGATTAGGGCGGCTTTTCATGGCCGAGACAAGCCGCTCGGGCGTTGCATCCGTCGAGCCGTCATTGACGTAGATGATTTCGTAATTCCAACGGCCATCGAGCGCCGCGGCGATCTCGGCGATCACCGGCGCGATATTCTCGGCCTCGTTGCGTACGGGAACAACGATGGAAACGGCGATGGCGGCTAGGTCGGAGGAAGGCAAATCTCACCCGTTGGCGCTGGTGTCCCGATTCCGAAGTTCGTAGCATTTTCGGAGCCAAGTTTCGAACTTCGGAATCGAAAGGACACCAGCTAATTATTTGATCTAGTGTGGCTTTGGTGCAGAAGCCCGCATGACGAACCTGCGGCAGCAACGATGCGGGCTTCTGAACCGCCACACTGGCCGCGACCGGCCGACGGTTCGCTTCTTATGGGGCCGATGCTCCGGCGGCAACCCCCTTGAGGGGCCCCGCGGTGACCGGCGAAATGACACCGCCATCGCCAATCGCAAACCCCAGGCCGCGCGCCGCGAACCAGTATCGCACGCCCATGACCCCGATAATCCCGATCGTGGCGCCCGCCACCACGTCACTTGGGTGATGCGCCAGAAGCAGGAGACGGGTAAACGCGATCAGGAGCGCATAGGCGATCATCAGACCCCGCCATCGCGGCCAGATCGCAGCGACCGCCAAAGCCAGTGCAAAGGCCGTGATCGCATGCGCCGATGGAAAGCTGGCATGGGCTTCGGTTGCTGCAAAGGGAGCAAAGTTGAAGGCGTTGGCCTGGCCGCCAACGAACGGGCGGCCCCGCCCGGCGGTCCATTTCACCAACTCGCCGACAACGAGCGGTACGGACACCGCGAGCAGCAGGAATTGCAGACGCAAACCGATCGCCAGCAGCCGTCGTTCCGCGGGGCCAGAGGTCGCCGGCGCCGCCAGAGCAACCGCAAGCAGCAGGACGGCCAACAGCAACAGCACGTAATTATCCTTGCCGAAATCGGTCAAAATGCGAAACGGCCAAAGGCTCGGAGTGCCGCGGGGCGGCATCAGCGCGATTTCCTGCGCATCGAACCAGATCATCAGCGCGGCAATCAGAACGGCGGCCACAGCGAACGTCAACAGCGCGTGACGTGCCAGCCTCCGTTTCGCTTCGACGCGACACGGCTGCGAGGGCGCACTTATCAATTGAGTGGCCGACGTCGATACGATCGAAAAAAGGCGCGAGAGATAGCCAGTCGATCCCTCCTGACCCGATTGAAGGGACATCTATTCCGTCCCTTCGGAGCGGAAGATCGCAATCGAAATCGGCCTGCCCTGCGAGATGTTGTAACCCTCGACGCGAGACGCCAGCTCGTAGCGCAGGCCGATCGCTTCAGCGCGCTGGGCAAAGTTGCGCTCCGCGCGCTGCTCGATCAGCGCAAATCGGCAGCTGCCCTGGGCGAGGAAATCGGCCGCGCCCGATCCGTCGGTCAGGAGCGTCGAGGTTCCGGTCATGAAGACAAGGCTCGGCTCATGAAAACCGGCAGCCGCAGCCTTTGGCCCGACGCAGACGACATTGCGAAGCGCGCGGGCCACCTCGGCGCTGGGAAACAACGGCGTCAGCGCGGGCACGACGACGCCGTAAATGGCGAACGCCAGAAACAGAGCTGCCACGACCGCATTCAGCAGCGAACGTTCGGCACGGTTGTCGTCATAGAGCCACCATGCGAACAAACCGAAGATCAGGGCCGCCGCCACGAAGGGCCACGCCAGGAACACCGGCTGGCGCGTCACGGTCACAGCCCCGACAACGGCGGCGAGCGAGGCCGCCGCGGGAATGACAAACCACCACGCCGCCCCGCTCTTGAGCCATGAGCGGGACAGCACGCGGCGCTCGAGCGCGCCGACGGTGAGAATCGCGATCGCCGGATAGAGCGGCAGCACATAGTGCGGCAGCTTGGTCAGCACCGCCTCGAACACGATCCAGGAAGGGATCAACCAGGCGAGCAGGAACTGCGCGCCCGGTTCTCGCCGCGCCCGCCAGACCGCGGGAGCCGCCATCGCCGCCAGCGGCGCGCCGGGCCAGAACGTCAGCCAGAACAGCAGCAGATAGAGACCGGGCGGCATGCCGTGCGATTCCTGCGCCGACAGCTTGCTCAGCATGTCGCCGCCGATTGAATCGGTGAAGAACGCATCGCCCGCGCGCCAGAAGATCGCGACGAACCACGGCAGGACGAGAACCAGCATCCAGATCAGGCCCCATACCGGCCGAAGCCGCCAAAGCCACACGGCCGAGCGATCGAGAATGGCCAGCGTCACGATCGTCAACGCGACGAACATCAGGATCAGCGGCCCCTTGATGAGGATGCCGCCCGCCAACGCCGTCCAGAAAATCGCCGGCCATGTCCAGGGCTGGTGAGGTGAGTTGTCGCCGCGCTGCCAGGACAGATAAACCCGCGCCAAGGCCCCCATCGCGGCCACGACCGTCAGCAGCAGCATCGCGTCGGTCTTGGCGAGCCGCGCCTCGACGCCGAGCAGGACTGAACTGGCCATGATCAGCGCGGCGAGAATGGCGCCGCGCCGGGTGACGAAAGCAAGCGCCGTCCAGTAGGTCAGCAACATGGCGCCGAACGCGCCGATCAGCGACGGCACGCGATATATCCAGATCCGGACCTGGGCCCGCGGCAGACCCAACGCGGAAGCGGTTTCGACCGCGACCGCCTGCATCCAGTAGATGCCGACCGGCTTCTTGTAGCGCACGTCGTCCTGGAAGCGGATATCGACCAAATCGCCGCTTTCGACCATTTGTTTGGTCGCCTGCGCAAACCGCGGTTCGTCGCGGTCGATCGGCGGAATGCTGAAGAAACCGGGCAAGAACAACAAGAATCCGCACAGCATCAGAAGTGCTGTGGCGCGGACATTATTGGCGGCTGAAAAATCCAGGAGATCGACGAGACGGCTGCCCCGATCGACCTTTTTTTGAGGTTCGCGTGGCTGTCCAAACCGGGGCCGGGCATAGGTCTCGCTCATCGGTTCCGCATACGCCGAAACCAACGTCACGACAACCGCTTAGCGAGCTATC
Organism: uncultured Alphaproteobacteria bacterium; assembly: GCA_963748805.1. Classification (GTDB taxonomy): domain Bacteria; phylum Pseudomonadota; class Alphaproteobacteria; order Rhizobiales; family Xanthobacteraceae; genus Bradyrhizobium. The sequence continues at coordinate 61,739 of CAVVLH010000022.1, read as the reverse complement.
ACTGGATTCTGACGACGACTGTGTCTGCCACACCCTTGGCGTCAATAACCGTCAGTCTGGCAAAGCCCGGCCCCGGTGAATTGATCAGGCGCTGCCGGCGGCTGCCGAGTTCCCCGACCGAGACGCCGTTGACGAGCATGGTCATTGGAAGCACGCCGCCCGCCACTTTTACCGGCATGGCTGAAGAAGACGCCCCGCCTCCACCGGAGGCATCGATCCGGGAACCGTCGAGCGGGAACTGGATATGCGGCGCCCGGTCACCGTCGGTTCGGACCAATTCGCCGATCGGCCGATAGCGCCGCAAAGGGAGCGGTAATTTGGCGTTGCTGGCGATCAGTACGCCCTTGGGCGGCTTGGGCAAGGCGGCCGGCAGCCTGCCAGTTCTGGCAAAGGCGTCAAAAAGGATCGGCGCGGCGGCGGTGCGACCAACAATTCCCGGCGCCGGCGCCCCATCGGGGCGGCCAACCCAGACACCGATGGTGATCCGCCCGTCGAAACCGATCGACCAGGCGTCACGGTAGCCGTAACTCGTTCCGGTCTTGAAGGCGATCCGGTTATGCACGCCGTTTTCCGGCGGCGGCGTTCCCAACAGAACATTGCCGACCTGCCAGGCCGCGACCTGATCCAGCAACCGCTGCGGCTCCCCTGCCCCCTCGCTTCGGCTCTGGATTTCCTGCAACGGCCTGACGTCTCCAAGCCGCGCCAGCCCCGAATAGAGCTGCACGAGGTCCTGTAAGGTGATGCCGACACCACCGAGACCCATCGCCAATCCCGGCGCCTCGTCTTTCGGCAGCTCCAAATTGGCGCCCGCCTGCTTGAGACGCGAGGAAAGCCGGCTGGCACCGACGCGGTCGAGCAAGGCAATCGCAGGCACGTTCAGCGACATTTGCAACGCCTTGCGTACCGGAACCGTGCCCTGGAACGTCATGTCGAAGTTTTCCGGCGCGTAGGAGCCGAAACGGATCGGCCGGTCGTCGATCAGGCTTTCCGGGTGAACAAAGCCATCCTCAAACGCCAGACCATAGATAAACGGCTTGAGCGTCGAGCCCGGCGAGCGTACCGCGCGCGTCATATCGACCTGACCGGCACGGCGATCGTCGAAATAATCCGGTGAGCCAACCCGCGCCAGCACCTCGCCGCTCGCATTGTCGACGGCAAGAATGGCAACCGAGATATTCGGCCCCAAGGTGGCCACCCGGTCGCGCGCCAGCGTTTCAAGTGACTGCTGCAAGCCGGCGTCGAGGGTCAGCGCAATGACCGGCTTATTCTTCACCGACAGCATCGCATTGTCGGCGGAATGCGGGGCCAGGATCGGCATCGGCTTGCGCAACCTCGGCACAGGCACGGCCTTCGCGCCCACCGCATCGGTCTCGGAAACCACGCCGTCTTCGACCATGCGATCGAGCACGCGGTCACGTGCGGCCCGCGCGGCACTCGGATGACGGTCGAGCCTTCGGTTTTCCGGCGATTGCGGCAACGCCACCAGCAGCGCCGCTTCCGAAAGCGACAAGCGTTTCGGCTCCTTGCCGAAATAGGCGATCGAGGCGGCGCGAATGCCCTCGAGATTGCCGCCGAACGGCGCCATCGCCAGATACAGATCGAGAATCTGACTCTTGCTCATTTGCCGCTCGATCTCGACCGCACGAATGATCTGCCTCAGCTTGGCGGACACCGAGCGCTGCCGCCGCGGCTCCATCAGCCGGGCCAGTTGCATCGTGATGGTAGAACCGCCAGAGACGATATGACCGCGGGTGACCAGTTGAAGGGCTGCGCGGCCGAGCGCGAGAGGGTCGACACCGGCGTGGGAATGAAAGCGGCGATCCTCGTAGGCGAACAGCAGCTTGAGATAGGTCGGATCGACATCGGTCGCAGCATTGACCGGCAGCCGCCAGCGGCCATCCGCCATGGCGTAGGCACGCAATAGTTTGCCGTGACGGTCAACGATCGTCGTCGAGACTTCTCGCGCCTGCTGAAGTGGCAGCGGTCCGAGCGAGACCACCCAGGCCGTGACCAACGCCGCCAACACCAAACCGATCGAAGCGAACGCGATCAGTCCCGTGCGCCGGATGCGGCGAACGGGACCCTCCACGCTTGCTTGTTTGATCTCGGCGCTCATTTAGCCGAACGGACCTCGACCGAACCCGTGCCGGTGCGGCCATAGCGCGAGGGATTGTACATGTCCTCGACATAGGCCTGCGGCAGCACATATTGGCCGGGAGAAACCGCGCGCACCACATAGGCCACCGTAAAGATCGACTTGTCGTTGGCGGCCCGATCGACGGCCGCCGTGAAACGGTCATCGCGGAACTCAGTGTTTTGCGGTTCTTCGCCGTCCTCGATCCAGGCCAGCGTCCCGGTGTCTCCGGAGGAGACCAGATGCGGATTGTCGATCTCGAAACCGGCCGGCAGATAATCCGACACCATGATGTGGCCGAACTCCGGTTTGGCTTCGGTGATCTTCAGGACGACCGCAAAGCGATCGTTCTGCTTGACCTTCGATACATCGGCCGGCTTGCCGTCGAGCGTGAAGTAATTACGCTCGATCTTAAAGCCGTTGGCCGCGGCCGGCTCTGGCGTGAGCGGTGAGCCGCCGACCGAAACCACGGCCTGGATCGGCGCATCGCCGGTATTGGTGATCCTGACCGGTTTGCCCGACATCTCCGCCGCTTTGTAGCTGCGATAGAGCGCGGTCTTGACGGGTGCGCCGTCGACATCGAGCGCCATGGTTTCGTTGGCAAGCGCCCGCGAGGCCAGCACCAGCCAGGCGTTTTCCTGGGTCGAGGTGTAGGGCGAAAGCCCGCGCGCCGCTTCCACCCGCGACACCGCCTGCGTGAGCGTTGCCCTGGGCGCATTGCCTTCGCCCGCCAGCGACACCAGCGCGGCTGCGTCGCGCAAGGCGCTGCCGTAATCGACCCTGCCGAACTCAAGTGTCGGCTTCGGCGCCAGGCTGTCGGCGGCTGCGGCATAGACCCGTTCGGCCCTTGCTCTGTCGCCGACCAGCGCGAGTGCCGCAGCCAGTTGCGCTTTGGCAATCGGCGTCGCCAGATTGTTCAGCTTGGTATCGGCGAGATACCGCAGGTCCCCGATCGGCGCGGCCCCGTTTCGAGCCAGCACATAGAGCCCATAAGCGAGGTTTTTGCCGCCGTCTTTTTCAGGCTCCTCGGCGTTCACGACCGAATTGCGGATGCGATCGAGCGCACTCCGAAACAGCACGTCCGGAACGGTAAATCCCTTTTCACGCGCCCGCGTCAGGAAGTCCGTAACATAGGCATCGAGCCAGGCATCGTCGCCACCGGCCGACCACAGGCCGAACGAACCGTTCGAGCCCTGTCGGGCCAGCAAACGATCGATGGCATCCCTGATCCGCTGGTCGATGGCGGTATCCATCGCGAGATGCGCGCCCGCAGCCAGATCGTTGACGTAAAGCAGCGGCATCGCGCGGCTGGTGATCTGCTCCGAACAGCCATAGGGATAACGGTCGAGGGCTTTCAGGATGGTCGCCGCATCCAACGCCGAGGAGAGACTGGCGGAGACCGAGACGGTGCCGGTGCCTTCGACCAGGTCGGAGAACATGTCAGAGGTCAGGGTCAGGCTTTCACCCTTTGCCAGCGTGCGGACCGAGCGGCGCGTCAAAATCTGCGTCGCTGGCTTGACATCAAGCGCATAGTGCCGCGCCAGCGTCAGTCCGTTAGGTCCCTTGATGTCGACGTCGAGAGCGGCCGAGCCGGCGCCGCCGGCATCGAGGGCCAGCGACATCGACGATCTCTGCTTGGCGGCCAATTTCGCTGATATTACGGGATTGCCGCTGACCTTCACGGGGCCCGCGGCCTTTACGCTGACGGTATAGTCGCCAGGCGCACCCTCGACATTGTCGAGATCAAAACTCATCGTGCCGTGGTCGCCATTGAGCAGGAAGCGCGGCAGCGTCGCCGTCAGCACGACGGGATCGCGCACGGTGACGTCGACTGTGGCGCGGCCGAGTTTGGTCGCCGTCCACGCCACCGCCATTACGCGCGCAGTGCCGGCGAATTCCGGAATGTCGAAGCTGATTTCGGCTGACCCGTCGGCAGCGACCGTCACGATTCCGGAATAGAGCGCAAGCGGCTTCTGCGTCGGCGGGCTGCCTTGCAATTCCGCGCCCGCGCCATCGCCACCGGTCTTGAGCTGGCCCCGGGTGCCCTGCATGCCATCGATCAATTGGCCATAGAGATCGCGGATCTCGGCGGTCAACCGGCGCTGGCCGAGATAATAGTCGTCCGGAGCCGGCGGCTTGTAATTGGTCAGGTTGAGGATGCCGACGTCGACCGCAGCCACCACGATCTTGGCGTCTTCGCCGGGATTGAGACCGGTCAATTTCACCGGCAGCCTCATGGTGGTGTTCGGGCGCACCAGCGCCGGCGGCGACAGGCTGACTTGAAGCGTGCGCGACTTCTTGTCGATGCCAAACCATTTGAGCCCGATGGCGCGGCCAGGCATGCGCAGCGCAGCCGCATCGAGCGGACGGCGCAAGGTCGCCACCACATAGGCGCCGCTTCCCCAGTCCTTGCCGACGGGAATCCTGACCTGGGCGGTGCCTTCCTTGATGTCGGTGGTTTGCGTCGTCAGCAGCCGGTCGCCGAGAACGTTGATCGTCAGCTTGCCGGCGGTGCGCGCATTGACCGAAACCACCATGGTGTCGCCGGACTGATATTCCGGTCTATCGATCGAAGTCTCCAGAAGATCGGGCGTATCGGCGCTGCCATCGGAATACCAACCGACGTCGAACTGGACCGAGGTCAACGGGCCGTCCGCGTCGGCCGATTTGACATCAAGCCGATAGCGGCCCGGTTGCGGCGACAAGGTGATGCGTGCCGGACGGTCGGCCGCGACCGTCAGATCGCCATCGTTCACCCGCGTGGTTGATTTGACCGGCTCAAAGTCCCAGGATGAATTCTGGCGATACCATTGATAGCGGGATTCGATCTTCAGGAGTTCATAACGCAGGCCGTCCCGCGCCAGCGACTTGCCGTCGGGAGATACGAACACGACGTCGAAGGCGGCCTTGTCACCCTCGGCGACGTTCTTGTCGCCGAACAGCGGCTTGACGCCGATCATGGCGGCAGCCGGCGCCACCGGCAGCACGATCTTGCGCTCGACGGCGCGGCCGCCGGCCTCCGCCATGCGGATGAATATCTGCGCTTCCTGCGGGCGGGTGGAGGTCGGCGGTTTGGCCAGGCTCACCGGGAACGTCGCAACGCCTTTGGCATCGGACTCCGGCAGGTCTTCGATCGGCGTTCGCTCGTTACTGGCGTTTTCCTCATCCGCCACACCGAACTGATAGCCGGCGAAACCAGGACGCTCGTCGGCCGGCGCCACCAGCATGTCGCCCTCAAGCTGGAGGTCGGAAGCCGGCGCGCCGTACAGGAAATGACCGTCAACCTTAAGCTCTACCGGAGCATCGACCTTGATCTGCTTGTCTTTGCTGGTAATTTCGAAGTCGATACGCTCGGGGATATAGTCCTCGACCATAAAGGTGGTTTCGCCGACCGAATTTCCCTTTGGATCGGTGAAAGCCCGGACCCGCCAGGTGCCGGCGGGGACGGCCGAATTGAGCGTCAGTGCCAGTGTCCGGCCACCGGCGCCCTGATCGGGCAGCACCGCGCGGCGGAATTCGACGCCATCGGGGCGCTCGACCACCATGGTCAGAGGGCCGCCGGAAATCGCGTTGCCGAGGCCGTCGCGCAAAAGCGCCGTGAGATAGACGGTCTCGTTGGAGCGGTAGACGCCGCGCTCGGCATAAACGAAGGCGTCCGCACCGGCCGGCACCGCCCGGCCCGACACGCCGCGGTCGGACAGATCGAACGCGTTGGATTTCAGGCTGAGGAAGGCATAGTCGGCCTTGTCGGTCGTCACCGTCAGCATCGCCGGCGAAAGACCGCCCTCGCCGCGCGCGAGCCCCGCCTCAAACACCGCATGACCGGCATCATCGGTCTTGCGGGTCGCCAGGATTTCATTGTTGCGGGCGACCAGGCGGACTTCGGCTTTTGAAATCGCCTCGGTTGACGCCAGCGAATTCACAAACACATGAATGCCGTCATTGCCGGAAAACGCCGTGAGGCCAAGGTCGGAGATGATAAACCACTGTGTTGCCAGTCCTCCGTCGTCGCCGCTGTTGTCGCTACCTGGCCCCTTGGCAGACGCGGTCATGACGTAAATTCCGGGTTGCATGACGCCGAGCGCCTCATCGACCGGGAAGGCCGTCGTGACGTCCTGGTTCAGCGTCGTGGCGGTGGCGAGCTGCCCGGACCAGACCTTGACGCCGCGCTCATCACCGAGGCCTGCGAGTTCGTAGCGGCTCAAGGCGCGCTGAAAATCGCCATCGATCACGGTGTTGATCAGATTACGGTCGCCGATCCGGAACACGTCGATAGACACTGAAGGGGTATTGACGCTGACCAGTGGAATGCCGCGCTGACCGGTGCGCGGCAGCACGTAAGCGCGGCCGGTAAAGCGGACGAACGGCTTGCGGTCGCGCACATAGACGTTGAATTCCGCCGATTTGGGCAGCCCCTCCTTGACGGTTGACGGCAGGCCGGCGCGCAGATTGATATTGTAGCGTTCGCCGTGCTTCAGCCCGTCGACGCAAAGCTGCCGGCCTTCCGAGGTCAAAGCCGGCTTGTCGTTGCCGGCGAGTGCTACAAACGGCGCGAAGTCGGTGCGCTTGGCGAGATCTTCGGAGAACTGGAAACAGGCGCGCGGCGAGGCAGAATCGGAATCGATCGTATAGTCGAGCAGCCGGAAGCCGTGCTCGTCACGCATTTTCTCATACTGGCCGCGCACGTCGGCCACCTCACGCAGATCGAGTGACAGCCGCAAGCTATCCAGCGCCGGCCGCCACAGCTTGCGCTCCGACATCGCCCGGCCAAGCACGGCGAGCGCATCCGCCTCATCGCCCGCATTGCTGGCGCGCTGATAGGCGATATAGGCCGCCGTCGAGGCGCGCTCCAGCAGGAAGGTTTGCTCACTGGAGTTGGCGGGACGGATCTGGAAGATAGTGCGAGCCAGCCGCAGCCAGTTGCCACTGTCGTCGGGCGCGGTGGTAGCGATTTGCCCAAGAATTTGCAGGCCCGTCCGTACATCATTGCGCTTGAAGGCGGCATCAGCATCGGCTTTCAACGCGGAGCCGGATTTGCTCACGACGCCTGCCTCGCTCTTGATCTGGGCCTCGAGCTTGATCGCGGAATCAGCGAGGTCGTCGCGCTTGAACGGCTTGTCGGCAGCCTGAGCCAGTGGCAGGCCGGCTGAAATCAGGCCAAACGACAGCGTGGCGCAAACAATTGCAGCCCGAACCAAACCGATCATGATGGAGCTCCCGGTGCGGCGAGTGCGCCGCCGATAAAAGGAAGTGCGCTAAAAGGTGACGGACTCGTGGCGGAAAGGCCGAGGTGCGAAAAAGTCGTATGCGACATTTGTCGAAGCCTTTGGGGTCCTAAGCCGCCGTCCGGGCGCGGCAAGGTCGCACCGGCCGAATCGTCATCCGGTCAGCTAAGCCCTTTGTCGCGGGAGCCCCAAAATCGGTTCGGGTGTGCCTGGCGAGAATGCTGATTTTTTAATTTCGGTGGTATAAAAGCCGCACCAACGGTCCCATAGCTCAACTGGATAGAGTAACGGATTTCTACTCCGTGGGTTGCAGGTTCGAATCCTGCTGGGATCGCCAGTCATGATTCCGTCTTTCGCTTTTTCAAAGACTTACGTGCCGTTTTGGCAAACTGGATTTCGGGTTTGCCAATTCCTGTTCCTGAAATGAGCTCGCCGGCAGCAGCGGCGTTACGCTTTCGGTCCGCGCCGCGCGTATAGCGCTCGGCTTCGCTTGCCGTTTTCCAACCGAACCAGGCCATGAGCTGCGTCGTGGTCGCGCCGCGGTCGGCCAGGTAGGTCGCGGCAGCCTTTCGAAGTCCATGCGATGTGCAGCGCGCCGGCAATCCGGCGGCGTTCAGGCTTTGCGAAACCAATTGCCGAAGCCTGCGGCCGTGAATGGCCTGCCCTGCCCTGTCACCAGAAAGGCGAGGTTGTTATCGTCAGCCATCGCGTCGATCGCGCTTTGCAACGCGTCCATTACCGGCACCTCGAAAGACACGCCTGTCTTTTGCCGCCGCAGCGCGATCTTTCCTGCGCGGACATGCTGCTTACCCATCCTGACGACATCGCAACGCGACTGTCCCACCTGCAACAGCAACTCGAAAGCGAGTCGTTCGCGTGTGCCGATCGGCCACCTAGCTTCGAATTGCCGACATTCTTCCGGTTCCCAGGGATGGTGACCGTTCGATTTTATCGACACAAGTTTTACGCCGGCGAGCGGATCGACGGTGATCATCTCCAGCGATATGCAATGATCGAGAAAACCGCGCAGCGCCTTGCGCCAATTCGAGGCCGCTGCAGGCGTTTTTTTGTTCAAGATCGTCTGCAGCGCCTTTTTGTGCAAAAGCGCGATTCGTTTGTCGCCGTGATCTTCGCGAAACCGCTCTAAGATCGCGCGGCGCATCTTCTGTGAGCTCTCGGCCAGGCCATCCTGGAATGCGCTGGATTGATAATAACTCACCAGCGCGGCGTTGACTGTGCCTGGACGGGTTCGGCTTGCGCCCAGCTCGGGCGTGGCCCAGTCGCCCTGCAGCGCAGCCTGGCGCGCCTCCATGAATTCAGGCGACCATGGGAGGCCCGGCAACGCCACCTGCTTCGTGCGGCCTGGAACGCGCAGATAGAAACGCGGCTTGCCATCATGATCGATAAAACCGTGTGTATATTTTGGATTTTTACGCTTCATCAAACATCGTCCCACTCATTGGTGGGATCGGAGGATTTGCGCCCCCCGATTTTTCCAACGACCACGGCAATCCGGCCGGCACTGATCACTACTTTTTCTACCTCAACGCCGGCAGCAAGCGCACCCCGCAGAGCTCGCGTCAGATCCTGCTGTTTGAACGTGGAAGGTCCGCGTGACATTAGTCTGCCAACGTCGCCAGGGCTATTCCTGATACTCAATGGCAGATTCGCCATCCTCGACGACCTCATTGTCGACGAGGCTGTCGGCGAGCGCGTCAATTAAGCCGGCCGAGATCACACCTTCCGTCCGCAACATCGGCGGCGTTGCTGATGGTGTTCGCGAATTCACGAAAGTCCAGGTGATGCCATCGTCAAATATGATCTGAGCGAAATCGGCGTTGCGGCAGATACGAACTTCGCGAACGCCTTTAATGTCACGACGAAGAATGAGCTCAAAGCAGAGAACGAATTCTTTGGGATTGGAATCGCAAGAACGCAGCTTCACGAGGCGAGCGAGTGTTTCGGCCGCTCTGGCCGCAATATCCGACGCGATATACGAGGCCACAATCCAGGTCATCTCAGATCCCGTCAGATCGTGCGCGTATGGGCCGCGGCCGCCGACGGAAACCTTAAGCGCCGCGCGGAGGGTGCGAACCACTACGGCGAAAGCGGAAGCGTTTGCGCCATGCGATTCCATCAAGCGCTCTAGGTTTTTTGCGTCCATGTCTCATATCCTTTCTGTTGTAGAAACTCTATTAGACGTCTATTTGGAATTCTGCAACAGACGATTTTCGACTTATTGCCGGAAGAAATTGCCCCTAATAAATTGCCTAGCCCGCTCGATTGAACGCTCACAACATTGAGCATCGCCGTAGCCGCGGCATCAGAAACCGCACCAATCCACGCGGTTTTTGTTCGGCGAATAAATTAGCCCTGGCAGACTGCTAGGGCTAATTCCGAGGTTGCGAACTGCCGGAAGTCAGCTTTGCCCGCAACCTATCAGGTCTCTCACGATCGAATGCATCAGACGGCTGTCGGTCGCGTAATCATCGCCGTCGAAGTCGAGCCCGCCAGAGTGACACCAATGCACGGCCTTGGCCTTGATCATCAAGCCGGCAAGCGTCGTCGCCCTCGAAATCCTCGATCCGACTGACGATTTCGCTGGTCTCACGATAAGCACTATCAGCACGCTTCTCGGCTTCCGGGACGCCCAGCTGCCCCTCTAGCATTTTCTTCTCATCGTGTGCCGCGATCAGCTGACGAACGCGACGATCTACAGTTTTTCCAGAGTTCAGTTGGCAGCCACGCAGGTCCTCGATATCTCGACCACAGAAGATGTGGTGTGGCTCAGATTCACCTAGAAAATTCATGATCGCGTTGTCGACCTTGTTCTCACGGTATTTCGTAATTTTTTGCAGCCGAACCAAGTGCTCATTTTTTCGCAGCTGATCAAGTACCCGGTAGCATTCATTCTCAAAGGCCCAAGCCGCGTCGAAGCGGCGGCCGAGCAATTCCAGATTTCCATCTGCCGCGTCATTTGCGATCGACGGCGACGGAATAGCGGCGGAAACGGCGATAGAACTCAACGCAGACATGACAACTCTCCTGGTTACTGAAACACCCAGTCTCACTCGCGGGCGAAAGATCGTCGCGCCGCGTTACGTCGATTTGAAGCTTGGACATGATGAGGGCTCTAGGTTTTGCCTGTTCAAAGCCGTTGCCAGTGTCAGACTGGCAGCCGGGAGTTGAACACCTGCCTAGAGACAGGCCGATGCACTTTTAAGCCCGAAGGCTCTGGACATGGTGCACCGCTCCCGGCCATAAGGGCCAGGTCGGCGCACCCGCCAAGGTGCAGCCACGCCATGAGAGCCCGCCAAGGCTCCATCGCGCTCGGACGCAGCCCCGCCAAGGGTCGCGTGCCGTTCTAGGTCCGGGTGTTCAAACCCACGGACCAATTCCCTGATCTGCGAACGATTGCCAAGCCCTCCGGGGTGGCTTTCGCGCGCGCATACCTCAAAAACGGCGAATTCGTACCGCACCTGCAAAGACGCATCCGGGCCTCGCGTGGCAGGGATAGACCCAAAACAGGTCAAGCGCGCCGGCCGATCGTCGTTCGGTACACGCTCCTGGGAAAGGATCCAGCGATGAGAATCAAGATCGACATGCAAATCGACATCGACTTCATCCTGTCTCTGATGATGCTGCTAGCCAGCTTCTAGGCGGATACTCGGCCTGGCTTGAGGGCGCCCTCAAGCCAGGCCATTTGCCTTCAACGTCCGGAATGCCCGCGTACAACGATTTCGCGCATAGGTTGTTTTTGCGACCGATTGCCAAGCCCTCCGAGGTGTCCTGCCTCCCGGGGATTGGCGCAAAGTTTGTCCGTTCTCCGTGCTATACAATGCTACTTGGGCAGAGGAAATAGCCGCAACCACCATGTCAAACGACAGTGATCCACAGTCGAATAATAGGCGCGACGTATCCCTCCCTGGACAACCGACAGAGGAAGCGGCGGCCGAGGTTGCAACCGCGGCAGGGAAGTCGGCGGTTCGTGGATTTGGCAATCTCCTTGATGCGACATTCAGCGGCTTCATTTCGACCAGGCATGCCCGTGCCGATGCGGCTCGGCTGGCAATAGAGACGGATGCGAAGATCGCGAGCGAACGAGCTTTGGTAGATGCACGACGACAATACGAACTCAGCGAGATCGATCATCAAGGCCTGGTGCGGAGACGACTAGATCGGGCCTACAATGAATTTAGGCGAGAGCAGCAAAATCTCAAGTCTATCGAAAAGAAGGCTATTGAGTTTGCTGAACACGATCCCGAAAGCGACAAAGCCCGCGAGATAGATCAAGATTGGATATTTCGGGCTGCAGATCTCGCTCAAAAAATCTCCGATAAAGACGTCCAGGAATTATGGGCGTGCGCGTTTTCGTCCGCTGCCATCGAAACGAGCAAGCCGTTGTCTGCAGCGGCGCTTCAAACGCTCGGGTTGTTCGATAAACGCGCTGCGCACGACTTTCGAAAATTTATAATGATCGCGCAGCGGCTAGGATTTTTCCCTGCGATTGATCAAGGCCGTCAATTGAACCAGGTCGAGCCTCAAGGGATCGAAATCTTGGGGTTGATAGATCTCGGACTAATTCAGCATCAAGCGAGCCAAGATCCATTTCGGTCGAGGATTTCACGATAATGGCCGGAACTACCTCAAATATCGGTCTCTCTCTTTTCCACGACAGATTTGTTTTAACGAAGCGCGGCGTCGACATCGCGAATGCCGTTTTCCGTGGAGAGAAAATCGATGTCGACGAAGAAACTGAGAAAAAGTATCTTCAAATCTCCTGCATCGGGAGCTGCATCACAACGGTTCGGTTACAACTATTTTGCCCGCGCTTCAGAAGTCAAACAGAGTGCAAGGATTGTTTTGCGGTCGAACCAGGCGCCAGCTTTGTCAGTTCCCGAGATTGCTGACGCTACCCCTCGATTGATCAGCTTGCTTGAGTGGGCAACAAGCTTCTGCAGCATTGAAGTGCATAATGGATTTTCTTTCGACTGAAGACCGCGAAACAGCGCCTGAGATGCGATCAGGCGAACAGCGCGCGGAGCCGCAGATCCCCTTCCGCAACAACGCCGGTCGCAACCAAAGCAGATGCAATTCCAGCCGGCACACCTACGCTTACGAGTCCCAATGATAGCCGGCCAGTAGGAGCAGCCAACACGAGTGCGGTGATCGCGATCACTACACCGAGGACACTGCGCAGCGCGTCCTGGCCTCCTTTTAACCGGCGACAGAAAGTCAAGTCTGTGCCCGGCTTAGGCCGGATCAAATGAAAATTCCTAGCCTGGATCCACATGGTCTCCGATGTAGACGACTAGATGTTCCGACAGAAACTCATCCGCCTGCATTTCCGGGCGATGCTCAAGCGCCTCGCGCAACAATTCCTTTACTGTTAAGCCGGACAAAAGATATCTGTTGATCCGACCCTCTGTTTGAAAAAACGGATTTGTGGTGCCTATCACCTGGATCCACTCGTCTGGCGGCAAGATCTCGCCTTCTCTCGCGCGCGCTGCTAACCGATCCATTTTACCGATCCTCTTCCCAGCGGTGAACTATGCGGCTGCTGATGCTGTTTCGCGTGACCGTCGTCAGATGAGCAAACGCGCCGACAATCGCGTCCGCCGTATCGCTTGACAACGTCCGGGAATTTCGTTGTGCGTTGAGCATCGCGAGCCCATCTCTGACGGGATCTAGATCGTCAGGTCCCGAAATGGTTGGTGCGCAGGGAGGCCCATACCGCAGTCTCCACGTCGGCGCTGCCTGGCGCCATCATAACGGGTCCAGAATTGGAAACCTTCAGCGAATGCTGGTCGCCGCTTACGACAAAAGCATCCGGTCCAGCTAGCTCAGACCAACCCGCTACGACATATTCGGTGCGGCCGCCAAATCGCTCGTTGAGAGAAAAAACATTCTGATAGAATTTTGTGGCTTCCAGGATGATGCCGGCCGCCCGAAGATCTAAAATCGTCGTATGACACGGCGGCGCTGCCAACGTAGTCGGCAATCAGAGCAGGCGCACAGCGCGGGCCGCGTGCTGCGATAACGCAGTTTAGATACGGAAGCGGCCAAGATTTGATGCAGAGCGGTCCAAACCGACCTGAAGGCAGCCAGCAAGCGCCGTCGGTTAGCATATGGACAGCGGCGCTCTGTTTGATCACGTTTATTGCGGTCATGGCGAAATCTCCAAACTTCTCAAATTGAGAACATTAGGCCGTTCCGATCCGGAACGGCCTAAGCGCCGTTGAGAATAGTCTTCTGGCGGTGCCGATTTGGAACACCTGAAAACCTGTTCCGACTAAGAACAGGTTTTGAGGGCTTGCCCTACCCGTTCCCATTGAGAACAGGTAGGGCCTCGCAAACTCTGCAAATTTGCTGAATTTAACGCTGTTCCGATCGAGAACAGCGTTGTCCTAACCCCTGCCAATTTGTCAGGGGTTTTCAACAATCGCTACGCCCTCACACCTGTGATCACTGCGAACGCTGCCGGATACATCACGGCGACGTCCAAGCGAGCATGGCAGATGAAGGCGAGCTGGCCATTTGCGGCAAAGAGTTCCTTCGCCAACATGATGCTAGGCCGCTCGCGCATCACGTAAACCATTTTGGTGAAATCGCCCGCGTAGATTTCCGAACAATCGGTCGACGTGCCGACCGTCAAGTTGATCGGGATCTGCGATGTCGCGAGGAACGGGATGTCGGCAACCATTGGAGGGACGCGACGCGCGTTGTTCTGGCTGTCTAGGAGGCCGCCCAACGTCGTCAGGCTGCGCGGCGCCATGATGAAGGCGCTCGGTTTCGGCGCGTCTGCCGCCAACAGAGCCTGAATAGCGCTGACGAAATTTGCGTATGCCGTTGCAGCGATCGACGCGCCGTTTGTGCCGTTTCCGACAGCCTGGATGCCGGCGGTGTTGAGTAGCCCCAGCGGCTCCGGAGCCGCGCCTGCACCGCGCAGACCGACACGATCGATTTCCTTGGCGAAGGCTTGCGCGATTGCAGTGAGCAACGCTGCCTCGAGATTGACAGCATCAGCCAACAATTCGCGGCTAACCTTGATGAGGAACGACAAGCTTTGCGGCACGGCAGGCACATTGCGAAACGTCGGGATCCGATTCACGTGACGGCGCCGTTCTCCGAGCGCCAGGCGGCGGACGGGATGGTGGCAATAGCCGCCGTGTTGAACTGCTTGGCCGGCGTTTGCGTAACGTCGACGATGCCGGCGCCGGCCTGCAGCAACGAGGACGCCGGAACCAGGGCCTGCAGGATATGCGGGAACAACTCGGTCGGAACGGCGTAACCGCCGGACGGTTTCGGTACCAACAGAGAGCGCGTTTCGCACGCCCTCGGTCATTCTTGCCCGGCAATGCCGCGCAAAAAGTCGGACATGGTGACCGGCGCGACGTTATGATTTTCCGCCTTGTAGATCGCTTTAAAATCGCTGCCCTTGCGCATAACTGGCATCGGGCCGGTCACGGTCGCCCAATGCTCGGTGTCAGCCCCCTTAGCGACAGGCCTATTCGTAAAAAACTGCGCCGCCCGCATCGTTGGCGAGATTGATGCGCTCAATCCGCGTGTTCAGATCCGCGATATCAGCCATGAGAGAATGGAAGATCGGCTTGTCGGTCGCTTCGTTCCAGTCTTTCTTGGAGTTGAGGGCTGTGATTTCGGTTTGCTTCGCAAGTTTGCGTTCGCGGAGTGATTGAAGAGACATGTCAGATGATCCTTCTTGAGGTTGTGGCCGATAGTCGGCCGGTTGTTCGCGAGACAATGCAGGCCATCCGCCAGCGACGACTTTCTTCGCCGCGCTTTTTGGTAGGCCGAGCTGTTGATGGAGTGCAACGGCTCCAGCTCCGAGCGTGTTTCAAAACGCGATGTTGGGATTGTCATTTCGATTCTTCCGTAAAGCGGTCAGGTGCCATCCCTACGAAGTGTGGCGGCTCGGCTTTGTTGCCGACGTGGCGCCGGTCTCGGAAGATTGTCGGTGCGGTAGGTGCTCGGCGTTGCGCAGATGCACGGCTGACGCGGACAAATTAGTCATTACCGTTTTCCTTCGATTTTCTCCGCGAAGACGATTGTTGGGCGATCGGATTTTGAGCTTTTGAAAAATAATGCTCGTGCAAGTCGCCGCTGTTTGCGTTCAAGCGGCAAATTTGCCTCTTGGTAGGAATTCCTAGATTGCGCCAACCGATTGACGCGATTTCTCCGTTTTTCGGAAACTTGCCAATTTGGAGGGTTTTTCCAATACGGACGCCAGCTCATCAAACACCTCGGAAAAATAGGAGAGCGGAAAAAAAACCTGCGCGTGAGATTTGGGCCGGTTTAGGGTTCTAGGAGTTCCAAACTTTTGGTACTCCCCCGTAGTCGATCTTTGCGTCTGCAAAGGTGAGGCGTTGCTCCGATCACGGTGGATGAGCCATCACAACACGCGCGCGACACGTTGCTTCGCTCAATGTGTCATCGTCGAGCTCGCCTCGCCGCTCCAGCATCGTGATCCGATCGAGCTCACGCTGAGGCAGTTGCATCAGCAAGCCCCAGCCTCCTAACCGCTGAGCTATGCGGTTCTGGATGACCTCGATCGACTCCTGCTTCGATTGGAAAGCCAACAACCTTTCGGCGACGTCGCTCGACGTTTTCGCGCGTGAAAGTTCTATTGAAGGTTCTATTGAAGGTTTAAGCCGCATAGCTGTGCGGCCTGGTTTTCGTTCTGGATGCGGCCTGGCCGGGCCGCAATTACCACCAGTTTGACCCTCGCAAATTGCTAGGGTCCGCTGCGACCGGGCCGCAATTTGCGGCGTGGTCGTCTTCCTCCCCAATGAGAATGAAGTTGCGACGGGCGCATGATCGGATGACAAGTTCAGCTGATAGACAAACGGCTGCCACTGGCCTCGGCGTTTAGGCGGACGAGTGACCGAAATTAGGCCTTGCTGTATTAGCTTTTTCGTTTGCCGCTGAACCGTATCGAGGGACATTTCGGCTTCGCCGGCGAGCCTTCCCTGTGAAGGCCAACAAACGCCATGCTCGTCAGCGTAGTTCGCAATAACAAGAAGCAAGAGCTTGCGCGCGGGATGGCCGACGTTCTGTCTCACGGCCCATGCTGCCGCCTGCCAGCTCATCGGACGCCTCCACGCGCCGACGCTCCTACAGCAGCAAATGCCTTCCGTGTGCTCGCAAACTTGCCCAGCAGGCGATTGCGGGCATCGTAGGCCGCGTATCGCCTCGGCGAGATCCTGACGTAGTGGCCGAGCCTAACGCGCCCTTCGTAGACGGAATGATGAAGATGCAGGAACTTTTGCTTCCCGCGATTTGCCAGGCGTCCAGAAACCCCTTTAGCTTCAACTGAAGCCTTTACCGCAGTTTGCCAATTTAAGTGGTTGGCGTAGCTTAAGGTATCGGTTCTGCTGGGATCGCCACTTATCCAATCTTAGGGCTTCGCGGGTTCAGCGCGCAAGGCATCCTCTTTGGCTTTTTCCTTAGCTTGTCCTTCGCGGGCCGCGACGAGCGCCTTCTTGAGCTTCGACTGCTCGTCGGCTGTCATTGTGGGCTGTTCGCGGTTCGGTGGCAGAGCCCCAACCGGAAGATAAACGCCCGTCTTCGAAGGCGAGGTAGCCTCGGCGTGAGCCTCCATCAGCGATGAGCTGGAAGTGGAAGTCGCACAGCCGCCAAGCGACAGGCTTGTCAGCAGCAACGCTCCCGAACCGAGCGCCGTGAGACGAACCTTGACGTACTCAATACACATGCAGTCTCTTTCGATGAGCATTCCGGGTCAATTGTGACCGTTTGCTTCACCGAAGAGCGGCTCAGTTGGCATGGTTAAAGATTGGTAGTGTTTTTGCCGCGCTAAAAGCCGACACCCTGTTGTCCCAATTTGGCCGCAACTCGACTTGAGGCTCCCGACAACGTCAGGAGCTACAATGCGACCCCCAATTTATGACGTATATCGAATGAAGGCGGACAGGTTGCCGGAAGGCATGAAGGTGATCTGGCTTCGAACATGGCCAGATGAGCGGCCGGCTTCTGACAATTGGACACTTGTCGGGCGAGAGCGCTATCCCAGCAAGTGGACGACCGAGGAAATGAATAAGAACGGGTTTTGCTTTTGCGAGATAAGTAGCTGGCGCGATTTATGAGACCTGGGACACGACACACCCGCGACACAAGCCGTTGCTAAAACCAGCGAGAAAGCCGGGAGCAACGCCATGTCGGATGATGACCTCCAACACCTGATGAATGCGCGAGAAGCTCTCGTTACCAAACGCCTCACCTTGGCTCAAACCATCGCCGCTCCTGGCGATGTCGCCGATAACGCGATCCGGGGCCTCGTTGAGGTCCAGCGGGCGATCGAAGTGGTCGACATCGCGATCGAGGAGCTGGAACAAGCGGAGTTGGACAAGGAACTGGACGAAGCCGAGGACGCTGACGACGATCTGTAAAATGAGCGCTCAGTTTTCCGGCGCGTCCATCATGGCTTGAGCTTGGTCCAATCGCTTCCTCGATTTCGCCCGGCGTTGATTTGCGACAGCATTGTGACAGAACCGATTGGCGTAGACCAAAATTCCTCGGCCGATTTGCGGCAAATCAAGATAGCAAACAGCCCCCTCGGACACGATCCGGTCAGAGTTAGCCAGCCTGTCAGCGGCGCTCTGGTTGGGTCTTAAAAAATACCGAAGGGTCTGAACATGCCTCAAAATCACGTACAGCTGGATCAAATGCAGAAAGCTTACATCGCAGCAGTCGAGCAATGGATCGCTGCAATCAAGCAGGAGGAAGCACTGGCTTCGGTCAATCACACGATTGCCGAAGTGGACAAATGGGAAAAAGCACACTTCAAGGAAGACGAAATCCGAAATAGCGTGAAGGCTGCAAAAAAGAAATATGAAGACGCGCTGCGCGAAGAGTTCTTCGGCTTCTGAATTTCTTGGTTCGATGACAATATTTTTCGAAGGGCTGCGTCCCGCGCCGCGGCCCTTTTGCTTTTCAAGTGATCGCGATCAACGCGCCGAGGCAACCCAGACGATCAGGTTGCGGCCAAGTTCGTCGAACGCACGATCGAAGGCCGCCACCGCCTGCGCCGGCGTGAGGCCGTCGATCGGAGCCGACGTCTGGAAAATGCGCGCCGCTTTGACCTGCCCGGCTGCGTTGATGAGTTTGGCCGAGAGCGCGACGGTTGCCTTGGCTTCGGGCCCTTGCGAGATCTCGAATTGCCTGAGATCGATAACAAGACGCGGTCCGGCGGCCCCGACCGCGTCGGCCCGTACGGGCGCGTGGGCGATGTCGTAATTCTCGAAACTCTGCAGCAGCTTGGCCTGGATCAAGGTGGGAAGGCTGTCACTCCATTGCGCGTTCTCGAATTCATCGTGCGCTTCTTCATCGGAGGCGAACAAAAAGCGCTGGGTTTGAAGCCGAGCGGTCGCCGTCGGCTCGGCAATCGCGAGGCCTGCTTCCAACGGGGTTTTTGCGGCCTGAAAATTATCGATCGCGTGCAAATCATAGACGATCTTGCGTGGCGGCGTGGTGGCGCCCGTCATGCGCTCCAGGCCGGCGACGATGCCATCCAGCTTCGGCGTGTTGTGTGCGAGCCCTTCGGTGAACGTGCTCAGGTTCGCGATCGCGTCGTGCAGCGGCGCCGCATTTTCCGACAGCACCGTATCGACCTTACGCAGCGCGTCCCGTGCAGCCTGGGTCATGCTTTGGCCCGCACCCGGTTCGGCGACCAGCGATCCCTGCACCGGCGGAGCCGAGGGATTTTCGCCTCCTTCCAGAGCGACCACGGGCACACCGGTCAGCCCCTGGAAATCGAGATTGACCTTGGTATCGGCACGGACCGGCGTGCGTTCCGCAACCGCAATGGTTGCGTGCACTTCGTGAGGATGGTCGGCGACGAGTTCGAGCGCGGTGACCTCGCCGACGCGAATGCCATTGAACAGGACGCCGGCGCCGACCAAGAGGCCAGGGACTGGACCGTTGAAAGTGAGTTGATAGCTGTCGCGCTTGCCGATACCGCCAGCATTGTTGAGCCAGTAGGCGAAGCCGAACACCGCAGCGATCGCCGCAAGAACGAAAGCGCCGACGATGATGTAGGGAGCACGTGTTTCCATGATTTTTCAATTCGACCCGAGGTGAAGCATCTGCGCGCGTGCGCCGTGAAAGTAAGCTCGAACCCACGGGTGATCCGACGCCAGTACCGCCGACAACGGACCAAAGGCCACAATCTTGCCATCAGCGAGCGCCGCAACGCGGTTGCAGACAGCTGCAAGAGAATTGAGATCGTGGGTGATCATAAAGACCGTGAAACGAAGGGTTTGCTGCAACGTCTTGATGAGGGCGTCGAACTCTCCGGCGGCGATCGGATCGAGCCCCGAAGTCGGTTCATCGAGGAACAGCAGCGCCGGATCGAGCGCGAGCGCCCGCGCAAGCGCGACGCGCTTGGTCATGCCGCCCGAGAGTTCCGCTGGGAATTTGTCGCCGTCTTCGGCTGTCAGACCTACCATTTCGAGCTTGGCGTTGGCGATCTCGTCCAGCAGCCCGGGCGAAAGATGGGCCGATTTCGCGAAGCGGAAACTGGATGTTCTGCCGCGCGTTGAGCGCCGAGAACAATGCCCCCTGCTGAAATAACACGCCGCGGCGCCCGGCGCCGCCGGTGTCCCTGAACGCGATCTCGCCGCCCCGCTTCGGCAACAGCCCGATCAACGTTCGCATCAGGACCGATTTGCCGCCGCCGGATGCTCCGACCAGGCCGATGATTTCACCAGCCCGCACGTCGAGCGAAAGATGATCGATGACCGTGTGTTCGCCGAAACCGACCACGAGGTCTCGGACGCTGATGGCGATTGCCTCATCGTTCATGGATTACATTCCGATCGACGCGAAGAATATGGCGAACAGCCCGTCGAGAACGATGACCAGGAAGATCGACTTTACGACGGAAGTTGTCGTTTGCTTTCCGAGCGATTCAGCACTGCCTTCAACCCGGAGGCCCTCGTTGCAAGCCACAATTCCGATCGCCAACGCCATGAACGGCGCCTTCAGAATCCCAACCTTGAAGGAGGTGATCGAGACCGCCTCACGCAGCCGCTCGATATAAATGGCCGGCGTCATGTCGCCGTAGAACTGGGCGACCACACCGCCGCCATATAACCCCGCCATCGAGCCGATGAAGGTCAGGATCGGCAGCGCAATGATCAATGCGGCGACGCGCGGCAGGATCAGCACGGCCACGGGATCGAGACCCATGGTGTTCAGAGCATCGATCTCTTCGCGCATTTTCATCGAACCGAGCTCGGCGGTATAGGCGCTGCCGGAGCGGCCCGCGACCATGATTGCGACGATCAGCACACCGATTTCGCGCAACACCAGGATTCCGACCATGTCGACGGTGTAGGATTCAGCGCCGAACTTGCGAAAGTGAAAAAATCCCTGTTGCGCAATGATCGCGCCGATCAGGAAGGTGATCAGCACCATGATCGGGATGGCGAGCCAGCCGACCTTGTAAAGCTGATAGACCGTCGATGTCAGCCTCAGTGAACGTGGCCGGCGTAGCACGCCAAAGAATGCCATTCCGACAGCACCGAGCATTTGCAGGAAGCTCGCGCTCTCGGCGATTAACCCGCGGCCGACGCTCTCCAGGAAACCCAGAATAACGCTGTCGCGCCGCCCAGCCGCAGGCCGCTCGCGGTTGATGCCTTGCATCTCCTTCATCAAGTCTGCATAGGAATCGGAGACGCCGACCAGCGACGCTGGCGCCGAAACCGACGAAAAGCGCCGGATGAGTTTTTCGAACAGCCACGCTCCGACCGTATCGAGCGCAGTCACCTGGCTGATATCGATCGTCGCAACGTCTGCCGGAAGCTGGCCTTCGCACAGCCCTTCCAGCGCCTCGACATTCGCCAGCGTCCACTCCCCGCTCGGACGAAGCGTGACGCGCTGGTCGTGATCGACGGTCAAATCGGGCTCGATGGTCAAGCGGGCATCTCCGGTGAATTGAAACAACTTAGCCAGGTGCCGCAGGCACTCCTTTGATACAGCGCAAAAATCCGTCCCGGCTTATTTGATGCACATCAAAGCCGGGTGACATCGCTTCGCCCTAGTGTCCCGGTTCTGACATTCGTATCCTATCGCGGCGGCCACTTTTACGAATGTCAGAACCAAAGGGACACTAGCAACCATATGATTTTAGTGTGGCTTTGACTTTGACGTTCCTTCGAAGAACTCGCGGCCGCCCTGAAAGGAGCGTCAGAGTCGCCACACTAGCGTTAGGCTGAAAGGAAATTGTCATGACAACGAGCCACCTCGTCAGCCACCTGCGCGCGCTCTGGCGTACGGAAAGGATGGTCGCGGAACTTCGGATGAAGCGTATGCTGACAAACCTGGGCCTGCAGGCGCTCGCGGTGCTGATCGCGGCTTGTGCCCTGCTTCTGTTCGAGCTCGCCGCCTATTTCGCACTGGTGCAGAGATGGGATGCGATCGTGTCCGCCGTCGCGCTTGGATTCGTTGACGTGGTTCTGGCCGGCCTGATCGGCGTGCTCGCGCTTCGCAGGCCCATTACCCGCGAATTGGCCCTTGCTCACGATGTCCATCACCAGGCGGTCGCAGCCTTCGAGGCCGAGTTGCAAGAAATGGACAGCCACGCCTCAATACGGGCTGCGATTGAAAGCGCGATCATTCCGGCGCTGGTCCCGCTCATTCCACTGGTGATCGAACGGGTACACAAACGCTTAGCCGAAACGACCGAGAACGAAGCCGCTTGACAACAAATGGCAACGTGACAGCTATTCGCAGACCGCCTACCACCATGACAGAGATCGGTTTAAACTTCAGCTGATTGGATCAGGAAACGCGATGGCCGAGATTACTCAGTTTATCGCTATACCCTTCGACCTGGCTGACGATGGTATCGTTGCAGGCGAGCCCTTCAAATGCGCGACACCAGCGTCGGCCATCGAGCGCGCCAAAGGCTTTTGGCAAGTTCTCGGCCATGCCGGCGCTGTCGCTTTAGTACGTACCGGCTATCCGGAAACCGAGACGACCGTACTCAGGCGATTTGGTACCGTGCCGGATCAACTGCCGATTTGACCGGCCGGAGCCGCCCTGTCCGCTAAAGCGCGATGAGATTTGGTTGAATCGTCATCGCGCTTTAGTCCTTTGATGAAGCATGATCTTTTCGGAAAAACCGCTTCACACTTTTCCGGATCATGCTTTAGACGCGGACTTCCCCGCCGGCCGCCTTGAGATCGAACGACACGGCGGACAGGCGGGGCTCCTCGCGATCATTGGTGACTTTGAAACCGAGCTCGCGGCACATTGCGAGCATCGTGGTGTTTTCGTTGAGAACTTCGCCGTACAACGATTTCAACCCCTCCGCTCGCGCGTATTCGATCAGGAGCTGCATCAAGGCCCAGCCCAGGCCTTTCCCCTTTAATTCCGAACGCAGCAGGATAGCGTATTCGGCAGTCTCATGACGTGAATCCGAGTGCAGCCTGACAACGCCAATGACCTCCTTGCTGACTGGATCCAGCGCAACGAAAGCCATGGCCCGCGCGTAGTCCAGTTGGGTCAGGCGGCCTACAAATTGGTGCGAAAACTCCTTGACCGAGTGAAAGAAACGCAACCGCAGATCCTCGGGCGACACGTTTTGCAAGAGCTTGACGATCGCGGGCTCGTCATCCGGCCGCATTGGACGCACGCAAACCTTCCAGCCATCTTTCAATTGCAATTCGCGTTCCCATTCGGTCGGATAGGGCCGGACCGCAAACCGCGTTTGCCCCGCAAGCCGCGTTGCCGGCGCGCGGATGCCAACCCGCGCATCGAGTGCCAGGACCCCGTTTTGGTCTGCGAGCAGCGGATTGATATCGAGTTCATGAATTTCCGGCAGGTCAGCCACCATTTGCGACAGTTTCACCAGCGTCAGCGGCACGGCCTCCGGCGGGACCGCCGGGACATCTCGATAGGCGGCCAGCAGCCGCGAAACCCTGGTCCGACCAACGAGGTCGCACGCCAGGTTCATATCGAGAGGCGGCAGCGCCAGCGCCTTGTCGTTGATGACCTCGACCGCCGTCCCGCCACGGCCAAATGCAATGATCGGCCCGAAGGTGGGGTCGTCGGCAATGCCGAGGATCAGTTCACGCGCTCCGTGGCGGACGATCATCGGCTGGATCATCACGCCCTCGATGCGGGCCGACGGCCGCGCACGTTTCGCATTGGCCATCACCCTCGCCGCAGCATCGCGGACGTCGTCCTTTGTCATCAGGCCGAGAACAACGCCGCCGACGTCCGATTTGTGCGTGATATCGCGCGACAGGATTTTGATCGCCACCGCAAGATTTTGCGCCAGGAAGGGTTCCGCCTTTGTCACCGCCTCGTCCGGGTTTCCGGCGGCAACCGTCGGCACCATTGGAATGGCATAAGCTTCGAACAGGATCGCAATCTCGATCGGATCAAGCCATGAACGGCCATCCCTCAACGCATCGCCAACGACCTTCCTGGCCGCGTTGACGTCGGGCGTGAACAATGACGACACGTCTGGCGGCGTCGCCAACAGCGCTTCCGTCGCCTCGCGATGCTTGACAAGATGCATGAAGGCGCGCACCGCGTCATCTTCGGTCTGAAAGTGCGGAATCCCGGCCTTGTCGAAAATGGGCGCCACCGACTGGTCGGTGCCGACCCAGGCAGCCAGAACCGGCTTGGGCGTCGAATACTCCTGCGCGCGAGCAGCTTTGACGCGCTCGGCAACCGCTTCCGCGATGCTGGAAGCCGACGCCACCGCCGTCTCTACATTCATCACGAGCACCGCATCGCTGGCATTATCGGCGAACAGGATGTCGAACGCGGCGAGATAGCGGGCGGCGTCGGCATCGCCGGCGATATCGATCGGGTCCGCCCGCGACCAGGTCGGCGGCATCGCCGCGTCCAACTTCGCCATTGTGTCGTTTGTCAGCGGAGCGATCACACCGCCGAGCTCCGCCAGACGATCCACGGCGAGGATGCCAAGACCACCGCCATTGGTCAGAACCGCCAGCCTCTTGCCTTCAGGCGCGCGAACGTGGCGGCCCAGCAGTTCGGCGCAGTCGAACAGTTCGCGCAAGTCGAGGACGCGCAACAGCCCGGCCCGGCGGAAAGCGGCATCGTAAACGGCATCGGAGCCCGCGAGTGCCCCCGTATGCGTCGCGGCGGCCTTGGCGCCCTGCGCCATCCGGCCGGACTTGACGACCACGACCGGCTTGAGGCGCGCCGCGGCGCGGGCGGCCGACATGAATTTGCGCGCGTCGGTGACAGCTTCAACATATAAAAGGATCGCACGGGTCTTGTCGTCGAGCGCGAAATAGTCGAGCAGATCGGCGACATCGACATCAAGCTGGTCGCCAATCGAGACAATGCCGGAGAAACCCACCGATTTCTCCGCGCCCCAGTCAACCATCGCGGCTGCGATCGCGCCCGATTGCGAAATCAGCGCCAGCGAACCAGGTGTCGGATGGCGCGCCGCGAAACTCGCGTTCAATCCGGCACCCGGAAACATGACACCGAGACAATTCGGACCGACGATGCGCAGCTTGTGGGCGCGGGCCGTTTGCGCGACAGCTTCGGCAATCGATCCCGGCCCATGGCCAAGACCTGACGAGATAATGACTGCCCCGGCGACACCAAGCTCGCCGGCCTGGCGGATGATCTGTGGAATTGATGGCGCAGGCGTGGTGATGACGATCAGATCCGGCACAAAAGGCAATGCCTTGAGATCCGGATAAGCCTTTCGTTCGCCAATGATGTCGTGCCGGGAATTGACCACCGCGATTTCGCCGGCAAAGCCGCACTTCACGAGATTCTGAAGGACGATCGCCCCGATCGAACGGGAACGCGGACTTCCGCCAACGACGGCGACGCGCTTTGGCGAGAAAATTTTGTCCAGTCCAAAGTTCGACATCACGCGGCCGCAAAGGGGATAACCGGGGGATATTGCAACAACACCGACCGTTCCATCGCTCGCATTACATCCTCGCGCGCGATGATGCCGATGAGGCTTTGCCATCGGTCGACGACCGGCAGGCTCTTGAGGCGATGTTTGATCATCAATTCAAGCACCCGCTGCAAACGGGCTTCGGGTTCGACAGCGATGACTTCGGGTGACATGATTTCATCGACGGTCGTCCCCATGCCCTCCTTATAATGCGGCAAGAGCTGATCCTGGGTAAAGGCGAACGGCTTCAAGGCATCCAGCTTCGAGACGATACCGACCAGCTTGTCGCCCTGCACGACAGGATAGGCGTCAAAACCGTCGGCGGCAAAAAGGCGGTAGAGTTCGCCAACGGTCGTTTCCGGCGTGACGCTTCGAACCGGAGAGATCATGTTGTTGCCGACGGTTTCCTCGAGGAATTCGTACATTGCCGTTCTCCTTGAAACAGAGGCGCGCCGCTGCCACGGCAATACGCCGGGCTTCGCCGCGTCGCCGGCTGGAACCATCATCCCGCTGATATCTTGCTTCCTTTTCGGGAAGAAAAATCAGCAGAATTACCTTTATGCCGTCCATCGCATTTCGGCTTTGACCGAGATCAAAGCCGGCGGACGATGTGATGCGAGAAAGAATTCATTGTGACAGGATTTGAATGACATGCATGCGATGGTTCTCTCCGCGCGCGGCGCGCAACTGACGCCGCTGGAGCGACCGGATCCGGTTCCCGGACCGGGTCAGGTCCGCATCAAGGTAAGCGCCTGCGGCGTCTGCCGGACCGATCTGCATGTCGTGGACGGCGAACTGCCGGATATCCCCTACCCCATCATTCCCGGGCACGAAGTCGTCGGCCGAGTTGAAGCGCTGGGCGCCGGCGTTACCGGCTTGACGATGGGCATGCGTGTCGGCGTGCCTTGGCTCGGCTTCACTTGCGGCGAATGCTTTTACTGCCGCGCCGACAAGGAAAACCTGTGCGACCACCCTCAGTTTACCGGCTATACGCGGGACGGCGGCTTCGCCAGTCATCTGGTCGCCGACGCCCGATATTGCTTTCCCCTCGGTGAGCAGGGAGATGAAGTTGCCCTGGCGCCCTTGCTTTGCGCCGGCCTGATCGGCTGGCGGTCGCTGGTGATGGCCGGCGAAGGCAAAGCGATCGGCATCTATGGCTTCGGCGCGGCCGGCCACATCGTGGCCCAGGTTGCCCGCGCACAGGGGCGAGCGATCTATGCTTTCACCCGGCGCAACGACCACGACGCCCAGCAGTTGGCAATCTCGCTTGGCGCCGACTGGACAGGCGCCTCGGAAGACCTTCCGCCCGCAGAGCTCGATGCCGCGATCATCTATGCTCCCGTCGGATCCCTGGTGCCGCAGGCCCTTCGCGCCGTGCGCAAAGGCGGGCGCGTCGTGTGCGCGGGGATACACATGTCGGATATTCCTGCCTTTCCCTACAGCATCCTCTGGGGAGAACGGCAGGTGCTGTCTGTCGCCAACCTGACCCGCAAGGACGGCGTCGATTTTTTCAAGGCGATAGCCAAAGCCGATATCCAGACGCACACCACCGTGTTCCCGCTCGAACAGGCCAACGAAGCGCTGTCCTGCCTGCGCGAAGGCAGGCTCGTCGGCGCGGCAGTGCTGCGCCCATGAGCGCGACGCAGCAAGAACCCCAGGGGCAAGATCAGGAGATGGTGCTCGCTTTCCTGGCCGGCCACGATCCCGACTGTAAACGCGTCGACACCCACATCTCCATCGTCTTTCTTGGCAAAGACCGGGTCTTGAAGGTCAAGCGGGCGGTGCAGCTTCCGTTCCTGGATTTTTCAACGCTCGAGAAACGCAAGCAGGCTTGCGACGAAGAACTGACCGTCAACCGCCGGTTCGCCCCGTATCTTTATCGGCGCATCGTCCCGATCACCCGCGGGCATGACGGCCTCGAAATCGGCGGCAACGGCCCGGTGAGCGAATGGGCCGTTGAAATGGCACGATTCGACGAGAACCAGACCTTCGACCATCTGGCGCGCGAAGGCCACATCACGCCGGAACTCGCCGAGACGCTCGCCGTAACCATCCGCAAAACCCACCAGCGAGCGGAGATCTCGGATGGGTCGAGTTGGCTCGACTCCATTGAGGGGATCATCGATCGCAACACTCGCGTTTTCCGCAGCGAGCCACAGCTTCCACGCCAGATGATCGACCGGCTGGACACCGCCAGCCGGCAACGCCTTGCCGACTGCCGATCAATTTTGCATGCGCGGGCATCCGAAGGCCTGGTGCGGCGCTGCCATGGCGACGCCCACCTTGGCAACATCACGCTGATCGACGGCAGTCCCGTCCTGTTTGACGCGATCGAGTTTGATCCCGCGATGGCGACCATCGACGTCCTTTATGATCTGGCCTTTCCGATCATGGACTTTTGCCGGTTCGATCTGACGGCCTGCGCCAATCGGCTATTCAACGCTTATTTGCAGCCGGCCTGGCGTGAAAACGCGCAGGCGCTTCGGCTGTTGCCGCTGTTTCTTTCGATGCGCGCGGCGATCCGTTCCAATGTGCTCTTCACCAAATGCCGCCTGTCGCCGGATAAAGATCACGACGCAGCCGACGCGCGGGCCTATTTCGACCTCGCGCTGCGCCACATCGAGCCTGCCCGGCCATCGCTGATCGCGATCGGCGGCAAATCAGGAACTGGCAAAAGCGTGTTGGCGCGCGCGGCAGCGCCCCTGCTGGCGCCGCTGCCCGGCGCGATTCTGTTGCGCTCGGACGTTATCCGGAAAGAACTGTTCGGCGTCGATCCGCTCACGGCGTTGCCGGAGAACGCCTACACCCCGGAAGTCACCGCGCTAGTCTATCAGACGCTTCTTGAGCGTAGCCGGCAAATTCTCGATCAGGGATTTTCCGTTGTCGTCGATGCTGCCTTCCTGAAGCAATCCGAGCGCGACGAACTGTCGACGGCCGCGCGGAAGCTGGAGGCGGCGTTTCACCCAGTTTTCCTCACTGCCGACCTCGCTGTGCGCCTGCATCGTATCGGCGCGCGCAAGGCCGACGCATCGGACGCCACAGCGGAAATCGCCTCAGGCCAGGAAGGCTACGAAATCGGACGGATCGACTGGCCCGTCATCAACGCATCGGGCTCACCCGAACAGACGCTGGAACAAAGCAAACCCGTCCTGGTGCCGGGATAGGCAGAATGATCCGCCGTCAATGCTGCAGCACGTAGGACCCCGGCGCATCCTGCACCGAGCTTTCCGTTTCAAGTGAAGGTGGTGCAACAGGCGAGCCGGAATGGGCCGCGAGAAATCGCACCCATTCGCCCCACCACGAACCCTCATGAGCCGGCGCCAGCTTGATCCACTGTTCGGGGCCGACATAGGGATCGGCGGCCTTCTTTGTCAGCACCTGATAGCTATGTTCTGGCTCGTCAGGCGCGGCCACGATCCCGGCATTGTGCCCGCCGTTTGCCAACACATAGGTAATGTCGGCGTCAGCCAGGAAATGGATCTTGTACACCGACTTCCAAGGCGCGACGTGATCGCGCAGCGTACCGACAACGAACATCGGCTTGCGGAGATCGGACAGCGCGATCGGCTTTCCCCCAATCTGATAGCGGCCTTCGGCCAGATCGTTGTTGAGAAAAAGATGGCGCAAATAGTCCGAATGCATCTGATAGGGCATGCGCGTAGCATCGGCATTCCACGACATCAGATCGCTCGGCGGCGCCCGCTCGCCGACCAGATAGTCGTGCACCATACGCGACCAAAGCAGATCGTTGGAACGCAGCATCTGGAAGGCTCCGGCCATCTGCATCGAACCGAGCACGCCCCGCTGCCACATCATGTCTTCGAGAAAGCTGACTTGGCTTTCATTGATAAACAGCGTGAGCTCGCCCGCTTCCGTAAAATCTGTTTGCGCGGCAAGCATGGTCACCGTCTTCAGGCAATCCGGGCGATCGCGTTCCAGCCGCGCGGCGGCGATCGAGAGCAGTGTACCGCCGAGGCAATAGCCCGCGGCATGGATGGCCCTCTCCGGCATGATCTCGTTGATGGCGGCGACGGCCGCGTCGACGCCCTGCTCCCGGTAATCCTCGAGGCTGAGGTTGCGGTCGACGGAGGTCGGATTTTTCCAGGAGATCATGAAAACGGTAAAGCCGTTTTCAACCAGGAACCGCACCAGCGAATTGTGCGGGGAAAGGTCGAGAATATAATACTTCATGATCCAGGCCGGCACGATCAATATGGGCTCCGGCCGCACCGTTGTTGTGGTCGGCGTATATTGAATGAGCTCTATCAGGTCGTTGCGGTAGACGACCTTGCCTGGCGTTACCGCAACATCCTTGCCGACGACGAATTGCAGATCGTGCGCGGCACCGCCCTTAAGTAGGGTTTGCCAGTCCTCCATCCAATTGTGCAGGCCATAGACGAAATTGCTTCCGCCGGTCTCCATGATCTTGCGCAACACTTTCGGATTGGTGCCTGAAAAGTTCGTCGGGGCGACCGTGTCGAGGCACTGACGGGTGACGAAATCGGCGATTGCAGCGTTGGAATGCGCCAAGCCGCTGACATTGGATGTCGCCGAATGCCACCAATCCTCGTTCAGCAAAAAGGCCTGGGCCAGCAGATTGAAAGGCGGCAACTCCCAATCGCGGCCGGTAAAGCGGCGGTCGGCCACAGGCGGCTTGATCACCGACCACGGCTGGAATGTCGCATGCCGGGGCACCATGGCGCTCAGGAATTGCATGCCATGTTGAAGCGCTTCGCCTGCGAGCATTGCGCATTTGCCGGGGGAGGTAAGCAAATGGAGCTGCCAGTCGGCGAACGCCAGCGCGACCGCCGCCGGAGAAAGGCCGCCGGTTAACCGCGCAAGTCCGGCATGAAAGGCCCGATCCGCCGTATCGGCAGCAGCGGAGACATTTAACGGCAATGCTTCGACCCCCTCGAGAGGCGACGCATCGGCATGTTCCTGCGAATTGGCCAGATGGACAGCCGATACTGAAGGGGACATGAACGATTTCCTTTCAAACTAAAATCGGGCGCTTCACGCCCGCGGCTCTGACAGACCGAAATGCTTTCGGCCGACAGCCACTATTTCGTCATCCGTCGGGTGATCGCTCGATTCCGCTCGCACCAACAGGTTTGGCCGCACCGATTGCAGATGCTGCATCAGCACCGTCTTCTCATTGCCAGGTCCGAGGACAAGTACCTCGTCGCAGGCCGCGACAGATCTGGCGATCGCGGCAAGGAACGCAGGATCCTCCTTCACATGGCCCGAACCGATGGTGTTGGCGCGGTGATGAAGATGGGATGACGCGAGATGCGCGTGCACCGTGCTGGAGCTGACACCAGTCAGTCCCATCGTGAATATTTTCGCTTTCAGATGGTCGATCCAAATAACGGCGTGGCGATGAAGTTGGTCTGTTTGCGCTGGATGGGTCATTTTTATCCTCTTCTGTGTTCAGCCGAGATACCGGGCCGCCAATCGCATGAAAGACACGATAACCGGCATATCCGGGAGGGCCTTTGACGTGCATCAAATCGGGGACGCGCGGCGAATGCTTCGGTGATCCGATTGCCGCTCGCAAACTCATGGAAGCCATCATGTACAGGAACCTTCTGGTGCATATCCCGACCGAACGTTCGCCGCGACCGGCGATCGACGGGTCGATTTCGTTGGCGATGACCGCAGGCGCCACGCTGGAGGCGGTCGCCGTCGGCTATGAGTCGGTCAACGACATTCCGCTCGTCGCGGAAGGCGGTGTCGCCATGGCGCCACTGTTTGAAGCCCAGCACCAAAGCGCATTGGAGCGCGCACAGGCGGCGCTCGCCGTTTTTGAGTTTGAGGCGAAAGCGGCCAAGATAGCCCATCGCAACCGTACGATCGGCGGGTCATTCGCCGAGGCCGCCGATATTCTTGGGGCCACCGCGAGGTTGTCGGATCTGACGATCGTCTCGCAGCCGGAAGCCACGAACGCGACCAATGACAACCTGATGCCGCAGGAGATTCTGTTTCGATCCGGTGGACCTGTTCTGGTCGTCCCCTACACCTTTCGTGGGGCGTTGAGCATGGCCCGCATCGGGATTTTATGGGACGGCGGCCGGCTGGCGGCCCGTGCCTTGCGGGACGCAATGCCCCTGCTCTCCAGGGCCAACGCGCTCACGATTCTGACCGTCAACGAGCCGGTATCGGTGGAAGCTTCACCCGGCCGGCTGTTGGCGCGCCTTGCAAGCCTCGGTCTGCCGGCAAAAATCGTCTCGCTGGAGGCCGACCATTCCGAAATCCAACCGATGATTTTGTCCGCGGCCGCTGAGGAGGGGCTCGATCTTCTCGTCATGGGCGGCTACGGACATTCCCGTTTGCAGGAAGTCGTCATGGGAGGGGTCACCCGCGACATGTTCAGATCCATGACGGTGCCGACCCTGATGTCGCACTGACGAGAGCGTGACGAAATTTTGTCCTCGTGTGACTCCTTTGACCTCGATCAATCACGGCGCCTTGCACCCGGTTCTTAATGGCGGCCATGGAGGTTGCCATGTCACATTCATCGTTAGCCACTGCCGCATTCATCGGCGTTCTCGCGAGCACATCGCAGCTGTCCGCTGCCTCCGACGCCGTTCCAAAATTCGACATCGAACGTAACTGCCGCTCAGAACTCTCCGGCGGTTCGTCGATTGGCGAAACCATGGCTTCCTGCAAAGCCGACGAAGAACGCGCCCGGGACGAACTCACTCCGCGATGGAGCGTATTCTCGCAAGCCGACAAAAAGCTTTGTATCCAAGAGACCCAGATCGATGGGACGCCGAGCTATGTCGAGCTCGAAACCTGTCTTGAAATGACGCCGTCAGGTCGGGCACGGCCGTGAGCGAAGCGGGATTTCGCGGCAGGCGGATCGTGCTCCGCCGGTCAATCGCGATCGGCGGTATCGTTGGGTTTTTCCTGGCCGCTTCCAGCGGTCTTCCCTGCCTTGCCTCCAACGCCGAACAGGGCAAGCGGCTTGCCCTCACCTATTGCGCGAAATGCCACGCCATCGACAAGGTGAGCCCGAGCCCGCTGAAGATCGCGCCGCCGTTCCGGACCCTGCACGAACGCTATCCCGTCGGAATGCTCGAGGAATCGCTGGCCGAAGGGATCGTAACGGGACATCCAGCCATGCCGGAATTCCGTTTCGATGGCGACCAGATCGGCGACTTTATCGCGTTTTTGAAGACCCTGGAATGACAACGGGCCGTCTTCACCGCGATTGAGCTAGCTCAAGGCGCGATCCGAAAGCGGCTCCAATATCGAAAGCATCGAATTCAACGGAGAAATGCCATGCGCGCTCATCAGATCATGACCAAGGATGTTGTTACCGTGACGCCGCACAGTTCGATCGAAGACGCCGCCAAGATCATGTTGCAGACCCATATCAGCGGCCTGCCTGTGCTGGATGATGCGGGCAAGCTGGTCGGCATCGTGTCGGAAAGCGACTTTCTCCGCCGCAGCGAAATCGGCACCGGCCGCAAACGGCCTGCCTGGCTTCAATTCCTCATTGGCCCCGGAAGAGCAGCTACCGATTTCGTGCATGAACGCGGACGCAAGGTCGAAGACGTCATGACCGAGAATCCGGTCACGGTGGACGAAGAAACTCCGCTCGAAGACCTGGTCCGGCTGATGGAGAAGAAAGGGATCAAGCGGCTGCCCGTCATGAGCGGCAACACGATCAAGGGCATCGTCACACGGTCGAACCTGTTGCAGGCGGTCGCCAGTATCGCCCACGAAATTCCGGATCCAACGGCCGACGATGACCACATTCGCAACCGGATCACTCGCACGGTTAACGCGACCGACTGGCGCCCGATCGGCTTCGAAGTCACCGTCCGCAAGGGGATCGTCCACCTGCACGGCATGATCACGACTGACAAGGCGCGGCAAGCCACGATCGTCGCCGCTCAAAACACAGCTGGTGTCAAAGAGGTGCACGACCACCTCTGCTTCGTGGACACCTATTCCGGATTCTACGTGGAGTCGCCGGAAGATATGGAAACCGCTCATTAACTGCGGCCGCGGCTTCCGGCGTCCTGAAGAGGCAGCGGTGGCCCGCCTCCTTGGCCTTCTTTTGATCCAGATCAAATAGCCGTTGCACGTTTCGTCAGATTTTAACCGCTCACGATAGGAGAATAACCATGCCCACAGATTCGCTCTTAGTCGCGATCAGCGTATGCGTCATGTTTCTGGCTTTCGCTACTGCGCTCGCCTGGGCCGATCACACCACAAGCCAATGGCTCCGCAACAGGTCCGCGGCCAAGCAGGCGACAGCCGGCACCAATCCGTCTCATCGCAAGGCCGCTTGATCATTTCAGATATGGGAACGTCCGGAGAAGTGCCAACTCTCGTGCAATCGCGTTGGGAAAAATAAATGGCCGAGCGCTGGCGTCCAGTCTTATTTGACTGTCCTCGAACAGGTCAAAAGGTCCAGGGACTAGTCACAGCGGAAGAAGTACCGGGAGACGGCAATACGCGCTATGAGCCGGTCTCCTGCCTGGCCTGTGCGGGAGTCCATTTCGTCGATTTTCAAGGCAGAACGCTCGGATCGAAAAACAACGAGTAGTGAGGATTTCGGTCTAAAAAAGCGGCACGATCAGGTTCGATCGCCCCGCTTTTAGATATGAATTTATCCTCAGGCGTTAAGCCGATTAAGCGCGGGGCGGTTGCGAAGCTGGATACGCCGGGACGTTTCCAGTGCGATGGTGCCGGAATGCACGAACTGGGTGAAGGTCCGCGACACCGTCTCGATCGTCAGCCCGAGATAATCGGCAATATCCTGGCGCGACATCGGCAGCTCGACCGCGGCATCGACCGAATTGCGGCCCGCCATCTCGATGAGGAAACCAGCCACGCGCTCTTCGGCGCTTTTGATGAGAGCCAGCGAATGCTCCTGCACGCGCTGGAGTTCGCGCATCGTCAGCATCCAAAGCTGCCGAGCCAGGTTTTTTTCGTGATCGGCGCGCGCCATTACCGCGCTTCGCTTGGCAACCAGGATCTGTGCGTCGCAAATCGCCTCGGCGGAACACAAATGCATGTCGCCGGCCTCCACGCCAAAAATATCCCCGGGCAGATAAAAGGCACTGATCTGGCGGCGACCGTCATCCAACATACGATATGTTCGCACCGCGCCGGAGATGACCTGGTAGAGATACTCGGCAGGCTCATGCTCGCCGTAAATTTCGTTGTTGCGGGCAAATCGCATCGGGGCGCCCATCAGACCCAGCGGACCTTCCATCGAGGGGACCGAGGCGGCCGGGCGAGCGTTGATCGAGGGCTTGGCGGTTGCGACGGCGGTTAGCATGGCAAAACTCCGGTTTCGATCGTTGATGACCGGACCTTGCCTATTTTCGACAGCTTCGAAAATTCAGGTCACTCCCCTAAGTAAAAACCCGGAGGCCCCGTAAAACTACGGAAAGCAAAGCCGCTCTTGGCCGAAACAGCGAAACCTTCCGGTCGGTGTGCTCCCGTTGAGCCAGGTCAAACCGCTTCGGCGGTTTTCGGCGAAAATGCCGAATAGACCGCCAACACCAAAATTGAAGTCCATGGCCATGAAAAAACTCGCCGCCGTCTTGTCCCGGCTATTCGAACCTTCGCGGTGGCGAGACATCGAAAGCGCCCCATCCGATCGTGAGCTTGAACTCGCCGTCATCGACGGCAAAGTTCAGTCGATCGGTGTATTCTGTCTTCGTCATGGAGATGACTGGCTCGATGCGGAAACGTTGAGGCCTGTCAAAGTGACCGCAACACATTGGCGCTTTCGCTGGCCACTGATCTTTCCTGCCAGCTGTTGCTAGTGTGGCGACTCTGACGTTCCTTTCAGGGTCGCGGCGAGTTCTTCGAAGGAACGTCAGAGTCAAAGCCACACTAGAATCATATGGTTGCCAGTGTCCCTTTGGTTCTGACATTCGTAGAAGTGGCCGCCGCGACAGGATACGAATGTCAGAACCGGGACACTAGTGTCCTTTCGATTCCGAAGTTCGAAAGGTGGCTCTGTAAAATGATACGAACTTCGGAATCGGGACACTAGGAGCATCCGATGCGTGGATCAATCAGAGGAATGATCGCTCTTCTGTCGGAATCACGGCTCGGTTCGCGGCACAAGCGCACTGACTGGACGCTGGTGCTGGGCTGGGCCGGGATCGCGACTGCGTTCTTGATCATTCTGTTCGCCGTCCTCCGGTGACGCCGGCGGCTCTTCATCAAGGATCGCGCGCCACGCGGCCCCATCCAGATCGTCATATTGGCCATTCTTCAAAGACCAGAGAAAACCGGCGAGACCCGCGGCGCCGAGCGCGAGCGCGAGCGGGACAAGGATGATCATAACTTCCATCAGGCCGCTCCCCTGGCGCGGCTTCGCGCGCGCAACGCGTTGAGGATAACCAATAGAGACGATCCGGACATGGCCGCGGCTGCGATCAGCGGCGTCACCAGGCCGGCGATCGCGATCGGTACGGCGACGGCGTTGTAGATTAACGCAAGCCACAGATTCTGACGCATCAAACGCAGCGCCTTGCGGGAAATAGCGATCGCGGCCTCTACCGGTGCGAGCTGCTCGCCAAGAAAAACGGCGTCGGCCACGGACTGGCTCATATGCGTCGCAGAGATTGGCGACATCGAAGAATAGGCCGCCGCCAGCGCTGGCGCATCATTCAGGCCGTCGCCGACCATCAACACCTTGAATCCCTGGCGGCCCAATTCATCGATTCGCGCGATCTTGTCGACCGGTGTGACTTCGGCACGCCATTCGCAAATTCCAAGCGACCGCGCCGCCGCCTGCACCGCGCTCTCCCGATCGCCCGATACGATCTCGACGCCGAGGCCTCGCCTCCGGAGCCTCGATACAACGGCGGCGGCGTCGGGACGCAAACGCTGCCTCACCGCAAAGACATGGCAGGACGAGCCATGACGGAATGCCACCACCGACGCCTCGGGATCGCGGCTTAGAATCGCCTTGGCTGCATCCTCGGCGCCGCAATAGGACGGCCGCCCGAGCCTGATCTCCAATCCGTCTACGATGCCGTGCACCCCCTGCCCCGGCTCCTCCTGAAGCCCGGCCAGCGGCGAGGCCGCTTTGGCCGCCCGCGCCACGGCAGCGGCGACGGGATGATGGCTCGACAGCGCCACACGGCCGGCCAGCGCAAAAACATCGGTCGGAATCGCCTCGGCGTTTGTCACATCCAGTTCCGGCAAGGTCAGCGTACCCGTCTTGTCGAAGATGATATGATCAATTCCGGCCATGCGTTCGATCGCATCGCCGGAATTGAGCAG
Source organism: uncultured Alphaproteobacteria bacterium (assembly GCA_963748805.1). Taxonomy (GTDB): domain Bacteria; phylum Pseudomonadota; class Alphaproteobacteria; order Rhizobiales; family Xanthobacteraceae; genus Bradyrhizobium. Next base: position 25,177 of record CAVVLH010000022.1, on the reverse strand, counting down.
CACGCCGGAACCGAACAACGCCCCGGAAGCCACCGTCTGCGCGGCGGGAATGGCAAGACCGAGCGCACACGGGCAGGTGATGATGAGTACGGCGATCGCAGTTACGACCGCGTCGTGCAAACTCGCGCCCGCGATCAGCCAGCCGACCATCGTCAACAGCGCCGCGGCGTGCACGACCGGCGCATAGAGCCGTGAGGCTCTTTCCGCCAAACGAACATAACGAGAGCGGGCCTGTTGTGCATTTTCAAGCAGGCGGGAGATTTCCGAAAGCAGCGTTGCCTCGGAGGCCGCCGATACGCGCACACGCAAGACACCGGTTCTGACAAGCGTGCCGGCGTAGACCGGACTGCCGATAGCGACTGTCTTTGGCAGGGTTTCGCCGGTGATCAGGCTCTGGTCGATTTCGGATCGTCCGCTGATGACATTGCCATCGACCGCCGCGCGCTCGCCCGGCCGCAGCAGGACGATGTCGCCCGGCTGGATGGCCGCGACCGGCACCGTGACAATCTCTCCGTCATCGATGAATTTTGTCGCCGTCTCCGCCTTCAACGCGGCCAGATTGCCGGCGAAAGCGCGGGTCTTCCGCCGCATATTCTGGTCGAGGTATCGTCCCGCCAAAAGGAAAGCGATCAGCATGATCGCAGCGTCGAAATAAGCATGCTCGGCATGCGAGGCGGTCTCGAACAGCGACATTGCCAATGCGAGTGTGATACCGATGCTGATCGGCACATCCATATTGACGCTGCGGGCGCGAAGCGCCGTCCAGGCGGAAGAGAAGAACGGCTGGGCCGAATAGGCGGCGGCGGGAAGCACGATCAGCGCCGACAGCCAGTGAAAGAAGTCGCGCTGCTCCGGGAGCAGGTCACCGGCGATGCCTGACCACACCGGCACCGACAGCATCATCACGTTCATTGCCGCAAATGCCGCGACGCCGAGGCGGCGCAGCAGCGAGCTTGCCCGTTCTGCTTCCCGGGTCTCCGCGCCTGCCCGTTCGAATGGATAGGCCTTGTAACCGAGCTCGGCGAGACGATCGACGAACACGGACGGATCGATCGCTCCGGCCTTCCATTCCAGCGCCAGGCGGCGATCGGTCAAGTTGACCCGCGCCGAGGTCACGTCTGGAATTTTCGAAAGGTTGCGTTCGATCTTGGCCATGCAGCCCGCGCAATTGATCCCATCGACAGCGAGGTCGAGATGCACAAGACCTTCTCCGGTGCTCTTCAAATAATGAGAAAAATCGAGCGTGGATTGCATGGTGCCAGTTTTCAGTTCAGGACGATGCGGTTACGAGACAGAAATAGCCGCCTGCCGTCGGCATCGGCCTCGATCACCAGTTCCCACTGCCCTGGCGCGACGCCGCTCGCCGTTCCGCGATAGTCCCCCGCGCCGCGCTCGACGACCTGTAGAGGTTGATCGGCACGGCGATCCGTGGGGCGTTCCAGAGATCCCGAGAATGCCAAACCGGTAAGAGGCGTGCCAGCCGCATCGTTCGCGTGAAGGACAAGAACCGCACCACCATCAGGCTTTCGATCGACATGGGCATCGACTTTCCAGCCTCGCGCATTCTGCTCATGAGCCGCCTGAATTTCCTTCTGATACGCAAGGCCGGCGCCATAGGCGCTGTCGACCTCGGTCCCCGGCAAGGTGGTGATGGCAAGCCGCATCATCACCACGTTGACGCCGATAACAACCAGGAAGAAAGACACGACCGCGATCAGGACAAATCGCCCGGTGATCGGTCGTGAGGGTGCTGTTGTCGTTGACATATCGGCAATCCTTCTCATTCAGGGCAGCACGAAATGGTCGGTCGCCGAGGTCACCTCGCCCAACCCCATATCGGTGACGCGAAATTTGACCGGCACCGTCTTGTCCGCCAGTTCATTGAACGGTGCGGTGACCAGCACGCGCAACTCCGTGGTCGAATCGCGTCCGAGAACGATCATCGGTCGATCGGGTGTGACCGAGTCGGCGCCGACGATGTGAATTTGCGCGCCAGCCGGACCGTCGACGTCGACGGCAATCACGCGATCGAAACCGCGCTTGTTGAGAAAGCGCAGCGTATATCCGTTCCTGATCGAACCATCGCTGAGCCTGACGGCGACCGGATTGCGATCGTGCAGCACATTGAGGTCGAGCAACGTCCTCGTCAGCAACGCATAGAGCATTATCGCGCAAACTCCGGTAATGACAGCGGCATATACAACGGTTCGCGCCCGAACCGGCTTGAAGACTTCCGGCTTTCCGGCGATGCGCTGCTGGACGTTGATATCGTTGTCGTAGCCTATCAGCCGTGTCGGCCGTCCGACCTTTTTCATGACGGTGTCGCAGGCATCGATGCAGAGACCACACTGAATACAGCCAAGTTGGGCGCCATCGCGAATGTCGATACCGGTCGGGCAAACCGCCACGCACTGATTGCAGTCAATGCAGTCGCCGACCTTCTCACCGAGAGATCGCAGATCGATTGCCTTCTTGACCGAACAGCGCGGCTCGCCGCGGTCGTATTTGTAGGTGACGTTCAGCGCCCATTCGTCGGTCAACGCTGCCTGGATCCGCGGCCACGGGCACATGTAAACGCAGACCTGCTCGCGGGCGTAGCCGGCCAGCAGATAGGTCGTGGCCGTCAGAATTCCGATCCAGATGTAGGCGATTGCCGGTGCCTGAAAGGTCGCGAGATCCTTCACCAAGGTCGGCGCATCGGAGAAATAGAGCACCCAGGCGCCGCCGGTCCACCAGGCGACAACAAGCCAGATCGCATGCTTGAGGACGCGCCGCGCCAGGCGATTGAACGTCGCTGGCGCCGCGTCGGCCTTGATGCGTTCACGCCGGTCCCCCTCCGTCCAGCGTTCGACGGCGTAGAACAGGTCGGTCCAGACCGTTTGCGGGCAGAGATAACCGCACCAGATGCGGCCGCCGAGAGCGTTCATCAGGAACAGCGCCAAAGCAGCGAGGATCAAGAGCCCGGTGAAGTAGTAGATCTCCTGCGGCCACAATTCGATAAAGAAGAAGTAGAAACGGCGGTTGGGAAAATCGATCAGCACGGCCTGATTGGGCGCGCCGAGGCCGCGGTTCCAGCGTACAAAGGGCAACAGATAGTAGACGCCGAGGCAAGCCGCCATCAGCCCCCACTTGATCCGGCGGAATGTACCGGAAACGCTTTGCGGATAGACTTTCTTTTGGGCCACATAGAGTGGTCCGTCCTCGTCAAACTGCAAATCGGTCGGAGACATTGGCTTGTTCATCGCGAAAACTCGCAAAAGGGTTCATGATGAACTTAGGGCAGCCGCCGTGGCCTCACTTGACGTACATCAACGGGCGGCTGCCGTTTCCTGACGGCCTATTTGCCGCCGCCCAGCGAGTGGACGTAGACCGTCAATGCCTTGATGGTGACGGGATCGAGGCGGCCGGCCCAGGCGGGCATGACCCCGGCGCGGCCATTGGTAATCGTTTCGACAATGGTCGCCTCATCCGATCCGTATAGCCAGATCTGGTCGGTCAGATTGGGTGCGCCCATCTCCTGATTGCCCTTGCCGTCCTTGCCGTGGCAGGCCACGCAATTCTCGTCGAAAATCTTCCTGCCGGCAGCCGCGTTGAAGCGCGGCTCTGTCGACAGTCCCGACAGCGAACGGACATAGTTGGCGACGGTTACGATTTCGTCCGGCTTGAGAATACCATCACGACCGAAGGCCAGCATCTGTCCTTCGTGAGCCTTGACGTCGCCGGAGCGTGCGCCAAACTGGATGGTTTGCATGATCTGGTCGAGCGAGCCGCCCCACAGCCAATCATCGTCATTGAGGTTCGGATATCCCTTGGCGCCGGCCGCACCCGTGCCGTGGCAGGGCGCGCAATTGTCGCCGAATACCGTCTTGCCGCGCGCGCGCGCCAGCGAAAGCAGATTTGGATCCTTCTCGATATCGGCCAGAGACGCGCTGGCCAGCACCTTCATCTTGTCGCCGCGTATCGCCTCGAGATCGGCGAGATCCTTGGTGACCGCCGCACGGTTGGTGTAATGCAACACTCCGGCCGTATATCCGCTCACCAGCGGCCAGGCGGGATAAACGATCCAATACGCAAAGGCCCAAAGAATGGTGGCGTAAAAGGTCAGCACCCACCAGCGCGGCAGCGGCGTATTCAGTTCCTTGATGCCGTCCCACTCATGACCTGTGGTCGAGCGGCCGGAAACGCTGTCGATGTCGTGTTGCTCACTCATGATCGGTCAATCCTCCTGCAGCGGCATCTTTGCCGCGGCATCGAAAAGCGCCTTGTTGCGAGGACGCAGCGCGTAAACAATGATGGCGATGAAGATCGCGACGAATACCGGCGTCCAGAACGTAAGAACGAAGTTCGACGCCAGGTTTTCGATGGAGACAATCGCTTTCATGTGAACCTCTTCAGCGCAGATTGGCTTTTTCGTCATAGAGCTTGAAATCGACCAGCGTTCCCAGCATCTGGAGATAGGCGATCAAGGCGTCGAGCTCGGTCAGATTGCCAGCCTTGCCGTCAAAATTTCGAACGACGGCTTTCGGGTAGCGCTTCTGAAAAGCATCGGCGCCCGAATTGTCCGGATCGGCCTGCGCTATCAGGTCGGCCTTTGCATTGGCGATTTGCTCGTCGGTATAGGGAACACCCACGACGCGGCTGGTGCGAAGATGCGCGGCGATATCGTCAGCATTGACCTCGGTCTCGGCCAGCGCCGGATATCCGGGCATCACCGATTGCGGCACGATCGATCGTGGATCGGTAAGATGGCGTACGTGCCAGTCGTCGGAATATTTGGCGCCGACCCGCGCCAGATCGGGGCCGGTCCGCTTCGACCCCCACTGGAACGGATGGTCGTACATGCTTTCCGCGGCCAGCGAATAGTGACCGTAACGCTCGACCTCGTCGCGCAGCGGCCGGATCATCTGCGAATGGCAGAGATAGCAGCCTTCCCGCACGTAGATATTCCGCCCGGTTAGCTCTAGAGGCGTATACGGCCGTATACCGTCGACCACTTCGATGGTGCTCTTGAGATAAAACAGCGGCGTGATCTCGACGAGGCCGCCGATGGAGATAACCGCGAAGAATCCCCACGATCAGGATGATCGAATTCTTTTCGAATATCTTGTGTCGATTCCAGAAGGACATGGAGATAACCCTATTCGGCAGGCTGGAGCAGTCCGGCGGCCTGCGATGTTTCTTCGGATTCGCCGGCGTTGACCGTCATCCAGAGATTAAAGGCCATGATCAGCGCGCCGACCAGGAACAGTGCCCCGCCCGCAGCACGGATGATGTAGAAGGGGTGCATCGCCTCGACGGATTCAATGAAGGAGTATTCAAGGAAGCCCAGCGAGGTATAAGCGCGCCACATCAGGCCCTGGAGGATACCCGACACCCACATCGCGGAGATGTAGAGAACGATGCCGATCGTCGCGATCCAGAAGTGCCAATTGACGAGTTTAAGGCTGTAAAGACCTTTGCGATTCCAAAGCCACGGCACCAGGCAATACAGCGCGCCGAACGAGACGAAGCCGACCCAGCCGAGCGCACCGGAATGCACGTGGCCGATGGTCCAGTCCGTATAATGACTGAGCGAATTGACGACCTTGATCGACATCATCGGCCCCTCGAAGGTGGACATGCCGTAGAAGGCCACCGACACCACCAGCATTCGCAGTACGGGGTCGGTGCGCAGCTTGTCCCAGGCACCAGACAAGGTCATCAGGCCGTTGATCATGCCGCCCCATGACGGCATCCAGAGCATGATCGAGAACGTCATGCCGAGTGTCTGCGCCCAGTCGGGCAGCGCGGTGTAGTGAAGATGGTGCGGGCCTGCCCAGATGTAGAGGAAGATCAGCGCCCAGAAGTGGATGATGGAAAGCCGGTAGGAATAGATCGGCCGCTCCGCCCGCTTCGGAATGAAGTAATACATGATGGCGAGGAAGCCTGCCGTCAGGAAGAAGCCGACCGCATTGTGCCCATACCACCACTGGAACATCGCATCCTGCACGCCACCCCAGGCGATGTAGGATTTCGAGCCGAGTAGAGACACCGGCAACGCGGGATTGTTGCCGAGATGCAGCACGGCGATCGTGACGATGAACGCCAGATAGAACCAGTTGGCGACGAAGATGTGCGGCTCCTTGCGCTTGACCAGCGTCAGCAGGAAAACAAGGAGATAGGTCACCCAGACGATCGTCAGCCAAAGGTCTGCGTACCATTCCGGCTCCGCATATTCCTTGGACTGGGTGACGCCAAGCAGATAGCCGGTCCCGGCAATCAGGATGAAGAAATTGTAGCCGAGCACGACGAACCAGGGTGCAAGATCGCCTGCCAGCCGCGTGCGACAGGTCTTCTGCGCGACGTAAAACGAAGTCGCGATCAGGACGTTGCCGCCGAAGGCGAAGATCACTGCCGAAGTGTGCAGCGGCCTAAGGCGGCCAAACGTCGTCCAAGGCAGATCGAGGTTCAGCGCCGGCCAAGCGAGCTGCGAAGCGATGATCAGACCCACCGCAAAGCCGGCAATACCCCAAAATACCGCGGCGACGGTGGCGAATTTGATCGGCCCAAGGTTGTAGTTCGGCCGGCCGTTGATTTCTTGCGGCGGAAGCCCCGCCGGGCGGTCGTAGTACCGGTTCAGGATGGCAAAGCCGGCCGCCAGGCTCGCGACGCAACCGAGCGACGCATGAAAGGCAAACGGCGCATCGTGCGCAAATCCCGCCCCGATCAGGCAAAGGAACGCAAGGACGATAAATAGCGGAAACAGAATTGCCTCGCCGGCGGTCATCGATTTCGAGGCGGTGGACGTCTGCGTCATGGCGCAACTTCCTTCGGCATGAGAATGAGGCAACGGAAACACATGCGCGGGCGGCAAGGTTTGATTGAGATCAAGAGTGTTTGGCGGGAATGCTCGTGACTTCTGCCGAACGCTCTTGACAGGCTTCGCGAACAAGCGATCGCAGCGTCAGTTCATTAGGACAGTATTTCGACGGGGTTGCGATCCGCTTGTGTTCGAGATCTCTGGCGCAGCGCGCCTTCGCGGAGCACTGGCTGCATACCCGCCGCAAATCGCGCAACTCTTCGGGATGGGAAGCGGCAAGCGATTTTTCTGCCAATCCCGCATACGAAATGCGTTGCCGGAGCAGCTCCAGCGATTCAGCCGATGTGGACATCAGTGTCACGAGTTCGGCCGGCGAGATGTTGAGATCACGGGCCACCGTCTCGATTTCCTGAGGGTCCAGCCGCCTTACCTCTCTCCACCGGGAGATGGCGCATTTGGCACGATCGAGAAGATTGTGAAGCAATGAGCCGTCGGAACGGTCAGCCAAGTGAGTCGCCATGATATCCCCCTTTTGAAATTCATTAGTTTTGCGATGGACCCTCTCCGTTGATCTGGATCAAACAGCCTTGCTGAATTGCGCTGTTTGCGGTCCTCTAAAGGTATCGAACACGGCAGCAACGATCCGCACGACCGGTCGGCCCAACTCGGTTACGATCAGATTCGAGTCCGTCATTTCGACCAGTCCGTCCCCGACCATGGGCGCGAGCATCGAGCGTTCGCGGCTTAGGTCTGCATCCGGCGCGACCGCGGCAAAATCGACGGAGAAGTCACACATCAACCGCTCGATAACGCTCCCGCGCCATCGATCGTCGGCGTCAAGCCGGCAGCCACGCACCGACGCAAGACCGCCAGATTCGACGGCGCGGATGTATTTCGGGACATCGGATATGTTCTGTACGAAGCCTTCGGCAAAGGTCGAAATCGAAGATGCACCCAGGCCCAACAGGACCCGGCTGTCGTCGTCGGTGTAGCCCTGAAAATTACGGTGCAGCTTTCCCGACCCGGCCGCGGAAGACAGCGGATCAGCCGGCTTGGCGAAATGGTCGATGCCGATACGCACATACCCACAGCGAACCAGTTCCTCGGCAATCAGCTCCGCCTGCTCGATCCTCTGATCGAGTGACGGCAGTGTTGTCGCGTCGATGCGTCGCTGATTCGCCTTAAGCGCGGGCAAGTGGGCATAGCCGAAACACGCGATCCGGTCTGGCCCCATGGCGCTGACCAGCGCGCAGGTTTCGCGGATCGATTCCAGCGTCTGCATCGGCAGGCCATAGATCAGATCAAAATTCAGATTGCGAATACCGGCGGAGCGGAGCCGTTTGACGGCCAACTCGACCACCGAAAGAGGCTGGATCCGGCCGATCGCTGCCTGGACTAGCGGATTGACGTCCTGGACACCTAAGCTCGCGCGAGTAACGCCAAGTTCGGCAAGTCCGCCGGCAAACTCTGCGGCGACATAACGCGGATCGAGTTCAATTGCTTGCTCGAATGAAGGATTAAACCGAAAGCGGCTGCCGAGGGCCGCCAAAACAGATCTCAGGCCGTCAAGTCCAAGAATGCTCGGCGTTCCACCGCCCCAGTGCAGCCGCGTGACATCGGGCAATTCCTTGATCAGGCCGGCGACCAGACCGATCTCGGTTTCGAGCGCGCAGCGATATCGTGAGATTACTTCGTCGCGAACCGCCATCTTGGTATTGCAGCCGCAATACAGGCAGAGTTCGCGGCAGTACGGCACGTGCAGATAAACCGAGCTGCCCTGCTCTCCGTCCAAGCCGGCAAGCCAGGCCGCGTGGTCGGCGGGGCCAACCATCGGCGTGAAATCCACCGCGGTCGGATAGGACGTATATCGCGGGACATTCCGGCCTGCGTAGCGGCGTGCAATGGTGTTCACGGGGCGCCTTCGTCTGTCTCGGGTGCGAAACGAGCCTAAAGCGCGCCCGTCAGCGCGCTGGGCGATTTCAGCTCGACGGCATCGGCAAAAATCGTCCAATCGCGAACGTGCTTCTGCTTGCAAAAATCCGCTTCGGCTTGCTTCACCGCTTCCATTAACGACGGTGCCTGCACATTGAACACGGCCTGACATGCACGATGCTCGTGTCCGGTGTCATCGCACACTGTCTTGATAAAACGTACGTCGAACGTAAGCATGGCCAACCCTCCTGTTTCCCAGATACTCTCCCGCAATCCGGCGAAAGCTGTCTTGATCAAGGTCAATCAAACGTCGTGATCGATGGTCCATCCGGTCGCAATCACCGCAAAGCTGACGATCGCGAGGATTGCCAGCAGCGTTTCGACAAGGCTCAGCTCGCCGCTGGCGTTGGCGGCGAACAGGATCACGGCCAATACCGGAAGGCCGAACAGAAGGCTGGCGGCACGAATCAAAGGATCACCTCGCTAGGCGCGAACAAAACGGTACGGGTTCGGTGGGAAGCATTTTTGATCCAGCTCAAGACATTCTCGGCCGAAGGCTGTCATTATGAATAGCTTTTGAAGGAGAGGTTGGGTGACCGCTACCGAGACCATCGCGCTGACTGTTCTGTTTGCCGCGTTCGCCGCAACCATGGCGTGGGCCGAGATCCTTACGCGCCGTCATATCGCAATCTGCGATTTCGTCGACACATCGCACCGGCGGAAGAGACGTTCCTTCTGATGCAACGAATGAGCGCCTCATTCCCCGGAACGAGTTGACACTAATTCTCGGAAGCGGCCTCAGCCGACAGTTCGGCATCAATCAAATCGCTCGAGGTCTTGTCGAGTTCGCTGCCCAGCCTGGAGCGCGCCGCATCCCATATGCGCGAGGCGACTTGCGGCTCGCGATCCATCAGGCTGTGCAGATCTGAAGCATCGAGCGCCAGCAGACGCGTCGACCGGAGGGCCTGTACGGTCGCCGAACGTCGGGTTTGACGCAACGCGGCAATTTCGCCGAAGAAGTCGCCTGAGCCGAGCTTCACGCGCTTGTGGCTCAATCTGATCTCGACCTCCCCATCCACGATCAGATACATCGAATGCGCGGGCTCGCCCCGCCGCGCGATAATGGTTCCCTTATCGACCTTTTGCGCCCGCAGGATTTTCATCACGTCCGCGATCTGCGTTGCACTAAGCTGGCTGAACAGTGGAATGCGCGCGACCAGACCCCAGGTCACCACGAAGTCTCTCCTGTGGACCTCGTTGGCAAATGCGGTCGCGACGATACCGACCGGCAAAGCCACCATCAAAAGGCCCGCAAAGATCGTCAACCCGCCGATCATGCGGCCTACTGCCGTGATTGGCACCGCATCGCCATACCCGACCGTGCCGAGCGTGACGATGGCCCACCACATCGCTTCCGGAATGGTGCCGAATTTCTCCGGCTGGGCCGTGCTTTCAGCAAGGTGCATCAGTCCGGCCGCAATCAGTGTCGCGCCGCACAGGATGACGAAACAGCCGGAGAGCGCGCGGCGTTCGGAATAAAGCGCGTCCAGCAGGGAACGCATCGCCGGTGAATAGCGGCTGAGCTTGAAAAACCGGATGAGCCGCAGGACCAGCACGATCCTGAAATCGGTCGATACCAAAAACGAAAACCAGAACGGCAGAATCGCCGCCAAGTCGATCAATCCCGCGGGGCTCACCGACGCTCGAAGCGCGGCCCGGAAGGCGCCCAGTCGGTGCCACGGAGGGTGTTCGGCCGCTACCCAAAGCCGCGCTGCATATTCCAGGGAGAAGATCGCCAGCGCGGCATATTCGATGAGCTCGAACAAACGGCCATAAGCCGCTGCCATGGTCGGCACGGATTGCATTACCGTAGCGGCCAGCGTCACCACGATGGCGCCGACCAGCGCCCAGTTGACGAGGGCGCTGGTGCCGCCGACCTCCGCACCTTGATCGAGGACAAGATAAAGCCGCCGACGTGCACGGCTTTTAAGAGACACCGCTGTACCCGCCTTCGTTGGCAGTTTCCTAAACCGAGCGATCGAGCGGGCTCGACGTACTGATCCCCAAAAGCTGATACACCGGGCAGTACATCAGGATCGCCGTTGCGATCAGATAAATCGCGACAACGATGCCAGGGCCAGAACCTTGCGCGAAGACGTTATCCTTCGCGAGATAAGCGAGGGTTCCGATCCCAATCATGGACCGAATAACCAGATCGAGCGTTCCAACGTTGCGTTGCATTTCCGATCTCCAGGTTGTTCACAACGCAATTCTCGATGAATTGGGTCCGGACCGCCTTGATCTTCATCAAAAGCGGGTCCGCACTGCGGCTTGATCTGGGTCAACTCCGTAGACAGCGCCCGTTCTAGGGTTTCTACTTGCTTCCATTCACGTGAGGTCGCCATGGAATATTTTCATCAGGAAACGGTTCGGGAAAATTTGGCTCGGCCGGCCAGGACGGTGGCTCCCGAAATCACGCTGGGCGATCTGCTGCGCTTGTTCAGCTCGAATGATTTCGCCGCCTATCCTGTGGCGCGTGACGGGAAGCTCGTCGGAATCATTTCGAGGGCAGATTCCATCAAGCCTTTTGCCGTCAAGGCGACGACCAGCACTGCCGACTTCGATGCGATCATGGGAACGACAGTCGAAGAGATCATGTCCTGGCGCGTGGTAACGGTCGAACTCGATGCAACGCTCGACCAAGTGATTCAGCTGATGGGAACCCACGATTTCGAGAGCTTTCCGGTCGTAGACCGCGAGAATCGCGTGACGGGCATGATTGCGCGCGACGACATCGTCCGGGCACTGGCCCGCTACACTTGGCGCACATCTCTTCCGCTGCCGCTCCAGCCAGCCGGCTATGCTATCGCGTAACGTTGCCGGCTACAGTCCCGCTGCGAGGGCGATACGCATCAATTCCGACACGCTGCGCGCGCCGGTCTTGGCCATGAGGTTCGCCCGGTACACTTCAACGGTGCGCGGGCTGATGCTCAACTCGTGTGCGATTACCTTGTTGATCTTTCCGGCAACGAGGCCCTGCAAGACATCGCGCTCGCGGGGCGACAACTCCGCCAGCCGGGCCTCTGCTTCCTTTCGCGGAGCATTGTCGCCCTGATCCAAATAACGGGCCTCGAGCGCCGAACGAATGGCACCAAGGAGTACGGCGTCATCGAACGGCTTCTCGATGAAATCGACGGCGCCCGCTTTCATCGCATCAACCGCCAGCGCCACGTCGCCGTGCCCTGTGATCAAAATCACCGGGCACGGGATTCCATCGCTTTTGAGCTTGCGGACGAGTTCGATGCCACTCATCCCCGGCATCCGGATATCGGAAACGACACAGGCCGGAGCCCTATTCGTCGCTTTAGCGAGAAAGGAATTCGAGGAATTGAAAACCTCCGTCTGGTATCCGTTAACATCGAGTAGAAACGCCAGCGAATCCCGCATTGCTTCGTCGTCGTCAATTACATAGACGACTGTCTTATCGGCCATACCCTGCCTCCGGTTCAGCAAACGGTAGCGTGAACTCGAAAACGGTTCCACCTCCTTCGTTCGGGCGCGCGGATATCCTGCCGCCATGCGCCTCGATGATGGTTCGACAGATTGAAAGGCCAACCCCCATTCCGCTCGCCTTACTGGTGATGAACGGTTGAAACAAGTGCTGGGCGATCTCCGGACTAATTCCAGCTCCGGTATCTGCGACCGAGAAAAATGCGAATTCGCCGTCGCGTTTGGCTTCGATCGTCAATTCCCGGCGATCGGTGGCTTCCATCGCCTCCACAGCATTCCTGATCAGGTTAAGCGCGACCTGCTGAACCTGAATCTTGTCGACGATAATGTCGGGAAGCTCCCGATCACAGCGCAACGATACCCGAACCCCCTGCTCTCTCGCTCCTACCAGTGCAAGTGCGGCAGCTTCTTCCAGGAGCGTAGCCGGATTTTCCAGGCCGTGCTGGGTTTCGCCCTTGGCCACAAACTCCCTGAGTTGTTTGATGATGTCGCCGGCACGCAAGGCCTGATTCGAACTCCTGTCGAGCGCGTCGCGTATTCTGTCCCTGTCGATCTGCTCGTTCTTGAGAAGCGTTGCCGCCCCACGCAGATAGCTGGTGATCGCCGACAGCGGCTGGTTCAATTCGTGCGCCAGCGAGGACGCCATTTCGCCCATCGCCGTCAGGCGAGAGACATGAACCAGCTCCGATTGCAGTTCCTGCATGCGGCGCTCCTGGCTCCGCCGCTCCGTAAGATCGCGAATAAATCCTGTGAAGAATTTCTCGGACCCGACCTGGGCCTCGCCAACGGCGAGCTCCATCGGAAATGTCGAGCCATCCTTGCGCTCGCCAACGACAATTCTTCCGATACCGATGATCCGTCGCTCGCCAGTGCCAAGATAGCGGTGCAGATAGCTGTCGTGCTCTTGCCGGTAGGGAGACGGCATCAGAACCGAAACATTTTTGCCAATCGCTTCATCGGCTGACCAGCCAAACAGACGCTCGGCCGTCAAACTAAATGATCGCATCGAGCCATGCTCGTCGATCAAGATCATGGCTTCGGGTACCGTGTCCAGAATCGACTGGAGCTGAGCCTGCCGATAGCGAGCATCTTCTGTTTCGTGCAGCAGCCGATTGCCGATAAAGCCCAGGATCGGTCCCAGGACAGCAAAAAGGCAGATATCGGTCAGATTTGCCGGGTTCGTATAAAGATCGGTGCCGAGGAAGAATGCACTAATGCCCAGGCAAAGGATGGTGGCAAAAAGCGCGGGTCCCGCGCCTCCCGCAAACGCGGCAAAGACGACGACCGGGACGTAAATCACCGTGAAAGTCCGGTCTTCGAAATACCGCTGAAGAATCAGGAGTAAAGCAAATGCTATGAGCGCGGCCAACGCCGCTGAGCCATAGCGAAGCCAAAACAGACGCTGCCGGATCATCGATGGGCCCGATCCACCCAAATTCGGACATTGACCATTCCGTTTCTCGCCTGATTCTCGATCCAGAAAATGACATACGCAGGGCTGGGAACACCCCCCTGTCAAGTGATACCATGACTGAACAGTGCGCGATCCTCGGATCTCGGGTCTTGGTTACGCGCAATTCGTAAGAGGCGAGCGTGGACAAAACTGTTGCGGACCTGAACATTGCGCATTTTAGAAAGCTGCTCTCGACTGAAATCGATCCGGCGAAGCGGGAAACCATTGCCCGGTTGCTGGCCGAAGAAGAGGCCAAGCTGGCGCGTATCCAAACCCCGAAGAAGGATTCCTAGCTAAGCCTTGCTTTGCCAAATTCTCCAATGGGTGGGGCTAATCACTATGCGCTCCCTGGCGGGGGTCTTTATCCAGCCGCTGGCAGTTCGGCGGCAGGCAAAGACAAGCGGATAGACGTGATCACCCTCGATGACCGCAAGCTCAAGATCGCGGTTGTATGGAGCCGTCGATATTTCTTCCCAAACCAGCTCGTTGTCCATCGCTTCAATCTTTCAGCAGCCGGTATCGCCAGCAGGTTCACGCTGCCGCTTCGCATGGATTGCTCTTCCGGCCATAAAGCTTGAAACATAAAGTCTCGCCGGCCCGGCTCATTGACCTGCGTCAATTCTTCTCGGAATTGCTCGCCGGCGCCGGCTTTTTCCACTGCAACACGATCGAAGCGAGACAACCCGCTAGAATTCCAGCCGTCAGGTTGATCGCCACGGTCAACCCGAAAGTAACCGTGAGAACCAGCGCGGACCGCCAATTGCGGAGAAGCGTTACGATCAGTCCCTTCTCGATCATGTTCCACGAGACCACGACGAGGACGCCTGCAAGGGCGGCAAGCGGGATAAAGCCGATCAGTTGCGACCCGAAAAGAAGAAAGATGCACAGAAACCCGGAATGCATCATGCCGGAAAGCGGACTCCGCGCGCCCGCCCGAACATTCGTGGCAGTGCGCGCGATCGTGCCGGTGACACTAATCCCGCCAAAAAGTGCCGAAGCGATGTTGGCGATGCCCTGGGCCACCAGTTCCATGTTGTAGCGGTGTTTTCGCCCCGTCATTCCATCGGCGATCTTGGCGGAGAGCAGGCTTTCGATCCCGCCGAGCAATGTGAAAGATAGCGCGGACGGAAGGACGTCGAGGACCAGCGACAACGGATGGCTCGGCAGGCCTGGCCACGGCAAATGAGACGGAATATTGCCGAAACGGGTTGCGATGGTTTCGATGGATAGGTGCAGGACGGCCGCAGCGCCAGTGCCAGCCGCAACCGCTATCAGCATGGCCGGCCAGCGGGGACGCCACCGCTGAAGCGCAAAAATCGCGGCTGCGGTCGCAATTCCGATCACCAACGCTGCCGGGTTGATGCCTGAGAACGTCGTCAGCTGCGTCAGCAGGGCACCGTGCCCGCCACCACCAGAATTGGTGCCGGCAAGCTCCTTAAGCTGGCTTGCGAAAATCGTCAGCGCTATTCCACAAGTGAAGCCGGCCGTGACGGCATGCGGGATATAGCGGATCAACGCACCAAGCCGAAGAAAGCCGGCGGCGGTCATGAACAGGCCCGATAGAAGAACGGTAAGCAGCAGTCCCTCGATTCCAAATCGATCGACCGTCGCGGATACCAGAACAATGAAGGCGCCGGCCGGACCGCCGATCTGAAAGCGGCTGCCTCCGAGCGCCGAAACGATAAAGCCGCCGACGATTGCCGCATAAAGTCCGCGCTCCGGCGGGACGCCCGAGGCTACCGCGATCGCCATCGAGAGCGGCAACGCCACGATCGCGACCGTCAGCGCGGCCGCAACGTCGCTTCGGAACGCCCCCCAAGTATAGTTTTCGCTAGCAAGTGTAACCAGTTTTGGCCGGTAAAGATGCGCGGTAGCCGAGCCATCAGGCATAGAAATATCCTTGAGTGTAATTCTTCCTTTGTCCGCGATCCGCACGGCGCGCCTTGACGTAAATCAAGCGGCGAGCCTTCCCGTCAAGCGATACTAGCCTTCAGTTGCTTGAAACCGACAGCCTGGCGGCGCTTGAAGCTTTCAGGACGGTGGTGTCGGAGCTTGTCACCGTCACCTGTTCGACAGCGCTGCCGCCGGAAAATCTACGCCGACATCTCCGGCTCGCGCAACAGATCGATGGGTATCATCAATTTCACCCCGGTGCTGATACGCAGCGGCGAACTAGCCGCATACTGCGGTGTCTCGCCGCGAACCATGCAAAACGCTACGAAATCCGTTCGCGGCATGAGCGCGCATCGCTACCTTCGTTTGCGGAAACGCTGGTCGGTGCGGCGAATCCTCACCATGGGTCGGCCGGATACACTTATCTCGGATGTCGCTCGGGCCAACAGTTTTCGACATATGGGCGAGTTTGCGGGGGCCTACCGTTCCACTTTCGGCGCAAAACCTCGGCGACACTGGCAAGAAGTCAAAGGCTCTCCATTCAAGCAGAGTTTCAGCCATCTCCGGTCACTTTATGCCGTCCCGAATCCCCCTCGATGGCAAAAACGCGCTGTCTCTGCCCGCGCGAGATTGGCCGTTCCGGCCGCCTTGCGCGCATCGGAAACAAGCCGGGAAATAGCCGCTTGCCGGCCACGAACTTGCCCCGCGACTCGGTGACGCCGGTAACCGCTGGCCCTGGGGAGGATTGCAGCGTGAGCATTCTATGTACAAAGCGTCGAAACGTTACCTCGCGGCAAGCGTCAGCGCATTGACCCTTGCGATCATGTTTATGTTGCTGGCGATAGCTGCCTGGAGCATCGCGCCGGAGGTTGTCGCAGATACCTCGGACGTCAAGGTGGAGTTGAAAAAGTCGCTGCCCCCGTAAAGCTGCCTGTGCCCGCCGCAAGGCGCGACGCGCGGCACGTCTTGGGTATCGTGTCGCGGCCAGCGGTGTGAGGAGGCCGTGCAAGGAGAAAGTCAGCTTGCTCGGGATCCCGGGAGGGCGACTGACCGCCAATCCGCGAGCGATCGGACCGCCCGGATGCGCGCTCGGACCGAATCCGGTGCCAGTGAGCTTGTAGGTGGCAATACTGTTGCGAGTGTCAGGGTCTTCGGCACGGCTCGTCTCCTGCCTTGTCGAGGTAGGGAAACGAGCCAGCGGGCCTTCGGTTAAACGTCCACGTGTCACAGTTTGGTGACTTTGGTTACGATCCGCGATGATAAGTCCGTTCGCCAGGCGGCTTGACGGCGATTCGTCTCGCAGCAGGCCTCGAAGTATAAAATTCGATTTACCGCCGAACGTCATTCGAGTGCTTGCGTTATCGGACAGCAGAGGAGCATCAAAATGAAAACCCTCTTCAGTCTTTCTGTCGCGGTTTGTGTCGGCCTTTCCGCCTCGGCGGCGTTTGCCCGCGGCGGCGGCATGGGCTCGCACCATTCGGCCAGTGCCAGCACCATTGGTAGTGGCGGGGCTTTCGGCGAGCGTGTCGGCGCCCCGGGTACCAATTCGTTAGGCACCGCCCTCTCGTCAAGCGGCCTCGGCAGCGGTCCTCAGAAGGGACCTCTACTCGGCACCAATCCTGCCATGGACCGCGAAGAGGCAAGGGTTAACAAAATGATCTCGTCGATCTGCCGTGGCTGCTGATCCCGGCGTTATTTTTCGACGCCGTGGTCGCGGGTTCGAACCTTGCTTCGAACCTTGCCCGGATCTCAAAAACTCTTCGATCGCGGTTAAGCTTTTCCGCGTCGATGCCGCTTGGGGTGGCGCCTTGCCACTTCGATGGGCGGTTGCTGAAGATGACGCCCCTCTGCCTGCTCTTGCGACGCCGGCCCCCGTAGCAAGGAGTTCCTGAACTCCAGGTCGAGCTGCATGGCTTCCTGCCCCGATGCCGTTGAGCCAAGGGCCGATCCCAGCAAGAGGACGGCCGCGGCGAGACGCAATCGGAAAGTCGCTGGGAAAGTCACGGGTCGGTCGCCCTTCGAGTATCGTCCCGCGCTAGCGGAAACGGAGGTTCAACGGAACGAACTACTCCATGCCCCCGGCGGTTGGAGGGGCCTGGAAAACGCGTCATCTGGCTGCAGAACGGCACGCGGCGTTGCAACCGCCAATCCCAGACAAAGACGACAGGCCCGCCCCTCCGGGCGGGCCTGTCGTCTAGATATCCCGGCGACTACTTGGACATGCTGTCCTTTTTCATCATGCCGTCATCTTTCTTCATGCCATCGTCCTTCTTCATGGCATCCTTGGACATCGTGTCCTTTTTCATGCTGTCCTTGGACATGCTGTCCTTTTTCATGCCGTCGTCCTTCTTCATCGAGTCCTGAGCGAAGGCGACAGGGGTAAGCGCCAGGCCGAGCGAGAGCGCCGCAGCCGAAATTCCAAGCGCGATACGGGTGCCGATGGTCATTGATGGATTCCTTTTTGGAAGACCTAGAAACCGGTTAATGGCGGCTTGAGCCGCTAACCGTAACGACGCTTCCGTCGTGGTCTTCGTTACGCGGCATTGAAAAAAGTTTTACCCTGTGACACGCATTCGGCCGCCGGGGTTGGCTCTATCTTCCTAAAATTTGAGATAAACAGACGGCTCCAGCAATTTTGCCACAGTTTGCAGCGCACCAATATACGCCTGCTCGTCTCAGACTTTTCGATGACATCCATTGGGGACAAAGACGGGTTAGGATGTCTTAATACCTTAACGCCGTCCGGAAGATTCCGAGATATTGCCCCAGCATTGCCCAGGGAGGGTTAACATGTACACGCGTCGCCACATCCTTGCATCCACGCTTGCCGCACCAGCTATCCTGCGCTTCGGAATCGGTACAGCGCAGGCCGCCACCACCTTGAAGATCTCGCATCAGTTTCCTGGCGGTTCGATCGACAGCGGTGATTTCCGCGACCGTTTGTGCCGGGTGTTTGCCGCCGAATTGGCCAAGCGCACCGGCGGTGAAATGACAGCGGAAATCTATCCGAACTCTTCGCTGATCAAGACCAATGCCCAGTTTTCCGCCATGCGCAAAGGCGCGCTCGATATCAGCCTTTACCCCCTGCCCTATGCCGGTGGTGAATTGCCGGAAACCAATATCGCGCTGATGCCCGGCCTGGTCTCGACCTACGATCAAGGCATGAACTGGAAGAAGAACGCCGTCGGCAAGGCGCTTACGGATTTCCTCGCCGATAAAGGCATCGTCATCCTGAGCTGGGTCTGGCAGGCCGGCGGTGTCGCCAGCCGTTCGCGGCCGATCGTATCTCCCGAAGATGCCAAGGGCCTGAAGGTTCGTGGCGGTTCGCGGGAAATGGATATGGTGCTTCAGACCGCCGGCGCGGCGGTGCTGTCGGTGCCGTCGAACGAGATCTACGCCTCCATGCAGACCGGCGCATGCGATGCCGGCATCACCTCCTCAACCAGCCTGATTTCGTTCCGCCTCGAAGAGGTCGCCAAAGCGCTGACCTCGGGTGCCAAAGCCTCCTACTGGTTCATGCTTGAGCCGCTTCTGATGTCGAAGTCGATCTTCGATGCCTTACCGAAAAATCACCAGGACACCATTCTGGCGTTGGGCCAGGAGATGGAAGCCTACGGCCGGAAGGGTGCGCAGGCGGACGATGCGGAAGTGGCGAAGGTCTACGCCAAGGCCGGCGCCAAGGTCAGCGAACTCGACGCCGCAACGGTGAACAAGTGGCGCGATATCGCCCGCGATACCGCGTGGAAAGACTACGGCGCCAAGACGGCAACCGCCGCCAAGTTGCTGAAACTCGCATCCGACGTCTCGGCATGATGCACGGTCCGCTTCCGGATCGAACGACCGCGCCGGTTGCCGCGACGAGCCCTGTGCTTGTCGCGGCGCTCGAGTTTGCGCTCGCCTGGTGCAACCGCGTCGTCCTGGTTCTCGCCTCCATCGCCCTGATCGCCGCTTGCTGTGTATTGAGCCACAGCGTGATTGGGCGCGCGCTCTTTCAGAGTCCGAACTACTGGCAGGATGAGGCCGCCGTGTTCCTGCTGGTCGGTGCCACCTTCATGAGCTCGGCCTATGTCCAGCAGCAGCGCGGCCATATTGGTATCGAAGCTTTCGTTGGGCTGTTATCGCCGCTCGCCAACCGCATCCGTCTGTGGCTGGTCGATCTCGTCAGCCTCGCCTTCTGCGCATTCTTTGCCTGGAAATCGTGGACGCTGGCCTATGAAGCCTGGGACGACGGCCAGGTCTCGAACTCGATGTGGTCGCCGCCGCTCGACATTCCCTACGGCCTGATGGCATTGGGCATGACGCTGTTGTGCCTACAGATCCTGTTGCAGCTCATCTTGCCGATTGCCGGAGCTTCCCGCCGATGACGGTTTTTGGAATCGGCGTCTCTTACGGGGTCGCGACGCTGTTTGCGATGTTTTCCGGCATGCCGATCGCGTTTGCGCTCGGCGCCGTCGCCGTCGTCTTCATGGGCATCTACATGCCGGCGGCCTCGCTCGATACCGTGACCCAGAATGTCTACGAGGAAATGGCCTCGATCACCTTGTTGTCGATCCCGCTTTTCATCCTCAAGGGTGCGGCGATCGGCAAGTCCCGCGCCGGCCAGGACCTCTACTCCGCGCTGCACGCCTGGCTGCACCGCGTCCCCGGCGGCTTGGGCGTCGCCAACGTATTCGCCTGCGCCCTGTTCGCCGCCATGGCCGGATCTTCGCCCGCGACCTGCTCGGCAATCGGCTCAGCCGGCATTCCCGAAATGCGCAAGCGCGGTTATTCCGGTGGCTTTGCGGCCGGCATCATCGCCGCCGGCGGCACACTCGGCATCCTGCTGCCGCCTTCGATCACCATGATCCTGTTCGCGGTTGCCTCGGAAAAATCGCTCGGACGGCTGTTTCTCGCCGGCATCGGGCCCGGCCTGCTGCTGGTTACGCTGTTTGGCATCTATGCGGTGATGCGCTTCCGCAAGGAGTACGCGGCCGCCAGCGCCGCCTACGACAAGACCGGTGCGGAATCCGCGATCCTGGTCCACGAAGAATTCACCATGGCCGAGCGCTTCAGCTCATTGCCGCGAGTTCTGCCGTTCGTGCTGCTGTTGACCGGTGTGATGGTCGCGCTTTACGGCGGCTATGCCACACCATCGGAAACCGCCGGCCTCGGCGGTCTCCTGGCACTGGTCCTGATCGCCTTGATCTACAGCGTGTGGCGGCCTTCCGACCTCGCCCCGATCCTGACATCGACGATCCGCGAATCCACCATGCTGATGCTGATCATCGGCATGTCGCTGCTCTATTCCTATGTGATGAGTTACCTTCACATCTCGCAATCGGCAGCCGAATCCATCGTCGCGATGCACCTGCCGCGTTGGGAGTTGCTGGTCGCGATTTTGGTCATGGTCGTGGTGCTCGGATTTTTCCTGCCCCCGGTGTCGATCATCCTGATGACGGCGCCGATCATCCTGCCGCCGCTTCGGGCTGCCAATTTCGATATCATCTGGTTCGGCATCGTCATGACCATCGTCATGGAGATGGGCCTCATTCACCCGCCGGTAGGACTGAATATTTTCGTCATCCGCAACGTCGCCCCGGACATTCCATTGCGCGACGTGATTTTCGGCACCCTGCCGTTCGTGCTTCTGATGATGCTGGCGGTCCTGATCCTGTGCTTCGTACCTGAGATTGCGACTGGCTTTCCGAACCTTGTGATGGGGCCGGACGGAAGCAAGTGAACAAATAGCGAGGGGCAAATAGCGAAGGAAATCTTCTGTTCGCTACTCTCTATTGGCTATTCGCTTTCCTCTTTGCATTCAGCGCCGCCGCGACCCGGCTCACCGGCGGCCGCCCGATGAGTTTGCTGATCTCGTTGGTCGCCTGAACCAGCTTCGTCATGTCGACGCCAGTGGCGATGCCCAGGCCTTCCAGCATGTAAATGACGTCCTCGGTCGCAACGTTGCCCGTAGCGCCCGGCGCGTAGGGACACCCACCGAGACCTCCGGCCGCGGAATTGATCACGCGTGCGCCCTCTTCCATGCCTGCATAGAGATTGGCGAGCGCCTGACCGTAGGTGTCATGGAAGTGCATCGCCAGATGCGCCATCGGCACGTGGCCCGCGACAGCCCGCAGCAACTCGCGCGCCTTCTTCGGGGTGCCGACGCCGATCGTGTCGCCGAGCGAGACCTCATAGCAGCCGAGATCCCAGAGGACTTTTGCGACATCGACCACGGCCTGCGGTTTGATTTCGCCGTCATAGGGGCAGCCGAGAACGCAGGAGATATAGCCGCGCACCTTGACGCCATCGGCCCTGGCACGCGCAATCACCGGCCTGAAGCGCTCGATGGATTCGGCCACCGAACAATTGATGTTGGCGCGCGAAAAACCTTCCGAGGCAGAGCCGAACACGGCAATCACCTTGGCGCCGGCCGCACGCGCGGCCTCATAGCCCTTCTCGTTCGGGACCAGCACGTGAAATTCGCCACCGGCGTGGCGGCTGACGCGTCGCAGCACCTCGTCAGAGCCAACCATCTGTGGAATGGCTTTCGGCGACACAAAGGCGCCGACCTCTATCGTCTGCAACCCGGCCGCCAGAAGCGCCTCGATAAAGGTAATCCGCGCCTCGACGCTGACCGGCGTCTTCTCGTTCTGAAGCCCGTCGCGGGGGCCGACTTCGACGACGCGTGCCTGATCGCTCATGCGCCAGCCGGTTCGATTTCGGCAAGTTCGACGCCTTCACTGACGATATCGCCGACCTTGCACTTGATGGCCTTCAGGACGCCGGCAAACGGCGCCCGCAGCGTCTGTTCCATCTTCATGACTTCCAGTGTCAGGATCGGCGCTCCCTTCTCCAGCTTCGTCCCTACCTGCGCCAGCAACGCCACGACCGTCCCCGGCAAGGGCGCAACAATCCGGTCCTCGCCGACCTGCTCCTCATCGTCGCCGCCAAAGGGATCGACCCAGTGCAGCTCAAAGCGACCATTGCGCGTCCGCAAATAGAGCTCGTGGCCTTCAACGATGGCCACGACCTGCGACTTGATCCCGTGCAGCGTGAGATCAAGACCTCCGGCCGCGCCGGGCGCGGCGCTAAATCCGATTTCACGCTCGCCAATCGTGAGGGCCGCGGGACCCTTACCGTAATGCAGGATGACCTTTTGCTCGTTACCGCCGCCTTGCCGGAACGTAAAAACCCGCTGACGCCGGCCAACCGGCATCCAGCCTGCCGTTGCCCAGGGCGACGTCTTCTCGTCTCTGGCGGCTTTGGCTTCCTCCTGGAGGATCGCGGCAATAGCCGTGGCGAATTCGAGATCGTGCGGCGGCTTAGCCTCCGCGGTGAGGGCTTTCATTTCGCGTTCGATAAAGCCGGTGTCGATCGCGTTCGCCCGCACCGCCGGTTGGCTGACCAAAGCGGCCAAAAACGGAATGTTGGTGACGACGCCGCGCACGTCGGATTCCTCAAGCGCGTGGTTGAGACGGTCGATCGCGACATCGCGCGTCGGCGCCCAGGCGATCACCTTGGCCAGCATGGCGTCGTAGTGCGGCGAGACGGTATCGTGCTCGCGGTAACCGGCATCGATCCGCAAGCCCGCCGATAGTTCCGGCATGTGCCAGCTTCGTATCGTGCCCACGGACGGCATGAAGTTCTTGCCCGGATTTTCCGCATAGACCCGCGCCTCGATGGCGTGGCCTTGAAGCGTGATCTGTTCCTGCGTCTTGGGCAGCTTCTCGCCCGCCGCTATCAGCAACTGCCATTCGACAAGGTCGATGCCCGTGATCATTTCGGTCACGGGATGCTCGACTTGCAGCCGCGTGTTCATCTCGATGAAGAACACATCCTTGCCGTTGGAGACAAACTCGATCGTGCCCGCGCCGACATAACTGACGGCCGCGGCAGCTTTCCGCGCGGCGGCACAAACTGCCTCGCGCTGGGCGGGATCGAGCGTCGGCGACGGCGCCTCCTCGATCACCTTCTGATGGCGGCGCTGGAGCGTGCATTCGCGCTCGAACAGCGAAAGCAGGTTGCCGTGGCTGTCGCCGATCACCTGCACCTCGATATGGCGCGGATTTTCGACCAGCTTTTCGATCAGCATGCGATCGTCACCGAAAGCGGCCTTGGCCTCGCGCTTGGCGCTCTCTACGGAGGCCGCCAGTTCACCTGCCGCCTGCACGATGCGCATGCCGCGGCCGCCGCCACCGGCCGAGGCCTTCACCAGAACGGGAAAGCCGATCTTCTTCGCAGCCGCCGCCAGCGTGGCGTCGTCCTGTGCCTCGCCGTGATAGCCGGGTACCAGCGGAACACCGGCCTGTTCCATCAAAAGCTTTGAGCCCGATTTCGAACCCATCGCCCGCATCATCGCGGCCGTCGGGCCGACAAAAACCAACCCGGCATCGAGGCAGGCCTGGGCGAACTCGGCGTTCTCCGACAAAAACCCGTAACCC
The DNA here is from genome assembly GCA_963748805.1 of uncultured Alphaproteobacteria bacterium. Taxonomy (GTDB): domain Bacteria; phylum Pseudomonadota; class Alphaproteobacteria; order Rhizobiales; family Xanthobacteraceae; genus Bradyrhizobium. The sequence continues at coordinate 1,170 of CAVVLH010000022.1, read as the reverse complement.
GGATGGACGGCTTCCGCACCGCTCTTGCGCGCCGCCTCGATCACCCGCTCGACATTGAGATAACTGTCGCGCGCACGGGCCGGCCCGAGCAGAACGGCTTCGTCGGCCATTGCCACGTGCATGGCGCCACGATCGGCCTCTGAATAGACGGCAACGGTACGCAAACCCATCGCTTTGGCGGTGCGGATCACTCGCACGGCGATCTCGCCGCGATTGGCGATCAGGAGCGTGTGAAATCGCCGGTAGAGTTTTGACCGGTCCATCATCACATCCTGAACAGGCCGAACTTCGTCGGCTCGATCGGCGCATTGGTTGCGGCCGAAAGACCGAGGCCCAAAACCAGCCTCGTGTCGGCGGGATCGATCACGCCATCGTCCCAGAGCCGTGCGGTCGCGTAGTACGGACTGCCCTGCTTCTCATACTGGGCGCGGATCGGCGCCTGGAATTTCTCTTCCTCCTCGGCCGACCAGGTCTCGCCCTTGGCCTCGATATTGTCGCGGCGGACCTGGCTTAAAACCATTGCGGCCTGTTCGCCGCCCATCACCGAGATCCGCGCATTAGGCCACATCCAGAGGAAGCGCGGACTATAGGCGCGCCCGCACATGCCGTAATTGCCGGCGCCGTAAGAGCCGCCGATCACGACGGTGAATTTCGGCACATTGGCGGTGGCAACCGCGGTCACGAGCTTGGCGCCGTCGCGTGCGATGCCGCCGGCTTCGTATTTCTTGCCAACCATAAAGCCGGTGATGTTCTGAAGAAACACGAGTGGGATGTTGCGCTGGCAGCACAGCTCGATGAAATGCGCGCCCTTCAGCGAACTCTCGCTGAACAGGATGCCGTTGTTGGCGATGATGCCGACCGGATAGCCCCAGATATGCGCGAAGCCGCAGACCAGCGTCTGGCCATAGAGTTTCTTGAATTCGTCGAATTCCGAACCGTCGACCAATCGCGCAATGATGTCGCGAACATCGAAGGGTTTGCGCCCGTCGGCGGTACCACGCCGTAGATTTCCCGGGCGCAAAAACGGCTCGCGCGGTTCGCGCATGTTCAGAGCGCTCCGCGTCGGGGTTTCAGCGTGGCGACGATCCGCCGCGCGATGCCGATCGCATGAGAGTTGTTCTGCGCGTAGTGATCGGTCACGCCGATTGTCGGGAGTGAACGTCCGCACCG
>CAVVLH010000021.1:0-45141 GCA_963748805.1 uncultured Alphaproteobacteria bacterium | reverse complement strand
GCCTCGAACATCGCCTCCGCGGCATCGCGGCCCGGGTTCTCGTCCAGCAGCACGGGCGCCGCCTCGCCGGGCCGCAAGGGCAGGGCGGTCAGCCTTGCCGCCGGCGCGAATTGCGTCGTGCGCACCCCCGCCTCATGCGCGATCCGCACCAGCGGATTATGCGCCGCCATGTGAAACCACGAGGCGCCCAGATCCACCGGCGCGCCACCCAATCGGGCATCCCGTACCGTATGCGCGCGGCCCCCGACGCGCGGGCCGGCCTCCACCACGATCACCCTGCGCCCCTGGTCCCGCAGCGCCGCCGCCGCCGCCAGTCCCGCTACACCCGCGCCGACGACCACCACATCGGCGTCATACCCGCGCGCGGCGCCCATGCGCCGTTACGAGGCCGCCCCGCCGGAGCGTTCGCGAACGTCTGCGATAATGCCGGAGAAATCCACCACATCGCCGCCGTTGCCGGCATACGCAGTATAAAGCGCCGTCGCGTGCTGCCCCAGCGCCGTATCCGCGCCCACGGCTTCCGCCGCCGCTTGCGACAATTTTAAATCCTTCAGCATCAGCGCCGTCGCGAACCCCGGCTTGTAGCCGTTATTCGCCGGGCTCGCCGGCACCGGCCCCGGCACCGGGCAATACGTCGTCAACGACCAGCACTGCCCCGACGATGTCGACGCCACGTCGTACAGCGCCTGGTGCGACAGCCCCAGCTTCTCCGCCAGCACGAACGCCTCGCTCACCGCGATCATCGAAACAGCTCTTTGCGGTCGGACGCGACGCCGCGGCGCGAGCGTGCGACGAGTTTGCGAAGCCGTCTCATTTCGTCGCGATCGGCCCAGACGATCCACAGGTCCCCTGGGCGGGCGTGCAGCCAGCCACGTTCGATCCAGCCTGCGCAGTTTGCCGGCTGGCAACTTCAGTTCGCGAGCTAGGTCGGCGGAACCCACGATTCGCGAAGTGTGAAGGGCGGCAAACAAGTTCTTTCGTCAGAGATGCCCTGCCGACACCCTACCAGCTGCCGAAATCGAATCCGGCCATGGGGATCCTGCGTGATGTCAAATACGGCAAGCTCCCCAATTATACGCCACCCGCCCTTGGTGCTTTGCGGAAGACAACTGTGGAGGAGCTTGAGCGCCTCCGGATCGCCCCGAGATACTGAAGTCCTTCATTCGCTGCACCAAGCTGCCGATCAATCTGTAGGTTTCACTTTCGACGAGTTACGGTATGATGCCGGGAGGCCGCCGACCCACGTGAAGGTTACACTTTGGCGGCACACTGCGGTATCGCTCTGCGGCAGGTACGTTCGATCGTTCGCTATATTACGGAGGTATTATGAACGCTAGTTCCCCTATTGGCGGCAGAAGCTCTACACCGACGACCCGGCGACTTGTCACGTGCGCCTACGCTGGCAGCGTTCCTCGAACGCTACCGGCTGCTCATCGAGAACTCCGCCGGGCGCTTGCCCCAGGCGGAACTCTCGCCATCCTGATGGGTGACTATAGCGATTCCAAGGCCGGGTTTGTCTCCCTCACATACCACACATTATGTGGTCGATCACATAATGTGTGTAATGTGGTGCAACTCGTTATGTGGCCTCGGCCATGTTCGCAATATCCTTTCGGCATTCAACGTTTTCCAACGCCACATAACAATCGGTGCTATCTTTCGGTCGTGCCCACCGCCTCTTCCCAATGGAGGACCGACCGTGTTTGAACAACTGTACAAAGCCCCCTACGCCTTGGCCCGACACCTCGAAAGCCCGCTGGCAGAACAACGCCGCCGCTACCTCGTGCACTGCAACGAACTGAAATTGGCCATCACCGTGCAACGTTCCATCGCCTCGTATCTCCTTTCGATCACCGAATACTTGAATCTCGGCGAGCGGCCGGATGAACTGATTAGCCCCATAGAGATCGCCGCCCAAGCGGATCGTTGGGCCAAGCGCGGGACGCGCCGGCGAAGAACGCTCGGACATCCGGGAGCCGCAAACATTTCGTCACATACACGACTCACTGGCTGAAGTTTATGGGGCGTCTGCAACCTCTTGCAGTGATCCCGCATCTTCATGCTGACCGAGTTGAAGCGTTCGCCGATTACATGCGATTGGAACGCGGTTTGTCGCCGCAAACGGTAGCCATCCGCTGCGGGGTTGCCCGAGAGTTCCTCGGTCTCCTCTGCGTTCCCGGAGCCTCGAAGATGTTACGCCAACTCACGTAGACGATGCCTTGCTCGGCAAGTTGCACCAGCAGGGGTACGCCCGCGCGTTGGTGCGCATTTACGCCGAATCGCTACGGGCATTCTTCCGCTACGCGAACTCGCGGGTGGTGCCGTCACGGCCTGGCCGAGGCGATCCGTGCCCCACGCATGTTCTCGCACGACACTCTCCCCTCCGGCCCTTCCTGGGACGACGTTCAAAGGTTGCTCGCCACGACCGAGGGAAGCTCTCCGGTCGCCGTTCGCGACCGGGCCATCCTGCTCCTGCTGAGTCTCTACGGTTGCCGTGCTGGTGAATTAGTCAGTCTACGACTCGAAGACCTCAACTGGCAACGCGAACAGATCCAATTCACCCGTTCCAAGTCGTCTCTCAAGCAGGTATATCCCCTGACGCGATCCGTCGGCGACGCCATCCTCCGCTACCTAAAGGAGGTGCGGCCGAACTCCTCCTTCAGAGAAGTATTCATGAGTCTGAACGCGCCCATACGGCCTCTTGGCCGGGATGCCTTATGGTGGGTCGTGAGCCGGCGGTTGCGAAACCTCGGACTGTCCCTCCGCCACTACGGCCCCCACGCCCTGCGCCATTCCTGCGCTACTCGCCTGCTGGGGCAGGGCTTCACGATGAAAGAGATCGGCGACCACCTGGGACATCGCCATCCCGACGCCACGAGCGTCTACGCCAAGGTCGATCTCGGCGGGCTTGCGCCAAGTCGCGGATTTCGAGATTGGAGGTCTGCTATGAAGCTGCAACTCCTCATCGAGCAGTACGTCGCCTTCCGCCGGGCTTTGGGGGAGCGGTGCATCACGAACGCGGGCATCCTGAAGGCCTTCGGTCGGGCAGTCGGTCCAGGGATCGCCATTTCCGAAGTACGGGCCGACCAGGTCAACGCCTTTCTGTGGGGAAGCGGCCCGGTCACCAGCGCCTGGCACGTCCGATACGCCGCTCTCAGCGGCCTTTACCGCTATGCCCTCACCCGGGGTTACGCCGCTGAATCGCCGCTTCCGATCTCCGTACCCAAGCGGCCGCCGTCGCTGGTTCCATACATCTACACGCGCGAGGAATTGCGCCGCCTGCTGGCGGCCACCGAGGCAACCCGACATCCCCTCCGACGGGCCGAACCCCAGACGTTACGGGCCATTCTCTTGGTGCTCTACGGGGCAGGCCTGCGTGTCGGTGAGACCCGAAAACTGGCTTGCGAGGACGTGGATTTGGGTTCATCCATTGCGACCGTCCGTGACGGCAAGTTCTTCAAATCCCGCCTCGTTCCGTTGGCGCCTCAGCTCGTTGGAGTTCTGTGCAATACCAGGCGTGGCGACAGGCCAAGTACCCCACCTGCGATCCCAAAGCCGCCTTCTTCGTCGGTCCAGGCGGGACCTATCTGAGCAAAGCAGGCCTGGATTTGGCATTCCGGAAGGCTCGCACAATTGCGGGAATCCAGAGGAGCGACTGCACGACGTTCCAGCCCAGGATGCACGATCTGCGGCACACCTTCGCCGTCCACCGCCTCCTGGATTGGTACCGGCAGGGCGCTGACGTCCAGAAGCTCTTACCTCATCTTTCCGTCTACTTGGGGCACCGGAGGCTGTGCCACACGCAGGTGTATCTGACCATGATCCCGGAGTTGTTGGAGCAGGCTTGCACCCGCTTCGACCAGTATGCCCAGAAGGAGGTGCATGATGGCTGATGCGACTTTACTGGGTGGCTGGGTGCGCCGGTTCCTGTTGGAACACCTGATCACGGATAGGAACTTGGCCCGCAACACGCATGCAGTTACCGCGATACGCTTCGCCTGCTGCTACCGTCCCTGGCCAGCGGGTCCGCAAGGACGTCGATCGGCTGACCGTCCTCGACGTCTCTCCCGAGCGGGTGCGGAAGTTCTTGGGCGATGTGGAAGAGAAACGCGGCTGTAGCGTGGCGACAAGGAATCAGCGACTTGTCGCGCTCTGTTCCCTGGCGCATTTCATCGCCCGGCACAGCCCCGAACTCGTCGAGTGGTGCGGCCAGATCCGCACTATCCCGTTCAAGAAGGCTCCGCAGCGGCCGGTTGGGTATCTGGAGAAAACCGAAATGGATGCCCTGCTGGCAGCACCGGACCGCAGCATGGCCCAAGGCAGACGGGACTACGCTGTGATCCTGTTCCTCTATAACACGGGCAGTCGGGCCGACGAGGCGGCCCAGACGTTGATTGCCGATATCCACCTGCCTTCGGCACCGAGCCGGGATACGGCATGGGTGCTAATACGGGGCAAGGGGAACAAGGAACGTCGATGTCCGCTCTGGGAACGGACCGTTGCGGAACTGGCCCCTTTGATACGCGACCGTTCCGTCAGCGAAAGCGTTTTCCTGAATCGCCGCGGCGCACCGCTGACTCGCTTCGGAGTACATGCGCTGGTGGAACGCTACGCCGCACGGGCGGCGGTACGGGTTCCGTCGCTGGGGGACAAGCGGGTCAGCCCGCACACGATCCGGCACACAACGGCGACGCACTTGTTGCGCGGGGAGTGGACATCAACACGATCCGGGCGTGGTTGGGTCACGTATCGCTGGCGACAACCAACGTCTACGCGGAAGTGGACCTTGAGATGAAGGCCAAGGCGTTGGCCGGCTGTGAAGTGGGTGGCGAGGCTTCGTCCGAACCCTGGCGAGACACCGGCAACCAGTTTGCGACACGCTCCGGCGCGATCGCAGCGGGAGCTGCCGGGGTCGATCCCAAGTTCGTCGTGATGCATCAGCAGTGGCTCGGCGGCGGCTTCGGCCGGCGTCTCGAGGGCGACATGCTGGTGCCGGCGGTGCAGGCGTCGAAAGCCGTCGGCAAGCCGGTCAAGGTCATCTACACCCGCGAAAACGACATGACCATGGACTTCTCGCGCCCGCTGACGTTCCAGAAGATCAAGGCGGGACTGGACGGCGACGGCAAACTGGTCGCGATGAACCACGACGTGGTCGCGGCCTGGCCGACCAAGCGATGGGGCATTCCTGCCTTCCTGTCGCCCTCGGTCGACAAGAAGGGCGCGCTTGACGCGTTCACGGTGAATGGCGCGGACTTCTTCTATTCCGTTCCCAATCACAACGTCCGCGCGATTCTCAACGAGATGGCCCAGACCGCCACACCGTCGGGTCAGTTGCGGTCGGTGGCACCCGGCTGGACCTTCTGGGCGGTCGAAAGCATGGTCGACGAATTGGCGCACGCGGCGGGCAAGGATCCGGCTCTATTCCGGATCGAAATGCTCGACGGCAAGGGCGCCAACAACGGCGGCGCGCAACGCCTGCGCAACGCGCTGCTCACCGTAATGGGCCTCGCCGGATACGGCACCAAGGACTTGCCGAAAGGCGAGGGCATTGGCGTCGCCTGCGTATCGTCGCAAGAGCGGGCGACCGCAAGCTTCACCGCCTGCGCTGCCCATGTTGCGGTCGCGCCGAGCGGCGAGGTCAAGGTCAAGAAACTGACGGTCGCAACCGATGTCGGCACGCAGGTGCATCCAGACAATATCCGCGCCCAGGTCGAAGGTGCGGCTTTGTGGGGGCTGTCGCTGGCGCTGTATGAAAAGGCCACGCTGAAGGATGGCGGTATCGAGCAGACCAACTTCGATACCTACACTCCGTTGCGGATGAGCCAGACGCCGGAAGTCGCCGTCAGCGTGATCGCCAATGGCGAACATGCCACCGGGGTTGGAGAACCGGCGGTGACCGTGATCGCGCCGGCTCTGGCCAACGCGATCTTCAATGCCTCTGGCGCACGGGTGCGCTCGCTGCCGATCACTCCAGATGCCATCAAGGCCGCGATGAAGGCATAAAAGCTTTTGAAGGCATAACGGCCTTCAAACTAACGACAAATACCAGCCGCCGGAGGATTTCCTTCGGCGGCTTTTTCAAATCATTTCAAATTTTAGCTTCCGTGAAAGCTCCGCGTTCACGATCTCTCTTAAGCCCCGGGGAATGTCTTCTAGGCTAGGTTGCGGCCCGACCGTCCGCACCGACCAAGAGGGTACATGTCAGCCCCAGCCCATTCGAACAAGCGCCGCCTGCTGCTCGCATCCGACAATCACGACAAAAGTCGCGAGTTGGAGCACATCCTTCAATCGGTCAGCGAGGTGCATACCGTGTCGACGTCGGAGTTGCCCGACGCGCCGGCCGATCAGATTTCCGGCATCGTGGTCGATATCAACCTGCGTTCCGCCGAGAGCGTGCAGCGGGTTCGCACCAAGCTACAGCATGAATCCTATCGCACCATGCCGCGCCTGTTCGTGCTGGCAGATGCGCTGCATCACGGCTCGATGCAGGCGTGGGCGTTAGGCGCGACCGACACGATTGCACGCCCTTTCGATGCCGCCGGAATTTTGCAACGCATCCGCGCCGCCTTCCCGGACAGCGACGGTTACGATGCGAGCGACCGCGGCAAGACCTTGAACCGGGGTGTTGCCGCCGCCCACGAGGTGATGGTCAAGATTTTCCACAAGCTTCCGGCAGGCGAGCCGCTGAAGTTCAGCGATGTCGTGCAGGCCGAGAACAGGATTCTCAAGGCGCTCAAGCACTCCTCCTTGCGGGAATGGCTGACGGCGGTCGGCTGCCATCACGCCGACAGCTTTCGCCACTGCCTGTTCGTGACCGGCTTTGCCGTTGCCTTCGCGCAGCATCTGGGGATGCGCGAGGACGACCAGCGCCGGCTGGTACGGGCCGCGCTGCTGCATGACGTCGGCAAGGCGTTTATTCCGACGGCCATCCTCGACAAGCCCGGCCTGCACAACGAGGAGGAAAAGAACGAGATGCGTAAACATCCGCGTCTCGGCTACGAGGCGTTGGCGGCGCAGGGCGGCTATCCGCCCGAGATGCTGGACGTCGTGCTGCACCACCATGAGTTCCTCGACGGCACCGGCTATCCCGATGGCCTGCGCGCCAACGAGATCAGCGACATCGTGCGACTGACGACGATCGTCGACATCTATGCGGCGCTGGTCGAATCGCGTCCTTACCGGATCCCCTTTACCCACGCGAGAGCCTTCCAGATCATGGAAAAGATGGAAGGCAAGCTCGACCAGCATCTCCTGGTCGCCTTCCGTCCGGTCACGATCGGCGCGTATTGATCGCGATTTAAGCTTGTCGTCATTGCGACGAGCGAAAGCGACGAAGCAATCCATCTTTTCGTTTCAAAAACTACTGGATTGTTTCGCGGAGCCTGTCATCGGGCGCGCATTTCGCGCGACCCGTTGGCTCGCAATGACGAAACTACTTCAGGCCACCCCACTCTCATACGACGAAATCTCGATCAGGCTGCCGTCGGGATCACGGCAGTAGACTGACCGCAGCGCGCCGCGGGCACCCTGCTTCGTCACCGGGCCTTCCTCGATCGTCACGCCACACGTCTTCAGATGCGCCACCACCTGCTCCGGCGTGCTCTCGGTGAGAAAGCACAGATCGTCGCTGCCCGGCATTTCGTGATCGGCGGTGAACCACTCGACCTTGTCGGCGCCGCGCGGCCGCACATTGATCTTCTGGCCGCCGAACATCAGCGATGTCCGCACCGGCTTGCCATGGCCGGGATCGAATATCTTGACCTCCATGCCCAGCACCTTGCGGTACCAGTCGACGCTGCGCGCGACATCGGCGACGTTGATCACGATATGGTCGAGCGCGTTGACCTTGACCGTCATGACTCAGTCCTTTCGTCGTAGTCGCGCAGCGCTGGCTGCGCCTGACTTTGTTTGTTACAAAGCGGATAAATTCTTGTCCAACAAGATCGAAATTCGAAGAAATTCGAGCGTTCAGGGAGAAAAACATGATGCTCCGCCGCGCCACGATCGCCTGGCTTGTATTTGGCCTGTGCGCATTCATCCTTCCCGCCAGCGGGGCTTCGGCGGCCGATTACCCCACGCATCCGGTCCGCTTCATCGTCGGATATCCGGCCGGCGGTTCCACCGATATTCTCGCCCGCCTGATCGGGCAGCGGTTGTCGGAGCGGCTCGGCCAGCAATTCGTGATCGAAAACAAGCCGGGCGCGGGAAACAATATCGGCACCGAAGCCGTGACCCGAGCCGATCCTGACGGCTATACCGTGCTGCTGGTCAACCCGGCCAATTTCATCAACGCCTCGCTCTACGCCAATCTCAATTTCAACTTCATCCGCGACATCGCGCCGGTGGCGTCGTTTCTTCGGGTGCCGAACGTGATGACGGTGCCCAAGGACCTGCCGGCGAAAACCGTCGCCGAATTCATCGCCTATGTGAAGGCCAATCCCGGCAAGGTGAACCTGGCATCATCGGGCAATGGGACATCGGTGCATCTGTCGGGCGAGTTGTTCATGGCCATGACCGGCGCCAAGATGCTGCATGTCGCCTATAAAGGCGCAGCACCCGCCACCACCGACCTGATCAGCAACCGCGTCCAGGTGATGTTCGACAACATGCCCTCGATCATCGGGCACATCCGCGGCGGCGAGCTTCGGGCATTGGCCGTGACCACCGAGAAACGTTCGCCGGAGCTGCCCGACGTGCCGACGGTTGGCGAGACCGTTCCCGGCTACGAAGCGAGCGCACTGTTCGGGATGGGCGCGCCCGCCAAGACGCCGCCGGAGATCATCGCCAGACTGAACAAGGAGATCAACGCGGTGCTGGCCGAACCCGAGACCAGGAAGCGCCTGATCGAGCTTGGCGGCGAGCCGTTGATCACCGCGCCGGGAGACTTTGGCGCGATGATCAAGGCCGAAACCGAAAAATGGGAAAAGGTCGTGGCATCCGCCGGCATCAAGATCGAATAGCGAGCATGAGCCGGAAGGTGAAATCAGGTCCCGCCGGGCACGGGCGCGGCAGACGCGGTCGCGGCAGACGGCGACGGGGTGGCGCTCTCCGCCACCGGCGTGTTCGAAGGTTCGGGATCGAAGCCGAACAACTCGACCAGGAACTTGTAATACTTCGGCATCTTTTCCTTCAGCGAGGCGCGGGTATGCGGTTCGTGAATGGATTCCTTGCCGGCCAGGAAGACACTCGCGGTCACCGCGAAGAATTCCTGCGGGTTCGTCATCGCATATTCTTCTTTGGGCCAGACGTTCTTGCTGACAGCTTGCGCGTACATGGCCTTGATGCCGAGATTCTCAAATCCGCCGCCTACCAGCTTGTTGTGATAGGCATGCAGCATCTCGTGCAGGATCACCGGATCGTCGGCATATTTCAGCATATTGGGCCGCAGCTTGATGACGCCGGTGCCGGCATCCGCCGCGAGGTCGACGAAATTCGGATTGCTCCAGCTCATGGACTTGGAGTCCCAGACCGTGAAGCTACGGCTATGTGCCGGTGATTCCGGCGGGACCGACGTGTAGCAGGCGATCGGCGGCCCCATCTCGGTGCAGCCCATCTCGCTGGCGACGATCGGAATGGTGTGGAGGAACGCCAGTACTTTCGGCGAGAAGCCGACGCTCTCGACGACATCGAGCTGCTTCTTCAGGAGATCGACAATCGCCGCCTTGTCCTTGCGGTCGACATTTTCGGAGAAGTCGTAAATGAAGCCGCGATAGGTTTCAAAACCGGGAGGCACCTCGGCCGCGGCCGGTTCGACCTGGATGACCCGAGGGCCCGCGCCCGCAAAGCTCGCGGCGAACGAAAGCATCAAGACGACAGATGAAGTCAGAAACAGCCCGCGCATGGTTTTCCCCGGTCTATTCGTGTTTGGCGATCGATGAGGCGTTTGGCCCACCGTTATCAGCCGCACCATAGCGATATGAACTTGCAACGCCGTTTCGCCGTTTGAAGCAACTTGGCGCGCGACGTTACGGCGTCGTTAACTAAGGCGCTTCGCATGCGTTCTTGAACGCCGCCTCGAAAATTGACAGACCCCCGCCTGCGCGGCGCAAGTGGGGGGCTCGCACGAAGCAGGCAGGGGTCTGTATTCTGCGCCTGCCGCTGAGAACGGCACGCCAGAAATTACTTCAGCGAGGTATTGATCGCGGTGAATTTTGTATTGAGCTTGGAGCCCAATCCGTTCACCGCCGCGATGATCGCAAGGGAAATACCGGCTGCAATCAGGCCATACTCGATGGCGGTGGCCGCGGTTTCGTCTTTCAGAAATCTAGAGATAATATTCACGCCAGGTCCCATCCCGTTATTCTGTCCAAGCAAACCGTTCTGGACAGATAACGTTGCGGGCTTCTCTCGCAGCGTAGCCGTAGCGTTTTCGAGCGAAGCGGAAACCGGTTCGCCCAGCAGTCGAGTTTACGCAGATTGCGTAGACTGATCCGCGGTAGAAAACGCGTCAAAGGAGAGACCGGCTCTGATTCAATCAGAACCGACCAGGCTCAGGTTCGGAATAACGTATAACCTTTTACTGAAATGCTAAACGACAAGGTTAAGAGCGGATTACCCTTCCGATCGAATATGCCTCGCCGAATTACAGTCCCGGCGCGTCGCGGATTTCGACCCGGATCGGGGTCGGATTGAAGCCGTTGCAGGGATTGTTCACCTGCGGACAGTTCGAAATCACGAACAGCACGTCGATTTCCGCCGTGACGTCGACATGATTGCCCGGGGCGGAGATTCCGTCAACCACCGTGAAATTGCCGGAAGGATCGATCGGCACATTCATGAAGAAATTCAGGTTGGAAACGATGTCGCGCTTGGTGAGGCCGTGTTTTGACAGTTCGAGGATAAAATTCTCGCGACACGCGTGCTGGTATTTTGTCGACTCACCAAACCGGACCGCGTTGCTTTCACAGGAGCAGCAGCCCGCCGAGGTATCGTGGCGGCCGCAGGAATCGGCGGTGATGCTTGCCAGCACGCGGCCCTTGTTGGAGATCAGCCGCGTTCCAAGTTCGATGTAAGCGGAGCCCTGGACGCGCAGCGTATCCTGCGAGGAGTAACGCTCGGCCAGATCGTCGGCGCAATACAGCAACGCATCGACCGCCTGCTGGCCCTCGCTATCGATGATCCGCAAGGTCTGCCCCTTCTTCAGCACGCGCGACCACGGCCGTTCGGAAGGAATGTCGAAAGCGTAAGTCAAATCCGGGATGACGGAATTAGTCATGCGACAATTCTCCTTCAAGCGTAGAGACGGTCGGTAAAGGCAAACGCGCGCATGCCCTCCGGCGAAGCGGTCCGGCACAGGTCGTCCTTGCTTGCTGCCGGCACGCGATGTTTGACCAGCGTGGCTGTGCCACCGCCGGACTGCGAGGGATTGAGCGGATGCGCGCAATTGGAAGCCACAACGATCAGATTCATTTCCGCGCGCAGGTCAACGAAGTCTCCCGCCCGCTTGCAGCCTTGTTTCCAGAGAAAGCGTCCGGCATCGTCGAGCGCGACCGGCGCGAAAAACGTGATGCAGGGCGAAATATCCTGAACACCGAGCCCGATCTTGGAGACGGCCGCCAGAAAATTCTCCTGCGTGTTGCGCCCATGGACGCCGGACGAGGCCAGCACGGAGGCAGGCGTTGAGCCGCCGACCAGAAGATCGTGTGCGCCGCAGCTATCCTCGATCAGCGAAAACGCCACGCGTCCCATATCGGACAGGATCACGCGGCCCTTCGAGATCGCCGCACTCCACTGTACTTTGATCGTATCCGCGCAATTGATGCGCTCGGACGGATCCTCCTCACGCCACGCCAGCAGCGATACGCTGGCCCGGCCGGCGTCATCGATAATCCGCAACGCTTCGCCCCGGCGCAGCAGCAAGATGGTGTACCAGCCGAACGGCACCGCCTCGCGGTGGATGATCGCGTCGGGCGCAACCGGTGCGCCGTCGAGCGCGGTCGGTTCCGGCAATCCCTTCGGCGTCAACTCCTGCCCCGCGGCGCGAAGCTCTTCGTAGCGGCGCCGGTTTTCGGCAATTTGCTGTACGGTCTGGGCCATCGTTGATCTGCTCCGAAATGCTATTCGCTCACCGTGAAATGCGCCTCAACCGGCTTTCCGGCCTTGCCGTTGATCGGCAAGATGTCTTGCGGACAGGCCGAGAAGGCGATGACGAGATCCATCTCCGCGCGCAGACGGACGTAACCGCCCGGCACCGGCCGCGGCGGCGCGGCAAACCCGAGCGTCCCCTCCTTGTCCCATGGAATATTCATGAACAGGTTGAGCGGGCTCGGCACCTCGCTTGGCACCAGGCCGAGTTCGGCCATGCCGGCAAAGAGATTGTCGGTGCAATTGTCGTGGTGGCCTTCGACGCCGAGGAACGCATAACGATAACGGTCGCAGGCCGCGATCAGCGTGTCGTGGACACCGCCTGAGGTGTCCTCGATGAAGGTGAGAATCGGCCGCCGCTTGTTGGTGCGCAGCACGTCGCCGGGTTTCGGCACCAGATGCAGGCTGTGGGCGCGGGTGTGTTCGTTCGACATGAACTCGCCAAGGTCCTCCCGGTTGAAGGCCCAGGTATCGACGACCTGCTCGCCATGGGTATTGATGACGGTTACGGTCTGCCCGGCCGAGACCAGAGCGGCCTTGCCGCGCCGCGCCGGAATTTCAATCAGGTTTTCCATCGGTCCCCTCACGGTCTGAACGCAATCAAATCGATTTCGACAATGCCGCCGCGGGCGAGATCGGTGACGCCTACGGTGGTCCGGCCGGGACGCCGGCCGTCGGTGAAATGGCTCGAGAAGATGGCGTTCATCGCCGCATAGTCGCGCTTGAAATCGGTGAGATAGATCCGGACAAAGACAGCGTTGGCAAAGGACATGCCGCACCCCTTCAGCACACGCGCCAGATTGTCCATCACCTTGCGGGTCTGCGCCTCGATGCCTTCCGGAATCGGGGTGGAGTCGTCGTCAGGATCGGTCGCCAACTGGCCGGTCACGAAAACAAAGGGGCCGGCTTCGACCGCGTGGCTGTAAGGCGCGACGGGTTTCGGCGCGTCCGGCAGAAAGTGAAAAATCGGATCCATGGCGAACTTGCTCCCGGCTTGTCTTCAGCGCCTGCCGTTGGCGGTCTCACCGGAGTATCGCTGAATGAACTGGCGCGCACGATCGGTTTCGGGATTGGAGAAGAATTGCTCCGGCGCTCCCGTCTCGACCACGCGCCCATGATCCATAAACAGCACCCGTGTGGCGGCTTCGCGCGCAAAACCCATCTCGTGCGTCACGATCACCATGGTCATGCCTTCGCGGGCAAGTTCCCGCATCACCACCAGCACCTCGCCGACCAATTCCGGATCGAGCGCGCTGGTTGGCTCGTCGAACAGCAGCAAGTCCGGCCGCATCGCCAGCGCCCGCGCGATGCCGACGCGCTGCTTCTGCCCGCCGGACAATTTAGCCGGGAAAACGTCACGCTTGTCGCTGAGACCGACCTTGGCCAGCAACGCCAGCGCTTCCTCTTTCACCTCGGCCCTCGGCCGTCTCTGCACCTGGATCGGCGCTTCCATCAGGTTTTGCAGCACCGTCAGATGCGGCCAGAGCGCGAAATGCTGAAACACCATCCCGATATGGGTGCGGATTTGCGACAGTTCGCGGTCGCCCATCACGACGCCGCCGCCGGTGACGCCGACCTCCTTGCCGTTGAGATAGATCTGGCCGGCATCCGGGCGTTCGAGCCAGTTGATACAGCGCAGCAACGTCGACTTGCCGGAGCCCGACGGGCCCAGCACGCAGACGGTCTCGCCCTTTTCCACCTGGAAACTGATATCGCGCAGCACTTCGAGATCGCCGAAGTGCTTGGATATTCCGACCACGTCGAGAACCTTGGGAATGTCTCTCATCGCAGCTCCTGGTGGATCGATTCTAACATTCGTACTCCTAGCGTCGCGTCGCCGCCATGCGGTCGACCGTGCTTACCCCCGCTTCGATGATGAGACACAGGCCCCAATAGAGAAACACCGCGGTGATGAAAGCGGCAAACGGAACGTAGTGCCGCGATTGAATCGAGGCCGCCGCATGGGTCAGTTCCGGCAGCGCGATGATGGTGAGAAAGGCGCTGTCCTTGACGATCTGGATCATCTGATTGCCGATCACCGGCCCTGCCGCTAGCAGCAAAGGCGGCAGGACGACACGGCGAAACAGCGAAAGGCTTGAAAAGCCGAAGGCCACGCCGGCCTCGATCGGCTCGCGCGGTTGCGCCGCCCAGGCCCCGCGCAGGATTTCAGCCATATAGGCCGCGTTGTAGATCGTCAGCGCCGCAAGCCCGGCGGTCCAGTTGTCCAGCCGGAGACCGAGCGACGGCAAGCCATAATAGACGATATAGGCAAGCAGCAGGAACGGCACGCAGCGCATGCCGTCGACGAAGCTGCGGGCGGTCCAGGCGAGCCAGGCCCGCTTCGACATCAGCGCCGGCGTCAGGATGAAACCGACCAGCAACGCCGCGACTGCCGACAACACCGACAGAATGGCCGTGTTGGCGAGCCCGCTGAGAAGCAGGCTGCGCTCACCCCAGACGATGCCGAAATCATGAATCATGCGGCCTCGGCCTCGATCTGGCGCCGTTCGATCCAGCGTTGCAGCGAAACCAATATAAACACGATCGGCACGTAGAGCGCGAGCGCCACCAGAAATGGCGGCAGCGGCTCGTAGGTCTCGGCGCCGATCCGCACCGCCGCGCGCGTGATATCAACGACCCCGACCACGGCGAGCGCCGGCGTCACCTTGATCAACAAGGACATCTCGTTGACGAGGCCGGGAAGACTGGCGCGCGCGATCTGCGGCAGCAAGATGCGGCGGAATCTGAGCGTTGCATTCATACCGACCGACTGTGCCGCCTCGTATTGATCTTTCGGAAAATTCATCAGCGACGCGCGCCAGACTTCGCAGTTGAATGCGGCTGTACTCATGACCAAGGCGAGAATGGCCGCCGAGATCGGATCGACCGCGATCCCGATATTGGGCAGCGCAAAGAACAGCAGAAGCAACAAGGTCACGAGCGGCGTCGCGCGCAGGATGCTGACATAGACGGTGACGGCACGCGCCGCGACCGGTACGTCGGCCCAGCGCACGACCGCCAAGGCGAGGCCGATCGGCGAGCCGATCAGGATGCCGGCGAATGACAGCGTCACTGTCACGACGGCACCCTGAAGAATGGCCAAGAGATCGCCCCGGCTCATGACCGATCAGCCGATATCCGAATCAGAACTCGGGATCCCACTTCACCGGCAGACTCGGGAACGATTCCCCGAACCACTTCTTCTGCAACTCGGCAAACCGGCCGCTTTCCTTTTCCTTGGCGATGAACCCGTTCAGGAAATTGAGAAGCTCGGTATTGCCCTTGGCAACGGCCCAGGCCGGAAACGATTTTCCGGAGACGGCCTGGCCCAATTCAAACACGCCGGGCTTTTCGGCGACCATCGTCTGCAGGTTGACAACGGTGTTGACGACGTAGTCGACACGGCCGAGCGCGAGGTCCTGGTAGGCTTCGGGATAGGAGGTGTATTCGACCACCTTGCCGAGCTTGCCGCCTTCCTTCTCCAGCATGGCGCCGAGTTCCGGCAACCGCGCCAGCAGCGCGCTGCCGGCCTGTACACCGACCGTCTTGCCGTTCAGATCCTTGATCGAGGAGATGCTCTTGTCGTCCTTGCGCTTGACGTAATAGTGGGTCGCATCCGCAATCGGGCTGGTAAAGTCGAGCGATGCCAGTCTTTCCTTAGTGATAATGACGGCCGTGATCGCGGCGTCATATTTGCCGGTGCTGACGCCGGCGAGAATGCCGGTCCAGGGCAGGATCTGCTGCTTGATCTCGAACGGCGCGTATTTGCGCAAATCTTCGATCATCTCATTGTCAAATCCGGTCGCCTTGCCGTCCTTGACGAATTCAAACGGACGGAAGTCGTCTTCGGTCGCAACGATCAGGCCGCGCTTCTTGATTTCGTCCATGCTTGCGGCGCTGGCACTGCCGGACAATGCGGGGATTGCGAGCAAAGCAACAGCCAGGCCCAGCGTCAGACGTCTGGAAAATGAATTGCGGGTGATCGAAACGATCTTCATCGAGGGTCTCCTTTTGTGGTGGCCAATCAATCGAACGTAAATCCATGGGATCGCAGGTAGGGCGGGAAGGCTGCGCCTTCGGCCTTGGCGGCCTGGCGCGCCTTGTCTTCGGACCAGCCGTAAAAGGCGGCCTCGCCGAACTCGGCATTGGAGCGCTGCTGGTCTTTCGGAATGGCATGGATCGCGTCGCGACGACGATCGTAGTCGTCGATCGCGGCCCCCAGCGCGTGATCGTCGTAACGGTCGGTATGCGTCGTCACCTGGCGCGGCAGGCGCAAGCTGACAAACCCTTCAGCCGCCGGATAACCCAGGCAAAGCCCCGCGACCGGAAATACCAGGTCCGGCAACGCCAGAATTTCGGCGACCTTGCCGGCCTCGTTGCGGATGACGCTGATCGGACAGACGCCGAGCCCGTTCGATTCCGCGCAAAGGATCATGGTCTGCATCGCCAGCGCCGCATCGATGCTGGCGTTGAAGAAGCCTTCCAGCGTCGAGTTGTCGACCGGCTTGCCACGCAGCTCGCCGATACGGTTCAGCCGCCTGGCATCGCCAAGAAACACAAAGAAGGCCGGCGCATTTCCGATCCACGGCATGCTCGGAAACAAAGCGCCGATCGCGGCGCGCCTCTCTGGAGCGCGCAGACGCAGAACAGACGCCTGTTGAAAGTCCGATTTCGCCGATGCGCTCAAGGCGCAAGCGGTCAGAAGATCCAACAGATCTTCGCTCGGCATCTTCTCGCTGTATCGCCGCACCGTCTTGCGGGTGAGAACGCGGCGTATCAGATCATTGCCCTCAGCGCCCTCCGCCGAGGGACCGCCGTCGCCAAAGCGGCGTGCCAACATGTCCGCTAACTCGGGCATCCGCGCAACCCGACGAAAAGCTTCGGCACCATCGGTCGAGACCTGAGGCAGTTCATCACCAACTCCACACCGCTTCAAAATCCTGGAAATTGGCACCGACCCGCGCAGCGCCAATCAAGGCTACTGAGGTCTCCCGGGATTTTATCCCGCCGTGATCTGAGCGGATTTCTCCCGCTCAGGCGGCGGCTCTCGGACCAGCCATCGCGAACGCGCGACGCGGAACCCTAGCCGCCAACTCAATGAGGAAATAAGGAGCAAGGGACATGCCAAACTGCGCGCCGCCCGGCGGCTTCAGGCCCCCTCCCGCGCTCACATCGCGCTTCCAGCGCCAAGTGCCTCAGTCCGGCGAGGAATTGCCGCCGCGGCGTCCTTGTCATATTTGCGAAAATGCGAAGTATGCTTCGCAATTGCCGTTCAGCCGCGACGCGCTCCGGAAGCGCACAGGCCTGAACGACGGCTTTTCAGGCAGACTGCACAGATTATAGTCGCCCGCCTTGTCGGAACGATCAGCCTAGTACGGCCGCGGTTTCAGCCTCCGAGGTGCGCGCGGCCACGACCTTCTGCATCATCGCGATAAACCGCTTTTGCTCGGCCTTGCTGAGACCTTCCAGCGTCTCATGATGCGCCGCACGCGCCGAAGCTTCGATCTGCCGTAACAGGCGCACACCGGATTTCGTCAGCCGGCACATTTGCGCCCGGCGATCCCGGCTATCCACGGTTCGTTCGATAAATTTGCGGGATTGCAAACGCTTAAGTGCGCCGGTGGTCGTGGTGCGATCAAGCATGACTTCCGCCGCCAAGGTGGTCTGGTCGGCGGTTCCACGCCGGGCCAACGCGGTCAGAAGACTGTATTGCAGCGGCGTCAGATCGAACGCGGCGCATTTCTTTTGAAACAACGCGACGTGGATCTGATGCAGGCGCCGGATCAGAAATCCTGGCCGCTTTTCCAGTGGCCAGGCACCGCCGCGCTGCACTGCTTTCCTGCTCATCCTCGTCATCGCCTCGCTTTCGCTGCACCCTTTTGATGCAGCCTGTGGTACGAATGCTGCCGTATTCAAAGCACCCATATGCAAAATACGAAGTATACTTCGCATTCGCCCGGCTCTATAATCGACAACAAAATCAGCTCTGGAAGAGGATATCAGCCATGTCCGTGAACACCAGCTTCGATCTGCTCCTGCGCGGGGGCCGCGTGATAGATCCGGCCGCAGGGATCGACGGCCTGAAAGACGTGGCGATCCGCAACGGTAAAATCGCCGCGGTTCAGTCCGATATCCTGCCGACCAGCGCCAGGGAAGTTATCGACGTCACCGGCAAGATCGTGTTGCCGGGGCTAATCGATACGCACGCCCATGTCTATCAATATGTCACCGGCCGCTTCGGCGTGAATGCCGATATGGTGGGCGTCCAGTCCGGCGTCACGACACTGGTCGATCAGGGCGGCCCGTCCTGCATGACGCTACCTGGTTTCCGGCACTTCATTGTCGAGCAGGCCAAGTCGCGGACGCTAGCGTTCCTGTCCGCCTATCTGGTCGGAGGTCTGGAAGGACATTATTACCCCAACCTCTATAGCCCCGATGGCGTTGACATCGACGCTACGGTGAAGTCGGCCAAGGCCAACCGCGACCTCGTTCGCGGCATCAAGGCGCATGCCGAAATCGGCGGCTTTGCCCGCTGGGGCATCCGCGTCATCGAGATGTCAGCCGAGATCGGACGCCGCGCCGATTTGCCGGTTTACGTTCATTTCGGTCAACTCTGGGGACTGCCGGCCAGCGGCAACAACGGCGAGGATGTCGATACCATTCTCGAACGCGTCATTCCGTTGCTCCGCGCCGGCGACATTCTCGCCCATCCGTTCACCCGTCACCCGGGCGGCTTCGTCAATCGCGAGGGCGAGGTGCATCCGGTCATCCAGGCCGCTCTCGACAGGGGGCTGAAGATCGACGTCGGCCATGGCAGTCACTTCTCCTATCGCCTTGCCCGCAAGGCGATCGCCGCCGGTATCGTTCCGACCACGCTGGGCGCCGATATTCATGGCTACAACACCCATATCCCGGCACCGGCCGGCACCCCCGACGAAGCCGCCGACGACGAGAACCATCCGTTCGCGGGCCAGGCCAAGTTCAGCCTGGTGCAGGCGATGAGTTCGATGATGGCACTCGGCCTGACGCTCGAGCAGGTGGTGCCGATGGTGACCTCGCATCCGGCGGAAATGCTCGGGCTTTCCGGCGAGATCGGCACGCTGCGCTCCGGCGTCGATGCCGACGTCACGGTGCTGGACGAGAAACGTGGCCGCTACATCCTGCGCGACAATGAAAAGACGGAAGTGGTCGCCGACAGCCTGTTGCAGCCTGCGTTCTGCTTGCGGGCGGGCGTCCGGTATGATGCCATCGCCCCGATCCTGCCGCGCGCGGTGGCTGCTTAGCCCACCGCTGATGAACCGCTAGCGGCTAACGGAACGGCACAGGGGATGGCAGCCGGCGAACTCGAATCTGAATCTGCGTCAACAGCGGCGGCCAACACCGGACAGGGCGTTGGCGCCCGGATGCTGCGTAAGGAGGACGACCGTTTTCTACGCGGCCGCGGCCAGTTCGTCGCCGACATCAGGCTGCCCGGCCTACAAGATGTCGCCTTCGTTCGCAGCCCGCTGGCGCATGCCCGCATCAAAGCCATCCATATTCCGGACCGGTATCGCGACGTGGTCTTCACGGCGGAAGACCTCACCAATGTGAAGCCGATCCGCGCGGTGACGGCGCTGCCCGGTTTCAAGGTTTCCGAGCAGTCCGTGCTTGCGACCGGCAAGGTCCGCCATGTCGGCGAGATGGTCGCGATGTGCGTGGCGGCAACGCGCGCCGAGGCCGAAGACATCGCAGCCGCGGTAACGCTCGACCTCGAGCCGCTTCCCGCCGTCTACGACATGCGCAAGGCGCGCGAACCTGGCAGCGCGCTGGTTCACGAGCATTGGGGCGACAATGTCTTCCTCGAAAGTTTCTTTGAGGTCGACATCACGCAAGCGTTCGATGCGCCGATCAAGGTCAGCCATGAAATCTCGACCGCGCGCCAATGCATGTCGCCGATGGAAGGCCGTGGCGTCGTCGCCACCTTCGATCACAGGCTCGATCAGCTCACGCTCTACACCGGCGCGCAGATGCCGCACATCGTGCGCAACGGGCTCTCCGACACGCTTGATATCGAGCAGGGCCGTATCCGCGTCGTATCGCCCGATATCGGCGGCGGCTTCGGCCACAAAGGAATTTTGCTGCCGGAAGAAGTCTGCCTTTCCTGGCTTGCTCTGTACAAAGGACTGACCGTCCGTTGGATCGAGGACCGGCGCGAGCATTTGAGCGCCAGCTCCAATTGCCGCGAGCATCATTACAAGATCACCGTCTATGCCGACCGCGACGGCCGGCTGCGCGGCATCGATTGCGAGGCCACCGTCGATTCCGGCGCCTACTCGTCCTATCCGTTTTCGGCCTGCCTTGAGGCAGCCCAGGTCGTCAGCATTTTGCCAGGCCCCTATCGAATGCCGGCCTATCGCTGCCGCACCTATTCGGCGGCCACCAACAAGTGCCCGATTTTGCCGTATCGCGGCGTAGCGCGAACCGGCGTCTGCTTTGCCCTCGAACTGATGCTGGACGCGGTTGCCGTGGAAGCTGGCCTTGAGCCTCATGAGGTCAGGCTCCGCAACCTGGTTGGGCCGGAGGAAATGCCGTTCGAGAACATCACCAAAAAGCATTTCGACAGCGGCAACTATCCGGAAGCCATGCGGCGCATGCTGGAGGCGGTCGACGTCGCCGCGATCCGCAAGCGTCAGAGGACCGGAGAGCCGGACGGGCGGCTGATCGGCTTTGGAATGTCCGTCTATTGCGAACAGGCGGCCCACGGCACGTCGGTTTACTCCGGCTGGGGCATTCCCATGGTGCCCGGACACGAGCAGGCGACCGCACGCATGACGCCCGATGGCGGGCTGGAACTGCGGGTCGGCGTGCAATCGCATGGCCAAAGCATGGAGACGACGCTGGCCCAGGTCGCCAACCAGATTCTTGGCATCGACACCGCGAAGATCCGCGTCATCCATGGCGATACTGCGATGACGCCTTACTCGACCGGAACCTGGGGCTCGCGGTCGGCGGTGATGGCCGGCGGCGCGGTCGGCACCGCCTGCGAGATCATCGCCGAGCGCGCCAAACGCATCGGCGCCAAACTGCTGCAACTCGATCCGGCATCCGTGATCTTGCGGGACGGACGGGTCTGCGGACCGAACAGCAGCATCGGCCTTTCCGAGATCGCCCACACCTGGTACCGGCGGCCGCAGGATTTGCCGCCCGATGTCGATCCTGCCGGGCTGGAGGCGACCGGCGGTTACAAACCGCAGCGCGACAGCGGCACCTTCAGCTACGCGGTGCATGCGGTGACGGTGGCTGTCGATCCCGACCTCGGCGACGTCGAAATACTGGATTACGTGATCGTTGAAGACGGCGGCGTGCTGCTCAATCCCATGGTGGTCGATGGCCAGATCTTCGGTGGCCTCGCCCAGGGTATCGGAACGGCGCTGTTTGAAGAGATGCCGTTCGACAGCGCAGGCCAGCCGCTCGCCACGACATTGGCTGATTACCTGCTGCCGGGACCGACGGAAGTCCCCGAGCCGCGCCTCGATCACATGGAGACGCCCTCGCCCTACACCATGTTCGGCGTCAAGGGGATCGGCGAAGGCGGCGCCATCGCGCCGCCGGCAGCGATCACCAATGCCGTGAACGATGCGCTGCGGCCGCTCGGCGTCAAACTCCTGCATTCGCCGATCTCGCCACGCCGGCTCGTCGAGGCCGTGCTCGAAGCGCGCGAAAGCCGGCACGCATGAAAGCCGCACCCTTCGCCTATGAGCGGCCGGCAAGCCTGGATGCGGCGATCGCCCTGATGGCAGAAGCCAAGGGCGCCGCCAAGATCATGGCCGGCGGGCAATCGCTCGGCCCGATGCTCAACCTCCGCCTGGTCCAGCCTGATCTGATCATCGACATTACCGGCCTTGCCGAACTCAAACACGCCGACCGGAGCGGCGACGAGCTCGTGATCGGCGCCTGCGTCACGCATGGCGACATCGAGGACGGGCGGATTCCCGACGTCACGCGCGATGCGATGCGGCGGGTCGCGAGCGGAATCGCCTACCGCGCCGTTCGCAACCGGGGCACGATCGGCGGCTCGCTCTCTCACGCCGACCCCGCGGCGGATTGGGTTTCGGCCTTGCCCGCGCTCGGCGCCAAAATTCGGCTGCGAGGTCCTGCCGGGCTTCGCGACCTCGCGATCGAAGATTTCACGACGGGCGCGCTGGAATCCGCGCTTTTGGAAAACGAACTGGTCGAAGCCGTACGCGTTCCCGTCATGCCGGCCTCGGCGCGCTGGGGTTATGTAAAAGCCTGCCGCAAGCCGGGCGAGTTCGCCCACGCCATCGCCGCCGTGCTGATCAATCCGGAGGCGGCTACCGGGCGCGTGGTGATCGGCGCGATCGAAGCCCCACCGATCGTGCTCGCCGACGCATCGCCGCTGTTCGGCGGCAAGATCACCGGCAACTTCAAGCGCGAGTTCGTGGCAAGCGCGGCCAATGCCCTTCTGATCAAAGCCGGCATCGCCAACGCCGCCGACCGGCATATCCACATCGCGATCCTGCGCCGCGCGATCGATGAGGCCACGGCATGACGACGATCGGCCTCACCGTCAACGGTCGCCCGGTCAACGAGCCGGTCGATCCGCGCACCCATCTGGCGGATTTCCTGCGCGAGCAGCTCGACCTGACGGGCACGCATCTCGGCTGCGAACACGGCGTGTGTGGCGCGTGTACGCTGCTGCTCGACGACATGCCGGCGCGCTCCTGCATCACTTTTGCAGCCGCCTGTGACGGCGCGCGCGTCACCACGATCGAGGGCCTCGATAACGACGAGATCGCAATTGAGTTACGCGCGGCGTTCAGCCGCGAGCACGCGCTTCAGTGCGGCTATTGCACGCCGGGCATGCTGATATCGGCGCGCGATCTTGTTCTGCGTCTTGAAACGTCGGACGAGCACGCGGTTCGTATCGGCATGAGCGGCAATTTGTGCCGGTGCACCGGCTATGTCGGAATTGTGCGCGCGATCCGCTCGGTGATCGATGCGCGACGAAGCCGCGGTATCGCGCCGGTCACAGGCGCGGGACGCCAAAAGCTTGGCCCGGCCGGATCCGGCAACGGAGCGCAGCAGAAATCAGCAACCATCGTTGGGCCGAAGGCCGCTGTCGTTGACGGGCAACCGGGCAATGGCGCGTCGCTGGTCGTGCCGGATTTCGTGCCTGACAAAAACTTCGACGAGCATTTCACCGTCGCCTTCCCGCCGGACAAGGTCTTCGAGATGTTCGGCGATGTAAGGCGGGTCGCGGCCTGTCTTCCCGGCGCGACGCTCACCGCAACACCCGCACCGGACCGCGCCGAGGGACAGATCGGCGTCAAGCTCGGCCCGATCTCGGCGAATTTTCGCGGTGCCGTGCGAATCGAGCGCGACGTCGCAACGCTCTCCGGCCGGATCATCGGCATTGGAAACGATCAGCGCAGCCGCTCGTCGACGCAAGGCGACATCCGCTATCGTCTGTTGCCGCTCGACAACGGAGCCTCGACGCGCGTCGAATTGTCGATCGGCTACAGCCTGCGAGGCTTTCTGGCCCAGATCGCGCGCGAGGGACTGGTGCGCGATCTCGCCAAACGGCTGACCGGGGAATTCGCGCGCAATCTCGGCTTAAGCCTGTCAGGTGCCACTCCGGAACAACCGAAGCAGCTCAATGGCCTGATGCTGGCCTTTGATCTCTTGAAGGGACTTCTCAAACGCCTGCGCGAAAATCGGGATGTCTAAAGCATGATCCGGAAAAGTGTGAAGCGGTTTTTCCTCGCGACAAACGCGGAACGCGTTTGCGCGGAGATCATGCTTCATCGAAAAACTAAAGCGCGATGACGATTTAATCAAATCTCATCGCGTTTTAATTATTACTGGCTTTGCGTCACCTGCCGATTGCCTGACGTCACCCGCCACACCGTATTGCCGACATCATCAGCGACCAGTAGCGCGCCGGACTTGTCGATCGCAAGTCCCACGGGGCGTCCGCGCGCCTGATTGTCGCTGTTGAGGAATCCGGTGATGACATCCTGCGGCATGCCGCTCGGTTTGCCGTCGCTGAAGGGTACGAACACCACCTTGTAGCCGTTCAATACTTGCCGGTTCCAGCTGCCATGCTCGCCGACGAACGCGCCATTGGCATAGGATTTCGGCAGGCTTGTCCCGGTGTTGAAGACGAGCCCGAGCGGCGCGACATGCGAACTCAAGGCATAATCCGGGGCGATGGCTTTGGCGACCAAGTCAGGGCGTTGCGGCTGGACGCGCGGATCGACGTGCTGTCCGTAATAGCTGTACGGCCAGCCGTAGAACGCGCCGTCCTTCACCGACGTCATGTAATCGGGCACGAGATCGGGACCCAGTTCGTCACGCTCATTGACCACGGCCCACAGAGCGTGGCTCTGCGGCTCAAACGAAAGCCCGTTGGGATTGCGCAAGCCGCTTGCGAAAATGCGAAAGCGGCCGCTGGCGCGATCGACTTCCAGGATCGCGGCGCGATTGTGCTCTGCTTCCATGCCGTTCTCGGTAATATTGCTGTTGGAACCGACACCGACATACAGCAGCGAACCATCGGGACTTGCGACCAGGCTCTTGGTCCAGTGATGGTCGATCGGCCCGCCCGGCAGCGGCGTCAGCGTGTTGCCTGGCTCCGTGATCTTGGTGTCGCCTTCATGGTAGGGATAGCGGACGATCGCATCCGTATTGGCGACGTAAAGGTCGTTGCCGACCAGGGCGACACCGAACGGCGAGTTGAGATGATCGAGGAACACGCTCTGCATGTCTGGCACGCCGGTACCCTTGGTATCGCGAAGCAGCGTGATACGATTGCTTGCACCGGTATCGCCGCCCGACGTGGCCCATGACTTGACCCACTTCATCACGAATTCCTTCGGCCGCTTGACGGTCGCGGCCGGTGGCGCCTTGGACTCCACGACCAGGATATCGCCGTTCGGAAGCACATAGAGCGAGCGCGGGTGTTGCAGACCTGTCGCAAGGGCATTGATCTTGAGACCCTGCGCGGCGGTCGGAGTTTCGTCCTTCTTCCAGCCGACCACGCGCGCGATATGCATCGGTGGCAGCCAATATTGATGCTGATCCGGCAAGACCGGGTTGGCTCCCAATTGAGCCTTCGGATCGCCGCTGCCGTCGTTGCATCCGGCGAGACACAACAGCGAGCTGCACAACAAAGCGGAGCGAAGCAAACGGGTGCGCGCCATCATCGGACAACTCCCACACGGTAACGATAAACCAATTCGCGTCCGAACCACGCGGTGACCAACATAACCAGCACCGTGACGATCGAGAGAACGAGTCCGGCTGGCATCACCGATGTCCAGGCGTCGCGCGTGTGAATCAGATTGTTGATGAAGGCCAGAACGAGCACGGCGAAATTGCCGACCAGATGCGGCCATGCCGGGGCCTGCTGGCGCATCATTCGATCACCGAGAAAATCTATCAGGCCGGCAATCGCTGCCAGCACGCCGCCGATTAAGCCGATCGCGAGCAGCCAGCACGAAAAATCCGCCCACATCATCTCGGCGGTGACCGCATAAGCGGTGTCCGTCGCCAACGCTCCGATAAAGCAGACGATCGGAACCGGGACCAGCGTCGGATGGATCGGATGTTTTGCGATTTGCGCTTCCGGGCGCAGG
This sequence comes from uncultured Alphaproteobacteria bacterium, assembly GCA_963748805.1. Lineage (GTDB taxonomy): Bacteria > Pseudomonadota > Alphaproteobacteria > Rhizobiales > Xanthobacteraceae > Bradyrhizobium. The sequence continues at coordinate 19,420 of CAVVLH010000021.1, read as the reverse complement.
GCCGGTTCGTTTTGCAAGGCGAGCCTCGTACATTGTCGAAATCGCCCCGCCCGTGGCTCCAACCCCAGCCAACGACCAAGGTTCCCGGATATTGCGAGCCGAAGTTAGAAAATCCCGTAACGGGAAAATCGCCGGCGCGGAGCTGCGCTCTCGCAATCTGAAGGCGGTTGCGGATCTCGATCGTCAACGAGAGAGCGAAACCCGGGGTGGCGATGTCGCACACGTGTTCACTTTTGAACAGAAACGCCGGCTTCGCAGTTCCAATTCGTTCCGTATTTCAACGGGGCAATTAGCGGTTCCGTAGGATGATGGCTCTATAGGTTTCGATAGCGAATGAACTCGCGCGTCATCTATCCGGAACGTACAGGGTCGCAAGGAATACAATCGTGCAAATGATCTACCGATTTTTAAAGGACGAGAGCGCCGCCACCGCCATTGAGTACGGCCTGATCGCCGCCGGCATCTCGCTCGCTATCATCGCGGCCGTGAACGGGCTGGGCTCGAAGCTGAACACCAAGTTCACCGCGATCAACACCTCGCTGAAGTGAACTTCGCTGAGGCCGTGGAAGACACGGCTCAGCGCTGCATCTGCATGATTTGATCCATCGGCGGCATGTTCTGGTTCAGATTCGCCATGATCCAGAGCGAGCCGGCAACCACCAGGAACACGATCAACAAACCGAACGCCAGCGCCAGGATGTTGTTGGTGTTGTCGGGATCGGTCGTGATGTGGATGAAGAACACCAGATGCACGCCCATTTGAGCGATCGCAAGCACGACCAGCGCCACCGGGATTGACGGCTGCCAGACGAGGCTCGTGCCGGCGATGAAGAATGAGGTCGCCGTCAGCAGGACCGCCAGTGCAAAACCGATGCAATAGCCGAGCAAGCGCGGGCCGATACGGCCTTCCTCTTCGTCGCCGGGAGCAAGGTCAACGGCATGATGCAGATGCTGATCGCTCATGCGGCACTCCCGAGCAAATAGACGACGGAGAAGATCGCGACCCAGATGATGTCCAGCGCGTGCCAGAACAGCGCAAAACATAACAGGCGCCGCATGATGTCGGCGCGAAACCCCTTGGCGAACACCTGCGCCATCATCGTGAGCAGCCAGAGAATACCCGCCGAGACGTGCACGCCGTGGCAGCCGACCAGCGTGAAGAACGAGGAGAGAAACGCGCTCCGCGTGGGACCAGCGCCGCGACCGACGAGTTCGGCGAATTCCCGAAATTCGAGCATCAGAAAACCGAGCCCGAGCAGGCAAGTCACCGCCATGCCAATCTGGTACCACAGCGCATTGCGGACGTCGGCTGCGATCATCGCAAGCCCGCAGGTGAAGCTCGACAGCAAGAGCAGAGCGGTTTCCGCCGCAACGCTTTTCAGATCGAACAATTCCGCGCCCTTCGGGCCACCAGCGGTCTGCCCCTGCAACACCGCGTAGGCTGCGAAGAAGCACGAGAACATCACGATGTCGCTGAGCAGGAAGATCCAGAAGCCGTAGCCGGTCGTGATCCGCTTCGACGCCGGCCCCTCATGCGGCCGGCCGCCCAACAAATGCGGATCACTTTGGGTGTGAAGCGCTGCGTCGGTCATGGCGCGCTCTCCGCAAGCGCGGCGCGGCGTGCCTCGCGATTGAGACGGTCGATGCGCGCGACCTCGGCAGCCGGAATGACGTATTCGTCATGGTCCCGCCAGGCGAACACCACGAAGGTGGCAAAGGCACCGATCCCGCCGAGGACGACCATCCACCAGATATGCCAGATCAGCGCAAAGCCCATGATGGTCGCAAAGAAGGCGCAGACGAAGCCGGTCGGCGAGTTGCGCGGCATCTCGATATCCCTGTACTCGGGCTCGCGCGAAAGACCCTGCTCCCTGGCGCGCGACTTCATTGACCAATAGGCATCCTCGCCTTCGACATCCGGCATGACCGCGAAATTGAACACCGGCGGCGGCGAGGCGGTGGCCCATTCCAGCGAGCGGGCGTCCCAGGGATCGCCGGTGACATCGCGAAGCTCTTCGCGATTGCGGATGCTGGTCGCAAGTTGAATGATCTGGCAGATGATGCCCGCCAGGATGATGGCCGCACCGACGCCTGCGACGAGCAGCCAGGGCCGCCATTCAGGCACATCGTAATGCTGCATGCGGCGGGTCATGCCGAGGAAGCCCACGGCATAGAGCGGCATGAAAGCGACATAGAAGCCGACCAGCCATAGCCAGAACGCGGCCTTGCCCCAGCCTTCGTGCAGGCGAAACCCGAAGGCCTTCGGAAACCAGTAGGTGTAGCCGGCGAATGCGCCGAACAGCACGCCACCGATGATCACGTTGTGGAAATGCGCGATCAGGAACATGCTGTTGTGAAGCAGGAAGTCCGCTGGCGGCACCGCGACGAGGACACCGGTCAGGCCGCCAAGGATGAAGGTCACCATGAATCCGATCGACCACATCATCGGCGTCGCGAACCGGATTTGTCCGCCATACATGGTGAACAGCCAATTATAGATTTTCACGCCGGTCGGCACCGCAATGATCATCGAAGCAACGCCGAAAATCGCGTTGACGTTGGGACCAGCACCCATCGTGAAGAAATGGTGCAGCCACACCATGAAAGAGATAACGCAGATCGCCATCGTGGCGAGAACCATCGAGCGATAGCCGAACAGCGGCTTGCCCGAGAAAGTTGAAACCACTTCCGAGAAAATGCCGAACGCCGGCAACACCAGGATATAGACCTCGGGATGGCCCCAGGCCCAGATCAGGTTCATGAACATCATGACGTTGCCGCCGGCTTCGTTGGTGAAGAAATGGAAGCCGAAATAGCGGTCGAGGATCAGCATCGCCAGCGTGGCCGTGAGGATTGGAAACGCCGCGATGATCAGAAGATTTGAGGCGAGCGTGGTCCAGCAGAACATCGGCATGCGCAAATAGCTCATGCCCTTGGTGCGCAGCTTCAGCACGGTGGTGACGAGATTGATCCCCGCGACCAGCGTGCCGACCCCGGAAATCTCCAGTGACCAGAGATAATAGTCGACGCCGACGCCGGGCGAGTAAGTCAACTCCGACAGCGGCGGATAAGGCAGCCATCCGGTGCGGGCGAATTCGCCGACCACGAGCGAGATATTGACGAGCAGCGCGCCGGTTGCGGTGAGCCAGAACCCCACCGAGTTGAGCGTCGGGAACGCGACGTCGCGGACACCGAGCTGCAACGGCACCACCAGATTCATCAAGCCGATCACGAACGGCATCGCGACAAAGAAGATCATGATGGTGCCGTGCGCGGAGAAGATCTGATTATAATGCTCCGGCGGCAAATAGCCTTGCGAATGAAACGCGACCGCCTGCTGGGCGCGCATCATGATGGCGTCGGAAAAGCCACGCAGCAGCATAACTGACGCAAGCAACGTGTACATCACGCCGATCCGCTTGTGATCGACACTCGTGATCCATTCCCGCCAGAGATATGGCAGATGGCCTGATATGATGACCCAGGCCAGTACGGCCAAAATCGCGACCAGCACGATCGCGCCGGTAACCAGCGGAATCGGCTGGTCGAAGGGGATGGCGGCCCAGGTTAATTTTCCTAACATGCTAGCTTACCGGACACTGGCGGCTCCGCTCTCAGGCTTAGGTTTCGCCGGATTATCGGCGATCTGCGGTCCGGGCCCCGGCGGGATGTGCTGTGTCGCGATCTCGCTGAATAGCCGCGGATCGTCCAGCCGATAGATGGGCCGGCCCGTCTCGACAGACTGCCGCGATAATTGCTTGTAGGTGTCGGCGTTCAGCACATTGCCGCTCTTCGCGGTTTCTCCAACCCAGTTGGGAAAGGCGAGCGGCGAAACCACATGGACGTCGAACAGCATTTCGGGAAAGCCGTCACCGGAGAAATGCGCCGAAAGCCCTTGAATGTCGCCTTCCTGGTCCGCGCGCAGATTGAGATGCGTGACCATGCCATTCATGGTGTAGATCATGCTGCCGAGCTGCGGGATGAAAAAGACGTTCATCACGCTTCCCGAGGTCAGTTCAAATTGTAGCGGCGCGCCGACCGGCACGGTGAGCGAATTGACGGTCGCCACCCGCTGCTCCGGATAGATGAATAGCCACTTCCAGTCGAGCGAGACCACCTGGACTCGGATCGGGCTTCCGGTGCCCGGGACCGGTGCGGCGGGATCAAGCTGATGTGACCCGATCCAGGCGACGCCACCGAGCAAGATGATGGTGAGCGCCGGGATCGACCAGACGACGAGTTCGATCCGGCCGGAGTGAGCGAAATCGGGCAGATATCGCGCGCGGGGATTGGACTGCCGGAACCAGAACGCAAACGCAAAAATCGCAATGATCGTCGGCACAACGATCGCCAGCATGATCGCGATGGAATCGATCAGAATGGCCTTGTCGGCTGCCGCAACAGGACCTTGGGGATCGAGAATATTCATCGGCGGGTCCGGTTCAGCATAACGAATCCCGCGGCGATCGCCGCCGGTAGATCAGGTGCCAGCCAGAGACATTCTTCTAACTGAAGAAGTCCAGGGTCAAGGCCGATTTGTCGATCACGACGATCAATTGATCGGGTGGTACCGCACTTCAGGTTCTTGCATGAACTGGCTGAACCCGGTAGTCGCCAACGGCATAACGACGTCGGCGCGATCCCGAGGCAACGCTTCGGGTGTTTCTGTTTGCAGGACGGCGATCTGCTTCTCTCGCATCGCTGGGCATGTGCTTGCGCTGCGCCTTGCGGGCGTTGTTTGCGGGTGCCACACTTCTCGCCAAGCTCGAGACTGACCAATCGGGCATGCGGGGCGTGAGAGGAAACGATGACATTCGCCGCGAAGCTGTTCGCCGCCCTGCTTGCACTGTTCGCGGCCGATAGCGCGTCAGCCCAATCCAGTTATCCGGACCGGCCGGTAAAAATCCTGGTCGGCTTCACGCCCGGCACGGCTCCCGACCTGGTGGCGCGCATGCTGGCCGACAGGTTTGCCGAAGTCTGGGGCACGCCGTTCGTGGTCGAGAATATTCCCGGCGCCGGCAGCAACATCGCCACCGAGCGCGTGGCGAAAGCGACCCCTGACGGCACCACCTTGCTGATGGGCGGCAACTCCTCGCTGGTCATCAATCCGAGCCTGTACGAAACGCTGCCGTTCGACCCGCTCCGGGATTTCGCTCCGATCTCGCAGGTGTTCATCGCGGCGAACGTGCTTGCCGTTCCGCCCGACCTACCGGCCAGGACGGTCGCAGAACTGGTGGCGCTCGCCAAGGCGGAGCCTGGCAAGCTTTCCTACGGTCACGCCGGCGTCGGCACGTCGCAGCATCTCGGCGGCGAATTGTTCAAATACATGGCGCATCTCGATATTGCCCCCGTGGCCTATCGCGGCACCACGGCGCTGATGCCGGATCTGCTCGCCAACCGGGTGAACATGTCGTTCGCCAATATCGTGAATGTGGTGCCGCTGGTGCGCGAAGGGAAATTGCGCGCGCTGGCCATCACCTCGATCAAGCGCTCCAGTCTCGCGCCCGACCTGCCCACCATGGCGGAATCCGGCTTCCCCGGTTTCGAGGCCGTGCCGTGGTTCGGCCTGCTCGCGCCGGCCGGCACGCCCAAGGATGTCCTGGATAAATTGCACGCTGAGACCGTCAAGGCGCTGGCGATGCCGCGGCTGCGCAAGAAGTTCGACGAATTGGGCCTCGAGCCGGTCGGTAGCACGCCGGAAGAGTTTACGGCGATCATCAGGAGAGAAACGCCCGAGTGGGCAAAGCTGATCAAGGATGCCGGCATCAAACTCGGCAACTAAAGCATGATCCGGAAAAGTGTGACGCGGTGTTCCGAAAAGATCATGCTTGGCTCGGCAAAGCGACCTCAGGCCGGGTCCATGCCCTTGGACTTGAGGATGGCCGCGCCCACCGGACCGGTCAGAAGTTCGATCAGCGATTTGGCCGCGGCGGGATTCGCGCTCGTGGATCCGATGCCGGCCGCGAACACGATCTCGCTGTTGAGATCGCCGGGCAGCGGGCCAACCACCTTTATGCCGGGAACAGCAGCTAATTCCGAAGCCTGGGCCACGCCCATTTCGGCCTCGCCCTTGGCAACGATCTCGCCCGCTTCGGCTCCCGGCACCAGGATGGCCCTCGCCTTCATCTGATCCGCGATGCCGAGGCGATCGAGCACCTTGGCGAAATAGATGCCGCTGGCGCCGCCCTTCGCGGGATCGGCATAGGAGACTGACTTGGTGGCGAGAAGCACCGCCTTCAGCTTTTCCGCCGTGCCAATATCAGGCACGGGAGCACCGGCACGTATGCCGACGGCGACATAGGACTTGCCGACGTTGGCGACGCTGCCCTGGGCAACCTTGCCCTGGGTTTGCAGATCGTCGAGTACCGGGCGCGAGAGGATAAAGACATCGGCGGTTTCGCCCGCCTCGATTTGCTTCTTCAGGCTCGCGATGGTGCCGAAGACGACATTCAGCTGGTTGCCACCACTTTGATACTTCTGTGTCAGTTCGCCGAATGTCGGCGTGAGCGCGACCGTGCTCATGACCTTCACCTCGGCCGCCGACGCCGCGGGCGCCGACACGCCCAGCGCCAACAGGACCGAACATCCGACCAAAGCTGCAACGGCGGCCCGCCGAATAAAAAGCCTTCCCATCCTCACGTTCCTGCCTCCCGTTTGGCTTGCCCCAAGCATAGCCGAAGCGCCGTCGACGCAACAGACTTTACCCGGCGGGCTTGCGGGAGCGCGTCACGAAAATTGCGAAGAACAAACCGTGCCCCGGCCAGTCAACAAAGAGGTATGGGCGACTCAAGCTTCTGGGAATGCCGCTGATCGCGCCTGTACTACATGTTACGCATGGGCGCGGGAAATCGGACCGGATGGGAGAGAATGACGCAAGGTAGCGGTCCAATTCCAACATTCGCATCCCTTCTCAGCTGCCGCCTTTGCGACGGTTAGAATTAGAAGGACCACAAGCAAATATAGGTGTCTGGTGGAGTTTTGGATTTGACATTCGCTTGACGAGTTCGCGGTTGGGCGGGTAGCGAATGTCACATCCACTCCACCAGGCGGTTCTTGGCCGGTTGGCGCCCCGGTTACCAATCGCCGCGGATGGCAGTACCTTAACGAATCGCGTCCGATGCGTTAGAAGAGCCGATCATCCTTCCACCAAGGTTTGCATGTTAGCTCCGTTCATCGATCCCAGCGACGACGCCAAAATGTTCGACATCGCGCCGGTTTCGCTGTGGATCGAGGACTACAGCGCGGTTCGGGCCCTGTTCGAGCAGTGGCGCGCGGTGGGCGTGACCGAGATCAGGGCATTTCTCGCCACAAATCCGGACCGCGTGCGACAGTGCTCGCAGCGCATCCGTTTGCTGAAGGTCAACCGCAAGACCCTTTCGTTATTCGGCGCCCGCGATCTTGACCATCTGATGGCCAATCTCGACCAGGTGTTGCGCGACGACACTTTCTCAAGTCATATCGAGGAACTCGCCCAGCTCTGGGATGGGCAGACCAGTTTCTCCAGCCATACGGTCAACTACACGCTGGCCGGCGAACGTCTCGATATCCAGCTTCACGGCGCCATCCTTCCCGGCCACGAGCAAAGCTGGGACCGCGTCATGATCGCGATCGAGGACGTAACCGGCCGGGAAAAGGCCCGCCGGCGTCTCGTTGACAGCGAGAACTACGCCTTCGGCCTGTTTGCCCATTCGCCGGTATCGCTCTGGGTGGAGGACTTCAGCGGCCTGAAACGTCTGATCGATGATGTGCGCGCTCGCGGCGTCGAGGATTTCCGCGTCTTTACCGATGTGCACAAGGAGTTCGTCCCGCGCTGCATGAGCGAAATCCGTGTGCTCGATATCAACGGCCGAACACTCGAGTTATTCGGCGCTCCCGACAAGGATACCTTGCTGCGCAATCTCTCCACCGTGTTTCGCGACGAGATGGAACCGCATTTCCGCGAACAGCTCGTCGATCTCTGGAACGGCAAGCTGTTCCAGCAGCGCGAAGTGGTGAACTACGCACTCGACGGCACCAAGCTGCATCTGTTGCTGCAATTCTCGGTGCTGCCCGGCCATGAAAGGGATTGGTCGCTGGTGCAGGTCGCGCTGACCGACATCACCGCACGCAAGAAGGCGGAAGCCTATCTCGAATACCTCGGCTCCCATGACGTGCTGACGCGCACGTTGAATCGCTCGTTCTATGCCGACGAACTCAATCGGCTTGAGCGCAAGGCGCTGCAACCGGTCACCATCATCATCGCCGACATCAACGGCCTGAAGGCAGCCAACGACGAATTCGGTCACGCCGCTGGCGACGCGCTGTTGCGCCGGGCTGGCGAAGTGCTCGGCTCGCTGGTCGAGAAACCGGCTTCGGTGGCGCGCATCGGCGGCGACGAATTCGCCGTGTTGTTGCCCGGCACCGATTCCATCGTTGGCGAAGCCATCGTCAACACGCTTGCGGAGCTCATCGAGCTCAACAACCAATTCTATCCGGACCTCCCGCTCGGCATCTCGACCGGGATCGCGACGAGCGAGCCGGGCGAGCGGCTGGAGCAGGTGGCCAAACGCGCCGACATGAAGATGCTGCACGCCAAGCGCAGATATTATCTGCAGGCCCATCGGGACCGGCGCGGAACTGGTCTGCGTAAAACCAGCGCCGCGGCCGGCCCGGCACGCGCATAAGCCGACGCCGCAAGGATTTCAAAGCGTCATCCGCCGCTTCGGAAAAATCGGAGATTCTTAGTGCGTGGCGCGCCGATCCCGAGCGGAACTGCGGACTTCAACGAACCCGCGGTCGAGTTCGAACGCCGGACCCGCCGCTCAGCCGGGTCGAAGCGCCGGATGCGCCTACCAGGTGTAGCGAACGACGCCTTTTCCGGCATAGCTGCGGGTGACGTCGGAGAACTCACCCTCGAAGGTGGCAGCAACCGACCAGCCGTTGATCCACTTCAGTTCGGCGGAGGCGGTGGTCAGGGCTGCATCGCGCGCCTGCGCCGCGCCGTTGACGACGAAGCTTGCACCTGGAAGCGTCTGGAAGGTGGCGCCGATGCTGCGATCCGGATCGAAGTCATGCGCCCAGGCCAGACGGCCACGCAGCGTCAGGATTGCATCCGTGAGCGTGTAGGATTTATCGGTGCGCAGACCCAATTCGCTACCTGAGTCGGTCACGCTCCTGGCGGCGTAGGCCAATGCAAAGGTGTTGGTTCCGGAGAGAACGCTTTCGGCATAGGCCGGCAGCGCGAAGGTCGTGAATTGACCGGCGGCATAGGGCGTGATGCCCAGGCCGCCCACCGATGGCGCGACAAAGCGATATCCACCCTCGAGTTGCCCGGAATAGGCATTGGCGTTGAATCGCGCCCGCAACTGATCGAAGCCGGCGACGGTTACCGTTCGGTTGGTCGTCACATCCTGCCAGCCATAGGCCAGGGCACCGGATAAATAGGCCGCGCCGACATTATGCCGGATAAAGGCGCCGGCCTGGAACAGGTCGGAATGACCGGAGCCGCCATTGGTCACGCTGAAATTCGTTCCACCACCGGCGAGCGCAAAGCCCGCGATGATATTGGGCGAGATCGAATAGTCCGCACCAACCGCCGTGCCATAGACGCTGCTGGCGGAATTGTTCGATCCCGTCGTCGCATTGCCGTCTGTGGTCTGCGAACCGCCGAAGCCCGATGCCCACACGCTCCAGCGCTGCACGAACGGATCGGCCTTCACCGGCATCGCCTTGGTGAACATCGCATTCGCATCACGCGGATCGGAGTAGGACAACGCGCCGCCTTGCGCGGGAGTGCCACCGCCATGCGAGAATGGATCGGTCATTACGCCCATGAACAGGTTCATGGCGTCGAACGTGGTCTGTTGCGTCCCGGTCGCAGTCTCGCCGGAGACCTGCGTCAGCCCCGCCGGAGTGAGGCTGCCAAACACGAGGGGAATGCCACCGGTCGCGTTGAAGAAGTTTACCAGCGCGTTGCCGACCGCCTGCTGTCCGAGGTTGAGGCCACTGCCAAATGTCGGTGACGACGTGAAACTCAGTTTCAGATTAAGATAAACGTCATTGGCGTCGTAACCGAGGCTCGCGCTGAAGCCCGAGGGCAGGTTGGCGTTGACCAGCGAACCGAACGTGCCCGACACTCCACCGGTGGCCGTAAGGATGGTGTATTGCTTCGCGACGTAACTGCCATTGGCATAGGTCGCGTTTACGGTGGCGCTACCGAGCGTTGCCGTGCCGGCGACGTTGACGCTGTTCGCAGCGGTTGGCGACAGCCCCACCATGTAGGTTGAAGCCGCGGAGAACGTCAGGCTGCCGCCGACGTTGAGTGTGGCAAGGGAGTTGCCAGGCGCCAGCGTGCCACCGTTGATGCTCAGGTTGCCGACGGTGCCGCTACCGGCGAGGGTTGCGCCGCCATTAACGGTTGTGAGCGACGACGAGGCGATCGATCCCGTGACGTTCAGCGTGCCGCCACTGACCGTCGTAGCACCGGTATAGGTATTGACGCCGGACAGCGTGAGCTCTCCTGCGCCGGTTTTTCCGATCGCACCCGTGCCGGTGATGATGCTGGAAAGATTGGTATCGACGCCCTGAAGGAATTGCAGCGATCCCGTGAGGCCGATGTTGCCGGTCAGCCCCGACGTCGCGCCGAAGGTGATGACGTTGTTACCGCCGGTGAAGGTGATGGCGTTGGCGCGCGTCACGCCGTCGCCCGACAGCCCGCCCGTGATGGTGCCGCCCGTGTTGTCGATGGTGAGCCCGGCGCCGACCACGCCCGCGCCGCCCGCGCCGTATTGGCCGAACTGGACCGAGGATCCGTTGATACCGCGTGTACCGCCATTGCCACCGCTAATGCTGCCCGAGTTGCTTAAGCTTGCGCCCGATGCGGTAAAATCAACACCAACACCACCGTCGCCGCCGCTACCCGGCAAGCCGCCCTGATTGCCGCCGCGACCGCCGTTGCCGCCGGTAATGCTGCTTGTATTCGTGCCGGTGGACGTGCCGCTGACGATCGCGCCGTAACCGCCGGCGCCGCCGCCGCCGGCACCGCCAGTGCCGCTGCTGACATCGGTACCCGCTCCACCGTTTCCGCCGGACAATGGCGTGCTGTTGCTGATGCTGGCCGCGTTGCTGCCGTTCACACCGCCGACGCCACCGGCGGTGCCGTTGTTGCCGGATCCCGTGATGCTGACGCCGCCGGCTCCGCCCGCACCGCCACCCGCGCCGCCACCGCCGCCGCCGCCGCCGAAAGCTACGGCGCCGCCGCCGACGCCATCCGTGCCTGCCTGCCCGTTAAAGCCGGTACCGCCTGCGCCCCCGGCTCCAAAGCTGCTGCCGAATCCGTTGCTGCAATTCGTGCAGCCACTGCCGCCCGCTCCGCCATCCGCCATCGCGGGCGTCGTCAGTGAGGTTATAACGGCGATAAATGCGAGGACGACTGCTCCGCATCCGCAGCCCAAGTTGGACTTCCGGCGCGAAAAAATGTCTAAAAACATGGACACCTGCGGGTTCGGGCGCGCTCAATCCGAGGCCGGACAGCGCGGTTTTTGTTAAAAATAAGCGAGCGAACCCAGTACTCGAATCAGTTTGATTCTATGCGCCGCGTCATCTCAATAGATTGGAACCTATTTATATAGATTAACGTATCCGATTGCTTTCCCGCTAATCTATGGAGCGAGGCTGGCTCGTGCGTGTTTAAAATCAAATGTCGCCAATTGGCCACACCCGCAACTTCCCGTCGTGACGTTCTTATGTCCCGTTCGATTACTTCGAGGTTAAGCCGCAAGCTAATCGAGCAACAAAGCTCAGCGCGGCAGTAAATTCGTCTTCGCCAGATCCAGCACTTCGTCGCCGCGTCCGTTCATGACCGCACGCAAGAACCAGAGGCTGAATCCCTTGACCTCTTCCGCCGTAATGGTGGGAGGCATCGAAAGCTCCTGCTTGGCGGTGATGACGTCGAGCACTCCCGGACCCGGATGATCCAGCAACTCCTTCATCGCAGCGGGAAGTTCACCGGGATCCTCGACCCGGCGGCCGAACAGTCCCATGGCCCGGGCCATGGCGCCGAAATCAGGATTTTCGAGATCGACATTGGTGTCGACAAAACCGGCGGCTTTCATTTCGAGTGCGACGAAGCCGAGAACGCCATTGTTGAAAATGACGACTTTGACCGGCAATTTCATCTGCGTCAGCGTGATCAGATCGCCCATCAGCATGCTGAAGCCGCCGTCGCCTGACAGCGTGATGACCTGGCGGCCGGGCTGCGCGGCCTGCACGCCGATCGCCTGCGGCATGGCGTTTGCCATCGAGCCGTGCACGAACGACCCGATCAGCCGTCTGCGGCCGTTCATCTTGAGATAGCGCGCCGCCCAGACCGTCGGCGTGCCGACGTCGGCGGTAAAGACCGCGTCATCCGACGCGGCCTCGCTGATAACTCTCGCAAGATATTGCGGGTGGATCGGCTTGCGGCCCGGAGACCCCTGCGCGAGCGAATCGAGGCCGTCCCGCGCTTTCTGATAATGCGCGACCGCCCGGTCGAGATGCTCACGATTGCCTTTCGTTTCGAGCAGCGGCAGCAGCGCCTTGAGGGTCTGGCCGATGTCTCCGACGACGCCGAGATCAAGCCGGCATCGGCGCCCGAGGTTTTCCGGGCGGATGTCGACTTGCACAATCTGGCAATCGGTCGGGAAAAACTGCTTGTACGGAAAATCGGTGCCCAACATCAGAAGGACGTCGCAAGCATGCATGGCGGCATAGCCGGAGGAAAATCCGATAAAGCCGGTCATTCCGACGTCATAGGGATTGTCGTATTCAACAAAGTCCTTGCCACCGAGCGCATGCACGATCGGGCTCTTGAGCGCATCGGCGAGCTTCATCAAGACGTCGTGCGCCCCTTCGCACCCCCGGCCGCAAAACAGCGTGACTCGTTTCGCCTTGTTGAGCATGGAGGCAAGCGCATTCAGTTCTTGCGGCTTCGGCACCACGTCGGGGGCGGAAATGCTGAGACCTCGCGAAGTCGACGGCGCGCGCTCCGGGGCCTTTCGAAGCGCGACGTCGCCGGGGATGGTAACCACCGAGACCCCTCGCAGGCCAACCGCTGCACGAATTGCGTTCTCCAGGACAAACGGCAACTGGCTGACGTCCGAAACCATTTCGCAATAGTGGCTGCATTCCCGAAACAGGTTCTGCGGATGGGTTTCCTGGAAGTAGCCGCCGCCGATCTCGGCCGATGGAATCTGCGCCGCGATCGCAAGCACCGGCATTCGGCTTCGATGGGCATCGAACAGCCCGTTGATGAGATGCAGATTGCCCGGCCCGCACGAGCCGGCACAGACCGCCAGACTGCCGGTGATGTGCGCTTCACCGGCGGCTGCGAAGGCGGCCACTTCCTCGTGCCGCACATGCACCCATTCGATGGTACGCCGCTTTCGCAGCGCCTCGGTGAGACCATTCAGACTGTCTCCGACGATGCCATAGATTCTCTTGACGCCTGCCTGTTCCAGGGTTGTCACGATGAGATCGGCGACGTTGTTGGCCATCATCTTCTCCCGATGGGTTTGGCAAGGTTGCGGATACGAGGTTACCGATGTGACGCTATCCTCGTTTGCCGGAAGCAACCAATCAAGTTGCCTCGCGTTCGACCCCATGACCCATCGGATTGAATCAACGGCGAAATCCGGGAGGAGTCCAAAAAAAGCGCGCCTTTGTCGATGCAAATTTATTCGACCAGAGCCAGGCGCTCTTCGTATTCGGCCAGATAACGCTTTGCAATGCCCATGCAATTCCTGCTTTGATACGACCCGAAGATAAAGAGCGGATTCACGCCGCGGCAACGATTGAGCGCAGCGGCACGTCCAGCGAGTAGACGAAACCGGGCGGATCGTAAGAGAGCTGTACTTGGCCATTCAGCTGTTGACCGAGGGATTCCATCATCCGCGTCCCGAAGCTGCGTCGCGTTGGCGGCTGAACGGGGGGACCGCCTCGTTCAGCCCAGGTCAAACAGAGCCGCTGCTTGTCGTCGTCTATCGTCCAGGTGACTTCAACACTGCCAGCGGGAGTCGATAGTGGATCGAATTTGTTGGTGTTGGTACAAAGTTCATTGAGCGTCATTGCGAGGGCAATAACGGCGCTCGATGCCACTTTGGGAGTCGGCGCGCTGTCCGCAATTGTGAGGGTCGATATGCTGCTATCGATTCGGCGGATTCATTTCGTAGTTCTGTCCTGCCGCTTCGAGAATCAAGTTCGTAATGATGTCTGGCTGAGATATCAACGAAAGATGACTAGCCTTCACTTCGATCGTCTTGGCGCCCATACGCTTGGCCATAAACCGCTCGATATCCGGATCGATGGTACGGTCTTCGGTCGACACGGCGTACCAGCTCGGCTTCGATCGCCAGGCGGCGTTGGTCGTCTTGTCTGCGAGCAACGCCCGCTTGAACGGTGCCTGCACTGCGTAGAGAACACGGGCCTTGTCCGCCGGGATGTCTCCGGCGAAGTCACGAAGGAAGGCTTCCTCGCCCAACCGCCCTTCATCTTCGGACCAAACGATGCCGGCCGACGCAGGCGGGGTAGGGAATTGCTTGGCCAGCGCCGTGTAATCCTCGCCCGCATCGGGCGCACGAGCCGCAATATAGGCGAGGGCCGAAACTTTCGGGTCCACACCGGCTTCCGTGATGATCATGCCGCCGAAGGAATGCGCGACAAGTACGGTCGGACCGTCTTGCCTGGCAAGTACACGTTGGGTCGCCTTGACGGCATCTTTCAGCGAGGTCAACGGATTCTGCACGGCCGTGACGTTCATCCCCTTTGGCTGGAGCCGGGCGATGACCTCCGACCAGCAAGACCCGTCGGCAAAAAGGCCATGCACAAAAATGACATTTCGGGCTTTCGGCGCGGGCTGCGCAGCGGCTGCGCGCGGAAAAAACGGACTTGCCGCACCGGCAGCCATCATGCCCACGAACGCACGGCGATTCATCTGATTTCCGTGCCGAAGTACATCCATCTGGTCCATCGAGCTTTTCCTTTTCAATTGAATGCAGTCTGGCGGTTTTTATTTCGGGAAACCCTTGATTCTGGACTACTGTCCGTTCGCCTGAAGTGCGTTGCACTTCCTTGTCGCGATCCGGGTCACGCTCTCTCCGGCTTCGCACGCGCTATTTGAGTTGCGTGTTTGCGACCGGAAGGATGGAGGCGACAAACCAGTTGTTTCCCTCGCGAACGAACGTCTGGCTGATCAGAAACTTGTTATCCTCTGGTGGCTTGCCGGGAAGGCCGCGCGTGAAAACGATGGGGACCAGAATTTGCATGACGTCGTTCGAGATCCCGGCCACGCGAAATTGGGACATGTCGGGTTCGAGATGCCAAGTGCCCTGGTAGTATTCATTGAAGCGGGCGACCACCGCATCGGCACCTCTGGTTTCGATGCCTCGCGAAACCCAGAGCATGCTGGATGAATTCCAGAGCATGGATCTCACTTGGCTCGCCTTATGTGCATTCTGCGCGGCCACGAATTGCAAAAAAAACGCACGAGCCTGCGCTTCGTCCGCGGAGGCTCCCAAGCTTAACGCGACTGTCATCATGACAAAGGGTAGCGCCGCCATCGCCAGCCGGGCGCGATGGATCAGCGCGGGAGGCTGTGGCTGCGCGGAGATAGTCGAATTCTCGGAACGGGTCATATCAGCCTCTTCTGCCTCGCCGACTTTGGCCGAAGCTCCCAATTGGTCGTGAGCATTCGTCCGGCCCTTCGATCCAGTCGATGGTCGTCCTGCAGGTCAGGCGGCGTATCGCGCCCCCGGCGCACTGATCATCAGGCATCCGATCATCACGCTCCTCGACCATCTCTGATTGCGTCAATGCGATTGACCGGTTACTCTGGCCGCCTAACTTTGGATATTCCCCGGCTGGGGAGGTAATGCATTTAAGCACTCGAAGCGTTCAAGGACACCGCGCCGGACAGGGCGTTAGCGGTACAGAGCATGCTTCACCGAGGTAAGCGCAAATGGCATGAACTTGATTTGCTGTGCCGTGCCGGCGCTGGAATCGAACCCATTGCGCCCGCCGTATGCAGAACTTTGCGAGAAATCGTCGGCGCCGATGCCGCTTCTCTGTTCTGGATGGACGAACAGCAAATGCCTGCGGGGCTGTTCCACGAGAACGCCGCTGATTCTGCGCTTGATCTGTTCGTCAACGAGTATGACCGCCTGTTTACCGGCGCATCGGAAATCAACGCCTCCCAGATCGCTGCCATGAATGGCCGGCCCGTTGGGCGGTTGATGAATCCGGAGCGAAGTTATTTTCGTTCCAACACTTTCAATCTGCTGGTTAGGGCAAGCGGACACTTTCATACCCTCGATTTGAGAGTTGATGTCGCCAACCGGACACGCGCTGTTGTCATGCTTTTTCGCGAGGAGCAGAATCCGTTCCACGAAATCGACGCATCTTATCTTAGACAGGCGCTTCCCTATCTTCAGCGCGCCATTGAGGGACATTCAGCCGACGGACTTTGGGAGCGATCGCATCTCGGCGGTCACATGCTCGTAGATCGTTCGGGGACCAAGTTGCTGACTTTGAGTACCGAGGCAAACGAGATTTTGAAGGCCTGCACCATTGTCGGCCAGAACGTTCGTCTTGTTGGTCCGACCACGATGCCGCCGCGATTCGCGCAAGATTTGTGTAGCCGCCTGGAATCTTCATCGCTGGTACAAGACGTGCTGGACGTACCCGGGGGCCGGCTGCTTCTGACAGCAACGCTGATGCACACGCCGGTCGCCGATGCGAACGCACAAGTGCTGATTTCGCTTGAAATGGAACAACCGAAGCGTCTCAAGGCGATCGAGAACATTCTTAAACTTAAGCTGTCGCCGCTGCAGCGTTCCATCGCTCTTGTTGCCGCAATGGGCGGAACGCGCTCTGATTGCTTGACGTCGGCGGGTACCAGCAACGAGGCTCTGAAGAAGCACCTCGCCACCATATATAGAACGGTTGGCGTGACCTCGTGGGAAGAATTGGCAAAGGCGCTACAGTAGCCGAATAGCCATCTGTGATTCCGCGCGCCCTGACCATCGGGGCTGACGAAGAGTTGCATGTGCTGCTGCCTGCAGCAAATGTCAGATCAGAAGTCTTCACCACCATACCCGCGCATCATCCATCGATGAATGTTGCAGATATTTTAAAAGGCCAGGGCACGCGGCATGGCCTCGACGCCGCCAGCAGGCGTACCGAACGCCCTCAGCATTTGCTCCCCCGCAGGGTAATATTTTCGCGCCCCGAAAAAGGGAGAATGCCTGTCAACAAACGAAAGGAAGTCGATCAATCCACCCGCGGTCACATCGTTCGATCGCGACGAATTTAAAGATTGCTTGTCAGGTCCTCGGCGAAAGCCAACAAAATTTTTGCCAGCAGAGGTTCTTCCGTGAAGAAAATACAGCAAATAGCGAGCCCTGGCTCGGTTTCCGACTATTCGCCCGGCGCAGAGACGGCCGCCGGCAGCGTGCACTCATCGGCCCGTTTTGCTGAAGATATGTCGACCCAGTTTGAACACGCGGCTTCGCCGGCAGATGCCGCAGCATCCAAAAACGCGCAGGACATGCTGCTGCGGGTACCGGCGGCGCACGCAATGCAATTAATTTCGCCGGACGAATTGACTGCATCAATCGTACACGAGGTTGTCCAGCCGCTCGCTGCGCTCGTCGTCAAAGGTGAGAGGTGCAAGCAATTACTCGAACGCGAAGAGCCTCCACTCGACAAAATAAGGGCGACCGTTGCAGCCATGATCAGCAGCGCCTGTCGCATGGGAGATATTATCCGTCGTTTGCGCGCTCTCTCGGTGAAGGGGGATGTTCAGAGGGCGGAGCTAAATCTGAACGAGATCATTGAGCGGGCTGTTGCTCTCACCAAGTCGGACTTGGTCCGCAACAACGCGTCATTGCGACTCGAACTTTCGACCGATCTGCCGCCAGTGCTGGGTGACAGCGTTCAACTGCAACAGGTCATGATTAATCTGTTGACGAACGGCCTTCAGGCCATGGTCTCGGTCAATGATCGGTCGCGCAAACTATTGGTTCGATCGCAAAAACTGGATCTCAATCACGTTGGCGTCATGGTGCAGGATAACGGAACGGGCATCGACCCGGGTGACATGAGCCGCCTGTTCAACACCTTCTTCACTACGAGAGCCAATGGAACCGGCATTGGACTGTCCCTTTGCCGTTGGATTATCGAAGCCCATGGCGGGATGATTTGGGCTGCTAGCGATCTTGGCCACGGAGCGGCATTTTATTTCGCATTGCCCGGTGTCGGCTCGGAGCCGACATGAACCAATTTTCGAATGTCACGGGCGGTGTGATCGCCGCCACGTCAAAAGGCTACGGCCCCGTAAAGCGGCAAGCGCGGCTCGAAGCCGTACGAGGATCTCCACTGTCGAAAAAATAAAGACCGTCATGATTATGCCAACAGGAGCACCCGACGATGAATGTGAAACCAGCCGTCCCCAACCGTTTACAGAACGATATCTCTAAACTCGACACCGCAAATCGCAATCTTCTTACGCTGGAAACAGCGCCAACCCGTTACGTCGAAGGCAGCGGTATCCGCTTCGTATATCGCCAGCTTGGCCCATCGACAGGAACGCCGCTGCTGCTGTTGCAGCATTTCTCGGGCAACATTGATTCGTGGGATCCCGCCGTCGTAAATGCCCTGGCCGACGATCGCCCGGTGATCGCTTTCGACAATGCCGGGGTCGGCCGCTCGACCGGCCAAACCCCCGATAATATCGAGGCGATGGCCCGCGACGCGGTCACCTTTATCGGCTTGCTCGGCTTCTCCGAGGTCGATCTGCTCGGCTTTTCCCTCGGCGGCTGCATCTCCCAGCAAATTGCCGCCCAGCACGGACGACTGGTCCGCAAGCTCATCCTGGTCGGCACCGCTCCGAAGGGTGGAGAGGAGCACCTGTTGGCAGTTCTCCAGGACGCCTTCGCCCACACCGAAGCGCCGGATATCCGGCTGCCTCTGTTCTTCACAAAGTCACCCTCCAGCCAGTCTGCCGGCCTGGCATTCCTGAAGCGCGCGAAAGCGCGCACGGAAGATCGGGATACAGACAGTGGGAGCGCGGTGACCGATCCGCAGGCCAAGGCCCTGATCAGTTGGTGCGCAACGCCTGATCCCGAGCACGCAATTCTGCGCGCAATCACGCAGCCCGTCCTCGTGGTCTGTGGGAGCCACGACACCATGCTGCCGCCGGACAACGCCTACACAATGTTCAAGGTTCTAAGCGACGCTCAGTTAATCCTCTATCCCGACTCGAGCCATGGCGCATTGTTTCAGCACCACGACCTGTTCGTCAGCCACGTCCGGATTTTCCTGGACATGTAGCCCGCGGTCACCGTCCAGGCGCCGGTAGCGCGCGGCCAGGATAACCGTCCGAGTTCGTCGTTTTGAGAAATTTGGCGCA
>CAVVLH010000020.1:0-86701 GCA_963748805.1 uncultured Alphaproteobacteria bacterium | reverse complement strand
GATGTATTGCTGGCGGCGGAAACGTCGAGCTCGGCGATCCTGCCGCGCGCAATCGTCGAATGCACGAAAGTCGCGTAGAGCAGTCTCTCCATCGGCACTTCGGCGGCGAAACGCGCGGCCCCGCGCACCTTGTCCGCGCCGTCGACGCGCGACTGTTGCGTGCCCAGCGTCACGCGCCGCTCGATCAGCGGGTCGGGCGTTGCGCCCGGCAGCCAGCTTGTCGGCACATAGCCCATTGCCGTACGGACACCGCCGACGATGGCGTTCTGAAGCTTGCTCATGCGTTGACCCCGGTGAGTTCGCCGAGCACGGCGGCGATGGTTCGTTTGGCAAGTTCGATCTTGAAGGCGTTGCCGTCGAAGGTTTTGGCGGCGGCAAGTTCGGCCTCGGCGGCGGCGAGGAAACGCTCCTTTGTCGGAGCCTGGCCGCGCAAGATTTCCTCGGCCCGCGACGCGCGCCACGGCTTTGCCGCGACACCGCCGAGGGCGATCCTGATGTCCTTGATCTTTCCGCCGGCGACTTCCAGGCCTGCGGCGACGGACAGCAGCGCGAAAGCGTAGCTCGAACGGTCGCGAACCTTGCGATACGCGGAGTTCGCAGCCGCAGGGCTTGGCGCGAGTTCGATCGCGGTGATCAGTTCGCCCGGCCGCAGCACCGTGTCGATCTGCGGCTGGTCGCCGGGCAAACGATGGAAGTCGAGCAGTGCGACACGGCGTTCGCCGTCGCGGCCGGCGAGATGCACCGTTGCATCGAGCGCCGCAAGCGCGACGCACATATCGGAGGGATGCGTCGCGATGCAGTGCTCCGAAGCGCCAAAAATGGCGTGATAGCGGTTGAAACCCCCGATGGCATCGCAACCGGAGCCGGCTTCGCGCTTGTTGCAGCGCGATCCGGCAGCGTCGTAGAAATAGGCGCAGCGCGTCCGTTGCAGGATGTTGCCGCCGACGGTTGCCATGTTGCGAATTTGCGCCGAGGCGCCCGCGAGCAAGGCGCGCGACAGCACCGGATAGCGCGTTCGCACGGAAGGATGTGCGGCGACGACGCTGTTGCGGGCCGCAGCTCCGATCAACAAGCCGCCATTGGGCGTGTCATCGATCGTGGCAGGCAGGCGGGAAACATCGACAAGCGCGGCAGGTGCTTCGATATTCTGCCGCATCAGATCGACCAAGTTGGTGCCGCCGCCGAGATAGCGACCTTGGCCTGCGTGAACGAGCGCGAGCGCCTCAGTCTGATGCGCTGCGCGCCGATAATCGAACGGCCTCATGCCACATCTCCCGCCAGCATCTCCTCGATTGCATCGACGATACCGTTATGCGCTCCGCACCGGCACAGGTTGCCGCTCATGCGTTCGCGGATTTCCTGGCGCGTCGCGCCGTCCGGTCCGCCGGCGAGATCCGCGGTCACATAGCTGGGATCGCCCTTTTTAAATTCCGCGACCATCGCAATCGCCGAGCAGATCTGGCCCGGGGTGCAGTAGCCGCACTGAAGGCCGTCATGCTCGATGAAGGCCTGCTGCAACGGATGCAGTTCGCGATCGTTGGCGGCCAGGCCTTCGATGGTTAGCACCTCGCAGCCGTCGGCCTGCACCGCCAGCGTCAGACAGGACAGCACGCGCGCGCCATCGACGATGACGGTACATGCGCCGCAGCCGCCCTGGTTGCAGCCGAGTTTCGTTCCGGTCAGGCCGTGCCGCTCGCGCAGCAGGTCGAGCAATGAGACTCGGGGGTCGTCGGGTATCGGATATCCCGTCCCATTGATGACGATCGCCATGGCAACCTCCGTACGAGTGGAGTGGATTTGCCATTCGCTACCCCGTGGCCGGGAATGCGCAAAGCGAATGTCAAATCCAAAACTCCACTCAAAACTTATGTTTGCTAGTGGTCCTTTGATTCTGACATTTGTAAAAGTGCCAACCGCGGCGGGATGCAAATGTCAGAATTGGACCACTAGTCCGGCATCGACGCGAGCCGGGGAGGATCATCAGGATAGTACGAAAATCGTAATATTCAAGATTTCGGAACCGGCGATTTTTTCTGAAAGCCGGATGAGTTCGCGTTGTTCGCCTGGATCGAGCGAACGCAGCATGGCGCGGCAGGCTTCCCGGTACCCGGCGACGTGGTCCTGGATCGCCCGTCGTCCTTTAGCCGTTGCCTTCAGCGCGACCGATCGGCGGTCGTCCTCGGGCCGGCGGCGATCGATCAACTCCTTCTTCACCAGCCGATCGATGGCAGAAGACATGGTCGTCATGGCGACATTGAGATAGCGGGCGACGTCGCCGATGCCGCAAGCGGGATTGTCGCCGACGAATACCAGCGTTTCGGCGTCCAGTGCATTGAGCGCGTTGTCCGCCGCGGCTGCCGCCTCGGCCACCTTGAAGCGGCGGGTGAACCGCGCAAACGCCCGCGTGAGCTGATCGACTTGATCTTGAGTTGGTTCTGTCATCGCGTCAGCAAAGCATGTTAGGCCGTTCGGCGCCAGCACGGCGCATGTTCGGAAAACTGTCGGCATCGGCTGAACTGCGTAAGGCTTCGATGCGGCATGACGTCGTCACGACTTTGCATTCTCGTGGCAAACTTGGCCCGAGCTTCGGTGATCTTGGACCCTTTGAAGTCGACGGAAATCCATCCCGGGCCTTTCGTTTGCCGTTGATTTTCGCACTCGTTTGCGCGCTAATCGGGCACATGGAAACGCGCCAGCCAGCGGAACATTTCGATGTGCTAATTGTCGGCGCCGGCCTCTCCGGCATCGGCGCGGGCTATCATCTCCAGCAGAAATGCCCGAACAAGCGCTTCATCATTCTTGAAGGCCGCGACTGCATCGGCGGCACCTGGGATCTGTTCCGCTATCCCGGCATCCGATCCGACAGCGACATGTTCACGCTCGGCTATTCGTTCAAGCCGTGGACCGATCCGAAGGCGATCGCGGACGGTCCGAGCATCCTGAATTACGTGCGACAGACCGCGATCGAAAACGGCATCGACAAGAAGATCCGCTACCGTCACAAGGTCAAGCGCGCTTCATGGTCCACGCAAGACGCGCTGTGGACCGTCGAAGCCGAGCGCTCATCCGGCGAGGGCGTAAGCGACGTCGTGCGCTTCACCTGCAATTTCCTGTTCTCGTGTTCCGGCTACTATCGCTACGAGGACGGCTACCGGCCGGAATTTGCAGGGTACGGCGATTTCAAGGGCCAGATCGTCCATCCGCAGAAATGGCCGCAATCGCTCGACTATGCCGGCAAGCGCGTGACGGTGATCGGCTCCGGCGCCACGGCTGTGACGCTGGTGCCGGCGATGGCGGAGAAGGCTTCCCATGTCACCATGTTGCAGCGCTCGCCGAGCTATGTGGTGGCGCGCCCGGCGCAGGATCAACTCGCGATCAGCCTGCGCAAGAGGTTCGGCGACAAGGTTGCGTATCAGGTGATCCGCTGGCGCAACGTGCTCTTGGGGATGTTCTTCTTTCAGCTCGCGCGCAAGAGGCCCGAGCGGTTCAAGCGAATGGTCCTCGGCGGCGTCCGCATGGCGCTCGGCCCGGATTACGATCTCGCGAATTTCAACCCGCGCTATAATCCCTGGGACCAGCGGCTGTGTCTTGTGCCCGATGGCGACCTGTTCAAATCGCTGCGGGAAAAGCGCGCCTCGGTGGTTACCGGCGAGATCGACCGTTTCACCGACGGCGGCATTCGCCTGAAGGACGGCAGCGAACTCGAGGCGGACATCATCGTCACCGCTACCGGGCTGGTGCTGCAATTGATGGGCGGCGTGGAAGTTTGGGTCGACGGCAACAAAGTCGATTTCGCCAAGACGATGAACTACAAGGGCATGATGTTTTCGGACGTGCCGAATCTCGTGTCGGTGTTCGGCTACACCAACGCGTCCTGGACGCTGAAATGCGATCTCACCTGCGAATATGTCTGCCGTCTGCTCAATTACATGGACCGGCACGGCTACAGGCAGTGCATGCCGCACAACATCGATCCCACAATCGAGCAGTTGCCGGTGCTGGATTTTTCCTCCGGCTATGTGCAGCGCGCGCTCGCGACGCTGCCCAAGCAGGGTTCCAAACGGCCGTGGCGGCTGTACCAGAATTACGCCTTGGACATCGTCGCGCTTCGCTTCGGCAAGGTCGATGACGGCGTGATGAAGTACTCGTGAGGCGATAGCCGCGAGTGGCACGCCGATTTCGATCAACGCTGATGATTGGAATCCGCGGCGGCGCTCGTGGCGTTGCGTTCAGGGCATCGCGACGTTGCGCAAGATGAATCAATCCGGGCCAAATCAGGGCGATCCCCCAATCCGGCATGCGTCGTTTTGCGTATACGTATTCGTTTTCGAATCGGCGACTATACGAGAGGGTTAACGCCGAATTAATCGGTGCATCCTATATTCGCGCGGTAGGAGTTTTTGGCCGCGTGAGGAAGCCCGAGGAAAAATCATGGACGCCCAGCGAGTTGCCATTGATGCCGTCGTTGCGTTGACCGATTGCGACCGGGAAATGGTCGCCGCCTTCATTCGCCGGTTCTATCTCGCCGGCGTCAAGGATCCCAAGCGCCTGACCTTCAAGGGGTTGCAGGCGCTGGCGCAGGGGTAAGCGCCGATCTCACCGCTTTCCCTGGTGCATGCGCCGCGTGTCTTGAGCGCGTTCATCGCGCGTCTTTGACTCCCTATGCGCTGCCGATCCGGCGTCCAGACGTCAAATCGTAGGGTCCCGGCTCTGCATCGCACCACTTCGATGATGCGACGCGTCCGGGACACGATAGCACCTTACTTCTCCGGCTCGCCGATCGAAACCTTCAGCGTGCCGACGCCGTCGACGCCGCATTCGATCTTGTCGCCGGGGTGAAGCTGGGAGACGCCGGCCGGCGTGCCTGTCATGATGATGTCGCCGGCGGCAAGCTTCACCTGCTGCGACAGTTGCCAGATGATCTCCGGCACGCTCCAGATCAATTCGGTGAGGTCGCCCTTCTGGGTTTCCTTGCCGTTGACCGTGAGCCAGATCTTGCCCTTCGAGGGATGGCCGATCTTGGCGGCCGGCTGGATCGCCGAGCAGGGCGCGGAATAGTCGAACGACTTGCCGACTTCCCACGGCCGCTCCTTCTTGCGCGAGGCGATCTGCAAGTCGCGGCGGGTGAGGTCGATGCCGACCGCATAGCCGTAAACATGGTCGAGCGCCTTGTCGGCGGGGATGTTCAGGCCGCCGCTCTTCATGGCGACGATCAGTTCGACCTCGTGATGCAGGTCCTTGGTCAGCGGCGGGTAGGGGACGGTAGCCCCGTCCGGCACCAGCATGTCGGCATGCTTGGCGAAAAAGAACGGCGGCGCCCGTTCGTCATTCCCCATCTCGCGAATGTGCTCGAGATAATTGCGCCCGACGCACCAGATGCGGCGAACGGGGTAGGATTTTGCCTCTCCCACCACGGGGAGCGACGGCTGGGGCGGTACGGGAATGACGAAGGACGTTGCGGTCATCAAGCAATCTCGGGGTTGGATGAGAAAAATCGCATTGTTTTTACGCGTTTGTGACCGGCTCCGCCAGAGCGGCAGCGGCCGGATGTTGCGCTTTCGAAATTTTGATATGACGGCTTTGACATGATGAAATAGAGGAATATTCAAGTCGTAGCGCCGACACGTTCTGTGCGCTCTGATCCCTTTGACGTCCTGGACGGTTAGCCGGCCATGATTTCCAGCGGTCCGAACCATGTTAAAATTATTGCTCGCGCCACAGTTTATTGGCCTGTACGTCCTGGCTGCCTCGACCGCCTACGTGCATTTTCGCGGTCGTGAACGGCTCCGTCTCGGCCGCCAGCTCGGCGATCACTCGACCTACCTCGCCCCCTATAATGTGCTGATGTATGCGGGTTCGGCGGTGCCCAACCGGCCGGTGATCCCGCTTGACGAGTTTCCCGAACTCGCCAAGCTGAACGAGAATTGGCAGACCATCCGCGACGAGGCGGTTCGCCTGTTCGACGAGGGCTTCATCCGGGCGGCCGCCAAGAACAACGACTGGGGCTTTTATTCGTTCTTCAAGAGCGGCTGGAAGCGCTTTTACCTGAAATGGTACGACGACTTCCTGCCGTCGGCGCGCGCGCTGTGTCCGCAGACGGTGGAGCTGTTGAACTCGATCCCGAGCGTGCATGGCGCGATGTTTGCGATGCTGCCGCCCGGAGGCAAGTTGGGCGCGCATCGCGACCCCTTTGCCGGCTCGCTGCGCTATCACCTTGGCCTGGTGACGCCCAATTCGGACAAATGCCGGATCCTGGTCGATGGCGTGCCCTGCGTCTGGCGCGACGGCGAGGCTTTCATGTTCGACGAGACGTTCATCCACAGCGCCGAGAACAAGACCGACGTCAACCGCATCATCCTGTTCTGCGACGTCGAGCGTCCGATGAAGTACGGATTCATGACGGCGATGAACCGCTGGGTCAGCCATCACATCGTCAAGGCGTCGGCGACCCAGAATGTCGATGGCGAGCAGGTCGGCGTGCTCAACAAGGTGTTCGGCAGCCTCTATGAGGTCCACCTGTTCGGCCGCCGCATCAAGGAATGGAATCGCCGGGTCTATTACGCGCTGAAATACTCGCTGACCTTTGCGCTGCTCGGCCTCATCGTGGCCTCCGCGCTGAGATGATGATGATCTCTTCCTGTTCGCGGCAAGGGCGTCGCGAACTGGAATTGAGTGAAGGCCTCATGGTTCGAGACGCCGCGCCAAGCGACGCGGCTCCTCACCATGAGGGTCTAGATCGAGCCCCGAACACAGACCTCATCCCGAGGAGGCGCGAACGGGTCGCGCGAATGCGCGCCCGATGACAGGCGCCGCGCCGTATCGAGGGATGGATAGAGCCCTGCTGATGGGAAAGGTGCGCTGGTCTGCGGATGCCTCAAACCGCCGCGCTGACCGGTGTGAGGTAATTGACGTCGCGCTGTTGCAGGCGGAAGAACGAGGCATAGCGGCCGCCGCGCCGTAGCAAGTCCTCGTGACGGCCCCGCTCGACGATCTCGCCGGCTTCCACCACCAGAATGGCGTCCGCATGCATGATGGTGTGCAGGCGATGGGCGATCACGATGGTGGTGCGGTTCTGGCACAGATGCTCGATCGCTTCCTGCACCTGCCTTTCGGATTCGGAATTGAGCGCCGCGGTGGCTTCATCGAGCAGGATGATCGGCGCGTCGCGCAACAGCGCGCGGGCCACCGCGATGCGCTGGCGCTGCCCGCCTGACAGCTGTGCGCCATGCTCGCCGACCGGGGTGTCGTAGCCGAGCGGGAAACCCATGATGAAGTCGTGCGCGCAAGCCGCCTTCGCGGCCTCGATGATCTCGGCTTCGCTCGCGCCTTCCTTGCCGAAAGCGATATTGGCGCGGATCGAGTTGCGGAACAGATAAACGTCCTGCCCGACATAGCCGGTCTGCTGGCGCAGCGAGCGTCGCGACACATCCGAGATCGACTGGCCGTCGATCAGGATTGCGCCTTCGTTGATCTCATAGAAGCGCAACAACAGCGCCAGCACCGTCGATTTGCCGCCGCCGGAGGGGCCGACCAGCGCGGTGACCTTGCCGGGCTCGGCGACGAAGCTCATCCGGTTCAGCACCGGCTCATCCGGCCGATAGGCGAACGACACGTCCCGGAATTCGATGGCTGCGTCGGAGAGTTTCAAAGCCGGCTTGTCGTCGTCGGCGAGTTCCGTGGCCGGACTGTCGATCACTTCCAGCAGCATCCGCGCGCCGACCAGCTGGCTGTTGAGGTCGATGTTGAGCCGTGCGAGGCGCTTGGCGGGCTCGGTCGCCATCAGGAAGGCGGTCATGAACGAGAAAAACTGTCCGGGCGTCGAGCCGAGCGCGACCACGCTATAGCCGGCATAGAGCAGGCAGCCGGCAACCGCGAAGCCGCCGAGCATCTCCATCAGCGGATTCGAGCGGTTGGAGACCCGCGCCATCTTGTTGGCATTGTGTTCGACGGCGGCGATGTTGCCGTCGATGCGCCGCTGCATCGCCGCTTCCAGCGTGAATGCCTTGACGGTGCGGATACCTTGCAGCGATTCCTGCATGGTCTCCATGATGTTGGCGGTACCGGTGAATTGGGTATGCGCAAGGCCCTTGATGCGCTTCACCAGTTTGCGCAGCATCAGCATCGCCGGCGGCACGGCGACGAGACCGATCAGGGACAGGATCGGATCCTGCGACACCATCACGGCGATCATCGCGATCAGGACCAGGAAGTCGCGGCCGATCGCATTGATCAGCATGTTCAACAGATCGGTGATGGATTTGGCGCCGGCGGTCATGCGCGCCAGAAATTCCGACGAATGGCGCTCGGAGAAGAAGCCGATGCTTTCGCTCATCAGCTTGGCAAACAGCTGCCGCTGGTTGTGGGCAAGAATGGCGTTACTGATCTTGGACAGGATCACGGTGTGGCCGTAGGTCGCCGATGCCCTTGATGAACAGCAACAGCACCGTGACGCCGGAGAGCGCCGCGATGCCGGCGACGTTCTTGTTGACGTAGGCCTGATTGATCACCTGACCGAGGACGTAGGTCGCGCCGGCGCTGGCGGCGGCGACCACGGCCATCAGAGCGAAGGCGGTCAGATATTGCCGCCAATAGCCGAGCCCCTGTTCCATCACCAGACGGCGGATCAGGATCGCCGCGCCGTAGGGATCATCGGTGATTTTCTTTGGAAATTCGGCCATCCGCATTCCATTGACGAAAGGCTCGCGCTGATCGTCCGAGTCAGGCTTGCCTGGAGCTTTCGGTTTGCCCGCACTTCAGGCGATTTTCAAGCTAATTCGGCCTTTAAAAATCCCGCCTAAACGCTTGATTTTTAGGCCGAAGCCGAATGTCTGAGCGTCAAAGCCGGCACGCCAGAATATCGGCCACGAACGCATCGATGTCGCCGCCCGCAAACAGAAAGCCGGGCAGGCGGGCCGCCTCGGCGGCTTCGATGTCGCTTTCGCGATCGCCAATGACAAAGCTGCCTTGGTGACGCACCGGCCAGTGCTGCATCAGATCGTGAATCATGCCGGGCTTGGGCTTTCGCCAGTGATGGTCTTCGAGATAACCCGCAACCGATCCGTCCGGGTGATGCGGGCAATAGCGGATGTCGTCGATGCGTGCGCCTTGCGCGGCGAGCTCGGCGCGCATCCAGTCGTGCAGGGCGTTGAGCGCTTCTTCGGTGAAGAAGCCGCGCGCGACCCCGGATTGATTGGTGAAGAAGAACACGAAATAGCCGGCGTCGTTCAGCCGCCGGATCGCTTTCGCCGCATTCGGCATCCAGCGGATGCGGTCGCTGGTGCCCATATAGCCGTCATCGTAATTGACGACGCCGTCGCGGTCGAGAAAAGCCGCCGGTCGCGGCGTGGAGTGCGCAGGGTGATTGCCGCTCATGTCAGCCTTGAGACTCTTGCATCAGCGTCTGTTCGATCACTTCGCAGATGCCGTGCGCGAAGGCCATGTGAATTTGCTGGATCACCGCGGTGTCCTCGCTCGGCGCGACCAGAAGATGATCGCATGATGCGGCAAGGCCAACGCCCTTGGCGCCGGTGAAACCGATCGTGATCAATCCCTGCTGCCGCGCCGCCTTCAATGCTGTGAGAATGTTCGGCGAGCGGCCCGAGGTCGTCAGCGCCAGCAACACGTCGCCGCGCTTGCCGAGCCCTTCGACCTGACGCGAAAACACCTGCTCGAAGCCGTAGTCGTTGCCGATCGCCGTCAGCGCCGAGGTGTCGGTGGTCAGCGCGAGTGCGGCATAGGCCGGACGATCTTTCTTGTAGCGGCCGACGATTTCGGCGGCGATATGTTGCGCGTCGGCGGCGCTGCCGCCATTGCCGGCAATCAGGAGCTTGTTGCCGCCACGCAAGCTGGCCGCGATGGTATCTGCGATCTTTCGCGCCGTATCGATCAGGCTTGCGTCGCCGCTTGCGCGCTCAAGCGCGTCACGCGAGGATTTCAGATGCGCGGCAATCGGGTCTTTCGAAATCGGGCTCAAGCGTCAGCGTCCATGTTGGTTCGTCCTTGGTATCACCACGCTAAGCCGGCGCAAGCGCGCATCGTGCTTAATGCGCAGCGCCAACCAGCTTCATGACTTCTTCGGCCACGTCGGAAGCTGGAATGTCCCGCATGCACGCATGATCGTTCATGGTGCAGACCGGGCGATGGCAGGGCTGGCACGGCACGGTGGTCTTGGTCTGGATGGTCGCCGCCAGACCGTTGATCGGCGCCCAGTGATACGGGCTGGTCGGGCCGAAAATGCCCATGGTCGGCGTGCCCAAAGCGGCCGCGACATGCATCAGGCCGGAATCGTTACTGACCGCCAATTGCGCTGCGGCCATCGCCACAGCGCCGTTGCGCAAGTCCGTTCCGGTGAGATCGCGCACGCGCGCGCCGCCCGCGGCGACCATCTCGGCGGCGATCGCCTTCTCGCCGGGGCCGCCGATCACCCAGACGTCCAGGCCGCGTTCGGCCAGCAGCTTGGCGGCTTGCGGGTAATAACTCCAGCGCTTGGAGGAGCCGACCGATCCCGGCGCCAGCGCGACCGCGGGCCCTTGGCCGAGGCCGCGTGACTGCCGAAAGCGCGTGATTTCCTCGCGCGGCACCCGCAATTGCGGAAACGGCCATTCCGGCGGCCGGGCTGCGCCCTCCGGCAGCGCCAGGACGGCGTTCTTGTCGATGTGGCGGGGCAGGGCCCGCTCCCCCCAGCGCCACCGGTTGATAAGGCCGAATCGCGCTTCGCCGACAAAACCTACTCGTTCGGGGATCCCGGCCAGTGCTGGTGCCAGCGCCGATTTCCAGGTCCGGGGTAGAATCAGCGCCGTGGCGTAATTCCGGGCTTTGAGGGCAGCTGCAAGGCCGCGTTGTTCGGCCAGCGCCAGCCGGCTGCGCGGCAGGTCCCAAACCACGCCTGAGCGTACCCCCGGCATGTAATCGACCAGCGGCGCGCATAAGGTGGTGGTCAGGAGGTCGACCGGGCGGTTGGGAAAGCGCTGGTTCAGCACCCGCACCACGCTGTGGCCGCGGACGAAATCGCCGATCCACATATAAGGCACGATCAGAATCGGCCGCGTGTCATCCGCATCTTCCACAGCCACGGAATGGTCTGAATCCATATTCATATCTTTGAGGGCGCTACCCATGGCCGCTTCGGTAACGGCTCCGTGCGGGCAGGTAAAGTCTCGCTTTAACCTTCACTATGTGGCTCGGCTCAAGTTGCTTGCCGGACCGGGTTAAGGCAAAGCTTGAGCATCTCAACAGGCAGGGTATCGAAATGCTGCTGGTGACCGGTGGGGCCGGTTTTATCGGGTCGAATATCGTGGCCGCGCTCAACGACGCCGGCCGCACGGATGTGGCCGTCTGCGACCTGCTCGGCGATAGCGGCAAATGGCGCAACCTCGCCAAGCGGCAGCTCGCCGACATCGTGCCGCCGGCTGAACTGCTGGCGTGGCTGGACGGCCGCAAGCTCGATGCCGTCATCCATATGGGCGCGATTTCGGAGACCACGGCGACCGACGGCGATCTCGTGATCGAGACCAATTTCCGCCTCTCCGTCAGGCTGCTCGACTGGTGCACCGCGCATGCGGTCCCCTTTATCTATGCCTCCTCGGCCGCGACTTACGGAAATGGCGCGCAGGGCTTTGCCGACGATCCGTCGCTATCAGCGCTGAAAACCTTGCGGCCGATGAATCTCTACGGCTGGAGCAAGCACCTGTTCGACATGGCGGTGATGGAGCGGGCTGCGAGGGCTGAGAAACTGCCGCCGCAATGGGCGGGCCTGAAATTCTTCAACGTGTTCGGGCCCAACGAATATCACAAGGGCGCGATGATGAGCGTGCTGGCGCGCCGCTTCGACGACATCAAGGCCGGGCGCGCGGTCGAACTCTTCAAGTCGCATCGCGACGGCATCGCCGACGGCGATCAACGGCGCGACTTTATCTATGTCGACGACGTGGTGCGGGTGGTGATGTGGCTGCTCGCGACACCATCCGTTTCCGGCCTGTTCAATGTCGGCACCGGCAAGGCGCGCAGCTTCAAGGATCTGATGCTGTCGGCCTACGCGGCGCTGGGACTTGCGCCCAATATCCGCTATATCGACATGCCCGTCTCGATCCGCGACAGCTATCAATATTTTACCCAGAGCGAGGTCGATCGGTTGCAGCGTGCCGGTTATAACGGCGGCTTCACCGCACTCGAAGAGGCGGTCGCACTTTACGTCAAGGGCTATCTCGATTCCCCCGATCGCTATCGCTGACGGACTACAAACCGATGTTCGATTTCGAATCCTTTCACGGTGCGATGGTCGGCCAGACCGTGCTTTGTGTCGGCGACCTCATGCTCGACGAGTTCGTCTACGGTGAGGTGTCGCGAATTTCGCCGGAAGCGCCGGCTCCCGTCATCGCCGCGCGGCGCAGCGAGACCAATATCGGCGGAGCCGGCAATGTCGCGCGCAATATCGCTTCGCTCGGCGCCAGCTGCATCTTTGTCGGCCTGATCGGCGAGGATGCCGCCGGAGCGGACCTCAAGGCCGCCTTGGCCAAAGAACCGCGGATCGAGAGCGTTCTGGTTGCGGATCCCTCGCGACCGACGACGCGCAAGGTGCGGTTTGTGTCGGAACATTTCCTCACCCACATGCTGCGGGCCGATTGGGAAACGACGCATCCGGCTTCGGGCGAGATCGAACAGAAGCTGATCGATACGATTGTGCCGCTGATCCCGCGTGCCGATATCGTGCTGTTGTCGGACTATGCCAAGGGCGTGCTGACGGCGCGCGTGATCCGCAACGTCATCGACGCCGCGCGCAAATTGCATAAGGCCGTGATCGTCGATCCAAAGAGCGCCAATTTCGCCATCTATCGCGGCGCGACCTTGCTGACGCCGAACCGCAAGGAATTTTCCGAGGCGACCCGAAGCCGCGCCGATTCGAACGAAAGCATCGCTCTCGCCGCGCAGGACGCGATGCAACTGGCCGATTGCGAGGCCATTCTGGTGACGCAGAGCGAACGCGGCATGACGCTGGTGCCGCGCGAAGGCGAGGCCGTTCACGTTCCGGCATATCCAGTCAAGGTGCGCGACGTCTCCGGCGCCGGTGACACCGTGGTCGCGGTGCTGTCGCTGGCGCGCGCCGCAGGCGCCGGCTGGGAAGATGCGCTGCGGCTGGCGAATGCGGCGGCAGCTGTCGCCGTCGGCAAGAAGGGGACCGCGAGCGTGACGGCGGCCGAGTTGCGCCGCCAGATCCTGCCGCATGCGTCGCTCGCGGCGGAAGAAAAGATTGCCGCGTCCGGCGATGAACTCGAGGCGCGGCTTAACGATTGGCGCAAACAGGATTTGCGGATCGGCTTCACCAATGGCTGTTTCGACATCCTGCATCCCGGGCACGTCAAGGTCCTGACCGCCGCGCGTGGCGCCTGCGATCGCCTGATCGTCGGTCTCAACAGCGATGCTTCGGTCAAGCGGTTGAAGGGCGAGACGCGGCCGGTGCAGAGCGAGCGCGCGCGCGCCGAGGTGCTGGCGGCGCTGGAGGCGGTCGATCTCGTGGTGATCTTCGAGGAAGATACGCCGCTGAAGCTGATCGAAGAGATCAAGCCGAGCGTGCTGGTCAAGGGCGGCGACTACACCCGCGAGCAGGTGGTGGGCCACGAAATTGTCGAGGCGCATGGCGGCGAAGTGGTGCTGGTCGAGGTGCTGGCGGGATTCAGCACCACCTCGCTGGTCGATCGCGCGCGCGGAGGCAAGGCGTGACCGCAGCTAGCGAGCCGCTCGGCACGCTGTTGTGGAGACGGTGGCGCGATCCGGCCGCCTGGATGACCACGGCCGACATCGTGACCGTGCTGCTGGCATTCGCGCTGCCGTGGTCGACTTCGCTGGTTGGAATTCTCGGCGTCGTCCTGGTGCTGGTGATGCTGCCCACGATCGACGCCGGCGTTTTCATCGCATCCCTGAGACGTCTGATCTCAGCGGCGCCGATCGCGCTGTTCGCGCTCGCGCTGGTCGGCACGCTGTGGTCGGACGCGCGCTGGGGGCTGCGCTTCTACGCGGTCGCCCCGACCGGCAAGCTGCTGCTGCTGCCGCTGTTGTTCCATCATTTCGAACGATCGGAGCGCGGGCTGTGGGTCTTCAAGGCTTTCCTGGCGTCCTGCGGCCTGATGGTGGTGATGTCCTGGATCGTCGCCTTTTTTCCCGAACTGACGCTCAAGGCCAAAGATGTCGCCTCTCGCGGCATTTTCGTTAAAAACTATATCGATCAGAGCCAGGAATTTGCGCTGTGCGCCGTCGCGCTGGCCTATCCGATCGCGATGCTGCTGCGCGCCAAAAAACTCGCGCTGGCGCTTGCGCTGGGCGCACTTTCGCTCGGTTTTCTCGCCAACATGGCTTTCGTCATCGTCTCGCGCACCGCGCTGGTCACGATCCCGATCATGCTTTTGGTGTTCGCGTTGCTACATCTGAGATGGCAGACGACGCTGATGGTCGTGGGCGCGTGCCTGGTTGCAGGCATTCTCGCCTGGTTCGCTTCACCGCAACTGGACGCAACCATCGACAAATTCGGGCAGGAATATCGCCAATATGTGCAGGAGGGCGCGGTGACCTCGATCGGCGAACGGCTGGAATATTATCGCAAGTCGCTCGGTTTCTTTGCTGAAGCGCCCGTCGCGGGCCATGGCACGGGATCGATCGAGGGGCTGTTCGAACACGCCGCCACCGGACAGACCGGTCTTGCCGCCGAAGTCGTCAGAAACCCCCATAACCAGACCCTGAACGTCGCGGTGCAGTGGGGAATGCTCGGCGTCGTCGTGCTCTATGCGATGTGGCTTTCGCATCTCGCGCTGTTTCGCGGCGAAGGCCTCGCCAACTGGATCGGGCTTCTGGTCGTGGTGCAGAACATCTTCACCTCGCTGTTCAACTCCCACATTTTCGATTTTCACGAAGGCTGGATGTATGTGCTCGGCGTCGGCGTTGCCGGCGGTCTCGTTCTCAAGATGCGCGCAACAGCCGAGGCGCCCGCAGCGGGCGGTTCCTGAATATGGCCCGAGCGCTTTCCAGCGCATCCGAGATGGGTTATCAGCGGCAACAGGGCTCGCCAAGCTCCGGGCATGTTCGCCAGCCATCGGTTGTTGAATGACGCGTTTGACGAATCTGACCTTGCGAAACTACCTGATCGCCCTGCATGACGTGGCGGCGTCCGCGGCTGCTTTTTTCGTCGCCTTCTATCTGCGCTTCGAGGGGGGCGAGCAGTTCTGGGAACGTCTGCCGCTGATGCTGCGGATCCTGCCGTACTTCCTCGTGCTGAGTGTCGTCGTCTGTTACCTTTTCAATCTCACCACCACCAAGTGGCGCTTCATCTCGTTGCCGGATGCGCTCAATATTCTGCGCGCCGCCACGGTGCTGGCCGTCGCATTGCTGGTGCTCGACTACATCCTGGTCGCGCCCAACGTGCATGGCACCTTCTTTTTCGGCAAGGTGACCATCGTCCTGTTCTGGTTTCTGGAAATCTCCTCTCTAAGCGCGTTGCGCTTTGCCTATCGTTATTTCCGTTACACGCGGGTTCGTCATCATGCCCGCTCGGAAGACGCTTCGCCGACACTTCTGGTCGGCCGCACCGCGGATGCCGAGATCTTGTTGCGCGGCATCGAAAGCGGCGCGGTCAAGCGGATCTGGCCGGTCGGCATTCTCTCGCCCTCGGTCGCCGACCGCGGTCAGCTGATCCGCAATGTTCCCGTGCTTGGCAATATCGACGACGTCGATGACCTCGCCGCCGATTTCGCGCGGCGCAACAAGCCGATTGCGCGCGTCGTGATGCTGCCCTCGGCCTTCGATCCGGAATCCCATCCGGAAACGTTCCTGATGCGCGCCAAGCGCCTGCGGCTGATCGTGAGCCGGCTGCCGTCGCTCGAAAGCGGCGATGCGCCGCGCCTGGCGCCAGTCGCGGTCGAGGACCTGTTGCTGCGGCCAAGTTCGACCATCGACTATGCGCGGCTGGAAGCGCTGGTGAAGGGCAAGTCGGTGATCGTCACCGGCGGCGGCGGCTCGATCGGTTCGGAAATCTGCGAGCGCATCATCGCGTTCGGCGCCGCGCGGCTCCTGATTATCGAGAACTCGGAGCCGGCGCTTTATGCGATCACCGAGACCCTGGCGGCCCAGCCGGTCGAGGCCGAGGTGGATGGACGCATCGCCGACATCCGCGACCGCGAACGCATCCTGCACCTGATGAGCGAATTCAAGCCGGACATCGTGTTCCACGCCGCGGCGCTCAAGCATGTGCCGATTCTCGAGCGCGACTGGAGCGAAGGGGTCAAGACCAACATCTTCGGCTCGATCAATGTCGCGGACGCAGCGCTTGCAGCCGGCGCCGAAGCGATGGTGATGATTTCGACCGACAAGGCGATCGAGCCGGTTTCGATGCTCGGCCTGACCAAGCGGTTCGCGGAGATGTACTGTCAGGCGCTGGACCACGATCTCGGGGTCCAGACCGGCCGCAAGCGCATGCGGCTGATCTCGGTGCGGTTCGGCAACGTGCTGGCCTCGAACGGCTCGGTGGTGCCGAAGTTCAAGGCGCAGATCGAGGCGGGTGGGCCGGTGACGGTGACCCATCCCGACATGGTCCGCTACTTCATGACGATCCGCGAAGCCTGCGATCTCGTGATCACGGCGGCGACGCACGCGCTTGGCGTGCAGCGTTCGACGGTGTCGGTCTATGTGCTCAACATGGGCCAGCCCGTGAAGATCGTGGACCTCGCCGAGCGGATGATCCGCCTGTCGGGCCTGCAACCCGGCTACGATATCGATATCGTTTTCACCGGCATGCGTCCGGGCGAGCGGCTCAACGAGATCCTGTTCGCCAGCGAAGAGCCGCCGGTCGATATTGGCCTTGCCGGCATCATGGCGGCCAAGCCCAACGAGCCGCCGATGCAGGCGCTGAAGGGCTGGATGGCTGGGCTCCGACAAGCGATCGAGAACGACGATCCGGCCACGATCAAGGCGATCCTGAAAGACGCCGTGCCGGAATTCGGGTCGAACGCGGCTTGACGCTCTCGGATGCAATGCCCGTGTTTTCGCGCCAGACGGGCACGGCCCGCGCGCCCTATATACCGGTCACTTCGGTTAGATCGTCGATCGCAAGAAGCGCATCCGAGAAATCGTCGTCTCGAAAATAGGCGCTTCGTAGGATCAGCACTGGAATTCCAGCGCTCGACGCCGCAACCAGGCCTATGCCGGAATCCTCAATCGCAAGGCACTGCGACGCGGCCAGGTCCAATCGGGACAGCACTTCCAGATAGACATCCGGAGCTGGTTTCTTTTTCGGCACTTCGTCGCCAGCGACAATCGCCGCAAACAAATCCGCCCAATCGCTACCCAATGCGGCCGCAAGCAATGCATCGATATTGCCGCGCGAGGTCGTCGTCGCAATCGCCAGACGTTGACCGCGTCTCCGCGCGGTGGTCAATAGGTCCTCCACCCCCGGACGAAGCGGACAGCCACCACTTGCGATCAAATCGGCGTAAATCGTGGTTTTGATCCGGTGCAATTCGGCGACCTCGGCGTCCGAGAGCAACGACGTCCCTCGTTGCAAGCGATCGAAGGCGCGGATCCGTTCCTTGCCGCCCGCTACCCGAAGCAGGTCCTTGTAGACAGCAGGTCCCCAGCACCAATCCAGGTTGGCGCCGGCGAAAGCGGTATTGAAAGCCTGACGATGAACCTCTTCTGTTTCGGCGAGCGTCCCATCGACATCGAAGATCAGGGCACGCGACGAAACGAGCAGGTCCCTTGCGCGATCGAGACGTAAGCACGATGTTGCGAGCACGCCGCTCATACGTCCTCCTGATTGCGCCAAGACTTCTCGCTGGACGTTGAAACAAGTGCCGCTTCAAGGCAATCGGCTGCGTCCCGAGATTTCTAGACTTTTGACTGCTCAAGCGTACCAAACGGCCAATTCATTCTCACGATCGTCAGATTGAGAAAAGCCGCAAATGTCACCCAAAGCAGGTACGGCAAAAGAAGCCAGCTTGCCAATATGGAGAACGGCGCCACGCCGAACATGAGGGCCACAATCGAAAGCCAGAGAAACGGCACTTCGATCAGGGCCCAGTCCGGCCGCTTTAAATTGAAGAACAATGGGCTCCACAGCATGTGCAGCACAATGTTGATCCCGAAAAGGATGAGAATAAAAAACTGTCCCGAACTGCCGGAAGCCTGGTTCCAGGCCAGCACGCCCGACCACGCGGCAAGGGCCAGGATCACGGTCCAGGCTGGTCCGAAGATCCAGTTTGGAGGATTCCACCAGGGCTTACGCAGATTTTCGTACCAGGGTCCGACCGTGGTCATCCAGCCGCCAACTCCGAGAACGAGCAAGGTTGTGATCGCGGCAACGATGATGGGGAGGTTCAAGTTTGATCTCCGAAAGTTGGCTCTGTAAGTCATGCCAAAAGAATACGCGTCGAGGCATACGCCCTATATAATTTCACGGGTCGTGCCGCGCGATGCCTCCTTTCAGGAAAATATCGGAGATCGGGCAGGATCAATCCGGGGCTCTTCCCGCCTATAAGTTTTTTTAATGGCTGACCATAGTATCCGAAATTTTTTCAATTGCTTCGGGGATGTTATGGATTTCTATGTTCGCGACGAACAAATCTCAGAATCCTTCAGACCATGGATAGCTCGCCGCGCCATATCGTCATCGTCGGTGGTGGCGCCGCCGGGCTTGAACTCGCAACCAAACTTGGCGACAGCCTTGGCCGCCGCAACAAGGCGAGGATTACGCTCGTCGACCGCAGCCGTACGCACATCTGGAAACCGCTGCTTCATTCCATCGCCGCCGGCAGTCTCCGTCGCTCCCAGCACGAACTTAACTATATGGCCCAGGCCCACTGGCACCATTTTCACTACCGCAACGGCGAAATGACCGGTCTGGACCGGTCGGCGAAAACAATCACGCTGGCGCGAACGCTCGACGACGAGGGCCGCGAGATCAGCCCGGAATTGCGTGTCGCCTACGATACACTGATTGTCGCGGTCGGAAGCGTTACCAACGATTTCGGAACGCCGGGCGCCAAGGAATTCGCGGTACCGCTCGAAACCCCCGAACAGGCCGCGCGCTTCAACCGCCGGCTGGTCAATGCCTTCGTTCGCGCGCAAAGCCAGGATACGCCCGTTCGGCCCGGCCAGCTTCACGTCGCCATCATCGGGGCTGGCGCCACCGGCACGGAGTTGGCAGCCGAACTGCACCACACTGCACGGGCCGTCATCGCCTACGGGCTCGACCGGATCGACCCGGAGCATGACCTGCGGATCGTTTTGATTGAGGCGGCCGATCGGGTGCTGCCGGCGTTGCCGGAGAGAATTTCGGCATCAACCCGGGAGTTGCTGGTCAAGTTGGGTGTGGAAGTGCGCACCAACGCCCGGGTCGCCGAGGTTCTGGCGGACGGTGTCAAGCTCTCCGATGGAAAGATCATTCCGTCCGAACTGGTCGTGTGGTCGGCTGGCGTACAGGCGCCGGCTTTCCTTGCCAACATTGCCGGTCTCGAAACCAATCGCATCAACCAATTGGCGGTGCGACCCACGCTGCAGACGACGCTCGATGATAATATTTTTGCGATCGGGGATTGCGCTTCGTGTCCACGCCCGGGTTTTCCGCAAAACGTTCCGCCGCGCGCCCAGGCCGCGCATCAACAATCGGATTTCATGGTCAGGCAACTGGGCCATTTGCTGGCGGGCCAACCGCTGAAGGAATTCCAGTACCGCGACTTCGGTTCGCTGGTTTCGCTCGGGAAATACAGCACGATCGGCAGCCTGATGGGTTCAGTCATCGGCCGCAGTTTTCTCGTCGAAGGATATTTTGCTCGCTTGATGTATCGCTCCCTCTATAAAATGCACGAAGCCGCGCTGCACGGCCGCGGCCGGACACTACTCGGTCTGGTCGCACCCGGTGCCCGGCCGGCACCCACCGTTAAATTACATTGATCACCTGATGCGTTGTAGACAAGTTCAGCGAAAGCGGCGCGAGGATGGACGGCGACGAGGTCAGCGATAAGGACGCTACGCGCATAGGCAAATTGGCCAGCCGGGCATTCTTCAGGATTGAAGTATTTGCCTATCTGGTTTTGGGCCTGTTGCTTGCGCTCACCGCTTTACTGGGGGTCGGTAGTGCCGCTGTCTCGCTCTGGCAGGATGTACAGGAACACATCAACGCGGCTTCACTCGTCCTGACCGTCGACCGGCTGCTATTCGTGCTGATGGTCGTCGAAATCCTGCATACGGTGCGCGTCTCGTTCCGTTCCGGCACGCTGGTGTGCGAACCGTTTCTGATCGTTGGGCTGATCGCGTCGATCAGGCGCGTTTTGGTGATCACGCTTAAATCGTCGCAGGTCAACCAGCCGGGCAAATGGACGCCGGAGACACAGGCCCTGTTCAATTCCACCATGCTGGAATTGGGAGTGCTCGGCGGCCTGATCCTGATCATGGTGATTTCGATCTGCCTGTTGCGATACAGCGAAAAAAGCGTCGCTTTGGGGAAGTAGGACGGCAGGGGCGCTGCTTGCGAAACCGCCGCGCCAGCTAATCTAGCGCGGTCGCGAAAAGCGAAACATCGTCGCTGCCACCGCGGCGACGCCGAGCCCGACGAGCAAGGCCGTTGCGGCAGACGTCGGCGCCTTGATCGAGAATGCGGCCAGCGCCGCCAGCGCCAGATTGAGCGTCAACACCTCGCTGACCACCTGCACCACGGTAAAGCCGTTATCGGTGGCGCGCTGGTAGAAGTGGGAGCGATGCGCGATCCAGAACGGCTCGCGGCGCATCACCCTGCGCATCAGCGTCACCGTGGCATCCGCGAGATAATAGAGCGGCAACAGCAACGCGGCCGCGAGGTGCTGATGCCAGGCCAGCTGCAAGAGGCACCAGCCGAGCAAAAGGCCGATCGGCAGGCTGCCGACATCGCCGAGAAAGATGCTCGCGACCGGACGGTTGAACGGCGCAAAGCCGATCATCGCGCCGCAAAGCGCAGCCGTGACGATCGCGGCCGTCAGCGGCAGTTCGCCGAACAGTCCAAGCAGCGCGAGGGCGGCGGTGACCGGAACGACTTCGGCGACCGTCATCCAGTCGAGACCGTCCATGAAGTTGACGAGATTGACAAACCAAAGACCCGCAAGCACCAGCAGGCCGCGTTCGATCCAGAAGGGAACCGACGGGGCGATGCGAAGATCGCTTGGGCTCGTCAGCACGATCGCGCCGACGGCAACGGCTTGCAGCAACAGCCGCGGCAGCACCGGGACCGGCTTGATATCATCGGCAAAGCCGAGCGCCGCGATGAACAGGGTGGCGGCGAAAAGCGTGGCGGGAAAATTCGAAGCGGCGTCGCTGATAAAAGCTATCGCGAGGCCGGCGACCAGCAGCGTCGCCGCGATCACGGCAATTCCGGCGCCTTGCGGGGTCGGAACCCGATGAGAGGATCGCGCATTCGGCTTGGCCAGCGCGTGCTTCAGGAGCTGGGGCCGGATCAGCTTGATCACGAGGGCCGAGATGACCGCGGCGGCCAATGTCACGGGTACGATGAGCCACCATTGCGCAGCGACAAGCGAAACTGGCCCGTCGCTCATTCCACCGCCTCGACCTGCTCCGTGTCCTTGGCCGCCTTCTCGGCGGAGAGGATCCACACCAGCCCGCCGAAGGCTCCGACGATAAAGGACACCGCGCCATAGAGCAGCGAGATGTTGACGCCTTCATTGGTCACGAGCCCGGCATAGCCGAACGCAAGCCCCATCGTGGCTTCGCGGACGCCCCAGCCAGCGATCGAAATCGGCAGCATGGTGACCAGCATCACCGGCGGAATCAGAAGAAAGGTCTGATCGAATCCCACAGGTGCGGCGATCGACTGCACGACGCACCAGGCGATCACCACGGCGAGAACGTGGACCAGCAACGATAGTACCGCGATCGCCGGCTCATTTTTCCGGCTGAAGATCACCCGGTTCGCGATCACGGCGCAGGCGTGAATGTGATGCGTCCCCCACCAGTGCTTCAGCCACGGCCAGGGCAGCACGCCGAGCACGAGGAAGCCGGCGCCGCCGGCCAGCGCTACCAAATCGATCAGGATCAGCGCCGAGCGGCCGTAGGGGTCCGAAATCAGGTGGGAACTCCAGGGCAGGCTGGCGACGATGATGACCGCCAGCGCAATCAGCCCGACGGCGCGGTCGACGAAAATGGAGTAGGTCGCCGCGCGCCATCCGGCGCCGTTGCGCGCGACCAGCCAGAGCCGCACCGCATCGCCGCCGATCGAGGAAGGCAGCGTCTGGTTGAAGAAGGTCCCGATCACGTTGTAGCGCATCGCCTGCCGCAGCGGCAGCGGCGCGCCGCATTCGGCGCCGACGATGCGCCATCGCAGCACGCCGACGAAAATCTGCAAAAAGGTCAGGGCTACCGCCAGCGCGAGCCAGGCGGCGCTGGTCAGATCGATGCGTGCGGCGAGATCGGCGAAATTGACCTTGCGGAGCGCGAGATAGAGCAGCGCGGCCGAGACCAGTATCTTGATCGCAGAGAGCAGGATCCGGCGCATTTCGTCCGCGTTCGCCAGGTTTTGGGACAATATTAAAGGCGGCGGGCCCAAGCGACGTCGCGCACCAACTTCCGCGCCTTGGTATGGTTTTAGCGCCGATCTGGCAATAGGCGGCCCAATCGCTGCGCAGACGCTAACCTTGGATGTGAGTTTCGCTTTACGGGCATAGGGTTACCGGGTAGCGAAGGTCGGAAATCCGCGCCATCTGGCTATTGCGGCCCCGGCAACCGGGCGGCTAATAGGCCTTGTCGGATGCGGGTCCCCGAGGGTCGATGCCCGCAATCGTTAACGAGGCAAGTTTGCGGCCGGGTTTTTCGATATCTCGCCGCTGACAAAAATGAGGCTGAGGCGCCGATGGGCAAAAAGATTGTTCCCCTGATCATGTGCGGCGGCGCCGGCACACGGCTCTGGCCGGCCTCGCGCGAAGTTCGCCCGAAGCAGTTTTTGCCCCTGTTCGGGGCCCGTTCGACATTTCAGGAAACAATCCTGCGGGTGTCCGACCCGGCACTGTTCGATCGCCCGATCGTGATTACCAATAACGCCTACCGCTTCATGGTGTCGGAGCAACTGGCCGAGATCGGCGTCGAGGCGGATATTCTGCTTGAGCCGATGCGGCGTGACTCCGGACCCGCGATCGCGGCGGGTGCTGCGTTTGCGGAAACGCGCACCAGCGACGGCGTGGTATTGGCGCTCGCCGCCGATCACGTCGTTCAAGATAACGCGGCGTTCGTCGCCGCCTGCCGCGAGGGACTGGTTGCGGCCGATCAAGGGCGCATCGTGACCTTTGGCGTCGCCCCCGAACGCGCGGCGACCGAATACGGCTACATCAATCCGGGCGAGGTGGTGTCGGGCAAGGTCCACAGCGTCAAGCAATTCGTCGAGAAGCCGGATGCGGCCAA
Source organism: uncultured Alphaproteobacteria bacterium (assembly GCA_963748805.1). GTDB lineage: Bacteria > Pseudomonadota > Alphaproteobacteria > Rhizobiales > Xanthobacteraceae > Bradyrhizobium. The sequence goes on along the minus strand of CAVVLH010000020.1, from coordinate 63,286 downwards.
GGCCGCCGAATACGTCAAGGCCGGCTATCTCTGGAACAGCGGCAACTTCATGTTCCGCGCCTCCGTCCTGCTCGATGAGTATCGAAAGCTCGATGCGGCAAGCGTGCAGGCGGTCGCCGACGCCGTGGCCAGGGCCGGCCGCGATCTCGGCTTCATCACGCTTGACGAGGCCTCGTTCGGATCGGCGAAACCGATTTCGATCGATTATGCCGTGATGGAAAAGACCAAACACGCCGCCGTCGTGCCGGTCGCCTGCGGCTGGTCCGACGTCGGGTCCTGGCGCGCGGTCTGGGAATTGTCGGAGAAGGACGGTGAGGGCAATGCGGCGCAGGGCGCCGCGGTGTTCGAGGATTCCCGCAATTGCAACGTGACGACCGACAAGGCGCTGGTCGCGCTCGAAGGCGTCGACGATCTGGTCGTGGTGGCAACCCAGGACGCCGTGCTGGTCTCGCGTCAGAAGGACGCCAACGGGCTGAAGCGCCTGGTGACGAAATTAAAGACGGTTGCCCCGCAGGTGACGGAAGAGCATCTCAAGGTGCACCGCCCCTGGGGTTCCTATCAGTCGGTCGACATGGGCGAACGCCATCAGGTCAAGCGCATCGTCGTGAAACCGGGCGGCCGGCTGTCATTGCAGAAACATCATCACCGCTCGGAGCACTGGATCGTGGTGCGCGGTGCTGCGCGCGTCACGGTCAATGAAAACGTCAAGACGGTGCATGAGAACGAATCGATCTATATTCCGATCGGCGCCGTGCACCGGCTGGAAAATCCCGGCAAGATATCGCTGGAGCTGATCGAGGTTCAGACCGGCAGCTATCTCGGCGAGGACGACATCATCCGGATCGAGGACGATTACCGCCGTTCGTGAGCGGCGGGCCGGGGCAAGGCGAGCAAATCACGTCTTATCAACATGTAATTGTTTGAATCAAAACGTGTTTACTGCCGACCTTCGGCCATTCGCCACACCTGTGGCGGCGTGCTAGAGAGCTTCGACGCAAGCTCCGTTCGGGGGCGCTATTTTTTGGCAATGTCGTTGCCCGTAGCGTGAACGTGTGCTTTTGCGGGCTGAATCGAATTCGCCGTATCTGGGGTCCTGTTACATGGTTTCAAAAGTGGTCGCGTCTCATCACAAGGCTGATGCGCAAACGAAGGCTGATGCGCCAACGGCGCTTCGCGTCGGCGTGATCGGCGCCGGCATCATGGGCTCCAATCATGCCCGCGTGCTGGCGGGTTTGCCGGACGCAACCCTTGTCGGCATCGTCGATCCCTTGCCCGAGCATCGCACGCGCGCCACTGAACTTGTCGGCTGCCGCGCCTTTGCAAATCTCGACGACCTGCTCGCGGAGGGCGTCGATGCCGTGACGATCGCAGCGCCCACGCATCTGCATCACGAGATCGCGCTCGCCTGTATCGCCCGCAACATCCACGTCCTGGTCGAGAAGCCGATCGCGTCCACGGTCGAGGAGGGGCAGGAGATCGTGACCGCGGCAAGCCGCGCCGGCGTCACCTTGATGGTCGGCCATGTCGAGCGGTTCAATCCGGCGGTCGCCGCCATCAAGAAAGCGATCTCGGGTGAGGACATCCTGTCGATCGGCATCACCCGCGTCGGGCCGTTCCCGCCGCGGATGTCGAATGTCGGCGTGGTGATCGATCTTGCCGTGCACGACATCGACCTGATTCGCTGGTTCACCGAATCCGACATTGTCGAGGTGCAGCCGCAGCTCTCCAGCGCCGTCGCCGAGCGCGAGGATATCGCGCTGTTGCAGTTTCGAACCGCCTCCGGCGTGCTCGCCCATATCAACACCAACTGGCTGACGCCGTTCAAGGCCCGCAACGTTACGGTGGCGACGCGCGGCAAATATGTGATGGGCGACCTGCTCACGCGCCAGGTGACGGAATGTTTCGGTTTCAAGCCCGACGGCAGCTACTCGATGCGCCACCTCCCGGTCGGCCATGACGAGCCGCTGCGTGCCGAATTGATCGCCTTCCTGCGCGCGGTGCGCGGCGAGGTGCCGGCGGTGACCGGCGATGAAGGCGTCGCCAGCCTCGAAATCGCGATCCGCTGTCTGGAAAATCCGCCTCGGCCCGCGGCCAGTTCTCCGCCCCGCAAGGGTCCGCGCCGCGTCGTCGGCTGATTGCTCGCTTCTCCTCTGCCCCACCTTTCGCAGGGCTTTTGAACCAGAAGGCTCCATGAACCAGCAACTGCGCCCCGAAAACATTCCCTTCATCGACGTCGCCAGCCAGCGACGCCGGCTCGGCCCTGCGGTGGATGAGGCGGTCGCGCGCGTGCTCGCGCACTGCCAGTTCATCAATGGCCCGGAAGTGACGGCGCTCGAGGCAGCCCTTGCCGCCTTCTGCGGCGCCAAGCATGTCGTGACCTGCGCCAGCGGCACCGATGCGCTGGTCATGGTGCTGATGGGCAAGGGCGTCGGCGCGGGCGATGCGGTGCTGTGTCCGTCCTTTACGTTTTGCGCGACCGGCGAGGCTGTCGCGCTTACCGGCGCGACGCCGGTGTTCGTCGACGTCGATGAAGTGACCTTCAATATCGATGCCGCCTCGCTCAAGCGCGGCATCGCCACCGCCAAGCGGTTGGGTCTGAAGCCGCGCGGGGTCATTCCGGTCGATCTGTTCGGCCAGAGCGCCGACCACGACGAGGTCTTTGCCATCGCAGTTGCCGAAGGCATGTTCGTGCTCGACGACGCCGCGCAGGCGTTCGGCGCCAGCTACAAGGGCCGCCGTCTCGGCGGCATGGGCGTGATCACCGCGACCAGTTTCTTCCCGGCCAAGCCGCTCGGCTGCTATGGCGACGGCGGCGCGATCTTTACCGACGACGCGAAGTTTGCCGAGGTGTTGCGCAGCATCCGCGTTCACGGCCAGGGCTCGGACAAATACGACAATGTCCGGCTTGGCGTCACCGGCCGGCTCGATACGATCCAGGCCGCGGTGCTGCTCGAAAAACTGAAAATCTTCGACGACGAGATCGCCGCGCGCAACAAGGTCGCCGAGCGCTATGCGCAAGGCCTCGGCAATGTCGTTACCGTTCCGCGCCTGGCCGAAGGCCACACTTCGGTCTGGGCGCAGTACACCATCCGCCTGCCTGCCGGCACCGACCGCGATGGCTTTGCCGCGGCGCTGAAAGCGCAGGGCGTTCCGACCGCGATCTATTATGCAAAGTCGATGCATCAGCAGACGGCCTACAAGGCCTATCCGATAGCCGATGGCGGGCTGCCGGTGAGCGAACGCCTGTCCGCCGACGTCATCAGCCTGCCGATGCATGCCTATCTGGACGAGGCGAGCCAGGATCGCGTGATCCAGGCGGTCCGGGGCTTTTTCGGCGCGTGAGTTAGGCTTCCTCAACCTCGCCCCGCTTGCGCTTTCTTATCCCTCCCCCGCGGAACGCGTGGGGAGGGTGGCCGTCGCGAAGCGACGGTCGGGTGGGGGCGCAAGTATCACAGCGAATATCCCTCGCTGAGAGCATTTTCGAAACCCCCACCCCGGCTCGCTTCGGAGCGCAAGAGCGCTCCTTAGCTCGCCGACCCTCCCCGCAAGGGGGAGGGAGAAGAAAGAGCGAGCCGGGAGAGGAGACTTTCCCCGCTTCAAACCAATCCGCATTTCCTTTAGAAGCTCCGCATGCTCGGTCGTATCTTCACCGTCGGCGGCTACACGCTTCTTTCGCGCGTGAGCGGGTTTGCCCGCGACATCATGCTGGCGGCGATCCTCGGCGCCGGACCCGCGGCGGATGCCTTCTTCGTGGCGCTGCGGCTGCCCAATCATTTCCGCGCGATCTTTGCCGAAGGCGCCTTCAATGCGGCCTTCGTGCCGGCCTATGCCCATGTCAGCGGGCAGGGCGGCGAAAAGTCCGCAAGCCTGTTCGCCAACCGCATCTTCACGCTGCTATTCGTCTCGCAGCTGGTGTTGCTGATCCTGGCCTGGCTGTTCATGCCGCAGGCGATGAGCGTGCTCGCGCCCGGCTTCACCGACGATGCCGAGCAGCGCAAGCTCGCGATCGAACTGACGCGGATCACCTTTCCGTATCTATTGCTGATCACACTGGTGACCCTCTATGGCGGCATTCTCAACGTGATGCATCGCTTTGCGAGCGCAGCCGCAGCCTCTATCCTGCTCAACATCTCGATGATGGCGACGCTGGCGGTCGCGGTGTGGTTCCCGACGCCCGGCCATGCGGCGGCCTGGGGCGTATTGATCTCCGGCTTCCTGCAATATTTTCTGCTCGCCGGCGATCTCGCCAGCCATGGCGGCCTTCCTCGTTTCGCCCCTCTCAAGCTCGACGAAGATGTCCGCGCGTTCTTTCGCGCGCTCGGGCCCGCGACCATCGGCTCGATGGGCACGCAGGTCGCACTGTTTGCCGACACCATCATCGCGACCTTTCTGCCCGCCGGCGCGCTCTCGGCGCTGTATTACGCCGACCGCCTCAACCAGTTGCCGATCGGCGTGATCGGGATTGCGATCGGCACGGTGTTGCTGCCGGAAATGTCGCGGCGGCTGACCTCGGAGGATCACGAGGGCGCATCTCGCGCGCAGCGGCGCGCGTTCGATTTCACCTTACTGTTGTCGGTGCCGTTCGTGACGGCGTTCCTGGTGGTGCCTGACGTGATCATGCGCGCGATGTTTGCCCGCGGCGCGTTCACGAAAGGCGATGCCGCCGCCGCCGGCGCGACGCTGGCGGCGTATGCGGTCGGGCTCATTCCGTTCGTCCTGATCCGCAGCGCGGTCGCGACCTTCTACGCGCGGCGCGATACCGCGACGCCGGTGAAAGCGGCGCTGATTGGCGTTGCCGTCAACGTCGCGCTGAAGATCGCGCTGGTCGGCTCACTCGCGCAAGTGGGGCTCGCGTTTGCCACGGCGGTCGGCGCCTGGATCAATCTGTCGCTGGTGATCGGCTTTGCGGTGCGCGCCGGCTATCTGCAATTGGATGCGGCGTTGATGCGATCGACGGCGAAATTTGTCGCCGCCGGCGTCGTGCTGGGCGCGGCGCTGTGGCTGGCGGCGCGGTTTTTTGGCGCCCATATGTCAAGCTTGGGTACGCTGCATGACGAGGCCGCGTTTGTGCTGCTGATTGGTGTCGGCGCTGTGGTCTATGCCGGCGCGATCCTGCTGCTGTTCGGCAGGAGATGGGTGATGTCGCTGGTCCGCGGCTGAGGCGCGTACTCATAAGCCTGATCTCCGATATTCGGCCTGGACCGGACATGCGCTTATCGGACCAAGCCTTCCGTTTTTTACCCCGAAGTGGACTATCGGCTGAGGCCCTTGCCAAGTCTTCGGGCGAGAAGAATGAGAGGGTGAATTAGAGCAAGAACGAGAATTGCATCGAAAGCGTGCAACAGCAGCATGAACTCCCGACCCGGAGGACTATTTTTCGCGAACGCGAACAATGCGGCATAAACGAATAGAACCGGCAGGTTGAGAAGGATTTCTAACGAGCGACGAACCCACCCCTCACCGCAGCTAAAGCTCGGTAGTATTTCGGTCGAATGGCAACCAATCGCATCAAGAATAGGAAGAGCAGCAAGCTCCAAGATTGCGACAACAACGGCAAAAGCCAGGATGCTGAAGCAAATCTGGCAGAGACCTTGGCAGACCCTCAGCATCGCTCCACCCCGCAACTTGCGTAAGAGTACCTGAGTTCATACCGGCTTGAAACGGCACATGAAGATTCACGAAGCGACATCGAGATGGCAGTAAACAAATCCTTTTCGACCCCGCCTCTTGGCACTTCCGCAAACCTCGCGCTTGTCCACGCTTTACCCGCGATACGCACGATCGCGGGGATATCTGCCAATCACTTTGAAATCAGGAGATCTCGCCTGAGAAACCGCGCATCAGGATGAAGGGACGTTATGCGCGAATTCAGCGACCAGGAACGCCGCAAATGATTTGGCGGATGGCTTGGCGGCCTTTCCGCCGGGAAAGATCGCATGCAAGTCGATCGAGCCCATGTCCCAGTCGGCCAGCACCTGGACGAGTGAGCCTTCCTCCATCTCCCGTCGACAACCGATGCTTGCCATCGAGACGAGACCAAGGCCGGCCACGGCGGATGCGGTGGCGACTTCGTTCACGGTCGCCGTCAGCCGGCCGTCGACCCTGACGGACGTGGCCTTGCCGTCGCGGCTGAAAATCCATTCCGGGCCAAGCCGCGATGGACCGACGATGACGGAATGCGCCGCAAGGTCGGCAGGAATTCTCGGGCAGCCCGCCTTTTCGAGATAGAGGGGAGAGGCGACGAGCAGCCGCTTCCATGTCGCGATCTTGCGCGCCACGGCCGTCGAGTCGGCCAAGAGCCCCAACCGAAAGCCGACATCGATGCCCTCGCTGACGAAGTCCTGACGCTGATCGTCTGCCAGCAACTCGATCCGAAGCGCCGGATGCTGCTCCATGAACCTGGGAAGGCGCGGCACGATTTCCCTGACGGCGAAGGTGGTCGAAATGCCCACCCGCAAGACACCGCGCAACTCACCGGTCCCGCGCACGGCATATTCCGCCTCGTCAAGCGCAGCCAGGATCGGCTCGATCCGCTCCAGAAAATCATAACCAGCCTCCGTCAGCGTGACGGCGCGCGTGGTGCGCGTGAACAGAACCGCGCCCAGTTCGCGCTCGAGGCCCGAAATCATCCGGGAAACCGTCGGCTGAGGGATGTTGAGCTGCCGCCCGCCCGCCGAGAAGCTGCCCCGCCGGGCGACGCGGACGAACAGGCGCAAGGATGCTAAACGGTCATTCATGGCAGAGATGAATAACTGAAACTCAATAAGGCCGTCTACCCGTCTTCGGCTGAATAGGTGAAAAACCACCCACCGGACGCGAGGCGTCCCCAACCGAGGAAAAGACAATGTCCCTTCAAGATAAACTGGATGCATTCAAGGTCGAATTCGAAACCAAGCTGGTTCCGGCCGCTGCGGTCGCCGTCATGCACCGCGTTACCGATGAGCTGATCGCCTCGGGCCAGGCGAAGCGGGCCCTGAAGGCCGGCGATCGCGCGCCCGAGTTCACGCTGCCCGATCCCGATGGCAACCCCGTGGCCTCCCGGGACCTGCTGGCGAAGGGCCCGCTCGTCGTCACCTTCTACCGCGGCGCCTGGTGTCCCTATTGTAATTTCGACCTTCAGGCGCTCGAACAGGCGCGGCTCCAAATCGAGGCGCGCGGCGCATCCCTGATCGCCGTCTCGCCGCAAACGGCCGCGAACAGCCGCAAGTCCCAGCGCAGCAATAAGCTCGGCTTTCCCATCGTCGGCGACAAGGGCGGTGAACTCGCCGACAAGTTCGGACTGCGCTGGCACCTGCCCGAGGACCTGCAGGCGGTTCACAAACAGCTGGGCGCCGATCTCGTCGCCTTCAACGGTGATGACAGCTGGACGCTTCCGATGCCGGCTCGCTACGTGATCGGGCAGGACGGCATTATCGCTTACGCCGAAATCAATCCGGACTATACGCTGCGGCCGGAGCCGTCCGACGTGTTTCCGATCCTTGACCGGCTGAAGCTTTCGGACGCGGCCTGACCGGCTCATCCGTCTGCGGCCGAAGGAAAGGCCGAAAGACCAGCCGCACGGCTGACGCCGGATCGAGACCCGCAAGCTTCGCAGGACCTGTGTTACGCGGCGGGGAGGCACCGGTCACCATGTCGATGGGGAGTCCCTTTCGGGCGGCTCCCCATCGGCTTGCGCGTTCAGGTGTTCAGCCTCCTGCCTGGGTCGCGAATCAAGATCCGGGGCCGTTTGCTTTAGCCCTCGATCCGCGCCAATGTTGCTTTTCCTGCCGTATTTATGCGGCAAAGAACGCGCGGTTGGAAACGAACACAACTCGGAAACGGAGATTGAATGGCTCCCGTCAAATTCGGCGTCGGTCAAAGCGTGCTTCGCAAGGAAGACGACGCGCTGATTCGCGGCAAGGGCCGCTACACCGACGACTTCGCGCCCTCACAGGCGCTGCATGCGCTGGTGCTGCGCTCGCCGCATGCGCATGCGAAATTCACCATCGATCCCACGCGCGCCAGGACGCTGCCCGGCGTTGCGCTGATCCTCACAGCCGAGGACGTCGGCGATCTCGGCGATCTGCCGTGCCTGTTCAATCTCGAAGAAAATCCGTTCACCGGTCCGCCCTATCCGATCCTCCCCAGGGACGAAGTGCGCCATGTCGGTGATGCCGTAGCCTTCGTCGTCGCCGAGACCATCGACGCCGCGCGCGACGCGATCGAGGCGATCGAGGTAAAGTGGACGCCGCTTCCGGCCGTGGTCGGCGTGCGCCATGCGATCAAGAAGGACGCGCCGCAGGTCTGGCCGCAACATGCCGGCAATGTGCTGTTCGACGTTTCGATCGGCGACAAGAAGGCTGTCGATGCCGCCTTCGCCGAGGCGCACGCGGTTGCCGACATCGAAATCGTCAATCCGCGCATCGTCACCAATTTCATGGAAACCCGCGCGGTCGTCTGCGAATACGATGCCAAGCGCGATTACCTGACGATGACGGTCGGCAGCCAGGGCAGCCACCGGATTCGCGAAATCATCGGCGGCATGGTGCTGAAGATCCCGCCGGAAAAGATGCGGGTGATCTGCCCCGACGTCGGCGGCGGATTCGGCACCAAGCTGTTTCCCTATCGCGAATATGCGCTCGCAGCGGTCGCCGCGCGCAAGCTGCGCCGGACGGTGAAGTGGACCGCCGACCGCGCCGATCACTTCATGGGCGATGCGCAGGGACGCGACAACTATACCACCGCGCGGATGGCGCTGGCCGAGGACGGTAAATTCCTCGGCATGGATGTCGACCTGATCGGCGACATGGGCGCGTATCTGTCGACCTTCGGGCCCTACATCCCGCATGGCGGCGCCGGCATGCTGCCCGGCCTTTACGACATCAAGGCGTTTCATTGCCGGGTGCGCACGGTGTTCACCAATACCGTGCCGGTCGATGCCTATCGCGGCGCCGGGCGTCCGGAAGCCGCTTATGTGGTCGAGCGCCTCGTCGATGCGGCCGCGCGCAAACTCGGGATGAGCGTGGATGCGATCCGCCGCAAGAACTTCATTGCCCCGCGCGCGATGCCCTACACCACCGCGACCGGCAAGGTCTACGATTCCGGCGACTTCGCCGCGCATCTGAAGCGGGCGATGGAAGTCGGCGACTGGAAGGAGTTTCCGAAGCGCGCCAAGGCCGCGAAGAAACACGGGCTGGTGCGCGGCATCGGGCTTGCGAGCTATGTCGAGGTCTGCGGCACCATGGGCGAGGAAACCGCCAAGGTGTTGCTCGATCCCAATGGCGACGTGTCGGTCCTGATCGGCACGCAATCGAGCGGGCAGGGCCATCAGACCGCCTATGCGCAGATCGTCGCCGAGCAATTCGGATTGCCGCCGGAACGCGTCCATGTCTTCCAGGGCGACACCGACAGGATCGCGACCGGGCTCGGCACCGGCGGATCGGCCTCGATCCCGACCGGCGGCGTCAGCGTCGAGCGCGCCACGCGCGAGCTCGGCGAGAAGCTTCGCGACATCGCCGCCGACGCGCTGGAAACCAGCGCCGGCGATCTCGAGATCAACGAGGGCGTCATCCGCGTCGCCGGCACCGACCGTTCGATCAGCTTTTCGGAGCTGGCGAAGCGGGCCGGACCTGATGCTTCGAAGCTCAGCGGCAGCGCGACCTTTGCCGCGGCCGACGGCACTTTTCCGAACGGCACGCATCTGGCCGAAGTCGAGATCGATCCGGCCACCGGTTTCATCCACATCGTCAACTACGTCATCGTCGACGACTTCGGCGTCACGCTCAATCCGCTACTGCTCGCGGGCCAGGTTCATGGCGGCGCGATGCAGGGCATCGGCCAGGCCCTGATGGAGCAGGCGGTCTATAGCGCGACGGATGGCCAGCTTCAGACCGGGACCTTCATGGACTACGCGCTGCCAAGGGCGGCGGACGGGCCGTCCTTTGCGTTCGAAACCCACAACGTGCCGTGCACCACCAATCCGCTCGGCGTCAAGGGCGCGGGCGAGGCCGGCGCGATCGGCTCATGCCCCGCGGTCGTCAATGCGATCATCGAGGGCCTTTGGCGCGAATACCGGATCGACCATATCGATATGCCGGCGACGCCGGAGCGGGTGTGGACCGCGATCCAGGAACACCGTCGTCGGCACAATCTATGACGGACGTATTAAAGAGGCTGCATTAAAGAAGTTGCGTGGAATGAAGCACCGGATACGGTGTTATGATCGTAACATATACTCGGATGCACGATAAAACATAAAGGGATCAAACCGATGATACGGACTGCCTTGGTTGTTGGAGCGTTGGTGCTGGGCGTGGGCGCGGTGATGGCACAGCAGGATCTGGTCAAGCAGAACCAGGACACCATGAAGGCGAATGCCAAAAATCTCGGCGGCATGATTGCAATGGTCAAGGGCGAGAAGCCCTACGATCAGGCAACCGTGACGGCTGCGCTTGCGCAGCTCGACGAGACCGCCAAGAAGCTGCCGACGATGTTCCCGGACAGCATCAAGGGCATGAATCCCGGCGGCGATTACGAAGTATCGCCCAAGATCTGGGACGACAAGGCCGGCTTCAAGGCCAAGATCGACAGCTTCGCCAAGGTCGTGACCGAGGCCAAGACCAAGATCACCGATCTCGATACGTTGAAAGCCACCGCGCCCGCGATCGGCAAGGAATGCGGCAGCTGTCACGAGACCTTCCGTATCAAGAAGGGCTGAGTGCTGCAGTGACGAAAGAGGCGAGCGTTGTGCGCTCGCCTCTTTTTATTGATCCGATTTCTTTGTTGTCCTGCTTCGCACGTTATGCGAGCGCAGCATGCAAAATTTTCACCTAATGGCAATGCAGTTTCGCCGGTGTCCGTACTTGTCGCGGTTACTTCGTGACGTTACTTCGTGACCTTTACTTCGTGACCTGGCCGCGGATTTCGCCACCGGGGTTTGCCGCGGTGTGCACGTTGACATAGAGCTTGCCGGCTTCGAGGTCGGCGGCCTGCGCGTCGGTCAACGTGGCTGAGCCTTCGGCGGGGCTGGACGTCGCACCGGGAATGGCGACCGAAACCTTGGCATTCTCGCCGGCAGCCGCAGGGCCGTGGAAGTGGGCGGCCGTCGCCGGGCCGCTCAGGCCGGTATAGGTCAGCTTCCAGGTGAGCTTCTTGGTCGCGGGATCGTAATCGATATCTGCCGTGCCGGTGCCTGCGCTGGTCGTGGCCGGCACTTCGGATTTGCCGTCGAGGGTTGCCTTGAATTTCTCGGCAAAGGCGGGTCCTGCAAAAATGACGGATGTTGAAATCGCAAGCGTGGCAAATATCGTCTTGTTCATGGTTCTCTCCCTATGACGCTAATTATAATTGTCCCACATCACCGTATTAAACTGACAACAGCCGAATACCAATTTTATTCCCGGAACAGGAGTTCCAGGCGGAGAAATTTTCGTCCCGTCGATGCCAGCGGCATGTCTATATGCCGCGCTAATAGTGAGCCCACCCCTCAAATGACGGATCGATGATGCGGCGACGATGGGTTCCAGTATTGATCATTGCGATTGCTGCGGGCATGGGCGGCTACTGGGCGCTGACCGAGCCCTGGACGACGGTGCTTGCGGATGCCGTGACCGGTCCCGCCTACACGCCGAATCTGGCCAACGGTCAGATCGCTTTTAACGCGGGCGGCTGCGCCTCCTGCCACGCCGTTCCGCAACAGCCCGATCGGCTCAAGCTCGGCGGCGGGCTCGCGATACCCTCGCCATTCGGGACCTTCTATGCGCCGAACATTTCGCCGGATAAAGCCGATGGGATCGGCAACTGGACCGAAGCCCAGTTTGTCAGGGCCGTGACCAAAGGGGTTTCGCCCGCCGGCACGCATTACTTTCCGGCGTTTCCCTACACGTCTTATGCACATGCGAGGGTCGCCGATATCAGGGATCTGTTCGCGTATCTAAAGACGCTTGCGCCGGTGCCGGGCAAGGTGCGCGATCACGACCTGCCGTTTCCGTTCAACATCCGTCGCAACGTCGGGATCTGGAAATTGCTGTTTTTCGACGACCGGCCGTTCGCGCCGGACCTGAGCCGTTCGCCGTCATGGAATCGCGGCGCCTATCTCGTCAACAGCCTCGGCCATTGCGCCGAATGTCATTCCCCGCGCAATTTCCTCGGCGGCATCATTGCCGCGCAACGCTTTGCCGGCGGCCCCAATCCCGAAGGCGAGGGCTGGGTGCCCAACATCACGCAAAAAGGTCTGGCCGAGTGGAGCGATAAAGACATCGCCTATTTTCTCAAGAGCGGGCAAACGCCCGATGGCGATTCCGCCGGCGGTTCGATGGTGCGCGTGATCAGGAACACCTCGCAGCTTTCGGACGCCGATCAGGCGGCGATCGCCGATTATGTGAAATCGTTGCCGCCGGTCGAAGGGCCGCCAAAACCGAAGAAGCCGGAAAAGGCCGGAGGATAGGGCTATCCCGACATGAAAGCTTGAGGCGTTCTTCGTCGATGCAGACAGCGTCTCTAGCGCGGCCCGCTTTTCCAGGCGGAATCCGACAGCAGGACGATTGTGCAGATGGCGGCGTAGGCAATGATGGACGCCGTGACCATCGCGGCCAGTTCAAACATGCCTGCGCCAAAATAGCTGACCGCGATCCAGCCGCCGCCCGCCGCAATCAGAATCCGCGCGCTGATGGCGACAACGAGCCACAGCACCCGTCCTGCGCCTTGCGCGGCAAAGCCGACGACAAAGCCGAAACCCAACAGGCTGTAGGCGGGCGCCACGATGCGAAGGTACGTGACGCCCTCCGCCACGACATCGGCGTCGTGGCTGAAGAGACGAAGCCAGAGCAGCGGAAACGCCGCCACGAACAGGCCGATGGTGCCGGTGAGGATAAAACCCATCGCGCCGCTGATCCAGGCGATGTGTCTGGCTCGCGCGCCATGGCCTGCGCCGATATTGACGCCGACCATGGTCAATGCAGCCGTACCCACGCCGAACAGCAGCGGGATCATGATGTAATCGAGTCGTGAGGCGATACCGTATCCCGCGAGCGCCGTGGTGCCGAACAGGCCGACCGCGCCGGTCACCAGAATAACGGTCATGTTGGTCAGGAACGCAGTGAACGCCGTCGGCAGGCCGACTTTGAGGATGTCCGAAAACAGCTTGCCGCGGAGCGGGGAGAGGCCAAGGACCAGCCCGGAGCGGCCGGACGCCATGTAGCGCAGCAGGAACAGCATGGCTCCGCAATAATACAGCCCGAATGCGATGCCTGCGCCGCCGATGCCGAGGCGCGGGATCGGTCCAAACCCGAAGATCAGCAGTGGCGATAGCGGAATCATCACGATGGCCCCGACGAGTGTCACCAGCGCCGGGACCTTGACGTTCCCGGCGCCGCGCAAGGCTGCCGCTTGCAGGTTGACGACCCACACCGGAATCGCACCGGCGAACAGAAAGTTCGAGTATCGGATCGCGGCATCGAGCGCGTCGGCGTGCCCGCCCAGCGCCCGGTACAACAGGGGTCCGGCCAATTCCGCGGCCAGCGTAAACAGCGCGCCGACCAGGACGGCCAGCACGATGGCGTGAAACAGCAGCGCGTTGGCGTCGTGCTGCCGGCCGGCGCCGACGGCGCGCGCCACCGAGGACGCCACGCCGCTGCCGAGCCCGCCATTGGACATCATCGTCATCAGCATGAAGACCGGAAACACCAGCGCGGCGCCCGCCAGCGCGTCGGTGCCGAGGAACCCGACATAATAGGCTTCCGCGATGTTGACGGCGGTCTGTGCCACCAGCACGGTCATGGTGGGCAATGCCAGTTTCAACAGCGTCGGCAGGATCGGCGCGGTCAGCAGCGCCGCGCGCGCTGACGAGCCCTTCTCGGTTCCACCACGGACTGCGGCTTGGACGGGAGGCGCGGCCGTCTCGGCGGACGGTGCCTCAAGTTCGATTTTGTCGAGGGCCGTCGCCGTCGCTTCCTGGGCTGTCATGATGATTTCACGTTCCCGCGCCAACCGACGCCGTCAATTCAATTGAATTACGTTCATACGTTGTTATTATGACCATAAGTCAATCGTCGCGCAATCACGAATTCGTAGGTTTGATCGCGGACGGAAAAAATGCGAGGCCCTGCCAATGCGCTACGAAAAGGGACACAAGGAAGCGACGCGCCAGCACATCGTCGATGTGGCCTCCAGGCAATTCCGCGAGAGCGGCGTTGCGGCGGCCGGTCTTGCCGGCATCATGTCCGCGGCGGGCCTGACCAACGGCGCGTTCTACGCGCATTTCGAGTCCAAGGAGGATCTGGTCCGCGCGGTTCTCACCGACGCGCTCGACCGGCGCGAGCGCGGGCTTGCCGGCAATCTCAAGGCCAACGCCGGTCTGGAGAAGAGCATCCGCGACTATCTGGGGGCGCGGCACCGCGACAACGCGGGAGCCGGCTGTCCGACGGCGGCGTTGGCTGCCGAGATCGCGCGGCACCCGCAGGAGACGCGGGAGGTCTTTACCGAAAAAGCTCGGGCAAATCATTGCGCTGATCGCGGCCCAGCTTCGCAGCGGCTCGGCCGCGGAGCGGCGGCGCAAGGCGATGGCGATCTACGGCATGATGGTCGGCGCGCTGCAATTGGCCCGCGCGGTCAACGACCGGAAGTTCTCCGATGAAATATTGGAGAGCGCGATCGACGGCGCGCTCAATTTGGCCGGCGAACCATAGGCGAGGTGTGAGCGATATATACCCGGTGTCATGGCCGGGCATAGCCGTTCGAAGAACGGCGTCGCTACCGCTTGCCTATGCCCGGCCATCCACGACTTCCTTCGTCGCGCTATCCAAGACGTGGATGCCCGCGACATCTAGCGCGAAGACGCGCTTCGCGCTTTTGCCGCGGGCATGACGGCTTCGGCAGTGGAGCCGTTGCGCTAACCTAAGTCCCGCCGAACGCCTTGAAGGTGATGATGGTGTGGGTGTCCTGGATGCCCGGAATCACCTGCACCTTTTCGTTCACGAAGTGGCCGATATCGGTGCCTTCGTCGACATAGAATTTGACCAGAAGATCGAAGTGGCCCGCGGTCGAGTAGATCTCGGAGGCAATCTCGGCCTCCGCCAGCGCATTGGCGACGACGTAGGACTGGCCGAGCTTGCATTTGATCTGGATGAAAAACGGGACCATCGCTGTCGTCTCCAAACGGCTTATCTAGACCCAATATCTTATCTAGACCCAATATAACGTCGCAAACCTTGCTGGCAACAACACGCCGCGTTAGCGTCTTATATCATTCGGAGAGGATATGGCCGTCCCGGTTGCGCTCACCATTGCAGGCTCGGATTCTTCCGGGGGCGCCGGTATTCAGGCCGACCTGAAGACCTTTGCGGCCTTCGGCGTCTATGGCGCCTCCGTCATCACGGCGCTCACCGCGCAGAACACGCAAGCCGTCAGCGGCATTCATGAGGTGCCTGCGGACTTCGTGACCGCGCAGCTCGACGCCGTGTTCGACGATCTGGATATCGCGGCGGTCAAGATCGGCATGGTGGGCCAGCTTGCGAACATCGAGGCGATTGCCACAGCGCTGTCGCGCCGGACACCCCGACACGTCGTGCTCGATCCCGTGATGGTGGCAACCTCCGGTGACCGGCTGCTGTCGGCCGATGCCATCGAAGCGCCTGCGTGAACGCCTCATTCCACTGGCCTCGCTGATCACGCCGAATCTGCCGGAGGCCGCGGCACTGCTTGACGAGGCTGTGGCATCGGATGAAGCCGCCATCGCCGGCCAAGGCCGGCGCTTGCTCGCGATGGGCGCGCGGGCCGTGCTGATCAAGGGCGGTCACGGGCAGGGCCGCGAGAGCATCGACTATCTTTTCAGCGGCGATGACATGATCGCGTTGCCGGCGCCGCGCATCGCGACAAAAAACACCCACGGCACCGGCTGCTCGCTGTCCTCGGCGATTGCGGCCGGCCTTGCCAAAGGCGAGCCGCTGGAGACCGCCGTGCGTGGCGCCAAGATATGGATATCAGCGGCGATCGCGGCTGCCGACCGTCTTGGCATTGGACACGGCCATGGTCCGATCCATCATTTCCACCAGTTTGATTAAACTAGTGCGGCGAATTTGAAGTTCCTATCAGTTTCGCCGAGAGTCCATCATAGGAACTTCAAATTCAAAAGCCGCACTAGCATCAGTAAGTTGCTAGAGCTCCTTTGATTCCGAAGTTCGTAAACGTGGAGCCGCAAATATGATACGAACTTCGGAATCGGAGCTCTAGAGCATGATCCTGAAAAGCGTGCAGCGATTTTCCCTCGCGACAAACGGTCGCGTTTGCGCGGAGATCATGCTCGATCAAACAACAGTATCATCAAAAAGACGTACGGGCGCTCGTATAGTGTCCGCGTTCGATCCAGCATGGGAGCAAGCACATGCCCGTCATCACGACAAAAGACAAAGTCGAGATTTTCTACAAGGATTGGGGCAAGGGTCAGCCGATCGTGTTCAGTCATGGATGGCCGCTGTCGTCCGACGACTGGGACGCGCAGATGCTGTTTTTCCTCAATCACGGCTATCGCGTCATCGCCCATGACCGCCGCGGCCATGGCCGCTCGAGCCAGGTCGGCGACGGCCACGACATGGATCATTATGCCGACGATCTCGCGGCTGTGACCACGCATCTCGATCTGGAAGAAGCGATCCATATCGGCCATTCCACCGGCGGCGGCGAGGTGGTGCGTTACCTCGGGCGTCACGGCGAGGGCAGGGTGTCGAAGGCGGCGATTATTTCCGCGGTGCCGCCGCTGATGTTGAAGACGCCGGCCAATCCGAACGGTCTTCCCAAGGAAGTCTTCGACGGATATCAGACCGCGCTCGCGGCCAATCGCTCGGAATTCTATCGCGACGTCGCCTCGGGTCCGTTCTACGGCTACAACCGGCCGGGCGCCAAGCCCTCCGAAGCCGTGATCGAGAACTGGTGGCGGCAGGGGATGACCGGCGGCGCCAAGGCGCATTACGACGGCATCGTCGCGTTCTCGCAGACCGATTTCACCGAGGACCTGAAGAAGATCACCATCCCCGTGCTGGTCATGCACAGCGAGGACGATCAGATCGTGCCCTATGTCGCCGCGGGTCCGTTGTCGGCGAAGCTTCTGAAGAACGGCACGCTGAAAACCTACAAGGGTTTTCCGCACGGCATGCCGACCACGGAAGCCGCCACGATCAATGCCGATCTGCTGGCCTTCCTCAAGGGCTGATCAGCCATGAGTTTGCGGGCGGATGTAACCGGCCGCACATAGCCATGAATGCGGTTGTTCGATAGACTTGGGATAGACTTGGGATAGACTTGGGCCGAACCTCAACCCGCCGGTCTATCGGACATCCGTTCATGCCTTTCGCGCCTTCTCGTCTGCTGCCTCTGGTTCTTAGCTTCAACGCCGGTTTCGTCGACACCGCCGGCTTCCTCGCGCTTCAAGGCCTCTTCACCGCGCATGTCACCGGCAACTTCGTGACGTTAGGCGCCTCGCTCGCGCTCGGCACGTCCGGCGCGTTCGCAAAGCTGCTTGCGTTGCCGGTGTTCTGTATCGTGGTGATCGCCTCGCGCTGGTTCGGCACGCTGTTGTCACACCGTTCCGCGCATCCTTTCGTGCCGCTCCTCGCCATCAAGGTTCTGCTGCTGGTTATAGGCGCGGCGCTCGCGATTCATTTCGGTCCGTTCCACGACGGCGATAGCTGGCAGGCGATCACGACCGGCATGGTGCTGGTTTCCGCGATGGCGATCCAGAACGCCGTGCATCGCGTCCATCTGGCGAGTTCGCCGCCCTCGACGTTGATGACCGGCACCACCACGCAGGTGATGCTCGATATTGCCGACAAGATCTATCCGCGGCAGGGCGTTGACGCACCGCCGGCGCGGCTGATGCAGATGGCGACCAATGTCGTCGTCTTCGCGATCGGCTGCGGCGTAGCGGCGTTGCTTTATACGCGCCTCAATGTCTGGTGCTTCGTCGTGCCGCCGGTTGTCGCGGCGTTGGCGCTGATTTTGCGGCTGATCGAGCAACCCAAGTCTGCCTCGTGATCGTACGGGCGTGTAATCATCAGCATCGATGAGAGAATCGGGCGCGGTGGCTGCCGTTCGAGCCTCGGAATACCGGCGTCTGTGGCGTGCGAAAGCCGATTTTTGCCGGCCCCGGACAGGGCCGATGTGCTATCATGAGCTGCGACGACAGGAATTTTGTCACGCCACGGCGCTCGATCCGACGGGTGTTCAGATGATCACAATTCCGGAATT
Source organism: uncultured Alphaproteobacteria bacterium (assembly GCA_963748805.1). GTDB lineage: Bacteria > Pseudomonadota > Alphaproteobacteria > Rhizobiales > Xanthobacteraceae > Bradyrhizobium. Next base: position 45,070 of record CAVVLH010000020.1, on the reverse strand, counting down.
GGTAGCGCAGGCTCTGGGATCGTTCCTGACCTCCGACACCAGGAGCAGGTTCGGCTCCTCACATGCCCGCCTGGCTGAAGTCGTCCCCTTCGCAGCCAGATTGACCCTTGATTGCATCGGCAACAGCGACGCGCTGTATCATAACATCGAGCACTCGATGCTGGTGACGCTTGCCGGGCACGACATCCTGATGGGACGCCAGCTGCTGCGGGCGACCACCGCGCAGGACTACGCGAACTTCATATTGGCCTGCCTTGCCCATGACATCGGATATGTTCGCGGGATTTTGCAGGGCGATGACAAGGAAGCCTATGTCGCGGATCTGAGCGGCCGCACGGTTCGTCTGCCGCGCGGATCGTCCGACGCCGCGCTCGCGCCCTATCATGTGGACCGGTCGAAGCTGTTCGTCTCCGAGCGCCTCGACGGCACCGAAGCGGTGGACGCCGGCCGGATTGCGCGCGCCATCGAATATACGCGCTTTCCCTATGCACCGTCCTCGAACGGCGACGATCTGGTCGAAGAGGAGGGCCTGTTGCTGCGCGCCGCCGATCTCATCGGTCAACTCGGCGATCCCAATTACCTGAGAAAGGCAAACGCGCTGTTCTACGAATTTGAGGAAATCGGTTTGAACAAGAAGCTCGGCTACGACACGCCCGCGGATGTGGTCTACAAGTACCCGCAGTTCTATTGGAACAACGTCGCTCCGCAAATTCAGACGGCGATACACTATCTCAACGTCACCTCGAGCGGACGGCAGTGGATCGCAAACCTCTATGCCAATGTGTTCCGCGCCGAGCGCGAGCTGAACCTGTCGGGCCCGCAGCTCTGATGCTGCGCGCGGGCCTCTGCTTGCGGGGCAGAAGCAGGAGTTCAGAAACGGTCTGACGTGTCCGTCTTCACTGCACAAGCGGACATTCGGCGGCCGGGTTGGCGAGTCCGCGTGGTGCCAAAGGACTAAACCGCTCGCGCGGTAGGGGGCTGCGGCAGGCGGCTGGGCCAGTATCCGGATGGGAGTGTCCTGTCTGAAGATGAGGGGTTGCCAACCTCACATCAGACAGGAGCATCCCCATGACCGACGAGGCCATGAGCCCATTGCGGCGGCGTATGATCGAAGACATGACGATCCGCAGGTTAGCGCCGAAGACCCAACATGACTACGTGCAAAGGATCAAGAACTTTGCGTCGTTCCTCGGGCGATCACCGGACACGGCGACCTTCGAGGACGTGCGCCGCTACCAGCTTCATCTGGCGGCGAGCGGCATTGGTGTGCCGACCCTCAATCAGACCGTATCGACCCTGCGGTTCTTTTTTAAGGTCACGCTCAAGCGTCACGATATCGTCGAGCACACCCATTTCGTTCACGAGGCGCGCAAGCTGCCGGTGGTGCTAAGCCCCGAGGAAGTGGCGCGGCTGCTCGATGCGGCACCCGGGCTCAAGTACAAGGCGGCGCTGAGCGTAGCCTATGGCGCCGGCTTGCGCGCCACCGAGGTGGTCTCGCTCAAGGTCTGCGACATCGACAGCAAGCGGATGATCATCCGCGTGGAGCAGGGCAAGGGCGGCAAGGACCGTAACGTCATGCTTTCGCCGAGCTTGCTCGACCTGCTGCGGGCCTGGTGGAAGGCGGCGCGGCCGCAGGGCTGGCTGTTCCCGGGCCGCGATCCGGCACAGCCGATGACCACGCGCCAGCTCAATCGCGGCTGTCATGCCGCCGTGCAGATGGCGGATATCAACAAGCGCGTCTCGCTGCACACCTTGCGGCACAGCTTTGCCACCCACCTGCTCGAGCAGAACATCGATGTCCGCGTGATCCAGGTGCTGCTCGGTCATGCCAAGCTCGACACCACGGCGCTCTATACCCGCGTTGCCACCAAGACGATCAGCGAGGTCATGAGCCCGCTGGAGCACATCGCGCTCAAGCTCAAGGAGGTCCGGCCGCCCGGCTGACCCGGCGCGCGTGTCGCGCCCGGCCTTGGAGGTTGCGGATATATTCCGCGACCGTGGTCCGGCATGGCGCAAAGCCCATTCCGGCCATATCAGCCTCGACCAGTTGAAGGTGATGTCGGCGATCGAGAACTGCCGCACGGCAGCCCTCGGCGGACATGTCGCGCGCTGCGAGGACTGCGCCTATACCACCATCGCCTACAACTCCTGCCGCAATCGCCACTGCCCGAAGTGCCAGGGCGCCGCCGCGAAGCAATGGCTCGCCGACCGCAAGGCCAACCTGTTGCCGGTGCCGTACTATCACGTGGTCTTCACGCTGCCTGCGGCCATCGCCGATATCGCATACCAGAACAAGGCCGTGATCTACGATCTCCTGTTCAAGGTCTCGGCCGAGACCATGCTGACGATCGCCGCCGATCCGAAGCATTTGGGGGCCCGGATCGGCATCACTTCCGTACTCCACACCTGGGGTTCGGCACTGACGCATCATCCGCACGTCCACATGATCGTGCCGGGCGGCGGCATCTCGCTCGACGGCGAGCATTGGGTAGCGTGCCGGCCGGGGTTCTTCCTGCCGGTGCGCGTGCTCTCGCGCCTGTTCCGACGGCTGTTCCTGGAGAAGCTCATCGCCACCCATCAAGCCGGCCGCCTGAACTTCTTTGGCGACAACATCCACCTGGCCGATGCGCAAACCTTCGCGGCTTATCTCGCACCGCTGCGCAAGACCGAATGGGTCGTCTACGCAAAGCGGCCATTCGGCGGACCCGAAGCTGTGCTGGCCTATCTGTCGCGTTACACCCACCGCGTCGCCATCGCCAACAGTCGCCTGATCGCGTTCGACAAGCAGGGCGTCACCTTCAAGTGGAAGGACTACCGCATCGAGGGCCACAATCGATACAAGCGCATGACGCTCACCACGAACGAGTTCATCCGCCGCTTCCTCATCCACGTGCTGCCGCACGGCCTGCACCGCATCCGCCACTACGGCCTGTTCGCCAAGGGCTCCTGCGCCGACAACGTCGCACGCGCGCGTGAGCTGCTCGCCGTTGCAAAACCTGAAGACGGCCCCACCGCTGCCGCTGTCGATCCCGGCGAGCCGGCTTGTCCATGCTGCGGCGGTCGCATGATCGTCATCGAGGTGTTCGCGCGCGGTGCAAAGCCACGGCATCAGCCGACAGCCCCAACCAACCGCATCAGGATCGACACCTCATGACCGCGTCACAGTCCTGCAAATCTGTTCGTTACGCTCGCTGGCTCTCAACCGGCCTCGGCAGAGCGCGCCCTGTTCTCTGCCAACCGCCGCAAATCGTCGGGCCACCTATGCAGTTCGACGTCATCCGCCGCTCACGCGTCAGCCGCTCAACTGTTGCGCAATTCGTTGCATCGGCGCGATTCAAAACAGCCAGCTCGCTCGCGGCGCTCAAATCCCCATAGTGTCTGCCGCTCGGCCCTACGTTCCCTCAAGCGCGGTTTCCTCCCTTGGAGGCTTTCGGACGCCGACCGCCGAACGCGCGGCGCTGTCCATCAAGCGGCCGGCATCCGAAACCCTTCACAACCGCGTCGTTTTGGAGTCCTGTCTTCGACTTCCGGTCCAGCCCCAGGAACGGACATCGACCCGAATTCCCGAAATGTTTAATACCCGTCCATGAGGCGCAAGAGACGACTGCGGCGCCGGGATAATTACCGCCTATGGCGCAGTGGCAATTCGCAGGCGGTGAGACGTTTTCGCATTCTAGCGTGTGTTAGGCTACTCCATCATAGCGCTACGGCGAAACAATATTGCCCATCTTCATCGGCCGTGGCGCGCCACTAAAATATTGATGCTGCGTTGAAATTTTAGCCATTTCAGCGATTTGCGTCAGCACGGGGCGCGTGCCATTTGGCGTATCGCCCTCTCAAATCAGGCTCGACACCAAATTGTGCTGGCCGCTTTCAGAAAATCATCTCGCGATCGAACAAAATCGTTGTGCTCGATCCGCCAGCACTATCCTTGATGATGCGCAGCTTCTTGCCGTCGTCGACTATCTCGAAAAAGACCTTCTCGTCTTTCGGATCGTCGCGCCATCGCCCGGGCTCATTCGCCCAGAGGACGCGATTGCCTTCTATCCGGCACCTATATGTCCAGACGAAATTGTCGATTGGCCTGACGTAGGTCAGGAACAGCACGTCCCCTGCGGTTAGAGAGATCTCCATCATCTTTGGATCGCGATCCATAATGGAGCCAATCGCCGTTCGACAGATCGCCTCGACCGCGAAGGCCGGCTCGGCCGATGCCCGTGCCATGCTGGCGAGCAATACCAAGAAGGTAACGATGCGAAGAATGAAGAGCACCGGCGACACCCGGCGCTCAGTATTCGCGGGGTGCGTTGCCGAATTGCCGAAGAATTTGTTTTTTATCGAATATGCCGATCTCGAAATCGCTGGTGCGGCTGAGCGCTACCGCGCCTGCATGGCCGAAGAATTTCCAAAGGGCTTGCGCATGTTGAATGGCTTCGGCGGGACTTGGACATTTTACGGGGGCACCGGCAACGATGCCGTCATTCGCATAATCGAAAGGTACTGCCACGAACTCGACGATCTCGGTCATAAGTCATCCTCCCTCACGCCGTGACGATTTTTTATTGAAGCTAGGGGACGCGCCGTTCGCTTATTTTGAGGCAGATCAATTGAGTCGCGCAAGGATTCAGCCGGCCGCTCGGCGGGTTGGCCGGCACAATCCATTGATGGATCAACCATGGCGTGCCGATTGACATGATGGCCAGAAGAACGCCGAAATCGACCCTGTCGCAGGCTCGGACTATATTCGCAAGAAAAAGCCCAACCGCGCGTTGACATGCCGGGGCTGCTTTGAGGACAAGAACCATGATCGGACTATTCTTTGAGGTGACCCCGCGGGAAGGCCACGCGCAGCGTTACTTCGAGCTGGCAGCCAGCCTGAAACCCGAACTGGAGCGCAGCGGCGGCGTCCTGTTCGTCGACCGCTATACCAGCACTTCAAGACCTGACGTCATTCTCTCGCATCAATGGTGGGAAGATGAGGAATCGCTGATCCGCTGGCGCCAGAATACACAGCATCGCGCAATCCAGCGTGCCGGGCGCGAGCAGCATTTCAGCGATTATCGTCTGCGCATCGGCCCCGCCGTGGACCTTTCGCGCGCCGCTTCCGCGGCCCGTACCCTTTGGGTTTCCTACCTTGCTGCCGAGCCCGCGGCGTCTGCCGCCGGCGAGCTCTTCAAAAGCGTCTACCGGGAAGGCAAATTTCTTGTGCTGTCCGAGCACGCGCCGGGCGCGCAGGATACGTCGGCGGACGGCAAGGCGTTCGAGATCACGCGTGACTACACGATGTACGATCGCGCCGAGGCGCCGCAATCCTACCCGCCGGTCGTGCGTGACCGGCAGCAATAGCGCGAGCGTGGTTGCGCGGGATCTCTTGTCAGGCCGCGGCTGAGCTGCGGACAGCGGTCACGATGACCTTCCGCAACGAAGACACCGCTTCATTGACGTCGGCGGCACAGCCGTGAACCCGTCCGGCCTCGCCGCCCAGGCGTGTCGCTTCGCCCGACACTTCGGTAATCCGGTTCGAGACCTCGCGGGCGCCATTGGCCGTCTCGGTCACGTTGCGCGAGATCTCGCTGGTCGCGGCATGCTGCTCTTCGACGGCCGCGGCAATCGAGCCGGCAATTTCGTCGATCGTGCGCACCGTGCTAGAGACCTCGTCCATGCCGCGCACGGTTTCCTGCGTGATGCTCTGGATTTCGCTAATCTGGCGGTTGATCTCCTCCGTCGATCGCGCCGTCTGGGTCGCCAGCGACTTCACTTCGCTCGCAACTACCGCAAAGCCCCTGCCGGCTTCGCCAGCACGCGCGGCCTCGATGGTGGCGTTGAGGGCGAGGAGATTGGTTTGCGAGGCAATCTCCGAAATCAGCGTTGTCACCTGTCCGACCCGCGTGACGGCTTCGGCCAGGGTCGCGATCGTGGTGCGGGCCGTCTCGCTGCGGGTGACCGCGACGCTGGTCGCTTTGGTCGCATTGGAGACCTGGGCGCTGATCTCCCGAATCGAGCTCGACAATTCTTCGGTGGCGCTGGCGACCGTCTGCGCGTTGGCGAGGGATTGTGCCGAGGCGGTCGCGACGGTTTGAGCACTCGCGCCGACCAGTTCGGCCGACCGGCTCATCACCGAAGCCGCCTCGGTCATTGCGGTCATCCGGCTGTCGATGCCCGTCACGGCGGTGTCGGTTTCGGTCTCGACGGTGGCAACCATGTCGGTCAGGGCCTTGCGGCGTGCTGCTTCGGCCTCGCCCTTCTGCATATCGACCTCGCTGCGCAGCCGCTCGGCTTCCGCCGACCTCGCCTTGAAGCTCTGGAGCGCGCGCGCCAGGGTGCCGATCTCGTCCTTCAGGCGCAGATCGTGTTCGAACTCAGCTGACGGCGCGGCCGACATCGGTTGCTCGGTGAACTGCACGAGACGGTTGAGGGGGCGGGTGATCTGGCGTGACAGCCAGTAAGCGCAGGCGGCCATGAACAGGCCGACGAAGCCCGCAACCAGGAAGAACTGCCAGGCGATTTCGGAATAGCGCGCATCGATATCGTCAACGAACATGCTGGTGCTGACGACCCAATGCCAGGGGTCGAAGGCAATCGCATAGCTTAACTTGATGACGGGCTCCGTGGAGTTGCCGCGCGCGACCGGGCTCAAGGCAAAGACGGCGCCGGTTCCGCTGCGGCCAGCTTCGATCTGCTCCTTGATGATCTGCCGGCCGCTCCCATCGACGAAGTTGATGTAGTTGTTGCCTTCGCGTTCCGGCTTTCCGCCATGCAGGATGCAGGTGCCTTCGTAGTCGTGGATGTAGTAATATTCGCCGCTGGCTCCGTACTTCACCGTCCGCAGCTGGTCCTTGACCAGCTTCTTGGCCGCCTCCTCCGTCAGCTCGCCGCTCTGAAAGCGCGCATAGGCGGTCTTGACCATGGACACGGCCACCTCGTCGACACGGTGGACCATATCGATACGTTCGGAGGTGATGGTCTGGTGGATCTTGTGGCTCGCGAGCCAGGCAAGAAAAGCGTAACCGGCAAAGATGATCGCAGAAAACAAAAGCAGCTTTGCGCTGATTCCAAACTTGGCCATCGATAACTCCGGTCATCCAGATAGCCTTACCTGCCACTAAATCTTAAACCTGCCGTTAATCTTAAAGGCGATTGTGCGTCATGGTTGTTAGGCGGAGGCGATGCCTGGCTGCCCGGAACGGCGCGGCTTGCGCGGGGTTATCCGCTGGAACGAATCAGCCCAAATCTCTAAGAACGGCTGACGTCAAAAGTCTTCCGACCAACCAACCATTGGGAAACGCGATGCCGACCGCAAACGCTGAAAAGGCAAAGCTCCTGCTGTTGGAGGGCGTGAACGACAGCGCGGTCGAATTGCTCGAAACCTCCGGCTTTTCCGCTATCGAGCGGCTTCCGAAGGCGTTGGAGGGCGAGGTGCTTCGCAAAGCCCTCAAAGGCATTTCCCTGCTCGGGATCCGCTCCAGAACGGCGCTGACACAAGACGTCTTCGCCGCAGCCGATCAGCTGGTCGCGGTGGGCTGTTTCAGCGTGGGGACCAACCAGGTCGACCTCAACGCAGCGCGGCGACGCGGCATTCCCGTCTTCAATGCGCCGTTCTCAAACACCAGGAGCGTTGCCGAACTTGTGATCGGCGAAATCGTGATGCTGCTTCGGCAGATCTTCCCGCGCTCCGTTGCCGCGCATGAGGGCGGATGGGACAAATCCGCTGCCGGCAGCCGCGAGGTGCGCGGCCGTACGCTGGGCATCATCGGCTATGGCAATATCGGCTCCCAGCTTTCGACGCTGGCGGAGGCGATGGGGATGCGGGTCATCTATTTTGACCGCACCGACAAGCTTCGGCACGGCAACACGGAGCCGGTGGATCGGCTGGAGACCTTGCTGGCGCAAAGCGACGTCGTCAGCCTGCATGTCCCGGAGACGCCCGAAACCCACAATATGATCGGCGCGGGGGAATTACGGCTGATGAGGCCCGGCTCCTGTCTGATCAACAACAGCCGCGGCACCGTGGTCGATCTGGATGCGCTTGCGGCGTCACTTCGGGACGGACATCTGGCCGGTGCGGCGCTCGATGTCTTTCCCGTTGAGCCTTCATCGAATTCCGAACGTTTTCAAAGTCCGCTTCAGGGTCTCAAGAACGTGATCCTGACGCCTCATATCGGCGGCTCGACCGAAGAGGCGCAGGAGCGGATCGGCAAGGAAGTCGCGCGCAAGCTGATCGATTATTGCATCAACGGCTCGACCATGGGCGCGGTCAACTTTCCGCAGGTGCAGCTTCACTCGCGGGCCCGTGGCGTGCGCTTCAGCCATGTCCATCACAACGTGCCGGGCATGTTGAGGCGGCTGAACGAGGTGTTTCTCCAGCGCGACATCAATATTGCAGCCCAATATCTCGAAACCGACGGCGATGTCGGCTATGTCGTGCTGGATGTCGATCTCGCCGACCACGACTGCAGCGAATTGCTGGGCGAAATTCGCGCGCTCGATGGCACGATCAGCGCAAGGCTGATCTATCAGCACTAGAGCCTATTCGGTTCCGATGGAATCAGAACCCGGCTCTACTCTTTTGTTTTGACGCGTTTTCTTCACGCGAACCGGTTTCCACTTCGCTCGAAAACGCCATAGAGCGTGCCGCACTATCGCGGCACGGCCACGGCCGCCGTTGCCGGGACGCTGCCGGTCGCTTCCCCGCTTGTGGATTTGCGCAAGCGTATCTCGATACGGCGGCGCTGCTGAATGTCGCCGGGCGAGCCCGAGATGGCGAGCGTCTCATCGGTATTCACGAGTTGCGCGCCCGACAATGGAATGAGCTTGTATCCGGCAAGCAGCGGGCTCTGGCGCAGCACGCTGACCACCGCAACCGCGCGCGCAAGCCCCAGCCCGGCATTATCTGCGGGCACGAGGCTGACGATCCCAGCGTTGTTCTTCAAGACCGGCAGCAGGTCGCGATCGAGGTTGGAATATTGGCGCAGCCCGATCGGCCGCTCATCGGTATGGCCGACGACCTCGATGATATCGACGTCGTATTTGCGGATGTAGTTGAGAATTTCGGTTGGGGTCCTGGTGGCCAATGCTTCCTGGAAAGTCGGCGACAACTCCGCGCTTCCCGATTTGAAGAAATAGCCGTCGGCCTCGCTCATCCGGATAATCGGGGGCCATTGATGGCCGCCGTTATCCGGCGCCATGCCCCGCGCCAGCGTATCGAGCACGTTTTGCGCCGACACCGGCGGCTCGCCCGGCTTGCTCATCGCGCGATTGATGGCGCCGACGATTTCCGCGTCGTGAATGGCCTTGTCGACATCGATGCCGCTGGCGCGCAGCGCCGCGATATTGGCGAGGCTTTCGCGAAGCTCCTTCACGCTCAGGTTCTTCTCGATCTCCTTGACGACGCCGCGGCTATCCACCAGTTCGCGCCAGTATTGGTCGATCGCCTGCGGGTCGCTCAGACCCGAGAGGCTTTCGACTTTCTCGGCCACCGCCGCGCTTTGGCTCAGCGAGCTGACCACCTCGCGGATGTGCTGGTTCTGCGCCTTCTCTTCCCTCAGCTCCTGTTCGGCGGCGATGCGCCTGGTCTCCTCGCGCTTCAGGAAGGTCGCCATCGCGATCAACAGACAAAACACCAGCAGCACCATGATCTCGGCCATAGTCAGGCCGAGCACCAGTCCTCGCCGGTACGATGATCGCTGCTGGAGTATCTGTCCTTCCACCGAAAGCGGGCCCTATCTCGGATTGTCGTTCGATCGCGGCATCATGAAGCCCAAAGCGCGCGGAATGATACCTCGTTTTGTAGCCTGGATCTCGATCAGAAGTTCCTTCATCGCGACAACGACGTTGTGGGCGTGCCGCAGGTTGATCTCCGCACTCCTCGCCTGGGTTTGGGCGTTATCGTTCAGCGCGTCGACCGATTCGGTCAGGCGCTCGATCATCGGAACCAGCTGGGTACCGATCGCTTCTTCGGAGGTCTGATGCGCGGTGAGGCGCGCGAACAGCGCATCGATAGACCGGACGATGTTCGTGGTGTTCCTGGCGAGCTCTTCGCCTTCCTGGACCAGTTGCCTGGATACTTCGAGGACTTCGACGGTCCGTTTGTTCAGGCTCGACAAGGTTGCACCCGACACTTTGGAGGATTCTTCGAACGGCAGGCTTGCGCTGGCCGCGAGCTTCTCCAATTCACTGGAAAAATGCCGATGCGCCTTGCCGATGCTCTCACGTACCTCGTCCAGCGCATCGGTGATGGATTGCTGGGTCATGCGCCGGAAATAGCCGAATTCGAGAATCGAACTTTCGAGTTCGCGCTTTACCCGGCGCGAGGCTTCCGCCAACTCCAGCCGGGACGTTGCCTCGGTCTCGACCGGATCGCGCCGCATCTGGTTGAACATGATGCGCAGGGTGATGCCCGCAATCGTCGAGGCAATCGCGATACCGAAATTCTGCACGATCTGCTCGGCGGAGCCCGCCGCGGAAAACTGATAGAGCGAGACGGCGAGGCTGGTCAGCGTGAACAGGAAGCCCATGTAATAGAGATTATCGCCGGACTGATCGTCGCGCAGGCGAAACAGCCGCGCTCCGAGTAAGACGGCATAACCGATCATGACCAGGACCGGGACGGCGGTCGCCGCCAGCGCGCCGAAATCGTGCAGCTTCGAGAAGATGATGTAGCCGCTGCCAAAGATGACGACGCCGAAAAAGACGAGCCCATTGAAGAGGCCGGGCGGCAAATTGGGTTTGAAGTCGTAAACCGCCATGACGCTCCACTACGCTCCTTGCAGCCGTTTGACGCCGCCAAACGAGCCACGGTTGTCTTCGATCCAGGCCTTCCAGAACTCCATGTGTTTGGTGCTATCCACGATCTGCTGGTTGCCGCTCTGCCGGGTCACATAACGGAGAATGACGGTGGCGCCGTGAAGGTCGGTGCGAAACTTCAAGTACGCCGGTGATTGCTTATAGCGCTGGAACGATAAATCGCCGGCCCGCGGATATTGGCTGTAGTCCCTGGTGTACTCGATCATGTCGGAAATAATATAGAGTGTTTTTCGTGCGTTTTCGCTCGCCGCACTTGAGAATTGCGCAATCGCAATGTCCTGTATCGCGGCCATGATCGGCGAACTAGAGGCCTTGGCGGAGGAGATGCTGTTTTTCACGGCTTCGGCGGCGGGCTTGCGGAAATCCTCGATCCAGCGCAGCCGTGCGATCCGCGGATTGTCGGTCCATTCGCTCAAGCCCGCGCCGTCGCCGGGGTTGCATTTCGAAAACAGCGAGCGGCTTCGCATGCCCGCAATGTCGAGAACCCGGATGTCGAGCTTGTAGAATGGCGGCAGCGTCGTGATCATGTCATCGAGCTGGCCCAACACTTCGCGCCGCGTGGTGTCGGGCAGGTCATCCGACGTGTCGACCAGCACCACGGTAATTCCCTTTGGCCCATCGACCGGACACAGGGTTTGCGGATCGAGGGTCGGTCGCTCCGGCGCTGCGAAATAGAAATAGGCCAGTGCGCCGCCGGAGCCGATCGCCAGCAGCAGCAACAGTACGCCGCCGAAGCCCGACCAGCCGAGTGCGGATGAACTGCGCTGCCTGGGGCGGCGTCTAGAGCTCCGATTCCGAAGTTCGTATGACATCGCGGCAACCTCTAATGCGAACTTCGGAATCGAAGGAGCTCTAGCAACTTTATTGATGCTAGTGCGGCTTTTGAATTTGAAGTTCCTATGGCGAACTCGCGGCGAAACGACAGGAACTTCAAATTCGCCGCGCTAGCCAATCTTCTTCTCCGGCAGCAATTCGTCGATCTCGCGATAGGTGCGCACCGCTTGGTCGAAGGCGTCGTGGATGGCCTTGATCTGCTGGCTCAACAGCGCCTGCGTCTCGGCGATCATGCTGCGGAGATTTTCCCGCGCGCTGGCGCTCGGCTCGCCGCCCGCATAGCTGATCCGCTCCATCGTGTAGGGCCTGGCAAAATAGCCGGGAGCAGGCGTCGAGCGGCCCTTGCGATTGGCCTCGCGGTAGATCTCGAGCAGGGCGCGACCGGTTTGCTCGATCTGGTTTTGATGCTGATCGAAGCGCTGGGCGAGCCTTGCCCGGCCTTGCAACAGAGAATCATACTCGCTGCGCCGGACCGAGAGGTCGCGCGCGGCCTCGTTCATGGTTTCCGTGGCGTCTTCGCGAATATCCCGGAGGCGTTCGATCAATTCGCCGCGCGCATCGGCGAATTGACGGGTTGCCTCGATCCATCGCCGTTCAAGACCGGCATAGCCCATATAGGGATCGAAAAACATCAAGCCATCGGCCATCGCAATCAGCGAGAAGACAAAGCCGAGAGCGAACAGCAGCCACGAATTGATGTCGGTGAGGGCATAGGGCGCGGTCAAGAGACGGTGCAGCACCTCCTGTCCGACATTGTCGCTTAAGGCAACGGCGGGCGGAATTTCGCGCAGGTGCGACAGCGTCAGATTGAGCGCGATCGCGAAGGCGAGATAGACGAGAGCGGACACCACGCCGATCAGCTTCAAAAAGTAGTTTCGGCGATTGACGAGCCGGATCAGCACCATGCCCCAGAAGAAGCTGGCTATGATGTTGAGCGCGGCAAACGTCACCGCCTGCACCGCGCCGCCAAGCAGGCCGCCGAGATTGGCCTTGGCGAGGAAACTGCCGTTGATCACGACCTCGATGATGAACAGGATCGCCAGAATGCCGGCTTTCAGGATGATCTTGCCGGGGCTCGCCAGCCGGGCCGGCCGCTCGATGCGGTGATGCTTGCGAAATTGCTCGCGCTCGATCTCGGATTCGTTGAGGCGACGGCGCAACACGAACAGCTCGTCGCGGCCGACGGTGGCTTCGGCGCGGAAATCGCCGACCGCTTCCGGCGCGGCTTGCTGGATAGTCGCAAAGCGCTCCTCGAAGCTGAGCGCGTTCATCCGTTCGTCATAGGTGTGAAGCTGGTCGAGATAGATGACGTTCGCATCCTGTTTGTGAGCCTCGATGCGCTCGACGATCTTGTGTTCGATGTCGTCCATCGTCTGCGCGTCGGAGGTTGGCCGGTTTTCCGCGCCGCGCTCGCCTCCAAGCGCGGCGAGAGCGAATTCGTCCGCGACGCGGTCGACGTTCAGGTCGAGAAAAACCGTCGTTGCCGGGCGATAATGATGGGCGGGCTGACTTAGCAGGGCCCGGATGCGCGCGATCGCTGACGGGCGGGTTCCGGGGACGCTCACGATGTCTTCAGCCTGCTAGTAAAGAGGATAGCCTGATTTCGACGTATCACGGAATGAATGCTCCTGTCCGCATCGCCCCACGCCCCTCCCGATGATTTTAGGCGTCGGACTTTGTCCGGCCGAAGGCGTTTTCGCCCGCGGCCGGCCTGTGGTTAGGGCGGATATGTGGTTATTCAGCCGGCCTTCCGGCAGAGACTTGACCGGGACCGCGAGATTCTATCAACCGGGTTGACTGGCAGAAGAGACCTGCACCTCAACGAAGCCCAATCCCCCGATTTCAAAACGGAAATGAGCGTCTTGGTCGGGAAACACGGTTTTCATCATGCTTCCGGTCATCACGACCTCGCCGGCCTTCAGTGTCGCGCCGCGCGCGGCAAGTTGGGTGGCGAGCCAGGCCACCGAATTGAAGGGGTGCCCGAGGATATCCCGTCCGTATCCTTCGCCGATCAAATCGCCGTTGTCGGTCGCGCGGCCGAGCGCGGGCGCCAGATCGGGCCAAACCGGCTTGAATTCCGAAAACACAATGCCGGCGTTCCATGAATTATCGGCAACCAGCGAGCGGACGTCGAGGTTCGCATAATCCGCAGCTCTGTCGTCGATGAGTTCGATCGCCGCGCAAACGCCGCCGATGTGCGGCGCAATCGTCTCCGCCGTGAAACCTTTGGCCGCAGGAATGTCCGACTTGATGCGGACGGCGATTTCGAATTCGAGGCCGAGCCGCCCGAAATCCTTGATCAGAACCCTGGCTCCCGACCGATGCTGGCGAGAAGCGAGCACGACGCCGGCAATCGGATGATCTATTCCACAAAATGCCTGCATCGCCGCCGAGGTGAGCCCGACTTTATAACCGATCGGTTCTCCGTTTCCCCGGCGCAGCAGCGCCACATATTTCTCCTGGATATCATAGGCATCCGAAATTGTGACGGGCGCAGCCGGCGGCCCGATTGTCGTGAAGCGATGTCCGGCCTGATGTTCGGCCAGCAGCCATTCGGCCGCGCGCTTTGCCGCGATGTCCTCCATGTCGCTTCTCCCTTTCCGGCGATCTTAGCGCGGGTTCGGCCGCGGTCAAACGGCGCTGAAGGCGCTTTTGAATTCACGAAGGGAGAGTTTGCAATCAGATTTCGCCGCTGCGCAGGCCGGATGAAGGGGTAAGCCCAACCGTGCTTTGGCTTTAAGGCCCGATGGCGCGTGCGATGGCTTCAGCCAATTCGTGCTGACTGAACGGCTTGGCGAGACGCGGCAGCCCTTCGCCTTCTCCCGGCGCCAGTTCGGCATAGCCGGTTGCCAGGATGATTGGCATGTGCGCGTTCTCCTGCCGGATACGGCTGGCGAGCTCCGAGCCGGTCATATCGGGCATCAACTGATCGGTGATCATCAAATCGATTTTCTTTTCCCGGCGCAGGATGTCGAGCGCATGCAAGGCCGATGGCGCGCTGAAAACCGTGTGGCCAAGCTCTTCGAGCAGCGCAGACGTGTTGAGTGCGACCAGCGGATCATCGTCGACGGTGAGGATCGCGAGCTTCCTGTCGGTCCGGAAAGTACGGTCTGTCACGTCCTGCGCCGCGGAAGCCGGTTCGCCGAGCGCAACCGGAAGACAAAGTTCGGCTGATGTCCCGAGTCCGGGCTTGCTTTTCAGAAGCAGTGTTCCGCCGGATTGTTCGGCCATTCCGTGCACCATCGGCAGCCCGAGGCCGGTGCCTTTACCGACGCCTTTTGTCGTAAAGAACGGCTCCATCGCACGCTTGAGCGTTTCTTCGTCCATGCCGGTGCCGGTGTCGGTGACATTCACGCAAAGATAATTTCCTGCTTTCAGGCCCGGCACATCGGTTCGCCTTGTCGCGCCGATCGTGATCGTGCCTCCTTTGGGCATCGCGTCACGTCCGTTGATCGCCAGGTTGAGAAGCGCCAACTCGAGCTGGTTGGCGTCGGCATTGATCTTCGGGAGTTCGGGCGGGAAATGCGTTTCGACGCGGACCGACGGGCCGAGCGAGCTTTGCAAGAGATTTGTCATTCGCTGCACTACGTCGCGCACGTCGAGCGGTATCAGCTTGAGTTCCTGGCGGCGCGCAAAGGCCAGCATCCGCTGGGTCAGCGCGGCGCCGCGCCGGGCGCCCTGAAGGGCGTTGTCGATCAGCTGCGCGACTTTCGGATCGCTTGCAGGCAATCGTCTTTGCAAAAGCTCGATACTGCCCTGAATGGCCATCAGCAAATTGTTGAAGTCGTGGGCGATGCCGCCGGTCAGGTGCCCGATCGCTTCCATTTTCTGTGACTGGAGCAGCGCTTCGCGCGTTGCCTCCAACGCGCGCGACGCATTGGTTCGTTCGGTGATATCGCGGGTGATTTTTGCAAAGCCGAGCAGCGATCCGTCAGGGTTGTAAATGGCGTCGATGATGACATGGGCAAAGAACTGCGTGCCGTCCTTGCGAACACGCCAGCCCTCTTTCTCAAACCGCCCCACGCGCGCCGCGACCTCGATCGTTGCCTGTGGCAGGCCCGCTTGCCGGTCTTGTTCGGTATAGAAGCGCGAGAAATGCTGGCCGATTATTTCCTCCGGCTCGTACCCCTTGATCCGTTGCGCACCGGCATTCCAGCTCGAAACAAGCCCTGCGGGGGTCAGCATGAAAATGGCGTAGTCGGTGACGCCCTGCACCAGCAGGCGAAATAGCTCCTGATTTTCGCGTAGTGCGGCTTCAGCCTTCTGTCGCTCGGTGAGGTCGCGCGTAATATTGGCGAAGCCGACCAGCCTGCCGTTATTGTCCCGGATCGGATCGATGACGGCATAGGCCCAGAATTCGGTGCCGTCTTTGCGGATGCGCCAGCCTTCGCTTTCGAATCTGCCGTCGCGTGCGGCGATTTCGAGGGCCCGCTGGGGAAGCCCGGCCTTGCGATCGCGTTCGGTATAAAAGCGCGAGAAATTCTCGCCGATGATTTCGGATTCGTCGTAACCCTTGGAACGCTTGGCGCCGGGATTCCAGCTCGTGATGGTCCCGTCCAGGTCGAGCATGTAGATCGCGTAGTCGGTGATCGAATCGATCAGCATGCGGAAACGGCCTTCGCTGGATTTCGAGGCCTCGAACCGTTCCGTATGCTCCACGCAAATCCCCCGCTGTCCAGGAAGGCGCCAATATAACTAAATTGAACGCGTGACTTAGGGAGAAGTTCCGGTAGCGTAAAACGAAAATACCGGCTCGTCCCCAAGTCCGCTGCCGGTTGAAATGTCTGGTGCGACCGTGCAAGGCTGAATTCCGGTCCCTCCAAGCCACATATCCATGACCATCCCTGCCATCACCCCATCGACAATCCGTAACATGTTGCTGCTGCGCGAGGAAATCGCGCTGCTCGATCTGCGCCATGAAGCGGCCTATGCCACCGGTCATCCTTTGTTCGCCGCCAACATGGCGGCCGGCCGGATCACGCTCGAAGCCGAAGTCAGGCTTCCCCGCAAAGATGTGCCGATCATAGTCTATGATGCCGGCGAAGGCCTCGTGGCCGAGGCGGCGGACCGTTTCGCCTCGCTGGGCTATACTGACATTCGCCAGCTCGAAGGAGGCCTCGAAGCCTGGCGGCAAGCGGGATTTGAGATTTTTATCGACGTCAATTCCTATGCGAAAGCCTTCGGTGAACTGGTCGAGGCTCGCCGCCACACGCCGTCCCTGTCGGCGGAAGAAGTCGCCGCGCTGATCGCGAGCGATCCGGATGTCAGGGTTTTGGATGTCCGCCGGCCGGACGAATATGCGACCATGAATATCCCCGGGTCGGTCAGCGTGCCCGGTGCGGAATTGGTGCTTCGTGCAGGCCACGTGGCGCCCGATCCCAAGACCACCATCGTCGTCAATTGCGCCGGGCGGACCCGATCGATCATCGGCGCGCAATCGCTGATCAATGCCGGAGTAGCCAACAAAGTGGTGGCGCTTCGGAACGGTACCATCGGCTGGACGCTGGCCAATCAAGTGCTCGAGCACGGCGCCGACCGCCACGTTGGCATCGGACTGTTCGAGGGCGCGAACGACAAAGCCCGCGAGGTCGCCTACCGCGCCGGTGTGCGGCACTTGAACCCGCGCGAGGCCGCCGCGCTGCAAGCGGATACGAAGCGCACGCTCTATCGCTTCGACGTTCGCACCGTGGAGGAGTATGCGGCCGGGCACATCAGCGGCTTTCGCCACTATCCGGGCGGCCAGTTGGTCCAGGAGATCGATATGGCAGCGCCCGTGCGCGGGGCGCGCATTCTGCTGGCCGACATTCTCGGCGTTCGCGCCAACATGACGGCGTCCTGGCTCGCGCAAATGGGTTGGGAAGTCTACGTGCTCGACGGCGGCCATGATGGCGCGCTGGAAGTCGGAGCGCCGCAAGTCTTGCCCAAGCCCGATCCGCAGCATCGCTACCGGCGTCCCTATGAAGGCACCGAAGCATCGAGGGATGCGATGCAGGCCTATCTCGACTGGGAATACGGTCTGGTCGAACAGCTCGAGCGCGACGGCACCCACGGTTTCGTCGTGATTTGAGAAGACCGCCGCCGGACGGGGCTGTTCCAACGGCGATGTGGAGTTCGATGTTCGGCCATGCTGTGGCCGTTCCGATGCGTCATCCAAATCATCGCCGCCCGGTCAAACGGCCGGGGCCGTCCCGGCCGTCCGGCCGATAGCCGGAGGGCACTGCATTCCACAGAATAGTTCCTATCTTCCTCGATAGGAGTGGTTCATGTCCTTTCCATCAGACGCACTTAGCCAGTTATCGGATGCGATCTCGGCGCGCGCGGAAGCCGCCAAAAATGCCGTCGTTGCGGTTCGCCTTGGTGAGACAAGGCATCTGACCGGATTGGTGTGGCAATCGGGCGTTGTTGTCGTCTCAGAACAGTCGCTGCCGCGCGGGGACGAATTCGAACTGGTTACGCCGGGAGGCTCGACCGCGGCCGCAAAGCTCGCCGGGCGTGATGCCTCGACCAACATCGCGATTCTGAAAACCGACGATTCGTTTCCTGCTCCGCCTTTCGTAGCCGCCGAGGCTCACATCGGTACGCTGGCTTTGGCCATCGGCGCCGATGGTGCGGGCGGCGTGAGCGCACGGTTGGGCATGATCAATCTGGTCGGCGGTGAATGGCATTCCCGCCGCGGCGGTCTGATAGACCGGCGTATCGTCCTCGATATCGGGCTTGCTCATCGCGAGGAGGGCGGGCCTGTGTTCGACGCGGCCGGCGGTTGCCTGGGCATGTCGACCTTCGGGCCGCGCGGTCAGGTCATCGTCATTCCGTACGCTACGCTTATGCGTGTAGTGCCGCAGCTCATCAAGGATGGTCATGTTTCGCGCGGCTGGCTCGGGGTTGCGCTACAGGCCGTCGCCGTCCCCGATGCATTGCGTGAGGGTGCGGATCAAAGCAGCGGGATGATGGTGATGTCGGTCGTGGAGAACGGCCCGGCAGCGCAAGCCGGCATCGTGGCCGGCGACATCATCCTCAGTGTCGACGGCATATCGGCGCGCCGGTTTCGAAAGATCGCTCGCTATTTCGGCGGTGACAGTATTGGACGCAAAGCAGATGTCCGCGTGATCCGCGGTGGCGCGATCATCACGGTCCAGACGACCATTGCCGAACGGAGGGCTGCGTGAGCGAAGTGGCCAGCGTCGTCGCATTTCCTCACCGGCTGCGGGTCGCGGTTCACACGGACGATCCGCTTCGCCGCACTGCGCTTTGCAAGGTTGTCGCTGAGGCCGGCCACATCGTCGTCGGTCTACAGGACGAGGCCGACATCGTGCTGGCCGACGGCAGCCGTCCACGGGAAGAGGCTCGCAGCGTCGTTGGCCTTGGCGTTGTCGACGATCGTCTGCGTGGCGCGTTGCCGCGAGAGGCCGATGCGCGCCAGATCGATGCAGCCATCCGCGCGGTTGCCGCTGGCCTGATCGTTCGCGCGCCGGCTCGCGAAAACGGCTTTGGCGCGATGCGTGAAAGCGAAGGTCATGCTTTGCTGACACCGCGCGAACTCGAGGTGCTTGCCGCGTTAGCCGAAGGCATGACCAACAAGGCGATCGCGCGGCGGTTGGACATCTCGCTGCACACCGTAAAATTTCATGTTGAATTGCTGTTTCGAAAACTCGGCGCGCGGACCCGGACCGAAGCCGTCATGAAGGCGGCCGAACGCCGCCGCAACGAGATCATTATGTTGTGATCGAGAGCTCTCTGCCGGTCTTTGCCTGCCGTGATCGATAGTCAGCCGCTCCGTTAAGCAAAAAAACACTGGAATAAAGTCGCGGCCACCCCGGTCTTCTCGGCATTACCGAGCAACAGACCGGAGCGGATCGACATGACAAAAAATTCAGAATCAGCGTCAACGTCTTTGGTTGCCGCCTCGAACCCGGATGAGCGCTTCGATCAGACCAGCATCACTCTGCACTGGTTAACGGTGCTTCTGATTGTCGTGCAGTTTGCCAGTATCTGGGCGCACGAAGCTGTCGGACACCACAGCAACCTCGCCGCGGAACTTCTGTCGCTGCATCGGAGCGCGGGCGTATTGACCTGGGTCGTCGTGGTGGCGCGTCTTTGCTGGCGGCGTTATTTCGCTTACCTGCCGCCATTTCCGCCGAGCATGCCGAAATTTCAGCAACTCATTGCGAAGGCCAACGAGTACGGCCTCTACGTTCTACTGCTGGCAATGCCGATCACGGGGCTTGCAAGGGTGCTTTTGCGCGGCAAGCCCTTCGAACTCTTTATCTGGGAAATTCCGGCGCTGCTGGAAACCGATCCGGCGGTGCGCAGCGTATTCATGCAGGCCCATGAGATCGGCGCCAAGGCGTTGATCATCCTCATCGGCCTTCATGTGGGTGCGGCGTTGTTCCATCGGCTGGTGCTGCGTGACGGTGTGCTGCAACGGATGCTGCCGCGGATGCCGGCGCGCGCGAAATTGACGCCGGTGCTCGACGACGCGGAATAAAATCGACGCTTCGAAAGTCTATTGAGCGGGTGGATCACAGTGGAGTTTAAATGATGTTTACCATATCGAAATCGATTACGGCTTTTGCGGCTTCGGTCAGTCTCTTGGCGGCGCTTGCGACCGCTATGCCTGCCGCCCGCGCCGACGACAAGGATCTCGCACAAGCCCTGCGCGCCGGCGGTCTCGTTCTTGTCGTTCGTCATGGCGCCACGGATCCGGACAAGGCGGACACCGATCCGCTTAATTTCGATAACGTCGCCGCCCAGCGTAATTTGAACGACAAAGGCAAGGCGCTGGCGAAGGCATTTGGTGAGGCGCTGCGTCAGGCCGGCGTTCCCATCGGCAAGGTCTATACCAGCAAGTATAACCGCGCTTACGAGACCGCCGTCATCGCCGGCTTCCCGGACATCGAGAAGACGGCCGACTTGACCGAGGGCGGGCTGATCGTTTCGCCGAACGAGAACAACCGGCGCGCCGCTGCGTTCCGGAAGATGCTGGCCGTGGCGCCAAAGGATCATACCAATACGATCCTCATCACCCATCAGCCGAACATCGTCGCGGCGTTCGGCAAGGATTGGTTCGACGTCAAGGAAGGCGAAACGTCGATCTTCCGTCCCGTCAATGGCGGCTACAAGCTCGTGGCCCGCGTCCAGATGGACGAGTGGCCGCGCATCGTGACTGTCGCTTCGAAATAAAGTGACAGGGCAGGGCCGGTACCACATCCACAGCCAAGCCCGTCGCCGATCATGGATTGCGCAACCGCCCTTTGGGCGGTTGTCGCATTTGTGGCGGCGCCTTGTTCTGGCAAACACCTGCCCCTGAACTGGTTCGGCCTCCGCGGCATAGGCGATCGACCGCGATCAGATTGATCCGCGATAGCAGACGATATAAGGAAGGATCATAACGGCGCCACCGACAAGGTCAGCGCTCAAGACCGCGAAGGGCCAAGGGAGCTTTTAAGGGACCTTCAATATCCAAGGAGCGGCGAAAAGCATGGCCTCGCCCAAAATCGCGATCATCGGCGCCGGAATGGGCGGCATGGCGGCTGCCGCTACGCTTCGGCAAGCAGGCCTTGACGCCGCGGTCTACGAACAGGCGCATCAGTTCGGCCGGATCGGGGCCGGCATTCAGATGTTGCCGAATTCGATGAAGGTCCTGCGCGGCATCGGTGTCGAGGACCGGCTGCGTCAGCGCGCCTTTGCGCCTTTCTCTCATCTTAATCGTGTTGGCGATACCGGTGAACTCAAGCGCGAATTGCCGATGCCGGAAGACCTGTATGGCGCACCGTTCCTGTGCATGCACCGCGCCGACCTGCACGAGGCGTTGACCTCTATCATTCCCGCCGAGATCGTCCATCTGAACAAGAAGCTGGTTCGGCTGGAACAGAACGGCGGCCCGGTGACGTTGTTCTTTGCCGATGGGACGACGGCCAACGCCGATGCCGTCATCGGCGCCGACGGGGTTCATTCGGTCGTGCGCGATATCATCATCGGGCCCGACAAGCCGATCCATCGCGGCCGGATCGCGTACCGTGCGGTGTTCAGTTCGAATCTTTTGCCACAGGAAATCTCGCGCTCACGCGTCAAATGGTGGGGCGAGGATCGCCATATAGTCATTTATTACACGACCAAGGATCGCAGCCAGCTTTACTTTGTCACCAGCGTGCCGGAGCCGGCCGACTGGATGACCAAGGAATCCTGGTCGGCGAAAGGCGACGTGCAGGAGTTGCGCAAGGCCTATGCGGGCTTTCATCAGGAAGTGCGGATGGTGCTCGATGCCTGCCCCGATTGCCACAAATGGGCGATCCTCGAGCGCGATCCGTTGCCGACCTGGAGCCAGGGCAGGGTGGTCCTGATCGGCGATGCCTGTCACCCGATGACACCATATATGGCGCAAGGTGCTGCGACCTCGATCGAGGATGCCGCGGTGCTGGCGCGTTGTCTGAAGGGTGTGTCGGTCGATGGTGTCGAAGCGGCATTCAGGCGCTTTGAGGCGCATCGTAAACCGCGCACGTCGAAAATTCAGGAGATCTCGAGCGCCAACACCTGGATGAGCGGCGGCAACGACGATCCGAGCTGGCTCTACGGTTACGACGCCTGGAACGTCTCGCTGGATGAACCGGCGCCGACGCCGGGGTCTTCAAAATCGGCCGCGGCATGAATGACCTCGTGACGTCTTCCGGAAGCGCGACCGCGCCCGATGGCGCTTCGATCGCCTATACGCTTCACGCGGCGCGTCCGCGCGACGGATCAGCCGCGCGCCCGCGGATCGCGTTGATCCATTCGCTGGCGCTCGACCGCAGTTTCTGGAATGGGGTGGTGCCGCTGTTGACCCCTCACGCAGATGTCCTGACCTATGACTGCCGTGGTCATGGCCAATCCGCCAAGGCCAGGATGACCTACACGGCCGAACTCTTTGCCGGCGATCTCACCAGCCTGCTCGATCACGTGAACTGGCCACGTGCGGTGATTGCCGGCTGCTCGATGGGCGGATGCGTTGCGCAGGCGTTTGCGGGGGTCTATCCCGACAGGGCCAAGGCGCTCGCGGTGATCGACAGCACGGCCTGGTACGGTCCGTCAGCGCCAAAGGATTGGCGCGAGCGCGCCGCCACTGCGGCGACCAAGGGGCTTGCGGCGTTGTCCGCGTTTCAGGCCACGCGCTGGGTCAGCGATGCCTTTCGCGAAGCGCATCCGGATGTCATCGCCGCGCATATGGATGTGTTTCTCGCTAACGATGTCGATTGCTATCGCTCGACCTGCGAAATGCTCGGCGATGCCGATCTGCGGCATTATCAGGCGTCGATGCGGATGCCGCTGAGTGTGATTGTGGGCGAGGAAGATTACGCCGCGCCGGTCGCGATGTCGGAGCAAATTCAAAAAGCAGTGCCGGGTGCCACGCTTTCGGTATTGCGGAATGTCCGCCATTTGACACCGATCGAGTGCCCGGCGGTGATTGCCGAAAAAATTATGGAGTTGGTCGCGCGGGCTCCCGATATCTAATGAGTCGCTAAATGATAAGTCTCTAAAATAATGGGCCGCTCGAAGTAGCCCGAAAAACGAGAGAGCGGAGGAAGCCTTGTCAGTTACCAGCGCTACGTCGCGGTCCGAGGCTGCCGGTGTCTCCCTCTCCGTACCGGCTTTCGATACCGAGCAAGCCTCCGCCGATCTGATCGCGCGGATGGAACGGGTGCCGACGTCGCGCTGGTTCGTTGTCGCCCGGATCGTGATGGGAAGCGCGACGTTCTTCGATGCCTTCAACGCGCTGTCGATCGCTTTTGTGCTCCCGATCCTGGTGCCGCTCTGGCACATCACGCCGCCAGAAATCGGCATTCTGATCGGCGCAAGCTATGTCGGCCAGATCATCGGTGCGCTTGCGTTCAGTTGGGGCGCCGAACGCTATGGCCGGATTCCCTGCGCTGCGGCGGCCACTGCCATTTACGCGGTGATGAGTTTGGCCTGTGCCGCGGCCTGGAGTTTCAACATTCTGCTGGCTCTCCGCTTCATTCAAGGCATTGGTGTCGGCGGCGAAATGCCCGTCGCTGCAACCTATATCAGCGAGCTTTCCAGGGCGCGCGGCCGCGGCCGGTTTTTCCTGCTCTACGAGATGATCTTTCCGATCGGACTGATGGTGACCGGCCAGGTCGGTGCGTGGCTGGTGCCGTGGATGGGATGGCAGATCATGTTCCTGATCGGCGGCATCCCCGGCCTCGTCATTGCGCTGATGTTGTTGCGGCTGCCGGAATCGCCGCGCTGGCTGATCGGGAAGGGCCGGCTTGCCGCGGCGGAGGCTGTCGTCAGGCGGCTTGAGGCCGCGTCGACGAAGTCCGGCGCCACCGAAATTGCGTTGCCGGTCGAGACACTGCCGGCACAGGTCGAGGTGCCCGCGCGCTCGCGCGGCAAATGGAGCGAATTGTTGTCGCCCGCCTATCGTTCGCGCACGCTGATCGCCTGGGTCCTGTGGGCCTCGGCGTTTCTGGTGGCCAATGGCCTCAACAACTGGATGCCGACGCTTTACACCACGGTTTATCATCTCGCTCTGCCGCAGGCGCTGCGGGCCGCCTCGATGACCAACGTCGCCCAGGTATGTCTGGTGTTGATCTGCGCACTTGTGATCGACCGTACCGGCCGCAAATACTGGATGATGGGCGCCTTTGGTCTTGGCGCGGTGACGCTCGGCATATTGGGGCTTGGCGGGACACGGGACGTCTCGTGGTTCATCGTTCTGAGCACGCTCAGTTACGGGCTGATCGGATCGATCGCGGCCGTGGTCTATCTCTACACCCCGGAAATCTACCCTACGCGGATGCGCGCGGTGGGGACGGGGGTTGCGACCTCCTGGCTTCGGGTAGCTTCCGCGATCGGCCCGGCGCTGATTGGATTCATGCTGGGCAAAGGCGGCGGCGTCGACGCGGTCTTTTTGATGTTCGCCGTCGTAGCTATCGTGGGACTGATTGCCGCAACCCGCATGATCGAAACGCGAAATTTACGCCTGGAAGAAATTTCCCGCTGATATTGGGTCCAATCTCCGCCCACGTTGCCGTGATCAATAGCGCTTGATCCCTCACGCTACGCGCAAAAATGGATATAATCGGCCTGTGGTCAATGACAGGTCATTCATTCATGAGCGCTTCTGAACGCAATCCTTCACCAATCGATCCCGTGAAACTCGATCGCCTCGCGGAGGTCGCCATCAAGGTCGGGCTGCGGCTTGAACGCGGACAGAATCTCCTCGTGACGGCGCCGACCGTCGCGTTGCCCTTGGTCCGCAGAGTGGCCGAGCATGCCTACAAAGCCGGTGCAGGTCTCGTGACCCCGATCCTTTCGGACGAAGCCATCACCTTGCTGCGTTACCAGTTTGGGCAAGACGAGGGTTTCGACCAGGCGGCCAACTGGCTCTACGAAGGAATGGCGAAGGCATTTGCCGCCAATACGGCGCGGCTTGCCATCGTTGCCGACAACCCGATGCTGCTTTCGGGCGAGGACCCGGCGAAAGTTGCGCGCGCCAGCAAGGCCAACTCGATTGCCTACAAACCGGCACTCGAGCGGATCGTCAATTTCGACATCAACTGGAACATCATCGCCTATCCGTCGCCGTCATGGGCGAAGCTCGTGTTTCCCCAGGACGAAGAAGATGCCGCGGTCACAAAGCTTGCGGACGCCATTTTCGCCGCCTCCCGGGTCGACAGGGATGATGCTGTCGCAGCCTGGCACGCCCACAACGAGATATTGCGCGGCCGACGGGAGTGGCTGAACGGACAGCGGTTCGGCGCGCTGCATTTTTCCGGACCCGGCACCGACCTCACGGTCGGTCTTGCCGACGGGCATGAATGGCAGGGCGGCGGCTCCACGGCCAAGAACGGCATCACCTGCAACGCGAATATTCCGACGGAAGAGGTCTTCACCACGCCGCATGCCAAGCGGGTTGACGGTTATGTTGTCAGCACCAAGCCGCTGTCTTATCAGGGCTCGCTGATCGAAGGCATTGCGGTGCGCTTCGAGGAAGGGCGCATCGTCGAGGCCAAGGCAACACGTGGCGAGGAAGTCCTCAACAAGGTCCTCGATACCGATGAAGGCGCTCGCCGTCTCGGCGAAGTGGCGCTGGTGCCGCACTCATCGCCGATTTCGCACAGCGGATTGTTGTTTTTCAATACGCTATTTGACGAGAACGCCGCCTGCCACATTGCGCTTGGCCAATGCTATTCGAAGTGTTTCGTCGACGGGACGAAATTGACGCCGGAACAGATCGCAGCACAAGGCGGCAACTCGAGTTTGATTTATATCGACTGGATGATCGGTTCGGGTCAGATCGATATTGACGGTCTTTACGCCGATGGCCGGCGCGTACCGGTATTCCGGAAGGGCGAGTGGGCCTGAACGGCCTGCAAAACCGCGCCCGGATGAAGACTGGCGCGGTTGTCACGGGATCCGATAAGGAAAGCTTAAAAGATTGTTATTAGCCTGGCGCCGCATATCGCCGGGCTGAAGCCCCCTGCATTTTAATCCGATTTTCTGAATATTTTCGGGGACAAGAGATGGCATTGATCGAAACCACCAACCTCGTTGTCAACCTGGCGCCGAGGCCGATCGAGCCGTCCTGGATCATCGACGGCAATCCGGTTGCGCAAGCGTGCGTGCTGTCGAAGAGCGCCGATGGCCTCGCCACCACTATTGTTTGGGAGTGCAGCGAAGGCAGGTTCAACTGGTATTACGATTTCGACGAAACCATTCTGATTCTCGAGGGCTCGATCGTGCTGGAAAACGACACGATGCGCCCGACGCGCTATGGCAAAGGCGAGGTGATCTTCTTCAGGAGCGGCGCGCATGCGCGGTGGCATGTCGAGGGCCACGTTCGCAAGCTCGCCTTCTGCCGGACCACCCAGCCGATGGTGCTGGCCTTCGTGGCGCGGGCCTTCAACAAGATCAAGCGCGTCGTGTTTCTGTCGGAGAAGCGCGCGGCGCCAGGCCTGGCCTCGACCTGAGAAAGTCAGGCAAGCTTCAGCCGGTAGACGTTCGTCGCCGTTCCTGAAAACAGCGCATCCTTCTCCGCCTCGCTCATGGAAGCGGCAATGCGTTTGAACGTATTGAAGATCACCTGATAGCTGCACTGGCCTTTATCGGGCGGGAAATTGCTCTCGAACATCGCGCGTTCGACGCCGAATGCCTCGATGCAGGTCTCGATATAGGGCCGCCACGCTGTCGCCAGCTCTTCCGAGGATGGCGGCATCGGGCGCTCGTGAAAATCATAGCCGAGCAGGCACATTGCGAGCCCGCCGAGCTTCACCACGACATTGGGACATCTGGCGATCTCTCTGATCGAGGCTCTCCAGACAGCGAAGATTTCGTCGCGCCGACCGGCATATTGGCCGGTGCCGGCCGGCCCGCCACAGTGGTCGAGCACGATGCGCGTGTCCGGAAAGGCGCAAGCCAGGTCGGTGAGTTCGCCGATCTGCGGATGAAGCAGCCACGCATCGAAGCTCAGGCCAAGCGGCGCCAGATGAGCAAAGCCCTTGCGGAATGTCGGATCGAGCAGCAAGCCCTTCGGCCTTGTCGCATACATATGGGCGACGGCGGGATCGGCATCCCAGGCCGACGAGTGCCGGATGCCGCGGAAGCGGCCCTGGCCCGCTGACATTTCCGCCTCAAGCACCGCGCGGGCGTCGTTTCCCAACAGGAGATTGACGTGGCCGACGATGCCAGCGCAGACGGCAGCCGGGCCATAGCCGCCGCTTGCGCTCATTGCAGCCGCGCCATTGGCGAATTCAATTTCGCCCACCGGACGAAATGCTTCCGGTCCCTTCGCGCGGTACATCGAACGCGCCTCGACGTAGACGGTTGCAACCACATTGTGGCCGGAGGCGATATCGGAGGTCATCTCGTCGAGAAGGTAACGCTGGCCGCCGCGATCCCACAAATGATGGTGGGGATCCACAATACGCCGGGCGGGGTCGAGCACTTCCTCCTCGCGCAAGGCGAGCCAGTCCGGCCGTGGATCGGCATAGAGGCCGGTTTTTGACGAAGGCAATGTGCTGGCGACCATGAATTTCCTTCCCCTATTTTATTCGTCATGCCGGACGCCTAGTTTGCTAGACGCCGCGAAGAATGATGACGGTCGGCGCTTGAGGCAAGGAATTCCGCGATATCGTCAGGCTGCGTTCGGTTCGCTCGTCGATCTCGAATTGCTGGCCGATCTTGCGCATGAACTCGTCTAGCGGGGTGGCGAAGCGATGCATCGGCAACACGACGGAAGCGCGCAAACGTCGCGTGATCTCGGAGACGCCATCCAGCGACATCGTATAGGCGCCGTCGATCGGCACCATCAGGATATCGAGCCGCCCGATCGCCGCAAAATGACTGTCGTCGAGCTTGTGATGTAGGTGACCGAGGTGGCCAATGCAGAGGCCGGCGACCTCGAAGATAAAGATCGAATTGCCATCCTTGATCATCTCGCCGCTGGAATCGTCCATGAAGTAGCGGCGGATATCGGTGGTTACGTTGCGAATGAGCACGTCGCCGATGCGCTCGTTGATCCGGGCCGGACTGCCGTCGTCGTTCCAGCCGTGCAGGACGTGGGGAATGCGCGGATCGGGAAATAATGTGTAGTGCGTGCTGTGCGCCCGGTTCATGGTGACGACGTCGGGCAGGCGGCCGGTGGTGTAGGCGCCGCTGAAATCGGTTGCGATCCGCACCCCGCCGGGCGTGTCGATGTAATAGGTCGAATGGCCCGCATAGGTGATCGTGACTTCTTCGGCCTTCGCCGACGTCAAGCGCAGCGACACCGGCGTGATGCGGGGTGGCCCTTGTGCCATGGCGAGGCATTCGCTGCCGCGCGCGGCCTCCTGTGCGGCCGCCGTCGAGATCGGAAGGCTTATAAGGCCAAGGACGAGGGCAGCAACTCGCAACATCAGGGGCATGCGACCGGACGCTTTTTTCGCGAAGTCTCACTCTATCGCCGAATTCGTCAGCCGTCATGCTGGCGATCGCGCATGTCTGGGCTGACGCCGCATGTGAAGGCGCGACGATTTGAATGACGGTCTTCCGGCTTTCCGGTTAGACTTTATCGGATCGCCGCGGGCCCGGTTGTCGATCCGGCTGCTATGATATCAGGATGCCGTGATGTCAGAATCTGTCGATCGCCGACACGTCCTCGCGTTCGGTGTGGCGCTAACCGGAGGTTTTGCTTTGGAACTCGCTCATGCAACTGCGGCCGATCGTGGATCAGGACAAACCGCGGCGCTGCCGCGCGCAGCCTCATCGCGCCGTCTGGAGCCGCTTCGGTCCATCGCGGCCGGCGTCCTCGATATTTCCTATTATGAGGCAGGACCCACCGACGGTCCGGCCGTCGTGCTCCTGCACGGTTTTCCATACGACATTCACTCTTACGTCGATGTCGCCCCGCTGCTGGCCGCCAAAGGCTGCCGTGTCATCGTGCCGTATCTGCGTGGCTACGGCCCAACCCGTTTTCTCGATGCCAAGACGCCGCGCTCGGGCGAACAGGCCGCCGTCGGTGCCGATCTGATTGCGCTGATCGATGCGCTCGGCATCAAACGCGCGGTCTTTGCCGGTTATGATTGGGGCGGCCGCGCCGCCTGCGTTGGTGCTGTGCTATGGCCGGATCGCTGCGCGGGCCTGGTAAGCGTGAACGGCTATCTGGTCCAGGACATTGCGCGCGCGATGGTCCCTGCGAAGGTGCCGCGGGAAGTCGCCTATTGGTATCAATATTATTTCCAGATCGAGCGCGGCCGGGCGGGCCTCGCCGCCAACAGGCGCGAGATCGCAAATATCCTGTGGCGGCAGTGGTCGCCGAACTGGCACTTCGACGATGCGACCTTTGAGAGGACTGCACAGGCCTTCGACAATCCCGACTATGTCGACGTCGTGATCCACAGCTATCGCCATCGCTACGGCCTCGCCGAGGGCGATCCGCGTTATGCCGAGCTGGAGCGGCGTCTGGCGACGCAGCCGGTGATCGCGGTTCCCGCCATCACGCTCGATGGCGATGCGGACGGTGTTGCCCCACCAACCGACGGTTCGTCGTCCGCGGCGAAATTCGAAAACCGCCGCGCCCATCACGTGGTCCCGCATGCGGGCCACAATCTGCCGCAGGAAGAGCCGGAAGCCTTTGCGGCGGCGGTGATGGAGCTGATCAAGACGTAGAGCGGCGGAGCCCGGTTTTGATAGCACCAGAGCCGTGCTCTCATTTTTGTTTTGACGCGTTATCTCAAGAAAACAGGGCGCCGGCTTCGCTTGAAAACGCTTTACCCCCGTCGCGGGCTGAATTTCCAGGTCGAGGCAAGGATCGCCATGGTCATCGATCCCGTGATCAATGCGGCCGCGGGCAGAGTGAGCACCAGCGCTGTGGTTGCCGCCCATCCGATCGATGAAAAGGCTTCCGCAAACGTCGCAAGCCGCGACGATGTCTGGCGGCGGCGGAACTGGCTGCGGCGGGCCTGGACGCGGAACCAGAACTGGATCGCGGTGGCGGAAGCCGCCGAAACGAGGACGCCCACCGCGGTGACCGCGGCCTGTGGCGGCGAGGCAAATAGCAGCGCCATCACAAGCGGCGCGAACAGGACGCCGATCACAAGCAGCACTACCTCGATCTTTGCGCGGATCAGCCGCGAGGGAAGCATCGGTGCGGCGGTGACGAGATCGGGCGCGTCTTCACCGGAGATGGTGAGCCATCCGAGCCCGCCGGCGAGTTGCCCCGCCGCCATCACGATCACAGGAGTGATCAGGATAATGGCGACCGAGCGGTCGCTAAAGCTTCGCCACAGCAGCACGGCCGGTGGGACGAGATAAAGCAGTTGCATCAGGCTTTGCGACACCAGCCATGGGTCGCGGCGCAGTAGCATGAGTTCTTTCCGCCGTAGCGCCTGTTGCCGCGATCCGGGCCGGAAGCTTCGTGATTGCGAGTTGCGGCGAGCTGAGACGGCTCCCGTCGAGGCGCGGACGGCCGTGTCGGCAAAGCTGGCCGAGAAGGTTACCATCACGGCGCCGAGCAGCAGCAGTCCGCCCGCGAGCAGGAGCAGCAACGCTTCGCTATCGCCCAGGGTCGCGCGCGCCGGCCACCAGAGCATGCTGTCCGGGCCGGGGGCGAACGCCGCCGCGGCGTCCGAGGTGAGAATCGCAAAGCGCGACAGCGTGCCGTACGACAAGATAGCCGCGATCTGCAACGCGATGACAAAGCCGGCTCCAATCACGGCGGCGACGACTTGCGCGACCAGTCGGGTTCGGCGTGGGCCGATCGTACGGAACAGCAGGATGGTCACGGCGATGGCCACTG
This sequence comes from uncultured Alphaproteobacteria bacterium, assembly GCA_963748805.1. Taxonomy (GTDB): domain Bacteria; phylum Pseudomonadota; class Alphaproteobacteria; order Rhizobiales; family Xanthobacteraceae; genus Bradyrhizobium. Next base: position 14,166 of record CAVVLH010000020.1, on the reverse strand, counting down.
CGGCCGCGGAAAGGCCAATGGCTAAGACCACGCCGTAGACCGCCAGCCAGCGGAGGCCACCACCAAGCACCAGAACATCGATGAAGGGTGTTGCGAGCAACGTCGCCATGGCGGTGATCGAAAGCGCGATGGCAGCAAGCCGTACCGAAAAGACCTGGGTTATCGCGGCCGGCGAGGACATGATGAGATCGAGATCGGCGCGGGCGTAGAACACCCGCGTCACGGATTCGATCGCCTGCGACAGCATCAAGGACCATGCCAGGAAAATCGTCGCGGTGATGACGATCAGCGCCGACTTGTCGAGCGGCGATTCCAGCGTCGCGTACTTGCCGATCACGGCGTAGGCCGGCACGTGCAACAGCGCCCCGAAAACCAGAAGGCCGATGATTACGGCCCGGCGGCGTCCACGCCGTCCACCGGTCATCATCGCCAGCCATTCCCGCCAGGCCAGCCGGATTTCGTGGCGGGCGAACCAGCTTAACGCGGCCGTCGTCATGCGGCCGCCGCTTCGGAATCGACAAGCGCGATGAACACGTCTTCGAGGCTGGTGTCACCTCTGCCGTTCTGCTGCCGAAGTTCGGTCAATGTGCCTTCGGCGACAAGTCTTCCCGAAGAGATTACGCCGATGCGATCGGCCATGCGTTCGGCCACCTCCAGAATATGGGTGGTCATGATGACCGTGCATCCGCTGCGTACGCGCTCGCCGAGCAATCCCTTGACATGGCGGGCCGACACCGCATCGAGACCGGTCAGCGGCTCGTCCAGAATGATCAGGCGAGGATCATGAACCAGCGCTCCCGCCAGCGCCACTTTCTGGCGCATGCCCTTGGAAAATCCTTCGCAGCGTTCGTGCATATTGGTCTCGAGGCCAAGCGAGACGAGCAGTTCGCGCGCCGAGCGCTCGGCGATCGAGGGATCTACGCCCCAGAGGCCTGCGACAAATTCGAGATATTCGAGCGGCGTCAGCTTGTCGTAGATCATCGGCTCGTCCGACACCCACGCCGTGATCTGCTTGGCCGCGACCGGATCGCTGAGCGCATCGACGCCCATGATCGAGATGGAACCGGCATCGGGCCGCAACAGGCCGCCCACCATGCGGAGCGTCGTCGTCTTGCCGGCCCCGTTCGGGCCGAGCAGGGCATAGAATTCGCCTGATCGAACGGTGAGATCGAGCGCGTCGACGGCCGGACGGTCAAAACGCTTTGTTAACCCTCGCAACTCGAGGGCCGATTGATCGAAAGCCATGATGCCGGGCGATCCTCGTTACAGCCGAAAGGACCATGAACCGGAAACCGTTTCGGTGGGGTGAATCGAGGAGCCAAAATCGCAAGATGCGCGCGAGCTTGTCGGCTCGCACGCATCTCTCGCACCTTAACGCTACTTCTGCGGCACCGTGTTTGCGCCCTGGGTCGCAGCATCCGCAGGCTTCGGACGCACGGCGTCCGCGGTTCCCTGGATGAAGGCCTGGATCTTGACGACGTCGGCCTCGGTCAGCTTGCCAGTGAAGTCCGGCATGCCTTTATCCCTGAAGGGACCCTTGAAGACGATGTCCTTCAGGTTGGCGATGTTCTCGGTCGTTGTATAACCGAGGTTCTTGACGTTGCCGCCCTTGTCGACGCCGGGCACGCCGTGACAGGTCGCGCAGGCTTCGACATAGAGCGCCGTTCCCTCCGGAACGTCATCGGGATTGTATTTGACGCCGGTAAGCAGATTGCCGAGCTGATATTTGGTGAATGCCGGCAGCGGCGCCTTTCCTCCAATGGCAAACGTATAAACCGTGCCGGCCCCTTCCTTGTCTGCGACATGCTGCGTGATGCCGAACACGCCGCCCCAGCCGACTGCGATCGAAACATATTGTACGCCGTCGATCAGATAGGTTGAGGCCGCGGCGACCGCGCCGGTGCCGGTTGGCGTCTCCCAGAGCTTTTCGCCCGTCGTGGCGTTATAGGCGATAAAGCGCGCATCGGCCGTGCCCTGGAACACGAGGTTTCCGGCAGTCGTCAGCGTGCCGCCGTTCCACGGCGCCACGTATTCGGCGTGCCAGGCTTCCTTCTGCTTCACCGGGTCCCAGGCGATCAGTCGCCCGAAGGCCGGGTTCTTTGGCGGAGTTGCGTTGAGTGTGAATCCGACGTTCCATCCGGTGGTGGCGCCGAACTTGAAGGGAGCGGGCGCGTTCTGCGCCAACGCCTTCTCGCCAGTAAGGTTTAACGGCACGCCCTGCGCTGGCAGGTAAACGAGGCCGGTTTGAGGATTGTAGGACATCGGGTGCCAATTATGTGCACCGAACGGTCCGGGAATACTGTCGAAGGATTGGTCCGGTGAGCGCGCCGCTGTCACCTCGATCGGCCGTCCGTCGGCGTCATAGCCGGTCGCCCAGTTCACTTCGACGAAATTCTTGGCCGAAATGAATTTGCCGTTGGTGCGATCAATGACGAAGAAAAAGCCGTTCTTCGGCGCATGCAGGATCACCTTGCGCGGTTTCCCGTCGATATTGATATCGGCCAGGATCATCGGCTGGGTCGAGGTATAGTCCCAGTTATCGCCGGGCGTTTCCTGATAGTGCCAGACATATTTGCCGGTATCGGCATTCAGCGCCACCAGCGACGCCAGATAGAGATTGTCGCCGCCGGCCGGGCTTCGCAGGTTGCGATTCCACGGCGCGCCGTTGCCGGTGCCGATATAGATCAGGTTCAGGTCGGGATCGTAGGTCATCGTATCCCACGGCGTGCCGCCGCCGCCATTGACCCAGTATTTACCGGCGGGATCCCAGGTCTTGGCCGCCTTCTCCATCGACTCGTCTTCGAACGGTTTGGAGGGATCGCCGGGGACCACGAACCAGCGCCACGCCTGTTCGCCGGTCTCCGCGTCATAGGCGCTGATGTAGCCGCGTGCGCCGTATTCGGCGCCGCCGTTGCCGATCAATACTTTGCCCTTCACCACCCGCGGCGCGCCGGTGATGGTGTAGGAGTGTGAGTGATCGATGAGGGTGTCCTTTTCCCAGACCTTCTTGCCGGTCACGGCATCGATCGCGACGAGACGCCCGTCATAGGCGCCGACATAGATCTTGCCCTTGTAAAGAGCGACGCCACGATTGACGACGTCGCAACAGCCTTTGTATCCGATCTCGCGGTTGACGCCGGGATCGTAAGTCCAGAGCCGTTTTCCGGTGCGGGCGTCGATGGCGTGAACCACGCTCCACGACGCGCTGACATACATGATGCCGTCAACCACCAGCGGCGTTGCCTCGACGCCGCGGACCGACTTAAGATTGTAGGTCCACTTCAGGCCGAGATTTTTGACGTTGCCGGCGTTGATCTGGTTGAGCTTGCTGAAACGGGTCTCGGCGTAATCGAGTCCGATGGTGGGCCAGTCCTTCGACGTCGGCGTATTGGCCTTGATGAAGTTGGCGTCAACAGCGGAAGTCGCAGCCTTGATGTGATCCGCCGATCCTTTTTCCATCTTTTGGGCGAACGCGACGCCGCCGGAAATAGCAAGACCAACCCCGATCGCGACGGCTGCGCGCGTCAGGCGTTGCGGACCGGATAATCTGGCGATGGTTTCGGGGAAAAAACCGCGAGCAGAGTGGGTATACGTCCAGCGTATCATCTGTTTCTCCCATGTTGATCTCTAGCGGATCTGCTGCAATCGTAAGCTTCGACGAAGCGCGCCGTCAATCGAAGCTGCCGAGAGGGAGAGAAACTTGTGTCGCGACTTCTTCCGCCACGCGAAATAAGCGTGGGCCAATTTCGCTGCTCGAAATTTGCTCGTTGAAGCGAATGTTGGAAAGCAGGCGCTTGTGGCGTTACGGCCCGCTCAAGGCGATGCCGACTTCCACCGGCTGCATGGCCGCCGAACTGCAACGCCAGCTGCTGCCGTTCTTCTGAAAGGCAAACGACTTTTCGATGCGCAAGCGATATCCGACCTGCAACTGTTCACGGCTGCCGGGCGTGGACTTCGGCCTTCCTGATTTCAAATCCCAGCAGGTGCCGGTGCAGCCCGATGCGATGGGGCTGCAGGCGGAAAACGGCGAGAGGACGACCATTTCGATTTCGGTGGTCACCTCGGCCTTGTCCTCCGTCTGCTTGCTGTCGATCTGAAGGATCCGGTTCACCGCAAGAAAATTTCCACATGTCTGCGTCGCGTGGATCTGCGCAACGCAGAGGTCGACCGCATCGGCGTTCGGTGCAGGCGACATATGTTGTGTCCCGAACAGCTTCTTTGGATCGCTTTTGGCCGCGGTGACTTCCGCTATTTTCCGCTCGAAATAATCGGACAGGCAGCCTTCCGAAGACGACAACTCCTGGAGCGGAACATTGTCCTTGTTATCAAGGCCGCATTTGCGGTCGCGCTCCCTGGTCCATCGCTCGAACTCCCCAAATGCGTCTCGCTCCTCGTTGTCCTTCAACTTGGTGATCACTCCCATCACCCGCTCATTGAGTTCTGACTTGGCCAGCGCCAGCGAGGGGTCACTGCAAATTAACAGGCCGGCGGTGGTGTTGACCGCGAGGCAATCGAAATTCGGGTCGGTCAAAATGATGGCCCGCTCCTCGGTCTCCTTCAACAGACAATCCCTGACCGGCTTGATGTCCGCGCTCCTGATCGGCTGCCGCCCGAGAATTCCGCAACTGGAATTCCGGGCCCTAACCCACTCGGCATTTTCCTCGATAGCAAGGCGGCGGTTCGGGATTCGGTTCAGGCGATCGGCGATGGCCCTGTTGAGTTTGACGCCGGCCACGTTCAGTTCGGGATCGCCGCAGAAAATCTGATCCACAGGGACCTTGGTTTCCTCGCAATGATTTTTGACGAACAAAGGCAGGACGTCGGTCATCGATGGATTGGAATCGGCTGCATTGTCGGCATGCGCCAACTGAATGAGCCCGATTCCCAAAACCATCACCGCCAGAGCGATTGCCCGCATCCCGATCCCCCGAAACGAAAAGCCAGACGATTGCGGCTATCGTAGCTTTTTGGCCGCCGCGACGAAATGAAATTGTTGAGGGCCTAGTGTGGCGACACTGACGTTCCTTTCAGGGCCGCCGCGAGTTCTTTGAAGGAACGTCAGAATCAAAGCCACACTAGAATCATATGGTTGCTAGTGTCCCTTTGGTTCTGACATTCGTAAAAGTGGCCGCAGCGATAGCATACGAATGTCAGAACCGGGACACTAGCGTCGCAGCCGGCGTCCGTTTGATGCGGGCCGCAGCTAATGATACCGTGGCTTTATTGCCGGGGCTGCGGGCCGTCATTCCCGCGTTTGTTGTTGGGATGCGGCCATTTTGAAGGGGCGGGATTTAAAACCATGACATTGCGGTCCGGTGTATTGCGGCGGGGAATATCCGCTGGATTTGTTCTACAACTTGGTATCGTCCTGATCTCTGCGGCGTGGCCGGGTGTCGGTATGGCCGAGAAACTCGTCGATCCGAATACGGTTGCGCCGGAATACCGCGCCGCGGCCGAGAAGCGCCGCGCCGAACAGATCAAGCTGTTCGAATGCTCAAAGAAGGCGGATGCGGCCAAGGTGCTGCGCAGGGATCGCTTGGCCTTCGTCAATGAATGCCTCGACAAGTGATGCCGGACTCCCTCGGGCGGCCAAGGCTCCCAGGGTGGCGCTTGTCGGGATACTCAGTTGGAGTTTGAGGCCAGGTCAGCCCGTGTGACCAGATTCACGGTTACTGCCGGGACTAAATCCTGGCGCGCCGCGCTGGCAGACGGGGACTGATCATCGTAGCGCATGACGCCGTCGTCATTGATGACAAACAGCGGCCGGTGATTTCTGACGTCGATGTCCTCGATCATCGCCATGCGCCGGTTGTCCAGCATCAACCAGTGGCCGTCGAGCCGCGCCAGCACGGCCGCGTGATCTTCACCGTGGAGCAAATCGCGCAACACGACGATCCTGATATCCTCGGGCACGACGCCGGCCATGCGCAGGGCTGCGAATTTTGCGATCGCATAGTCCTCGCAATCACCTGCTCCCGAGGCAAAAGTAGCCAGCGGCGAGCTCCAGACGTCGATCTGGCCAAATTGAGCCATGTCGCTCATCGGCTTGATCGCCAGATTGATCGCGCGGTTAATCTCGCCGAAGCGGGCGCGGCCTTCGCGGGCCCGCGCGCCGTCCACGATGGCGAGGAATTGCAGGGCGGCAGGGGATACACAGCGCTCGCGATCGCCGTCGCAGAGCGCGAGCTGTACCATTTCGTCCTCGAGCTTGCGCTCGACGCCGTTCCATTTGTCGAGCAGGCCGCCACCGGACAATCTCGTTGCAAAAAGTCCGAACGGCTCGGCCGATTTGCGCATCCCGTCCAGCATGCCCGGCGAAATCAGCGTACCGGCATAGAGATCGGCCGTTGGCCCGAAGCAGGCCAGGCCCCCGGCGAGGACCAAGGCCTGCATGGCGGCACGCCAGCTCGGCCTATGACTGAAATAACCCATTTGACACCCCTTCGTCCGGGCATCGGCGGGGCCATGTCAGCCGCGCGTGACCGGATCGTTTTGCCGAGGATGATCGGTCGGGCCGCTTTTATTCTGCTTAAGGACGGCCTGCCGGCGCGGGATTTGTCCCAAACAGGCTGAAGGGCGCCTTACCATCTTGCTTAAAATGCTGTGGCAAAGGGGGCACAGAGGACGAGAGAACCTTTTTGCGCCTGATATGACTAATTCGATGAAAGTTGTTAATTTTGTAATCTAGTTCACATTCCAGCGACAGGAAATGACGCAGTATCCGCCGTCGGCGAGCCTCTGGAGGCTATTTATGGTAAAAGTAAAAGCAGACTATACAGATATCTACATGTCATGACTTGTTTCTGCGTGGAAATACGTTTTGAATACTTCAATATCAAAGCTTTTCGACTGCTACTGGGAGTCCTGTTAAGCAAAGGTGCGCTTGAAATCCGGGCCAACCGGGCCTCGCGTTATCTTTTTGTAAGCAACAGATGGTTTCGCCATCGGCCCGCTGATGATAAGGAAGCTTAGACCTTTGAAATTATATACTTATTAACCATTGCGGTGACGGGGTGAATTACTTCGGTAAATTTGACGCCACGATTTCCGATGCGCTGGGCAAGCACCCGGGCGGTCACCTTTTTTCCGAAACGGTTCACGCTTCCCATTCGCCGTCGGATGCCATCGTTGTCCCCGACGCTCAGTTGTTGTTTGGCGGTGAATTCAAGCGGGCAGGCGTCGATCTCGTTCTCTCTGGCGACGGCCGCGAATACGTTCTGCACGACTACTTCAAGGGCGAGAAGCATGCGCCGCTGGCATCGCCCGATGGCGCTCATCTCACCGGCGATCTCGTCAATGCGCTCGCCGGCCAGGTTCAAATTGCGCAGGCCGGCGGCAATGCGGCGGCCGGCCAGGTCATCGGCCATGTGACCAAGCTCACCGGCACCGCCACCGCGATCCGCAACGGTGTCTCGATCATCCTCAACAACGGCGACAACGTCGAAAAAGGCGACGTGGTCGCCTCCGGTTCGGATTCGACGGTCGGCATCACCTTTATCGACGGCACCGTGTTCGGCCTGTCGTCGAACGCGCGGATGGTGTTGAACGAAATGGTCTACGACCCCAACGGGTCGAACAATTCGTCGCTGCTGAGTCTCGTCGCCGGCACCATCACCTTCGTCGCCGGCGAAACCGCCAAGCACGGCGACATGAAAGTCGATACGCCGGTTGCGACCATGGGCATCCGCGGCACGGCCGTGCTGGTCGAGATCGACTTCTCGGTGCCCGGGACCACGCCGGACGCGAAATTCCAGGTTCTGGTCGAGCCGGACGGCACGACCGGCTCCTACATCCTGTTCGACAAGACGACGCTCACGCCGTTGGCTGTCGTCGACAGGGCCGGGATGCAGATCAACGTCTCGAACGGCATCATGAGCCAGACGCTGGCGCCGCTGTCGCCCGAGATCCAAAAGCTCATCACGGATGTGTTCTCGCTGAAATTCTCCGACAGCACGAACACCAAGGCGATCGAGCATTTTACCGATTCGATCGTCCCGAACGCGTTCGGGCCGGTGCAGTTTGCTCTCGCCAACGGCAATGGGGTGGTTACTTTTTCCGCGCCGCCGCCGGCTGCGTCCGCGGCTGCGGCAGCCGCGCCTGCTCCGGGGAGCGGCGGTCACATTGGGCAGGCGCCGCAGATCAACTCCGCTGACCCCGGCAAGATTACAGAACTGCCCCACGTCACCGGCAACGCGACGGTCGATAAGGTAACGGGCCAAATTCAATACTACGACGTCAACGCGACAGACCATGACACGGTGTCGGTGAAATTCTCTTCCTTCACCTACCAGGATGCGAAGGGGCACGATGTCACCGGCTCGTTGACCAGCCTGCAGCTTGCGGACATTGCGAAGGTCGAAGCTGCCGTCACGGTGACCGATAATACCGGTCCCAACGTCGGCGGGTTCGGCAGCGCGAACTGGAACTATAGCGTCGCGGACAAGGCCTTTGACTTCCTTGCTGCCGGCGAGACGCTGACGCTGACCTACACGGCAACCGTCGATAATAATTATCAGCCGTTCGACCAGACCGGATCGCAGACGATCACGATCACGATCACCGGCACCAACGATGTTCCGGTCATTACCAGCCCGCAGCAAAACGTCAGCTTCGCCGCGTCCGGCACGGATACCAAAGGCGGCGACCTGATCCCGAACACGGCGACCCACGGCACGCTGGTCTTCACCGATCCTGATCTGACCGACACGCACACGGTTGCGGTCAACATGACGAGCGCGCTGCTTGACGGACAGCCGCTCTCGGCGACCGCCGGGCAAATTGTGATCAATGAACTTGCGGCCGCGGTGACTGCCAGCATCGCGAAGGGGGACGACAGTACCGGAAGCGGTACTGGAACGATCGACTGGACGCTGGCGAACCTTCAGGTCTATCTGGCGGACCTCGTTCCCTCCGGCGAGTCGCTGGTCCTCACTTACGCCGTCACCGTGACGGATTCGCAAGGCGCGACCTCCACCCAGGACATCGTTGTCACGATTGGCGGCAACAACGAAGCGGCGGTGGTCTGGACCAACACCACCCCGATCCCGCTGGGTGGTGTGGCGCAGTGGAGCGATGCTGCGAATTGGGAAGGCGACAGGGCCCCAAGTGCCCAAGGCACGGATGACGTGTTCATTGGGACGGACCAGTTGCAGCCGGGAACGCCGGTGTTTCCGGCGACGGTCACCGACGCGGAAGCGGCGAAATCGTTGACCATGGATTACTTCACCGACTTCGGGACCTCGATCCCGGAGCTGGATGTCTTGTCGACCGGCAATTTGACAATTGTCGGCGCGCTCAAGATGGACACCAGCACGGATGATGGTGCTCCTCTCACCGCTGAATCGATCATCAAGAATTTTGGAACGATCAGCGTCGGCGGCATTGCCGAGCTGCTGAAGCATAGTGTTCTCGACAACTACGGCACGATCACGCTCGCCAAGGGCGGCGTTTTTGGCGATCAGAGCAGTATCACGAATTCCGGGACCATCGAGGTCGTCAGCGGCACGCTCGATGTTGAGGTTGGCATCGCCAATTTCGTCACCACAACGGTGGACGATTCGCCGGTCACGACCCCCGGCACGATCCAGGTCGACGGCGGTGCGACGCTGAAGCTGAGCGACGGCGCTGTCATCACCAAGGGCGAGGTGACGCTCGGCAATCTGAGTCTGCTCGACGTCGAGAAAGGTGCGGCCTCGCTGCCGGCGGGCACTCCCGATGCGACGCTCGACGGCGTTACCGTCATCGGGACGAGCGGCCCGACCGGGAGCACGATCGAAATCGGCGTTTTGGGCGCGGCGACCCTTTTGCTCGATGACGGCACAGTCATCAAGAACGGTGATCTGACGATCAGCGCCGGCAGCGCCTTGGACATTGCGACCACTGGCGCCGCGCTGGACGGCGTCAACGTCACCGGCACCAATGGATCGAGCGGCGGCATGGGCGCAATGCTCGGTGGCCTCGACGCGCACGCAGGCGTTTTGGTCAGTGCCAGCACGATCGAGGTCGGCACCACGACGACGACCGGAACGGTGCTCACGCTGGATGACGGCACCACCATCACCAATGGCAATCTGATCATCGACGGCGGTAACACGCTGGACATCGAGAGCAACCAGGGCGCGACGCTGGATGGCGTCAACGTGATGAATTCCGGTACGATCCAGGTGGACGGCGAAGCGGGTCCAGCTCCCACGACCGTCACGCTTGTTCTCGACGGCGGCACGACGATAACCGATGGCGCGCTGCTCATTCACGAGCTCGGAAGCCCCGACGAAGGGATTGTCGAGATCGGGGCGGGCGGCGCTACGCTCGACGATGTCACGGTCACAAACAACAATCTTCTGAAGGTCGACAGCGGTGCGACGCTGACGCTGGAGGACGGCACCACGATCACCGGCGGAACGGTGACGGTCGAAGCTGGCGGCAGTCTCGATGTAGATGCTTCAGGAGCGACCCTGGACGATCTGACGCTGTCGGGCAGCGTGACCAATTCCGGGACGCTGACGATCAAGAACACGGTCACGCTCAACGGCGCCACCATCAACGGCGGCACGATCGAAGATACCGGTACGCTCACCGGCTATGGGGCGATCAGCTCGGTCATTGCCGGCTTGGGTGCGCTCACGGCGAGCGGCGGCACGCTGACGCTGACCGGCGACAATCTCTATACCGGTACGACCACGATTAACGGCACACTGGTGCTGTCAGGCCTGGGCTCGATCGCGGACTCCAGCGATATCATCGACAACGGCACGTTGGATATCTCGGGCACCACCTCGGGCGCCTCGATCGTGACGCTGTCGGGCGATGGCACCGTCGATCTCGGCACGCAGACCCTGACGCTGTCGGATGCCTCGACGACGTTCTCTGGCGCGATCGACGGCAGCGGCGGCCTGACATTGACGACCGGCACCGAGACCTTGACCGGCGACAATCTCTATACCGGCGTGACCACGATCAACGGCGGCACGCTGAAACTGTCGGGCGCGGGTTCGATCGCAGACTCCAGCAATGTCATCGACAACGGCACCTTCGATATCTCGGGCACCACCTCCGGTGCCTCGATCGTGACGCTGTCGGGCACCGGCACCGTCGATCTCGGCACGCAGACGCTGACGCTGTCGGATGCCTCGACCACGTTCTCGGGCGCTATCGGTGTTGCCGGCGACACCGGCGGCCTGACGCTGACGGCCGGCACCGAGACCTTGACCGGCGACAATCTCTATACCGGGGCGACCACGATCAACGGCGGCACGCTGAAGCTGTCGGGCACCGGCTCGATCGCAGACTCCAGCGATGTCATCGACGACGGTACGCTTGATATCTCGGCGACGACCTCCGGCGCCTCGATCGTGACGCTGTCGGGCACCGGCACCGTCGATCTCGGCACCCAGACCCTGACGCTGACGGATGCCTCGACGACGTTCTCAGGCGCCATCGACGGCAGCGGCGGTCTGACATTGACGGCCGGCACCGAGACCTTGACCGGCGACAATCTCTATACCGGCGTGACCACGATCAACGGCGGCACGCTGGCGCTGTCGGGCACCGGCTCGATCGCGGACTCCAGCGATATCATCGACGACGGCACGTTGGATATCTCGGGGACGACCTCGGGCGCCTCGATCGTGACGCTGTCGGGCACCGGCACCGTCGATCTCGGCACGCAGACCCTGACGCTGTCGGATGCGTCGACCACGTTCTCCGGCGCCATCGACGGCAGCGGCGGTCTGACATTGACGGCCGGCACCGAGACCTTGACCGGCGACAATCTCTATACCGGCGTGACCACCATCAATGGCGGCACGCTGGCGCTGTCGGGTACGGGCTCGATCGCGGACTCCAGCGATGTCGTCGACGACGGCACGTTGGATATCTCGGCGACGACCTCGGGCGCCTCGATCGTGACGCTGTCGGGCGATGGCACCGTCGATCTCGGCACGCAGACGCTGACGCTGTCGGATGCCTCGACCACGTTCTCCGGCGCCATCGACGGCAGCGGCGGTCTGACATTGACGGCCGGCACCGAGACCTTGACCGGCGACAATCTCTATACCGGGGCGACCACGATCAACGGCGGCACGCTGAAGCTGTCGGGCACCGGCTCGATCGCAGACTCCAGCGATGTCGTCGACAACGGCACCTTCGATATCTCGGCGACGACCTCCGGCGCCTCGATCGTGACGCTATCGGGCGATGGCGCCGTCACGCTTGGCACGCAGACCCTGACGCTGACGGATGCCTCGACGACGTTCTCTGGCGCGATCGACGGCAGCGGCGGCCTGACATTGACGACCGGCACCGAGACCTTGACCGGCGACAATCTCTATACCGGCGTGACCACGATCAACGGCGGCACGCTGAAACTGTCGGGCGCGGGTTCGATCGCAGACTCCAGCAATGTCATCGACAACGGCACCTTCGATATCTCGGGCACCACCTCCGGTGCCTCGATCGTGACGCTGTCGGGCACCGGCACCGTCGATCTCGGCACGCAGACGCTGACGCTGTCGGATGCCTCGACCACGTTCTCGGGCGCTATCGGTGTTGCCGGCGACACCGGCGGCCTGACGCTGACGGCCGGCACCGAGACCTTGACCGGCGACAATCTCTATACCGGGGCGACCACGATCAACGGCGGCACGCTGAAGCTGTCGGGCACCGGCTCGATCGCAGACTCCAGCGATGTCGTCGACGACGGTACGCTTGATATCTCGGCGACGACCTCCGGCGCCTCGATCGTGACGCTGTCGGGCACCGGCACCGTCGATCTCGGCACCCAGACCCTGACGCTGTCGGATGCCTCGACCACGTTCTCAGGCGCCATCGACGGCAGCGGCGGCCTGACGCTGACGGCCGGCACCGAGACCTTGACCGGCGACAATCTCTATACCGGTGCGACCACCATCAATAGCGGCACACTGGCGCTGTCGGGCACCGGCTCGATCGCAGACTCCAGCGATATCGTCGACGACGGTACGCTTGATATCTCGGCGACCACCTCCGGCGCCTCGATCGTGACGCTGTCGGGCAATGGCGCCGTTACGCTTGGTGCAGAAACGCTGACGCTCTCGGATGCCTCGACGACGTTTAGTGGGGCAATCGACGGCAGCGGCGGTCTGACGCTGACGGCCGGCACCGAGACCTTGACCGGCGACAACCTCTATACCGGCGCGACCACGATCAACGGCGGCACGCTGGCGCTGTCGGGCACCGGCTCGATCGCGGACTCCAGCAATGTCATCGACAACGGCACCTTCGATATCTCGGGCACCACCGCCGGCGCCTCGATCGTGACGCTGTCGGGCGATGGCACCGTCGATCTCGGCACGCAGACGCTGACGCTGTCGGATGCCTCGACCACGTTCTCTGGCGCCATCGGTGTTGCCGGTGACACCGGCGGCCTGACGCTGACGGCCGGCACCGAGACCTTGACCGGCGACAATCTCTATACCGGCGTGACCACGATCAATGGCGGCACGCTGGCGCTGTCGGGCACCGGCTCGATCGCAGACTCCAGCGATGTCGTCGATGACGGCACCTTGGATATCTCGGCGACGACCTCCGGTGCCTCGATCGTGACGCTATCGGGCGATGGCGCCGTTACGCTTGGTGCAGAAACGCTGACGCTGACGGATGCCTCGACGACGTTCTCGGGCGCCATCGACGGCAGCGGCGGCCTGACGCTGACGACCGGCACCGAGACCTTGACCGGCGACAATCTCTATACCGGCGCGACCACGATCATGGCGGCACGCTGAAGCTGTCGGGGGCGGGCTCGATCGCGGACTCCAGCGATATCATCGACGACGGCACCTTGGATATTTCGGGCACCACCGCCGGCGCCTCGATCGTGACGCTGTCGGGCGATGGCACCGTCGATCTCGGCACGCAGACCCTGACGCTGTCGGATGCGTCGACGACGTTCTCCGGCGCCATCGATGGCAGCGGCGGTCTGACATTGACGACGGGCACCGAGACCTTGACCGGCGACAATCTCTATACCGGCGCGACCACGATCAATGGCGGCACGCTGGCGCTGTCGGGCACCGGCTCGATCGCGGACTCCAGCGATATCATCGACGACGGTACCCTTGATATCTCGGGCACCACCTCGGGCGCCTCGATCGTGACGCTGTCGGGCGACGGCACCGTCGATCTCGATGA
>CAVVLH010000019.1:0-124809 GCA_963748805.1 uncultured Alphaproteobacteria bacterium | reverse complement strand
TTCGCCGGGTTTCTCCAGACCCGGCAAAGACACCAGGCGTCGAACAGATTGGCCGTTTGCGCGGGGAGGGTGGGAAAAAACCCCCGGCGTGCCCCACGTGACAAAGACCAGCGTCCATCGAGGGAGGGCTTTCTCAGAGTCCTCCCTCAACTATTTCAATCGACTAATTTTTGATTTTTTCGTCGCGCCTGGCTTCACCCCTGAGATGGCGCGAAGGCGATAAGCTGTTTCGAGACAAGCGGCGGCGTTTTACGCTGCGACGGCTGGCATGCTCTAATCTTCGTCCGGCTCGCGCACGACCGGCGGTTCGTCGTCGTGTTCCTCTTCGTCGTCGTCCCCGTCGTCATCTTCATCAGGATCTCGAGGGGGCATGGCGTTGCCGATGATCGAGACGTGCCTCTGTTCGATCAACTCGGCGGCAAATTCCCCGGGGACGCGCAGGATCATGTGCTTCTCCGATAGCTCAGGCAGCCTCGCTCAGCTTTTCGAATACCGAGATTTTCAGCCGGTCCAGGTCGCGTTCGCCGGACGCGGCTTGCTTGAGGATATGCTCCGCTACCTCCAGCGGGGTAATGGACCGAGCCAGGAAGCGTCGATCCGTCACGACTTCGTTCATCGCCTGCCGCATTATGGCGACGGTCGAGGCATCAAATTTCGGCTTCAAATTATCCATCGAATCGCAACCCGCATCGTTTGGTTGCGTCTTAGGGTGCTCGTGTAAACGGGTGATGAATTGAGCCGCGCTCGTTTGGAGCTGCCGCTCAGTGGCCGTTACGATGAACCTGAAAGCCGGCGCTGATTGTTGGCCACGTGCTCGCGAACTCTGGCAACGACCGCCGTCGGGCTGTGGCCAAAGATCAAGCTTGTTCCAGCCTCGGCCGAGGCGTTGATTTTTTCGGCAATCATTAACTGTATCTCGGCCATCGCGTCAGGACCGCCTGAAATGATCTTCATCATTCTCAGACCGATGACTTCGTTGGCCTCGATGGCGAGCCGAATAAAGGGTATGAGCACAGCGCCTCCTCCGCGAGGCGAATGCCTCCGCCGCTACAATACCGCCGCAGGCAACAAAGTTCCCTTAAAGCAGTATCAAGCGCTGGTGCTCTGGGCCCGGTCTTTTTTGGCCTTCGGCGGATGCTTGGATTCAGGCTGCGTATTGCGGACGGCCTCGGCCAGCATCTCGTAGAGCTCGGCCTTGGTTCGCTTTGGTTCGCGCTTGGGAGGTTGCCACTGTGTCATGGCAACCATATGGGGATGGGGGAGAGGGAATTAAACCCCCAATTCTCGATAAATGCAGCCACCGGAACCCCAATTCCTCTCGCGCGGACGCCATGGGTCCACAAACCCGTTGCCAAAAGCGGGTCCCCTGGCTGCTGCAAAATTGCCTTAAGCCAGTCATCGTTTCGGTCGGAGGCCGGGCAACCATTGAGGGCTCAGCGTAGCGTATCGGGTGGAGTGGTGCCGGTGTCGAGTGATCTTCAAGCCAAACTGGAGAAGTACGAGCGCAAGGCCGCGCAGTACAAGAAGTCAGCCGAAGAGGCGACCGGTGAAGCCAACCGCGCGTTTTATCAGGGGCTGGCGCGGTACACCGACGACCTCGCGGCGAAATTCCGGCAAGTCATCGCCAAGCGGAACGACACGTCTCTGCCGGCCGAATGAGATTGCCGTTGAGGTCGCGTCTCACGATGTGACGTGTTGTCAGGACACCCTGGTTGTCAGGCAACTCTGGTCGCTTCAGGTCGCCAACATACCGCTTTCAGCGGCCGGTTTGTTGCGACATGGAGGTGCTTTTGCCCGGCTGCCGATCGATCACCTCAACGGTCGCTGAACGCCCCGCCACCAGGCGCGCCGGGTCTGGAATGTCATCGAGCGCGACGCGAACGGGGACGCGCTGGGCCAGGCGCACCCAGTTGAAGGTCGGGTTGACGTTGGCCAGCAGGCTTGCGCCCGGCGCTGCGATCGCGGTCTTCGATGCCGGCGGCGACGCTCTCGACATGTCCGCGCAACGGGTGCGCATCGCCCATCAGGCGGACGCTGACGGCGTCGCCGACATGAATTCGCGGCAGCTTGGTCTCCTCGAAATAGCCCTCGACGCGCAGCGTATCGGTATCGACCAGCGCCATCACGCCCTTGCCCGGCGGTGACATAGGTCGCCCGGACGCAGCTCCATGTTGGTGACGATGCCGTTGACGGAAGCGCGCACTTCGCTGCGCTCGAGGTTGAGCCTGGCAAGACCGAGGTCCGCGACGGCCTGGTCATAGCCGGCCTGGGCCGAGCCCTGGACGGCGACGCACCTGCTCCATCCGTTGCTTGGAGACGACGACGCCGGGCGTCAGCGCGCTGTAGCGCTGCAGGTCGGCATTGGCCTCGATCCAGCGATAGCGCGGCTGCCGAGCAGCACCGCATCAGCCTGCTGCAGCGCCATGTGCAAACCGCGCGCGGTCGATGCGGAACAGTACTTCGCCGCGCCGGACCTCCTGGTTATCGCGCGACCAACACTTCCGTCACGAAGCCGGACACGTCGGGAGCGACCTGAACGACGTCGGCGCGCACGTGACCGTCACGGGTCCACGGCGCATCCATATAGTAGGCCCACAGCCGGACGCCGATAAAACACGCAACGAGAACCGCCAGCGCGGTCAGGCCAAAACGGCTGATTTGGGCCATGAGATTTTTCACGACAAATACTCCACGGATAGGTAGACGACGCCGCCGAGAAGGCAAACGTAGACCGCCAGATCGAACAGGGCCGGATGCCATACGGCTCGGTAAAAGCCGGTGCGCTCGAGGATAGCGCGCAACAGCGCAAGCAGGACATAAGCGACGACAAGCCAGAGCAGAAGCGATGGCACAAGGACGCCGAAGATGTCGATTTCGTGCCTCATGCCACAAGCCTTCCTTCGCCGGCGGGTTCGCCCCCATAGGCGGCGGCGGAAGGGAACAGGCCACGCCGGATGCCGGTGATACCGATCAACGCGTCTTCGCGGGGTTTTCCCGCGGGCTCTTCGACGGTCCGCGCGAGCGCCAGATCGATCCGCTTCAGCAATTCACGCGGCAGCGCGCCGCCGGCCGCATGGTTGCGGGCAGCGACCGCAAGCTCTGTCAACATGTCGTCGATGGCCGCAAGGGTGGAAGGCGCCAGCAACCGGCGCGCCCGGCGCAGGTCGATGATGTTGAGACCGACCCGGAGCAGGCTCAAATTGGCGGCGTCGCTACGGTCGGCCTCGTCCATGGCCGCGAGACGCTGGGTCAGCAGGCCCAGCCGGTCCAGCATCAGACCCGCGAAGGCCGCGCGGTCGTTCCGGCCGCGCCGCTCGGCGGTGATGGCAAGCGTGGTCCAGTTCGTCTTCATCAGCCGCTGGGCGATCCACTCGGCGCCGACGGTGCGTCCAAGCCTGGTGACCACCGCCGCCATCGCCATGCCCAGCAGGAAAGCAATCGAGGAATTGGCATAAGATTGAAATTCCGCGACGTAGGTCGATTGCAAGGCGAGCAGTGTCGCCGTATTGGCGGCCAGCGCCATGCCGATGAAGCTCGTCGCCGGACGTCCGATCAGCGCGCCGTAGAGCAGGAAGGTTGGCGCGAGCGCGGCGATCAGCACTTCGATATCGGTAATGCCGGGAATGATCGCGAACAGGTAGATACCGACCACGATGACCGCGACCAGCGACCACCAGCCGAAACTGCTGATGCCTTTCGCCGGATCGTCTTGCGCCGCGAAGAACGAGCAGCCGACGGCCGCCATCATCGGCGCCGACGCGCCGTCGGTCCAGCCGGTTGCAATCCACAACGCGCAACAGAGCAGGATCGCCGCCACCGCACCGGTCGCCGACCATAACGCCAGGGCGCGGTCGCGATGGCGCGATGGCGCGATGCCTGCTTCCGGCTCGAAGGCGAGCCGCACGCGCGCCGGGTCGCTGCCTTCCGCGATCGTGCGTTCGAGCGCGCGGCAGTCGCTGGAAATGTCGACGAGGTCGCGCAGGCGTATCAGGAGGTTGGCCAGCACGATCTGGTCCCACGAGGCGTCTGCATCCAGGTTCGGCCGCAACGCCGCGATGGCTTGGCGCAAATCACCGGCCGGCTCGCGTTCGCTGAAGCCGTCGCTCATCAGCCAGAGCCCGATACGCTCGAGCAAGGGATCAAGCGCGGCATGCGTCGTTCGCAGGCCGCTCAGCGCGGCGATGCGATCGGCGATCGAGGCGAGCAGCGGCAGCAACATGATCATGTGCCGCCGCACCAGTTGCAGGCTTCGAACGGCGTTGGCATCGGCCGCCCGGTCGTAGGACAGATGACCCGCGAGCGCATCGATTTCGACCGCATCGGCGGCCAGCTTGAGCCGCTGCGCGCTGAGCTCGCGCTCGTTACCGTTGCCGATGAGCACATCGCGCGCGAGGCGCCGCGCATCCTTCAGCCAGTTTTCCACACGGCCGGCGATGGCCGGCGCGACGCTGCGCGGCAACAGCACCGTCGAGACCAGCGTGGCGCAGAGGATACCGAGCGTGATCTCCTCAACCCTTGCCAAAGTGAGATCGAAGATGCTGCCGGGATCCGAGACGGCCGGAAATCCGATCAGGGCCACCGTATAGCCTGACAGCATGAAGCCATAGCTGTGCGGCTGCCGGACGAGCAGCGACAGGTACAGACAAAGCCCGACCCACAGCGCCATCGCGAGACAAAGCAGTTCCGGCGCATCGACGAGATTGGGCACCATGACAACGGTCGCCACGGCTCCGATGGCCGTGCCGAGCAGACGATAGACGGCTTTGGAACTGGTCGCGCCCGCAAGCGGTTGCGAGGTGATGTAGACCGTCGCCATCGCCCAATACGGCCGGGGCAGATCGAGCCACAGCGCGGCGAGCAACGCCAGCACCGCGGCGAGAAAGGTTTTGCACGCGAAAATGACGGCCGCGTGGCGGATCAGAAAAGAGTTCAGGCGCATGCCCAATCTCCTCGACAAGTGGCTGCTCGAAGCAGAAAACCAGAGGTCATTCCGGCATAACCATACGAACATCGATTGGCAATCCGGAACGCATCGTGCCTGTTGACCGATATCAGCTGTGGATCGTGGGCGGACACGACGGCATGGTCACAGGCTTTCCCAACATCAGTAGTTCCTCGCAGGCTGACGTTATGAGCAGGCTGACGTTACGAAATGGCTGCGAGGCGAGCCTGCCATGCGCTAATCCCGGTCCGTCAAGGCTGCTTTGGAAGCTGCGCGCGCATGCTCGATGAAGAGCCTGACGGGCGGGCTCAGCGTCCGATGTTTCAGCGTAACGACTGCAACCGGCAATCCTTTTCCAAGATCGAACGGCAGGATATTCAAAGACCATCTTTTCGCATTGTAGTCCACGAGAGATCGTGGAAAGGCCGTGATGTACTTTCCGCTCGCGAGCATTTGCAGGCGCAACAACATCGAATAGGTGGTGAGGCTCGGCGACGGAGCGGGAAATCCCTTGGCCCGAAAGGCGTCGCCGACGAGATCCCGGACCGCCGTGTTGGGCGGCGCCAACACCCAGCGCTCCTCGATCAGCTCGTCGAGCTTGATGGCGCGACGGCGTGCCAGAGGATGCGATCCCCCGACGACTGCAACAATCGGCTCCTTAAACAAGACGTCAGCGGTAAGGTCATCGTCGCGGATATGTCCGGCCATTCGCCCGATCATCAGATCGACTTTGCGGTCACGCAATTCCTTGAATTCCATCTCTGCCGTATTGGCTTCGAGCACATGAACCTTGATGTGCGGATGCTGCTCGGCGACGCGGCGAATCACCTCCGCAAGAAGTCCGCCGGCCAGGAAGGATTCGGAGCAGCCGACCCAGACCTCGCCGGCGCCCGGCGCCAACAGGAATTCGATTTCGCGCGCGCCCTGCTTGATCGCGTCGAGCGCCTCCAATCCATGCTTCAACATGGTTTCGCCGTAAGGCGTCAGGGAAACGCCATGCGGACCGCGGTCAAGGAGCCGGACCTCGAGCGCGGCTTCGAGATCGGCGATGGCCTGAGACACGGCCGGTTGGGTCATGTTCAGTTGGGAGGCGGCCTTGGCCATGCTGCCTTTTTCCGCCACGCCGGACAGGACGCGGAGATCGCGCAGCTTGAGCCGGCGTCCAATCCGGTCTTCCCAATCCACAATCCGTCGGGCCATAGGCGATCCTTATAGGGGTAGTTTGTCTTTGGTCATTCCCGCGTGTCGCGCGTATCGGCTAATGGTTGGGCCGACAAGCGTAAAGGACCAAAAGATGCGCGCAGCCCACCTTCTGACGGTAGCCGTTTTGCTTGCAATGCCAAATTGGGCGAATGCACAGTCCAGGCCCGGGGACGTATCCGGATATCCGGTCCGGCCGGTCAGGATCATCGTTCCGATTGCACCGGGAGGGCCGGCCGATGTCGCCGCGCGTCTGCTGGCGCAGAAATTATCGCAAAGTCTGGGTCAGCAATTTTATGTCGAGAACGAGCCGGGAGGCAGCAGCAATACCGGCATCGGCAACGCCGCTCGTGCTGCTGCCGATGGTTATACGATATTGCTCGTCGGTTCGAATTTCATCGTCAATCCGAGCCTGTTTGCCAAGCTTCCCTATGACCCTTTGAAGGACTTCGCGCCAGTCACCCTGATGGCGGTGTCGCCGAACATTCTGGTCGTCAACCCGTCGATCCCGGCGAGGGACGTCAAGGAACTGATCGATCTCATCAAGGCCAACCCCGGAAAGTACAACTATGCGTCTTCCGGGATAGGTACGACGCCGCATCTGTCCGGCGAAATGTTCAAGCTGTCACGAGGGCTCGATCTCGTGCATGTCCCGTTCAAAGGCTCCAATCCAGCCGTGCAATCTGCGCTCGCAGGCCACACGCCGATAGCGTTCGCGGCGATGACTGCCGCGGTACCGTTTGTCAAAGATGGCAAGCTGCGTGCGCTGGCGGTGACGACCCCGCAACGCTCTCCAGCGTTGCCGGATGTGCCAACGCTGGCCGAAGCCGGGCTGACAGGTCAGGAGGCTGACACGACCTTAAGTGTCCTCGTTCCGGCCGGAACGCCCCGCACGATCATCGATCTTCTATACGGAGAGATCAAGAAGGCGGTCGCGCAACCCGATGTAGCAGAGAATCTTGCGGCTCTCGGGTTTGATCCGGTGGTCGACACGCCTGACGAATTTGCGGCGCGCTTGCGCGTCGAGATCCCAAAATGGGCGAAGGTCATCCACGATGCAAAAATTGCGCAGGAGTAAATCATGCCTCGGATGACGCAGATCGATCCTTCGGCCGCTACCGGCGACGTGAGGACGCTGCTTGACGGCATCTCGAAAAAGCGGGGCTATCTTCCCCCGCTGATGCGAGTCCTGGCCCATTCGCCGCCCGTGCTTTCGGGCTATATCGGCTTCATGAGCGCCATGGCACGTGGCACGTTGACGATGGCAATGCAGGAGCGGATTGCGCTCGCGGTTGCGCAGGCAAACGATTGCCAGGGCTGCCTCGCCGCGCATATCGGATACGCCAAGACTGCCGGATTAACTGACGAGGAGGTCGTCGCGGCTCGGACATTTTCATCGGCAGATCCAAAAGCAGCCGAAGTGCTTGCCGTGGCCCGCGTCATGCTCGAAACGCGAGGGCATCTCACCGATGCCGACCGCACCGCGGTTCGTGAAAGTGGTCTTGACGAGACATGAACTTGTCGAGATTGCCGCGCTTGTAGCGATCAACATTCTCACCAATTCGGTCAGTTCGCTGGCACAGATCGAAGCGACGCCGTGAATCGTGACGTCGCGCCGTCCCCGGCAGCGTCGCCAACCCGCCCAGTGTTTTTTTGCCGCACGTTGAACCAGACGAGCGATAGCTACTATGGTCGTTAGGTGCCGAGCGTCTCGTAAACGATGCCGAGTGTTGCGCCACCTAACTCGGTCGAAAAATCACCGGTTAGTTCCGCCGCGAAAGTGGTCGTCGATGTGGTAACGCCGCCCGCCGCGCAGATACGCCGCCAAGCGGCGTCTTCTGTACGCGCATCTACACCGCCACAGGCGTCAACAGCGACATGCACGGCGAACCCCGCCTGCAACGCATCCAGCGCGGTACGTTGAACAACAATCTCACTCGCAACGCCCGAAAGGATGAGCACGCGGCGACCGCTTGCACGCAAGGCCTCCACCAGTCCGGTATCGGCAAAGGCCGACGTCTGCGTTCGCATCCGAGGTTCGGGATACCCCAGTGGTGTGCGAACCGCCTCGAGGAAGTCGCCGCCAGGAGGCACGGCTGATAAAAAGGCAGGCAAATGATGCATGGATGCCAGTTTCGCGAGCGCGCCGGACGTGCGTTTTAAACGCTCGATAGGCAGCGTGCGGCTGTTTTTCACAATCTCTTCTTGCAGATCGAGGAATAGGACGGCCGCGTTTTCTCGTGTCGGGATTTCCATCTGGTTTCCCTTCGTTTGCGCCAATTCCGCCCTGAAACAAATCCAAGTCGATCTCGTTTGTAAACCCAGCCAGTTGGGCAGGCATGTCAAAAAGAGGATATGCCGAACGTCCGCTTTATGCCGACCTCAGCTCGCCCAGTTCTTTTTTTGCAGAACATCGAACCAGACGGCGAGGCTGATGATCAGCCCCTTGATGATCAGCTGATAGAACGAGGAAACGCCGAGCAGGCTCATGCCGTTGTTGAGAACGCCGATGATCAGCGCGCCGATGATCGTGCCGCCGATCGTGCCGGAGCCGCCTGCGAGGCTGGTGCCGCCGATCACCACGGCGGCGATGGCGTCGAGCTCGAACATGGTGCCGAGGTTGGGAGAGGCGCCGTTCAACCGGGAGGCCAACAGAATGCCTGACAGCGCCGAGAGCACGGACACCACCACATAGACAATCATTTTCGTTTGGTAGACGTTGATGCCGGAGAGACGTGCCGCTTCTTCGTTGCCGCCGAGCGCGTACAGCCTCCGGCCAAATCTGGTGTGGCCGAGCACGAAGATCGCAACCGCGGCAATCGCTGCGAAGATCGCGACCGGCACCGGCAGGCCATCGCTGGAGCCGAACACATACGCCGCGAGCAGCAATCCGACAGCAGTGGCGACTACGCCGGGAAGACCTCGTTCCAGCTGCGAGGTGGCGTTCGCCTGGCTCTTGTCACGCGTCGCCCTGACGAGCGCGGTGACGCCGGCCAGCGCCGCGATCGCCAGCAGAACCAGCGTTGGCACCGGCGGAATATAGGCGCTGCCGAGAAAGGCGAAGGAGGGATCGGCGACCGGAACCGAGCTGCCGCCGGACAGTGACAGGGCGACGCCGCGCCCGATCGTCAGCATGCCGAGCGTGATGATGAACGGCGGGATGCGATAATGCGCGATCCAGAAACCGTTCCAGAGCCCGATCAGACCGCCGACGATCAACAGCGTGACGGGAACGGCGAGCCACGCCGCCAGTCCATATTGCATCAGCAGCGTGACGACCACGGCCGCGACACCCACGACAGAACCCACCGACAGATCGATCCCGGCGATCAGGATCACCATCGTCATCCCGACGCCGATGATACCCACGATCGTCACCTGCCGCGCCACGTTGGAGAGATTGCGGGCGGTGGGGAAGGTCGGATCGATCAGCGCCAGTGCCACCGTCAGCACCACCAGCGCGATCAGCGTCGCATTGGTCTTGATGAATTGAAGGGTCTGATTGCGGTGCATGGCTAGTGTCCCCGATTCCGAAGTTCGTCGCGTTTTGCGGAGCCACATTTCGAACTTCGGAATCGAAAGGACACTAGTAAACCTTTTGATCTAGTGTGGCTTTGGTTCAGAAGTCCGCATGACGAACCTCCAGGCAGCAATGATGCGGACTTCTGAACCGCCACACTAGTTACGTCTCCACCCGCCGCGCGCCGGTCGCCCATTCCATGATCGCCTCCCGGCTCGCATTCTCGCGCATGAATTCCGAAACGATGCGCCCCTGGTTCATCACCAGTATCCGATCGCTCATGCCGAGCAGCTCGTCGAGTTCGGAAGAAATGACGATGATCGCAACGCCTTGCCCGGCCAGCGCGTTCAGGAGCTTGTGGATTTCGACCTTGGCGCCGATATCGATGCCGCGGGTCGGCTCATCCAGGATCAGGATCTTGGGGCTGGCATTGAGCCATCGCGCCAGCAGCACCTTTTGCTGGTTGCCACCGCTGAGCGTTCCGACGGCGGCATCGACGCTCGGCGCCCTGATATCGAGCTGCGCGACGTATTGCTCGCTCAGCTCACGCTCTCGACCCTGGTCGATGATCCCGACCGGCGGCGAACTGACCGTCTGCAACGACGCGATGGTGGTGTTGAAGGTAATCGGCTGGCCGAGAAACAGGCCAAGCGCCTTGCGGTCTTCGGTCAGAAGCGCAATGCCGTGACCGATAGCGTCGGCCGGCGAGCGAATGTCGACTGTCCCGCCTTCGACCAGCACCTCGCCATGGGTCGCCTCGGGAAAAGAACCGAAGATCGCGGACACCAATGTGGTCCGGCCCGAGCCCATCAAGCCGCAAAGCCCTAGGATTTCGCCGCGATAGGCGGAGAGCGATGCGTTCTTGACCTTGTATTTGCCGGGCAGGAAGGGGTGACGAACCGAAAAATTTCTGATCTCGAAAATCTTTTCGCCGCGCTGGCGCACGCATTGCGGATACATCTCCTTGAGTTCGCGGCCGACCATCCTGGCGATGATCTGATCGAGCGTGATGTCTGAAATCGCCGCGGCCTCGCCGATCGTCCGGCCGTCGCGCAGCACCACGACGCGATCGGCTATTTCTGCGATCTCTTCCATCTTGTGCGAGATGTAGCACATGCAGACGCCGGCCTGCCGCAAGCCGCGGATCACCCGGAAAAGCTCCGCGACCTCCCGGTCCGACAGGGCCGATGTCGGCTCATCAAGGATGAGAATGCTCGCCTGCTTCGACAGGGCTTTGGCGATTTCGACCATCTGCTGCTTGCCGACCGCGATGTGTTTCACCTGGTCGGTGGGCTTGATGTCGATAATTCCGAGTTCGCCGAGCAAGGCTTCGGCGTCGGCATTCAGTTTGCGCCAATCGATGGCGCCGAAGGCGTTGGTCGGCTGGCGGTCGAGAAAAATGTTCTCGGCGACCGTGAGCTCGGTAATGAGATTGAGCTCCTGATGGATGACGGCGATGCCCGCATCCATGGCCTCTCGGGTGCCGCGAAACCGCCTTTTCTCTCCCTTGATGAAAATATCGCCCTGGTAGGAAGGATAGGGCCAGACGCCGCCGAGCACTTTCATCAGCGTGGATTTGCCGGCGCCGTTCTCGCCCATCAACGCCAGAACCTCGCCGGCGCGGGCCTCGAAGGTGACGTCGTCGAGTGCCCTGATGCCCGAGAATTCCTTGACGATGTGCTCCATCTTCAAAGCGATTTCGGGCATGTAAATCGGCTCGGACAATTCCCTCATCCCGTGTCTTTAAAGCTCGGCTACTTTCCGTAGACCTGTTTGTGGGTGTAGAACCCTTCCGCGATGATCGTCCGGTCGAGATTGTTCTTGTCGACCAGCACGACCTCGGTCACCAGGGTCGGCACATCGACGGCGCCATTGTTGATCATCCGGTCGACCTTGAAGAGGGACTTCGCCTCCTTGTCGGGGTTGGTTGCCAGTCTCACGGCGATTTCCGCCGCGCTCTCGGCCAGCGGATCGATCTTCTTCCAGATGTCCACGGCCTGCTTGCCTTGCGCGACATACTGAATGTTGACGAGATCGGCGTCGGAGCCGGCAACGAAAATCTTCTCCGCGCTGGCAAGCCCCTGTCCGTCGAGGGCTGCGATGACACCTCGCGCCATGCCGGAGTTGTTGCAGATCACGGCATCTATCTTGTTGGCTGACTTGGTCAAAAGATTTTCCGTGGTCGCCATCGCCTTGTCGGGCGACCACCCCTCGTGCGACTGATCGGCGACCAGCTTCAGTTCCGGATTGGCCTTCAGTACCTCGAGAACGCCGCTGCTCATCGTATTGGCGTTGGAGTCGCCGGGTTGTCCGCGGATCAGCACGACATTGCCTTTGACCGCGCCATATTTCGCCTTCAGCCACGCTACCATGGCTTCCGCCTGAAGCTTGCCGACCGCCCAGCTGTCCTGCATCACCATTGCGTCGAGCGGGCCGTTGACCAGCATGGCGTCGTAGCCGACCACCTTCACGCCGGCTTTGTGGGCCGAGGTGACCATGCTGCCGGCGGTGCCGGTATTGACCGGCTGCAACACGATCGCCTGCGCCCCGCGCGACAGCATGTTTTCGAATGCCGCCAGTTGCGTCTGTTCGTCGTTGTTGGCCGAATCGAAGATCACCTCGGCGTCCAGCGTCTTGGCTTTGGCGAGGAAGGCGGCCTTGTCGCGCTGGTAACGCTCCTCCTGCATGGTTTTCAGCAGAAAGCCGATCTTGACCCTGTCGGCGGCGGTGGCCGGCCCGACCAGAGCGGGGAGCGGAACGGCGAGCGAGGCAAGACCGCGCAAGATGGTTCTGCGATGTAAACCCATGGTGCGTCTCTCCCGTGGCGGCCTATTTCCTAGGCGTTTCCGCTTTTGCCCGGCAGACATATCGTAATGGGTCCTTCCCGCCAACCGGCTTCCACTTGGTCGGAAAACCCTCTAATGGGGCGCATCGCCAACAAGAGCCGAGGTTGCGAACTCCCTTGGAATTGCCACCCGAAGAATTTCCGCCGGAAATCTTGCCGAAGCCGTCGCCGCCTGCGCGCGAGCCGCTGTTGACGCTGCCGGCCGCCCTCATCGGCTATATCGTGCTGCTGGCGGTCATCCATTTGCATGTGCTGTTGCCGGACGATCTCGATAACTGGATCATCGACGTCTTCGGCTTCATCCCCAAGCGTTACGACTCAACGCTGTTGGTTGACGGCATTCCGGGCGGGGAGGGCGCCAAGGTCTGGACTTTTGTGACCTATTCGCTGCTGCACGCCAATCTCAGCCATATCGGTTTCAACGTCTTGTGGCTGTTGCCGTTCGGCAGCGCGTTGGCCCGCCGCTTCGGTGCCTTGCGGTTTTTCGTCTTCATGGCGGTGACGGCAGCCGCGGGCGCGCTGGCGCATCTGGTGACTCATGAGCACGCGCTGGCCCCGATGATCGGTGCCTCTGCCTCGGTCTCCGGCGCCATGGCGGCCGCGATTCGCTTTGCCTTCGTGCGGGGCAGTTTCCTCTCCTTTGACCGCAGCGACGCCGAGGCTGCCGCCAAGGTGCCGGCGCAGCCGCTGCTGCGAGCGCTGCGCGATCGCCGCGTGCTTTCCTTTCTCGCGATCTGGTTTGGCGTTAATATCGTGTTCGGCCTGGGATCGATTGCGATCGGCGCGGCGGGCGTCAGCGTCGCCTGGCAGGCCCATATCGGCGGTTTTCTTGCCGGGCTGCTGCTGTTTTCCCTGTTCGACCCGGTTCCGCGCACAGCTGGTGATGCTGCAAGTGCGTCGTCGCGAGATCAAATCTAACTCCCATTATCGCCGCTTGCGGGAGAAGACGATTTCATCCATCATTTGCGCCAATGCGGCACGGCATAAGACCGTGATGTGCCTGAAGGCCTTAACCGCGGCGCCTGCATTTAAATCGGCGCCACACTGTTGTTTGAAGACTCAAAACTGAACCAAGAAGCGCTCGTTCAAGGGCGCGATCGGCTTCAAGGAGACGACAATGACGGTACGTGCCATTCTCGATACCAAGGGTCACCAAATCCAGAGCGTTCCGCCGGAGGCCAAGCTTTCGGACGCGATCAAAATCCTGAGCGAGCGCAAGATCGGCGCGGTGCTCGTGATGAGCGCGGGCCGCATCGAGGGTATCCTGTCGGAGCGCGACATCGTCCGCGTGCTCGGCGAGCGGGGCGCCGCGGTCCTTGAGGAGCCCGTCAGCACGGTGATGACGCGCAAGGTCGTGAGCTGCAAGCAGTCCGATACCGTCGGTGATATCATGGAGATGATGACGCTCGGAAAATTCCGCCACCTGCCGGTCCTCGATGGCGAGCGCGTGGTAGGCCTGATTTCGATCGGCGACGTCGTCAAATGGCGCGTGCGGGAATATGAACACGAGCAGGAAGCGCTGCGCGAATATATCAAGACTGCCTGAAAAGGTTACGCGTCGCTCAAGGCTCTTCGTCGATCGTTGCCGGCGGGATATCCGGCATCGGCGCCAGCACCTCGATCACTTCCTGGATCGAGGCGATCGCGCGCTCGGTGGCCCGTGTGCCATAGGCGATCAATTCGTCGGCGCGGTGAAAATCGAACCAGCCGATCTGACCGACCCGGGGGGTGATCAGAAGATCCGGCGGGTCTCCGGCAAGCCGTGCGCGGGTAATCCGGTCCTGCATGATGTTGAAGGCATCCACCATCACGGAAGAAATGCCGGGCCGGCCGGCGCTGCCGAAAAATTCACGTTTGACGGCACGTTCCGCCGAGAAGAACTTGCCGATGCCGCGTTTCGGCGGCGCAGCTTCGACGGTTTCTTCGCGCATCACGGCGGAGGCGCCATGCGAATAGATCGTGGTTGAGTGCGCAAAGATGTCGCTGGAGAGGTTCGCAGCGATGACGATTTCAGCGCCCAGCGCCCTTGCGGCCGATACCGGTACCGGATTGACCAGCGCGCCATCGACCAGCCATCGTTCGCCGATGAGAACCGGCGCAAAGATGCCCGGCAGCGCGTACGAAGCTCGCATCGCATCCACCATCCGGCCGTGGGTGACCCAGGTTTCGTGGCCGGTGCGCACCTCGGTCGCCACGGTGGCAAATTTCAGCGGCAGATCCTCGATCAGGGTCTGGCCGATCGAGGCCTCCAGTTCCGCGGCAAGTTTGTCGCCACCGATCAGGCCCGAGCCATTGAGCTTGAGGTCGAGGTAGGAAAGGACACTTCGGGGTTGCAGGCCGCGCGCCCATTCTTCCAGCGTATCGAGGTGCCCCGCCGCAAACGCTCCGCCGACCACGGCGCCGATCGAAGTGCCGACGACGACATTGGGGACGATTCCGTGGGCAATCAGCGTCTTGACGATGCCGATATGGGCAAAGCCGCGCGCCGCTCCGCCACCGAGCGCAAGTCCGATCACCGGCCGCCGGCCGACGGTCTTGTCGCGGACTTCTCCGGTGTTCTGGCCTCGTCCGATCCAGTTATTCAGCACGCTAAACGCAATCTCCTTAAGGGGCGCAGGAAGGCTATCGCGAGAACGCCGCTCCCGCCAGAATCGCTGACAAGCATGGTTTATGCCGGGGTTCGGGGTGAGATTGTGACGGGAGCGCGTCGAATCGGTATGAGTAACGGAAGTGGCCGGCGCCGGTTCCACCCTTCTGTCCAACCAACGCAGGCTTGAATTTGCCGCGTTTTCGGTGAAAAGCATCCGTCATGATCAGGGGAAAGCAGGGTAGCCGCGGATGGCGGAACGGGCACAGGCGCGCAGCGCCCGTGTTTGCCCTGTTGTTGGGCTTTGCGGTTTTCGCCCCGGTTTCGGCTCAAATGTTCAGCGATCGGCCGCCACCGGTGCCGCCGGCGGCCGTTCCCGAGCCTCCCGCTGGCCCGGCGATGAACCTGGCGCCATCTACCGGTCCGGCATCGGTCCCGAATTTGCCGCCGTCATTGACCGCGCCGCCCGCAGTTGCCGCCGTGCCGCCGGTCGTTCCAGCTCCGCCGCCTGGCGCGGCGACGCCGAATCAGGCCGTGCTGGCGCTGACGGCGCGTTTCGGCAAGGACCTGCCCGTGGTCACCGGCGGGCTGGTTTGGCGGGTTTTTTCCGACCGGCCGGATGATACCGGTAATATGAAATTGGTTCGCGAGGACCGTAGCGCGACGCCGAACGTCGTGCTGCCACCCGGCAATTACGTCGTCCACGTCGCGCTCGGCCTCGTCAGCGTCATACGGCCGATGACGTTGAAGGCGGAGACCTACCGCGAAACCTTTATCCTTCCCGCAGGCGGCCTGCGCATCGAGGGCCGCGTCGGCGCCTCCAAGATTCCGCAGAACCAGATTTCTTTTGCGATCTACAAGGGCAGCCAGTTCGAGGCGGGCGAGCGCGCCTCTCTCGTGCCGAGCGTCGCGCCGGGCGATGTCGCATTGCTGCCGGAGGGCACCTATTACATCATCTCCAATTATGGGGATGCCAACTCCGTCGTGCGTTCGGACATTCGCGTGCAAGCCGGCAAGCTGACGGATGTCATCGTCACCCATCGCGCCGCCGTGATTACGCTCAAGCTGGTCAGCGACCGTGGCGGCGAGGCGCTCGCCAACACCGCATGGTCGGTGATCACGCCGGGCGGCGACGTCATCAAGGAATTGATCGGCGCGTTTCCCAAGGTGATATTGTCGGAAGGCGAGTACCGGGCAATCGCCAAGAACGAAGGCAAAGTTTACGAGCGCCCTTTCAACGTTGTTAACGGTGTCGACGGCGAAGTCGAAGTCGTCGCGCGCTGATTTTTCCGAGATGCTTTGTCATAGTTTCTAACGCGGACTAACCATCGCGCGATTTAAAACTGTCATAATAGCGGTATCGCTTTCCTCCACGCGGAATTTTTACACCCCTTTAAGCACGGCTCGCATTGATGGCGCGCGCTCACAGTTGCGCGTTCGGGGAATGCCATGCTTGCTGCCAGGAAGTCGCCGGGAAAATCCACGCCAGAGATGTTCGATGATGTCCCGGTCCTGCAACGCAAGTGGCAGGCCGCGATGCGTCCGGGAGAAAAACTACCGGCTTACGAAGACGTGATGCTGGGAAGCCTTGGCCGGCTCGCCGATCACATCGTGCTGCTCAAGGACGGCCCGCAAGGCCTCGAAGTATCGCGCACCGGCCGCTACGCCCAGCTGTGGCTGGAGCACGATCGCTGGGACGTTGCGCTCGATACGTTGTCGCCGGATTGCGCAACCGCGCTCGCGGAAGCCGCCGGCAACGCGCTGGCCAAGTGCCGCCCGTGTCATGCGACCGCCCATTGCGTGCGGGACGGCATGGTCCGGACCTACGATCTGCTGGCGCTTCCGACCTCTTCACGCTGGGGGCACACGCTGATCGGCGTCTATGTCAACGAGCGCGATGCTCAATACAATCTGCTCGATGCGATCTTCTCCACGACCGACGAGGGCGTGCTGTCGCTTGCCGCGATCCGCAACGCGGAAGGCCGGCCGTTTGATTTCCAGATCGTGCACCACAATGAAGGCGCTGCGCGGCTGCTCAAGCTGCCGACGGTCGAATTGCTGTGGCAGCGGCTTGGCGGCGGGCGCAGCCTTCTCAGCACCGGTCATGTCGTCGAGCGCTTGCTCGCGGTGGTCCGAAGCGGCGAGGCGGATCAGTTTGAAATCGACAGTGACGATCGAAACCTGAAACTGGGCGTGACGGCCTTTGGCGACATTCTCGCGCTGACGATTTCCGACGTCACCGCCTTGAAGCGCCGTGAAGCCTCTTTCCGTTTGCTGTTCGACAACAATCCGATGCCGATGTGGGTGTTCGACGCCGAGACCACCCGGTTTCTCGGCGTCAACGATGCAGCGATCCAGCATTACGGCTACCCCCGCGAGAAATTTCTCGCCATGAAGCTCGACGAAATCTGGCCCGAAGACGAGCGGACCAGCCACAAGGAATCGCTGCTGCATATCGGGGAGGCCTACCAGTCCAGCGGCAATTGGCGGCACATCAAGGCCGACGGCAGCGAAATCCATGTCCTGACGTTCGGGCGGCGGGTTAGTTTCGACGGGCGTGACGGCTACCTCGTCGCCATCGCCGATATCACCGAGCGGCGCCAGGCCGAGGCCCGCATTGCCTACATGGCCCATCACGACGGGCTGACCGATCTGCCCAACCGCGAATTCTACCAGGAGCGGCTGCGTGAGGCGCTGGTGGAAGCGCAAGCCGGCAACAAGCGCGTTGCGATATTGTATGTCGATCTCGACCTGTTCAAGAACGTCAACGATTCCTTCGGCCATCCGATGGGGGACCGCCTGCTCAGGCTGGTCGCCGACCGGCTGCGGTCGCAGGTTCGTGGCAATCATCTCGCCGCGCGGCTTGGCGGCGACGAATTTGCGCTGATCCTGACGTCCGACATTTCGCCGAACGAGGCCAGCGGCTTCTCGGCCCGCCTGATCGAGGTGCTGAGCGCCAGCTACGATATCGACGGTGTCGAGATCGTGATCGGCGCGAGCGTCGGCATCGCGCTGTCGCCGGGCGACGGCACGACCAGCGAGGAGCTGATGCGCAACGCCGATATGGCGCTCTACCGGGCGAAATCCGACGGCGGCGGCGTGCATCGCTTCTTCGAGCGCGAGATGGATCGCACTGCCCAGAAGCGCCGCGACATGGAGGTCGACCTACGCCGCGCGTTTGCCAACGGTGAGTTCGAACTTCACTATCAGCCGCTGGTCGACATCGGGACGGACCGCATCAGCGGCTTTGAATCGCTGTTGCGCTGGCAGCATCCCGAGAAGGGCATGATCTCGCCGGCGGAATTCATTCCGATCGCGGAAGATATCGGATTGATCGTGTCGCTCGGGGAATGGGTGTTGCGCAAGGCTTGCAGCGAAGCGGCCAAATGGCCCGATGAGGTCAAGGTTGCGGTCAACCTGTCGGCGGTGCAGTTCCGCAGCCGCAACCTGGTCCAGGCTGTGATCTCGGCGCTGGCGCATTCCGGCCTGTCGCCGCGGCGGCTCGAGCTCGAGATCACTGAATCGGTGTTTCTGGCGGAGACCGAAGCCAACCTCGCCATCCTGCATCAGTTGCGCGAACTCGGCGTGCGCATCTCGATGGACGATTTCGGCACCGGCTATTCGAGCCTGAGCTACTTGAGAAGCTTTCCGTTCGACAAGATCAAGATCGACCGTTCCTTCGTCAAGGACCTCGTCGAGAGGCCGGATTGCGTCGCGATCGTGCGGGCGATCTCGGGCCTTGGCCGCAGCCTCAACATTACCACCACGGCCGAAGGCGTGGAGACGGTCGATCAGCTCGACTGGTTGCGCAGCGAAGGCTGCAACGAGGTGCAGGGATTCCTGTTCAGCGCGGCCAAGCCGGCGGGTGACGTCGCAGCGCTATTATCGAGGTTCGGCCGGCACGCCTCGCAGGCGGCGTGAAAGGAGGCTGATCGAGGAGGCAGACCCTCACCCTGAGGAGCTTGCGCAGCAAGCGTCTCGAAGGGTGACGCGAAACTGCCCGGCCTCATCCTTCGAGACGCGCGTTTCATTTGCACTATTCGCTACGGCCTCGCTATTGCTCGGCCTGCTCGAGTGCGCGCGCTCCTCTGGATGAGGTGCAACTAAAACCGCGTGACGATCTCCGACAGGGCAGGCCGCGGCCGGTCCTCGCTCGGTTTTGCCACCGTGCCGATATGGATCAGTCCGGCGAGCTTTTCGTCCGCCTTCAGTCCAAGCCCGGCGAGCACATCGCGGTCGAAGGAAAACCACCCCGAAAGCCAGCACGCGCCGTAGCCGAGCGCGGTCGCCGCGGTGACGATGTTCATGGCGCTGGCGCCTGCGGACATCTCTTGCTCCCACGGCGGCACCTTGGGATGCGGTTTGGTCAGGCTGACGACGCCGATCACCAGTGGCGCATCGGTCAGACGTCGCTTTTCGACCTCGATATCCGAAGGCGACGCGTTCGGATTCTTGCGGGCATAGACGCCGGCGATGACTTCGCCGGCGCGGGCGCGCGCCTCGCCTTCGAAAACGATGAAGCGCCACGGCGCGAGCTTGCCGTGATCGGGCACCCGCGCGCCGATGGTCAATATGGTCTCGAGTTCGGCCGGCGAGGGGCCGGGGCCGCTCATCTCGCGCGGCTTGACCGAGCGGCGGGTTTTCAGAAGTTCCAGGGCATCAGGCACAAACATGTCCTCAAATGGTGACGATCGCTCCAAGAGATAGGCGTGCCGCCAACGCAGCGGAAGCGCCTTTAGAGTGATTATGAAGATCAGCCGACCGACCGCATCCGCTTCACGTCCGGCGGCGTGGCTTCTTCCACCAGGGCTGCGATCGCCTCATCCGTGGTCATCACCTTTTGTCCGTCGCTGCCGAGCCGTCGCACCGAGACCGAATGGGTCTCGGCCTCCTTCTTGCCGACGACGAGAAGCGCCGGGATTTTCGCCAGCGAATGTTCGCGGACTTTGTAGTTGATCTTCTCGTTGCGCAGATCGATCTCGACCCGCAGGCCAGCACGCCGTGCCGCCGCCGCGACCACCTTGGCATATTCGTCGCCTTCGGAAGTGATGGTGGTGACGACGGCCTGGATTGGCGAAAGCCAGAGCGGGAAGTTGCCGGCATAGTGCTCGATCAGGATGCCGATGAAACGCTCCATCGAGCCGCAGATCGCCCGATGCACCATCACAGGCGCTTTTTTCGAGCCGTCGGCATCGATATAGAACGCGCCAAAGCGCTCCGGCAGGTTGAAGTCCACCTGCGTGGTGCCGCATTGCCAGTCGCGGCCGATCGCATCGCGCAGCACATATTCGAACTTCGGCCCGTAGAACGCGCCTTCGCCGGGATTGATCTCGGTCCTGATGTGGTTGCTCTGGGCCTTGATCTCCTGCAGCACCGTCGCCATCACGCGCTCGGCATGGTCCCACATCGCGTCGGTGCCGACGCGCTTTTCGGGACGGGTCGAGAGCTTGACCGTCAGTTCACCCTCGAAGCCAAAGTCGGCGTAGGTCGAAAGGATCAGCTCGTTGATCTTGAGACATTCTTCCGCGAGCTGCGTTTCGGTGCAGAACACGTGCGCGTCGTCCTGCGTGAAGCCCCGCACCCGCATCAAGCCGTGCATGGCGCCCGACGCTTCGTAGCGATGCACGATGCCGAATTCCGCCAGACGTAAAGGCAGGTCGCGATAGCTCTTCAGGCCGTGCTTGAAGATCTGCACATGGCCGGGACAGTTCATCGGCTTCAGCGCAAACCAGCGTTTGTCCTCGGCCTCGTCGCCGGCTGACTGCGCGGCGAACATGTTCTCGCGATACCAGTCCCAGTGGCCGGAAGTCTCCCACAGCGACTTGTCGAGGATCTGCGGCGCGTTGACCTCGCTGTAATCGCCGGTCAGGCGTCGGCGCATATAGGCGATCAGCGCCTGGAAGATGGTCCATCCCTTGGCGTGCCAGAACACCACGCCCGGGCCTTCCTCCTGGAAGTGGAACAGGTCGAGTTCGCGGCCGAGTTTGCGGTGGTCGCGCTTTTCGGCTTCCTCGATCTGCTTCAGATAGGCGTCGAGGTCTTCCTGCTTGGCGAACGCGGTGCCGTAGATGCGCGTCAGCATCGGATTGTTGGAATCGCCGCGCCAGTACGCACCCGCCACCTTCATTAGTTTGAAGGCGTTGCCGATCTTCCCCGTGGAGGTCATGTGCGGGCCGCGGCACAGGTCGAACCAGTCGCCCTGGAAATAGATCTTGATCGGCTCGTTGCCGGGAATGGCGTCGACCAGCTCGACCTTGAAGTTCTCACCTTTGTCGCGGAAGACCTGTTTGGTCTTTTCGCGATCCCAGACTTCCTTGGTAAAGGGTTTGTCGCGCGCAATGATCTCGCGCATCTTCTTTTCGATGGCCGAGAAATCTTCCGGCGTGAACGGCTCGTTGCGAAAGAAGTCGTAATAGAAGCCGTTTTCGATTACCGGGCCGATCGTGACCTGCGTTCCCGGCCATAGCGACTGCACGGCTTCGGCGAGCACGTGGGCGGCGTCGTGGCGGATCAATTCGAGCGCGCGCGGATCGTCGCGCGAGACCAGTTCGATCTTTGCGTCGTTCTCGATTGCGTCGTTGAGGTCGGCCAGTTCACCGTCCAACGCCATCGCCACCGTGCGTTTGGCGAGCGAAGGCGAGATGCCCCTGGCGATCTCAAGGCCGGTGATGTTCCTGGGAAATTCGCGTCTGGCGCCGTCCGGGAAGGTGAGGGTGACCTTATGCACGGGTTCAGCCGGTTTCAAATTCGTGATGCTGTATTGGAATCCCGATGCGGGCGGATTCTTGTCGGACATGATCGTCTCCTCAAAGCTCACTCCTGCGAACGAGCGCAGGTAAGCGGGATGAGAAGCGTATAGCAGGCGAATCGGGCGATGCAATCGGTGTGGGCGCAGAAAATCGGCCGAAATCGGGGCGAGGTGTGAGCGCAGCCTTTGGTTGTTGAACATGGACTCATAGAAGCGGACTTGTTAAGCTTGCAAGGATCTCCCGTTTTCTCGACCGGCTTCTTTCGCCCCATGATCGTGCGCGCCGTCGCCGCCCTCGTCCTGACCTGTGCGCTGGCTTGCGGCGTGGCATCGGCAGCCTCGCCAAAACAACGGCCGCAGGCGCCGAAGCCGCCGGAACAGTCCATGACATTTTATGTCGTCAAGGGCGCATCCGATGCCTGCGGGCGCGATTGTGACACCTGGATCGAAGCCGAAGGAAAGGTCGAGGCGGATACGGCGGCGCGTTTCAAGAAATTTTTGGATCACTTTCGCGATCGCAACCTGCCGATCTATTTTGCCTCGCCGGGCGGCAACCTCGACCAGGCGATCGCAATCGGGAACATGCTTCACGGCAGGTCGACTGTTGCCAGGGTGGGGCGAACCACGGTGCGGGAATGCGGCTTCGAGGCGCAAGACGGCGAGGTCTGCGTCAAGCTCAAGCAATCGGGCCGCGAACTCCACGGTGACCTCTTCACCAGCGGTGCGATCTGCGCCTCCGCCTGTCCCTATGCTTTGATGGGCGCCGCGGTCCACGAAGTGGCGCCGGATGCGATCCTGGCCGTCCATTCGCCGAAGGTCATCCTTAATTTCCACGGCGGCCAGCCAGAGGCCTTCGTGATCGCCGCGGCGAACCAGCGCGGTCGCGAGCGTGCCGATCGCGTCGCCTCGTCCTACCTCGCCAAAATGGGCATCGACGCCGGATTGCTCGCCCTCACCAGAACCGTCAAGTTCGAGGACATTCACGTCCTGACGCGCGACGAGATCGCTCGCTTCGGTATCGATCGCCGCGAGTTCGTCGAAACCGCCTGGAGGTTCGAGAGCAACGCATTCAGCTCGATGCGCAAGATCGCCGCGGTGAGGTCGCCCGGGGAAACGTCTTTCAGACTGATGCAATGGCGCGTTACCTGCTCGAATGCGGATCGCTTCGCGCTGGACTTTCAGCGGCCGGCGCGCGCGGGCGCCTTGGTGGCGATCACCCATGGCGGCGCGAACCCGGTCTATTTCAGTGGTCCATCGATCGTGGGAAGCGCGTCCAACTTCGAGCAGTGGGGCATGCGATTGACACGATCGCGATTGGATTCGCTTGTCGGTCAGCCGCAAATTGACATCACGGAGACGGCGGTGGCTGCCGACGGACGTATGGTCCCTCAAACCACCAAATTGTCCAACGAGGGTTGGGCGGGCGCGCTGGAGAGCCTGCTCGCGACCTGTCCACCGGGGAAAGATGCCGCTGCTGTCCGGTCAAGTGAGGCGGCGACGAAGTAGCGATACGCATCGCTCGAGATACCCTGACAGACGATTTTCTCTCATGCGGCGCGCGACTTTCTTTCATGGATGGGTCTCGGCGCCCAACTAATTCCGTTGCTGTCCTTTTCATTGTGGTGCGTGCGGTCTAGTGGTCCGATACTAACATTCGCATCCCTCCTCAGCGGCTACGTTTGCGAATGTTGGAATCAAAGGACCACTAGCAAATATATTATTCTAGTGGAGCTCGGATTTGACATTCGCATTGCGCGTCTGCGGCTAGGAAGGTTGCGAATGTCAAATCCCTCCACTAGATGCGTGAGCATGCAAAAGCCGTCGTCTGACAGTCCGGTCCATCGCCGCCTTGCGCCGACGGCGCTGATGTTTGGAAATCTCGTCACCGGCTCGTCGATCCTGGCACCGGCGGGCATGCTGATCGAGTTGTCGTCCGATCTCGGTATCACCGTTCATACCGCCGGTCTTCTGGTGACCTTCGGCGCGATCGTGCTCTGCATCGGCTCGCCGTTGACGGCGTGGCTGACCAGCCGGATCGAGCGCCGCACCTTGCTCACGGCCACGCTCGCCGTGCTGGCGCTCGGCAACGCCGCGTCAGCGTTCGCACCCGGCTATACGACGCTTTTGCTCATCCGTCTCGCGATGCTGGCGATCGGCGCCCTCTATACGCCGCAGGCGGCCGGCACCGCCGCGCTGATCGTGCCGGCGGAAAAACGCGGCGGCACCATCGCCTATGTATTTCTCGGCTGGTCGCTGGCGGCTGCCGTCGGGCTGCCGCTGATCACCTTCATGGCCAGCCGCTACGGCTGGCGCGCGGCTTTTGGCGGCGTCAGCGTCATCGGGGCCTTGAGCTTCCTGCTGTTGTTGTGGCGGTTACCCGCAGGCCTTGTCGGCTCGCCGGTCGATCTCAAGACATGGGCCGATCTGGCGCGTAACCGCGTGATCATCGTGCTGCTCGCGATCACCACGCTTTTGATGTCGGGCCAGTTCGCGGTGTTCACCTATATGGGGCCGCTCTTGTCGCGGCTGACGCAGGTCGGTCCCGACGCGGTCGGACTGGTATTTGCGATCTACGGCGTGTGCGGCTTTATCGGGATTGTCATTGTCAGCAACGTCGTCAATTCCTGGGGGCCCTTGAAGACCTCGATGCTGTGCATCGCGTTCGTGCTGACAGGGATCAGCGGATGGGCGCTCTCCGCGGGCTTCTATCCGTTGATGGCATGCTCGGCGGCGATCTGGGGACTGGGTTTTGCCTCCAGCAATTCGATGCAACAAGTCCGCCTCGTGGCCGCGGCACCTGAACTCGCCTCCGCATCGGTATCGCTCAACACATCGTTTCTGTATGTGGGGCAGGCGATCGGCTCGGGGCTCGGCGGATTACTGTATGCGCACGACCTTCTGCGCGGCATCGGCTATGCTGGCGCTGCCTTTGTCGTGCTGGCGCTGGCGACTGTGATTTTGACGCGGCGCTTTTCGGTCGCAAAAAGCTGAAGCAGTCGGCTTCTTTTATCGGCTGATCGGACTATCGGCGGCCGAGGCCGCAAACCGCGTCAGCGCCGGCGTTAAGGCCATCTTGGCGAGCACCTCGCGCACCGGTCTGTCGGTCCAGGCGTGGGTGACGTAATCGCGATGCGTCACGCCGTCAGGCGTTTTGACAAAGACGACGCTGCCGGGGCGCAACGGGCCATCCATGTCATCGGATACGGCAATGCCCTTATCACGGATCATCTGCATCAGTTCCTGATCGTGCCGCTGGGTGTAGCGGGTATAGGCGCTGACGAAGAATCCGGAGCGATTGTTGGCGACCCAGGAGGCGAACTTGTCGAGTTCGCCGTATACCGCATCGAGCAGCAAGACGCCGCGGACCCGATTGCCGAGCCCGCCGACTTCGAGGCTCCAGGCGGTCGGAACGAAGCCGCCGCTGTAGCCGACGATCACGACCGGCATGTTCGCGAACGTCTTGGCCGCGTTCGGATCGCCGTAAAGCTTGGCGAGATGCTCGGCCAATTCATTGATGAAACGCTTCAGCCCGCCCGGCTGCCAGAATTTGCCGGCGCTGGAATCGGCGGCGTCGACGGCGAGCTGCGGCGCGAGCAGCACCGCATTGGCGCCCAAATCCGAAATCTGCTGCGGCACCAGCTGCCGGTCGCGCACGTCGCGTTCCAGCGTTGCGCCATGGCCGTGGAAGAACACCACAATGACGCCAGGCTTGTTGGCGTCGAAATGTTCGGGGACGTGCATCAGCACGCGGTTATCGTTGAAGGTCTCGTCCTGCCAGAAGACGCGGCCGGAATAGCTGCGGTGGCCG
Source organism: uncultured Alphaproteobacteria bacterium (assembly GCA_963748805.1). GTDB lineage: Bacteria > Pseudomonadota > Alphaproteobacteria > Rhizobiales > Xanthobacteraceae > Bradyrhizobium. Next base: position 99,159 of record CAVVLH010000019.1, on the reverse strand, counting down.
TGACGATCGCCGTTGGAAACGTTCAGGAACGGTGTATCGCTGCGCGGATTGTTGCCGCTATAGGGGAAGGCGGACGATTTCAATCCGATCAGGGCCGTTTGGTCTTCGTGCGACGAACGCTGATAGGGGACGATCGGCGCCAGCGAGGCGACGCGGTACGGTTGCGTCTGGACTGTTCGCCGGTTTTGCGCGTCGGCCACGTTGGCCGGCCGCTGCTGCAAGCTTTCGGCGGCGGTAGGAAAGCGATCCTTGAATTGCGGCTTGGGGAAACGGTCATCGAACGTATCGTTGCTTCCCTGCACGTTTGCCGCGAGTGAGGCCGCGCTCGGCGCCCTGCCGCACTGGGCAAGTGTCAATGAGAGCGGGATCAGGAGCGACAGGAGCGGGAGCCAGCGGCGGGGCGGGACGGCGCACAAACGCGCATGGCGCGACGATCCGGGCTTTTTAGCCGGCGTCACGCGAACATAAGCTTCAGATTTCGGATCGGCCCCGACCATCCACCCCTTTGCCCCAACCACCGTCAGTCGCTAATGCGGGTTCGGATTTGGCATTCGCTACGAGAACTCGCCGCAATACCGAAGCGGATGCCAACTCCACCGCAGTAGTGTTGCGGTGACGTTAATCCTCCGGAAATTTCTCCCCATTCCCGGAACGGTTCAGGCAACACGGAATCGTGTCCTGATTGTGGGGCGGAGGCAAATATCCGCCATAACCGTCCGCAAAAGGTATCTCAGCACCAAAATCGGGCCGACGTGAAATAATCGCAGGGTCTCCTTGAATTGGCCGAAGCGGCCCCGCACCATGGAGGCGCAGGGCATGGCGCCCGAAGTATGGGCGACATGGCCGCACTGGATGGGGGAGCTGCGTCACTGGGAGGCCGGCTTCCCACGGTCTCCTTTGCAGTTGCAACCGCCATTGTCGTTGCCGACATGGTTGGCGTCGGCGTTTTCACCAGCCTCGGCTTTCAGGTCAAGGACATCCCCTCCGGCTTTGCGATCGTTTTGCTCTGGACCGTTGGCGGCATCGTCGCGCTGTGCGGCGTGTTTTCCTACGGCGAACTCGGCGCGATGTTTCCGCGATCGAGCGGGGAGTACAATTTCCTAAGTCGCGCCTATCATCCCGCCTTCGGTTTCGTCGCAGGCTTCGTGTCGGCCACCGTCGGCTTCGCCGCTCCGGTGGCGCTCGCGGCGATGGCGCTTGAGCAATATGGCCGGGCGATTTTCGCCGGCGCGCCGCCGCTGTTCTTGGCGGTCGGGACGGTCTGGGCGGTGTCGCTGATCCAGCTCACCGGCGTCAAACACTCCTCGACCTTCCAGTTGATCTCGACCGTCCTGAAGGTGGTGCTGATCACGGCCTTCCTGATCGCGGGTTTTGTCATCGGCACGCCGCAGGCCGTTTCGTTCACCCCGCAAGCCTCAGATATCGGTTATGTCGCCAGCGCGCCGTTCGCAATCGGACTTGTCTTTGTGATGTATTCGTTTTCCGGCTGGAATGCCGCGACTTACATCATCGGGGAGTTGCGCGACGCCAGCCAGACGCTTCCACGTGCCTTGTTTTCAGGCACGTTGATTGTTCTCGTGCTCTATGTGGCGCTCAACGCCGTATTCCTCCACACCGCGCCGATCGACAAACTGGCGGGCCAGCTCGACGTTGCCCGCATCGCCGGCACTTATATGTTCGGCGAAATCGGCGGGCGCATCGTCGGGGCGATGATCTGCATCGGACTTATATCGTCGATCAGCGCGATGATGTGGATCGGCCCGCGCGTGATGATGACGATGGGCGAGGATATTCCGGCGCTGCGGGTTTTTGCCCGCAAATCGACCCAGGGCGCGCCAGCCTATGCCATCCTGTTTCAGCTCGCGGTCGCGACCTTGATGTTGTTTACCCGCAGCTTCGAGGCGGTGCTCGATTTCATCCAGTTCTCGCTTCTGTTCTGTTCGTTCTTCACCGTACTGGGCGTGATCAAGCTGCGCATCACGCGGCCCGATCTGCCGCGGCCCTACCGCGCCTGGGGATACCCGGCGACGCCGGTTATTTTCCTGCTCGTGACGCTTTTCATGATGTACTATCTTGTCGTCGAACGGCCGTTGCAGTCCTTTTTTGGTGCTCTGATTATGGTGTCAGGCCTTCTGATCTACGTGGTCTTCCGTAAAAAGGATAATTCCGGCTCCGCGACCTCACCGCTCACTCGCCCCGCAGGTCCAGGTCGCACATAGACATGTTTCGCGCCTTCAAAATTCTGGCTGCGGCTGCGACCATGTTGCTCGCGAGCGCGTTCGGCGGCGGACTTGGCGCTGCTGATGCCGCTGACGTTACGCCGGACGATACCGCGCGTTTTCTCGCGGGCATGATGCCCTCAGCCAACTCGCCGCTGATGGCCTTGACCAAGGATCCCGCCTGGCAGCGCCATGCGAAGTTTTTCGATTCCGCGTTCGGACAACTCGAGCAGCGGCAGATATCGAAGGTTCGCGCCTGGTCCGATGCCAATCTCACCGCGCCGAAGCCGACCATGTTCTACATGTTCTCCGGCCCGGACTTTCTTTACGCCAACGCGTTCTATCCGAAGGCCACCACCTATGTGTTGAGCGCGCTCGAGCCGCCGGGCTCGGTGCCGGACCTGACAAAAGTGCCGCGCGAAGGCGTCAATGCAGCGCTTGCCAATGTCGAACATTCGCTCGGCTCGATCCTGAGCTTCTCCTTCTTCATTACCAAGAAGATGAAAGTCGATCTGCACGAAGGGCAGGTCACCGGCGCGATGCCGCTGCTCTATGTATTCCTGGCGCGCTCCGGCATGACCATCAAGAACGTCTCGACGGTGGCGCTCGACGACAAGGGAACGGCCTATTTTGCCAATGATAATCCCGGCGCCAACGCCACGCGGGGGGTGCGGATCGTGTTTGCGGGAAGCGATGGCATCGAAAAGACGCTGTATTATTTCTCGACCGACCTGTCGAACTCCGGTGTCAGGTCGAGCGGCTTCCTGAAATTCTGCGCCACGCTCGCGCCCGGCAATAGCCTGCTCAAGAGCGCCTCATACCTGCTGCATTCCGGCAGCTTTTCGACGGTGCGCGACTTCATTCTTGCCAACAGCGCGACCATCATTCAGGACGATTCCGGGATTCCGCTCGGCTATTACAGCGCGAAGAAATGGCGCTTCTTCCCGTTCGGCCGCTATGCCGGCCCGATCTCCGAATTCCCGAACAAATATCAGCAGTCCTATGCCGAACTGTTTCGCCGCGCCGAGCCGATGGATTTCGGGATCGGCTATCGGTGGCGTTCGCACGAATTGAACCTGCTGCTGTCGGTCCGGGTGCCGGACGATGGCTCGACGACGGTGGAAACGACCTCCTCGGCCGCGCCGCTCGCCGAGCTCGCGCCGAAGCCTCGACCGCGCAAGCCTCGGCCGCCGTCCCCACCACCGCCGGAACCGGGCCACAAATTTTTTTGGTTCCAGTGAAACTCAAGCCTGCGAGCTACCAGCGCACGGACTGGCTCGGCACTATGAAACTGCTGGTGAGATGAGCTTTGGGATGTTCGGTCAGATAATGACCGATGGCGACAATGACGATCAGTATTGCGACAACCGCCAACAAATCGATCTGCCGGGGATCGTGGCCACTCGGTTGAATTTTCCAGCGCATCGTTGACGTCCTCCCTCAGAGGAGACATCGAACCAATGCAGCCATAGAGCGCCGGTTCCTGTGCCTTGGCAACGTCTTTCCGATGACGCAACGCAGCGTAGTGATGTCACGCTGCGTTGACGCCGCGCCAGCGTCCAAACCGCCACGGCAAATACCAGCGCGCGCCGTCGGGTTTTGTTGGGGGCACGTTGTCGATGCCGGACGTGCCGAATGGCTGACAGCGCAACAGCCGCGCCAGCGTCATCCATCCGCCGGCCCACAATCCGAAGCGCCCGATCGCCTCATCGGCATAAACCGAGCACGTCGGCAGGTGCCGGCAGTTGTAGCCGACCAGCGGCGAGAGCGTGTGCCGATAAAGCCAGATCATCGCGCGGCCCGCCTGTCGTGGCAGACGTCCGACCCCGCGCGAGCAATCCTCGCAACGCGAGGACAGCGAAGACAGCTTGAATGGCGTATGCTTCATGGGCGGCTTGCTGGGTGTTTGTGCGGCAATTGCTTGGTTCCAGCGCAGGGAACCCGTCCACACCAATAATTGTGCCACAGTTTTAGAAATATCAACGCCTTGCGCGGCGGTGCAACAAAGGTTTGCTGGACGATTCGGTCAACTGCGTTTACGTTTCATAACGGGGGAATGACAGACTTGTTTTTTGTTTCGTTTTGAACCGGTGCAGCCGCTTGTTGGCGATTGCGGGGAAGGAACCAAATTGAAACTCGTCGGACTTCGCTTTCGCGGCTGGGCGGTATTAATCGTGACGACTGCCTGTCTTGCGGTGCCGGGGGCCCTGTCCGTGCTTGGCGGTTTGGCCCATGCGGGCGGAACGCTCGAAGAACGCAAGCTGCCGATGCAGTTCAGCTGGGTGGCCTGTCAGCCGCATTGCGGAGGCTGGATCAGCGCGGTCGGTATCGTGACGGCGGAGAGCCCCAAGGATTTTGAGGATTTCGCGCAAGGACGCGATCTGCGCGGCGCCACCATCGTCCTGGATTCCAGCGGCGGCTCGGTCAACGACTCCATCACGCTCGGGCGGCGTTTTCGCGATCTCGGTCTGATGACGACGGTCGGAACCAGCGTCCGGACCCACACCACGCAGGGCGACCGCGGCGCCGTTGATCCGCAAGCCTATTGCGAGTCGATGTGCGTATTCCTGCTGTTGTCCGGCAAGGCGCGCTATGTGCCGGAGACCGCGCATGTGCGGGTGCACCAGATCTGGATGGGCGACCGCGCGGAGGATGCGCGCGGGGCAAGTTATTCCGCCGACGACCTCATGATCGTGGAACGCGATATCGGACGGCTGGCGAAATACACCTTCGAGATGGGCGGCGGTGGCGATCTGCTCGCGCTGTCGCTCAACGTCCCGCCCTGGGAAGAACTGCATGAATTGTCGCGCGACGAATTGCGGCTGACCAATCTCGTGACCACCGACGCGGTCGCTGAAGTACTGCCGCCGATGGTTGGTCCGGTCATGCAAGGCGGCGTGGCGCTGGCCACCAAGCCGGTGCAGGACCGTTTCACGAGTTCGGCGGTGAACGAGGCGGCCGAGCCGGCTGCGAAATCCACCCGGACAGCCGAGGCGCTTGCGCCGAAAGCCAGTATCGCGGCCGCGCCGGCGCAGTAGCGTTAATCTATACCGGGAACAGCATGCTTTAAGCCGAGGCCGGCTGCGCTGTTTTTTCGGACGCGCTTTTGGCCTCGATCTGGCCGATGGCATCCACCACCGCATCGAAGGTCAGCATCGTCGAGGCGTGCCGCGCCTTGTAGTCGCGGACCGGTTCGAGCAGCGCGATATCGGCCCATTTCCCGCCCTCGGGCGGTTTGCCGTTTTCCTTCAGCATCTTGCGAACGGTTTCGCGCAACTCACGCAATTCGCTGGCCGTCGAGCCGATGACGTGGGCGGCCATGATCGAGGACGAGGCCTGGCCCAACGCGCAGGCCTTCACGTCGTGAGCGAAGTCGGTGACGACGCCACCGTCCATCTTGAGGTCAATCTTCACCGTCGATCCGCAAAGCTTTGAATGCGCCGTCGCGGTCGCATCAGGCGAGGGCAGGCGGCCGAGCCGGGGTATGTTCCCCGCGAGTTCGATGATCCGCTTGTTGTAGATGTCGTTTAGCATAGGTCCGCACTTTCGCCCCCGCCCGTCGGCTCGCCCTTGGCGGCCACGGCGCATGACCCTATATATGGCCGGGAATGGTGGAAATACACCCCGCCATTCCCATAAGGTGGTCGGAAACCGGTTACCCATCGGCCGCTGTTTAGACGATATTTGTGGGGGACTCAGGCGTCAGGCGATATACTGCCCCGTCTGCCGGTGACACTCCGGTCTTGCCGACCGGTCGAACGGAGCTGACATGGACGCATTGATTAAATCCCTCCGCCCAGCAAATACTTCCGAGCTGAAGCCCTCCGAGACCAAGCCTTTGGACGTCAGGCCCGCCGAACTCGACCCTTCTGAATTCCTGGCCGCCGCCGTCCGCCCCGATCAGCCGCGGCCGTCGCGCTCTGAGGCCGAAGCGGCGGTGCAGACCTTGCTCAGCTATATCGGTGAAGACACCGGACGCGAGGGGCTGCTCGACACGCCGCGCCGCGTCGTCGAGGCCTTCGACGAATTGTACCAGGGCTACCACCAGTGCCCGGCCGAAGTGCTCGATCGCACCTTTGGCGAAACCGCCGGCTACGACGACTTCGTGCTGGTGCGTGACATCGAATTCACCTCGCAGTGCGAGCATCACATGATGCCGTTCTACGGCCGGGCGCATATCGCCTATACCCCGGTCGAGCGCGTGGTCGGTCTGTCGAAGCTGGCGCGGCTGACCGATATCTTCGCGCGCCGCCTGCAAACCCAGGAACATCTGACGGCGCAGATTGCCGCGGCGATCGATGAAGTTCTCAAACCCCGCGGCGTCGCTGTCCTGATCGAGGCCGAGCATACCTGTATGTCGGTCCGCGGCGTCGCCAAACATGGCGCGATGACCTTCACCAGCCGCTACACCGGCATGTTCCGCGACAATCCGGCGGAGCAGGCCCGTTTCATGTCCCTGGTGCGATCGCCGCAGCGTTAAATCCAGCGTTCGCATCGGAGGCTGCCCGGGCGGCTTGCGAACTTCGGAATCGGAGCTACCGTGTCCACCTCATCCGATCGCAACGACATCGAAGAAGGGCTGTCGCTCCGGCCCAAATTCGATGCCAACGGCCTTGTTACCTGCGTTGCCACCGATGCTTCCACATCGGAGGTGCTGATGGTCGCGCATATGAACGAGGAGGCGCTCCTCAAGACCATTGCGACCGGCGAAGCCTGGTACTTCAGCCGCTCGCGTCAGGCGCTGTGGCGGAAGGGCGAAACCTCCGGCCACGTCCAGCGCGTGGTCGAGATGCGCACCGATTGCGACCAGGACGCGATCTGGATCCGCGTCGAACAGACCGGGGCGGCTTGTCACACCGGCCGGCATTCCTGCTTTTATCGAAGGGTCGAGGCGCCCGACGGCGGCGCGCGGTTGTCGTTCGTGGACGCTGCTCGGCAATTCGATCCGAAGACGGTCTATCGCAAGTGACGCTTTCCGTTCGCCTTCCCTAGGGGACGCACCGGGAACCCTCTTAACCCGCTCTTAACCATGTCAGCCGCACTGTTGAGTTCGGCTGAAGCGCTGGTGGGAGCCTTCGCGTCAGTCGGTATAACGCAGGTGGTTTCGCGGGGAGCGGAGACCCGACAATGTCGGTCGACACATCGAATGCCACGGCAGGTGTCGATCCTGCGCGCGTGCGCGTGGCCGGCGCGATCAAGCAGGCCGCGGCTTCAAGCGGTACCAGCTTTCAATATCTCCTGACTACCGCCAAGATGGAATCGGATTTCAATCCGACGGCGGGGGCTTCAACGTCTTCGGCCCATGGGCTGTTTCAGTTCATCGATCAGACCTGGCTTGCCACCGTGAAGGACGCGGGCGCCCAATTCGGCTACGGCGCCTATGCCGACATGATCAGCAAGTCTTCCGACGGCACCTATTCGGTGGCGGATGCCAATGCGCGACAGGCCATCATGAAGCTGCGGGACGATCCGAGCGTGGCTTCCGCCATGGCCGGCGCGTTGACCCAGAGCAATAGCTTCCAACTCACCGGCATGATCGGCCGGCGTCCCAGCGACAGCGAATTGTACATGGCCCATTTCATGGGCGTCGGCGGCGCCGCCAGGCTGATCGGCAATGCCGAGGACAACGGGCAGGCTTCCGCCGCGCGGCTGTTTCCGAATGCCGCCGCCGCCAACCGCTCGATCTTCTACGACCGCACGACAGGGCGGGCGCGCAGCGTCTCGGAGGTCTATTCGGTGCTGCAACAGCGCTACGACAGCGCAGCGAATTCATCGGCGACCCAAAGCGTGATGGCGTCCGTCGGCGGCGATATCGTCAAGCCGAGCGTGGCTGTGGCGAGCGCGGCCCCAAGTGCGTCATCAAGCACATCATCAATCGCATCGGTACCAGATACCGCGACCTTTTTATCAAGCTTCCCGGACACCCGGTCGGTTGCGTCCGCGGCTCCGATCGCGATGGCCGCGGCCTCGACCTCGACAGATGCCGCGCCGGCAAGTCCGGTCTTCCGCTCGCTGTTCCAGGATGGCGGCGGCCCGGCGCAGCCGGTGTCGCAAGCGGTCCGCGAGTTATGGGGCAACTCCGCCTCGCTGACGTCGGATACGCCGGCCTCGTCAGCCGCATCATCGACGCCATCGGCCTCGGTCGCGGTGCTGCCGGCGGCGAATTCTAGCGGCCGGCTTGATCTCTTCAGCGATCGCAACGGCACCTTCAGCGGCTAGCCGGGCCAGCGCCGCAGGCCTTAACAAAACGTCAATGAAACCAGCCGCTTATAGTGAACGCTTTGTTAAGTGTCGTGGTTTATTTTGTCTTGCATTGGCGCAACAACAAGGCGCCAGGGGTTTTTGCGTAAGCCGGCAGGGCAATGATCGTTCGCCAGTTCATCAGTTGGATAAAGACGGCCCCTGCCGGCGAACGCGCCGAAGCGACGCGGGCCTTGGCGCGGGCCTGGCTCATATCCGATCTTTCCGAAGACGACAGCGCGGCGGCCGAAGGCGCGCTGCTGATGTTGCTCGACGACGCCTCGCCTCTGGTGCGGCGTGCGATGGCGGAAGTGTTCGCGCGCAGTCAAGAGGCGCCTGCGGCCATCGTGCAGGCCCTGGCGCTCGATCAGCCCTCGGTCGCCTTGCCGATCCTCGAACATTCACCGCTTTTGATCGATGCGGATCTCGTCGACATCGCCGCCACCGGCAACAGCGAGACGCAATGTGCGATCGCCCGCCGCGTCAATCTGCCGCCTTCCGTCTGCGCCGCGATCGCCGAAGTCGGCAGCGCCGCCGCGGCGCTGGAATTGATCGAAAACGCCTACGCGGAACTTGCGCCGTTTTCCTGGGACCGCATCGTCGAGCGTCACGGTCATCTCGCCGCAATACGGGAATTGATGCTGGTGCTCGAGGATTTGCCCGCCGCCACGCGGGCAGCCCTGGTCGCCAAATTGTCGGATACGTTGGCGCAATTCGTCGTCGCCAAGAACTGGCTGAGCGCCGACCGCGCCGAGCGGGTGGCGGGCGAGGCGCGCGATCGTTCGACCGTCAACATCGCGGCGTTTTCGCGCGGCGACGACATGCGCGGACTGATCGCGCATCTGCGCGCGACCTCGCAGTTGACCGCGGGCTTGATCTTGCGGGCGCTGCTGTCAGGCAATCTCGAATTGTTCGAAGCAGCCCTTGCCGAATTGTCGGGCCTGCCGCGCGCCCGCGTCTCGTCTCTGCTGCTCGATCGCGGCGAGGCAAGTCTGGTGGCGCTGTTGCGGCGCGCCGGTTTGCCGGAATTGACCTTCGCTGCGTTCCGCGCGGCGCTCGATGTCGTTCATGAAACAGGCTTTATCGACACGCTCGCGGGCGCCGCGCGTCTGCGCCGTCGCATGGTCGAGCGCGTATTGACCCAATGCGAAGTCGATCAGAACGCGGCAAGCCCGCTTCTTATTCTGCTGCGGCGCTTTGCGACGGAATTGGCGCGGGAAGAGGCGCGGCTGTTCTGCGAGGAGCTTGCGGCAGAAGAGGCCGTCACGCCGATGCAATACGGCCTGGTCGCGGCGTAAACGCAAGCGGCTGACGGCACGACGGATCGGCAAGGAAGGCCAAGCCTGCCTTGCCATTTCAAATCAATCGTACTGGAAGCAGTGAAAGCAGGCGAGGCCCCGGGCGTCGCCGCTTATGGCTTCAATCCGCCGGCACGATGCTCGGCGCCATGATGGCCTCGAGATGCTCCGGCCGGTCGCGGTTGACACGCGCGAGATACTCGTCGGCGACGCCGCGCAGACGCCGGCTCAGCTCGTTCGACATGCTGATGCTGTCGAGCTTGGTGTGCTGATGCACGATCGCCTGAACAGCATTGATATGGTGGGCGATCAGATCGGACGGCACCCGTGACAGATCGGGGGCGTGTTCGATGATCCGGCAGAGGCTCTCGGCCACGACGCCGGCCGGCGGAAAGCCGAAGGTGACGGCGTCGCCCTTGATGTCATGGGCAGCGCGGAAGAGTTCGTCGCGCGCGGCTTTGGTAAAGCCGTCCTTGAGAATGGTGGCATGGGCAGCCGCCAGCCGCTCGACTTCGACTTCCATCCAGTGCCTGAATTCACCGGACAGGTCGGCAAGCGCCTTTTCAGCGCGCGCAACGGGATCGTCGATCTCGTCGTCGGCCATCCGCCGCATCACCTTGCGCAGCGGATTGGGCTGGGTGATCACATGGTGATCGACGAATTTCTGGACCTCGATGTCGGATTTGCTGTTCGGCATGCGGCTTGTGTGTCCCTGCTAGTGGTCCGATTCTAACATTCGCATCCCTTCTCAGCGGCCACTTTGCGAATGTTAGAATCAAAGGACCACTAGCTAATATTGCTTTCTAGTGGAGTTTAGGATTTGACATTCGCCTTCGGAGTTTGCGGCTGGGCTGGTAGCGAATGTCAAATCCCTTCCACTAGATCCCGGATTTGGCCTTGTCGAGCAGCGAGGGCTGCTGAAGGATTTCCATCTCGCCGCCGACGCGCCGCTCGGGCCCGAGATAGGCGCCGTTGGTGTTGCGCCTGCGATCCGGGCCGAAATAGGTCTTGGTTTTGATGAACGGGCGCGGGTTGGCGACGACGTTCAGGATGCGCTGATACAGGCCCTTGGCGGAAATCGGTTTCGCGAGAAATTCGGTCACGCCGGCATCGCGCGCCACAGTCACGCGCCGTTTCTCGGAATGACCGGTCAGCATGATGATCGGCGCGTAGGGATTACCCTTTGATTCCGGCTGCCGGATCATCTGCGCCAACTCAAGCCCGTCGAAGATTGGCATCGCCCAGTCGGTGATGACGATGTCGGGGACGTAGTGGGTGTACATTTCAAGCGCGGTGGCGCCGTCTTCGGCCTCATAGGCCTCGCGCGCGCCGAACGAATGCAACAGCGTGCGCAAGATGCGGCGCATATGCGGGTTGTCGTCGCAAATCAGGAATTGAAGCTTGTTGAAATCGATACGGAACATGGTCGCGCCCTTCGGGACAGCCGACAAGCGGTATACCCGTCGTTAACCATATCGTCCCCGCGTTAATGAATGGTTGCGAGCGCGCCTTTCGAACGGCGCTCACGCAACTTTTAAGGCAGGGAACGCGGGCGAGCGCCGGGATGGGACGTCCCGGACGTCAGGCGTCAGTAGCCGAACTGTTCGCGCAGGATTCGTTCCTCCAGGCTGTGACCGGGATCGAACAGCATCCGCATCGAAATGGTTTTGTCGGACAGAACCTCGACGCGGCGGACGTCGCGCGCCTCGTCGTGGTCGGCGACCGCGGCCACCGGCCGCTTGTCGCCTTCAAGCACTTCGATGACGACGAAGGCGGTATTGGGAAGCAGCGCGCCGCGCCAGCGCCTCGGCCGGAATGGACTGATCGGCGTCAGCGCGAGCAGGGCGGCGTTGATCGGCAGGATCGGTCCCTGCGCCGACAGGTTATAGGCGGTCGAGCCGGCGGGCGTGGCGACCAGAATGCCGTCGGCAATCAGTTCGGGCATGCGTTCGCGCTCGTCGATCAGGATTCGCAGGCGCGCGGCCTGATAGCTCTGGCGAAACAGCGCCACTTCGTTGATGGCGTGATGCAGATGAACGGTGCCGTTGACGTCGGTGGCGCGCATCAGAAGCGGGTTGATCAGCGTTTCACGCGCCGCCGCCAGACGCTCGTGCAGATGATGGGCCGAAAACTCGTTCATCAGAAAGCCGACCGTGCCGCGATGCATGCCGTAGATCGGTTTGCCGGAATGCATGTGCTGGTGCAGGGTTTGCAGCATCAAGCCGTCGCCGCCGAGCGCTACGATGATGTCGGCATCGGACGGATCATGATTGCCGTAGGCCGCAACCAGCCGCGCCAGGGCTTCCTGCGCTTCCATGCCGGCGCTCGCGACAAAGGCAATCCGGTCATATGACTTGGGCGTGGTCATAAAATCACTAGCGGTTCCTGTAAGCGCTGCCGGTGCGAACGCTTTTGGCAGAGTGGAGGCTCGTCTAACGACCTTGGCGGTGGTTGTCGAGACGATCGCGGCAAGCAGGGCTAAAATTCGCCGCCGACGCCCAATATATCCTGCGACGCCTCGAAATCATCGCATCGGCCGCGGCAAGCAGGAGAAAAACGTGACAAGATTAACGACGATCCGGCCCGCGATGATTGGCCTCGTGGCCCTTGCGATGCTTGCGCTCGCAAGCCAGGCGGGCGGCCAGGATGCCAGGCCGCAACCGTCATCCCCGCCGGCGACGGCTGCGCAGCCTTCCGTGGCGCCTTCCGGCCAGAAAGGGGGGCCATCGTCTTCGCGCGGCAGCGCCGCCGCGTCGAGCGAGATCCGCCGGCTGCCGGAAGATTCCACCACCAAGCAAACCATCACCGTGAATGGACGGACGCTGGCTTTCACCGCAACGGTAGGCTCGCTTCGGCTGTTCAATGCAAGCAGCGGCGAACCGCAAGCCGATATTGCCTACACGGCCTATCACCTGGATGGCGCCGACCCGCGCCGCCGCCCCGTGACCTTTTTCTTCAACGGCGGGCCGGGGGCATCTTCCGCCTATCTGCAACTCGGCTGCGCTGGACCCTGGCGGTTGTCGATCGAGGGTGAGAGCGCGGTTCCATCGGCGTCTCCCGAGCTGAAACCCAACGCCGAAACCTGGCTCGATTTTACCGATCTGGTCTTCGTCGACCCCGTCGACACCGGCTATAGCCGCTTCGTCTCGACCGACGAGGACGTCCGCAAACGCTTTTTCTCGGTCGATGGCGACGTCGATGCGCTGGCGGTCACCATTCGCCGTTATCTGGAGAAAACCGATCGCCTGCTGTCGCCGAAATTCATTGTCGGCGAGAGCTATGGCGGCATCCGCGGTCCGAAGATCGTGAGCGAATTGCAGAACCGGCAAGGCATCGGCATCAACGGCTTGATCCTGATTTCTCCGGCATTGGATTTCCGCGATTTCGGCGGCTCTAACCTGATGCAATATGTCATCAGCTTGCCGTCGATGGCAGCGATTGCGCGCGAAGCCAAATACCCAGTCACGCGCGCCGACATGGCCGACGTCGAAGCCTATGCGCGCGGCGATTTTCTCGTCGATCTGGTCAAGGGCGAAGCGGACGTTGAGGCCACCGCACGATTGGCCGACAGCGTCTCGGCGCTGACAGGCATCGATCAGGCCGTTGCCCGCCGGCTCGCGGGGCGGCTCGATATTTCGGTGTTTCGCCGCGAGTTCGATCGCCGTGATGGCAAGGTGGCCGGCCGCTATGACGGTTCGGTGCTGGGCTTCGATCCCAATCCGAACTCAAGTTCTGCCCCGGGTGACGACCCTTCCGGCGATACGCTGGTTGCGCCCTTGACCACGGCCGCCATCGAACTCACCAGCCACACACTCAACTGGCATCCTGACGGGCCTTACCGTCTGCTGAACCGCGCGATTTCGTGGGACTACGGACGCGGTCCCAATCAGGTCCAGTCGATCTCCGAGCTTCGGCAAATCCTGGCGCTCGATCCGAAACTGAAGCTTCTGGTCGGGCACGGACTGTTCGATCTCGCCACACCCTATTTCGGGACGAAAATCCGGCTCGATCAATTGCCGAGTTTTGGCTCGGCCGACCGGGTCAAGCTCGTGGTCTATCCCGGCGGGCACATGTTCTATTCGCGCGACGCTTCGCGCCAGGCGTTCCGCGGCGAGGCGGAAGCCTTGATGAAGTAGATCTTGTTTGCGCATGATCTCCGCGCAAACGGCTTGGCGTTTGTCGCGGGGAAAACCGCTGCACACTTTTCCGGATCGTGCTCCGAAAGAAAAACCGGCGCAGTTGCCTGCGCCGGCCAATTTCAGTCGCTTGCGCACGATCAGTAAACGAGGCCGGTGCCGGCGGGCTGGTCGAGGGCCATCGCCAGCGACTTGTATTCGGCGCAGTCGGTGCCGCAGATCTGCTTGATGCGGCCGAGGTGATACTGGGCGGATTCGCGGTTGCCCTGCTCGAGCTGCCACAGGCCATAATACTGCCAGGTGCGGACATGGTTCGGATCGGCCTGGAGCGCGCGCTCATACCAGACCTGCGAAACCTTGTAGTCGCCGAGCTTGCGGTAGGAATAGCCGATCAGATTGGCGACGTCGGCGACGTCGTCCTGACCCAGCGCCTTCAGCTGGGCGATCGCGGAAGTATAGTCATGGCGATCGTAGATCGTGGTGTAGGCCGCACGATAGCCTTCGAGGAACTTCGGATCGTCGATGCTCGAGCTCTTGTCGTTCTTCTTTTTCTTGTCCTTGCTCGAGTTGGCCGGCGGTGAGGGGGTATCGCTACCCGCAGCCTTGGCGGTATTGACCATGGGCATTGCCACCATCGCGGTGGCGTACATCGCCAGGGTCAAAAGCCGGATCGCAGTTTTGGTCATGCGTCTCTCCTGATTGAGGTCGTAGGCAACCCTACACGGGAGCCCATCGACTTGAACACCCGCAGTCTGCGATCATTCCGGCGACATTTTTTTGTGGTTTTAGGGAATTTTTCGCGAGGAGACGGAGACGGTACAGCGGCGAGCTCGCCCGGCGGAAGAATGCCGATCAAATCGTCTTGTAAATCGTTTTGCTAGATCGTTTTGCGCGCAACTCACCGAACATGACACCGAACATGACCAGGAGTTCATCGAGATGAACGCAAGCCATGATCCGGCTTCACGGCGGGTTCAGCGACTGCCTCGTAAGGTCACCTCCGAGATCGACGAGGCCGGCCATCCGACCGGCGCCCTGTGATCCCTTTCGAGAGGAGCTATCCCATGTTGAAGACCATTTCCGCCGCGGTGCTTGCCGTTTCCGTTCTCGCCGCACCGGTGTTTGCCGCGAACACGAGCAAGACCGTGCAAGCCCCCGCCACCAAGTCTGCCACCGTGACCCCCTCGGCGCAGGTGAAGAAGAATCCCCTGAACGCCAATGCCAAGATGGGCCGCCATCACCATGTGCGGCATCACCGCCATCACCACTTCCACAAGAAGATGGCGGCGAAGGTTCACAAGTCCCTGAAGGTCTCAGCCAAGCCTGTAACGCACCCCGCCAAGCGCGGCTGACGACGAGCCGCGAGTGCGGTTCGCTTCCCCGAAGCGCTGTCGCGGCAATCAGGCCCGGCCCACGCCACCCCAATGGTGTTGGGCCGGTGCCTGTTTGACATTCGCCATACGCTTGCGCGGTCAGGACGGTAGCTGGTGCCCACTTTCCGAAGTTCGTGCTCCATTTCGGCACCCGCCGTCACGAACTTCGGAAAGTCATGGGCGCTAGTGTGGCGACACTGACGTTCCTTTCAGGCCGCTGCGAGTTCTTCGAAGGAACGTCAGAGTCAAAGCCACACTAAATTCATATGATTGCTAGTGTCCCTTTGGTTCTGACATTCGTAAAAGTGGCCGCCGCGATAGGATACGAATGTCAGAACCGGGACACTAGCAAACGTATTGATTCTAGTACCGCTTCATCGATCTGAAGTCCCCGATCGAATTCGCGGCTTGTGGTGCAGGGACTTCGGATCGGCGGTACTAGTTTTAAAATGCGAATTCCCTTTCATTTTCGGAACCGCTAGAACTTCTTAGGCGACGAGCTTGCAAAAAACAGGGAGCGTGGGGCGGTTGGGAATTTCGGCAAAGCACGTTGCCTCCTTGATGCTACCGATCGCGCTTGCGGCATGCGCGGGCGGAGGCGACGATAGCCGAAGCTTCAGCCTGTTCAGCGACAGCAAGGATACCCCGCAGTCCTTCCCGGCCAACTATCGCACCGAATTGCTGGCTTTCATGAAGACCTATCTCAACAACCCTGTCGGCGTGCATGAGGCCGCGATGGCCGAACCCGTAATGCGCGATGTCAACGGCAAGATGCGCTACATCAGTTGCCTACGTTACTCGGCGCGCGAATCCGACGGCAGCTATCGCGAACCGCGCGAGCGCGCGGTGCTTTTCCTCAATGGCCGGCTGGACCGTCTGATTGAGAAGAGTGGTGAACTCTGCGCGGGCGTGGCGCTGGCGCCGTTTCCGGAAATGGAAAAGATGACGCGCTAGTGTGGCGACTCTGACGTTCCTTTCAGGGCCGCCGCGAGTTCTTCGAAGGAACGTCAGAGTCAAAGCCACACTAAAATCATATGGTTGCTAGTGTCCCTTTGGTTCTGACATTCGTAAAAGTGGCCGCCACGATAGCATACGAATGTCAGAAGCGGGACACGTAGGCGGCGGGGTCCGGTATTCGGCGGCGTGCGGAACCCGTCTTGATCACATTTCGGCGAGCTTTGTTCCCGACCGTGAACCTTGCAGCCGCTGTCACGACCAAATCGAAAGATTACAGCCAAAAATCCTGCCAGCGTGGAACAAAACGCCGCTGTGGCATTGCGGCTGCATCCCGCAAACAAATGCCGTGGGCCTTGCCACGAAGCAACCAAATTGACGCCACGTTGTTTGGATGATGTCGATCACGACGATAACGGGGAACTTCCATGAAAAAAATTCTGTTAGCCACGGCGGCCTGCTTGGCGTTCGCGGCTCCCGCTTTCGCAGCCGATCTTCCGGCGCGGACCTACACCAAGGCTCCGGTCTATAAGGCGCCCGAGGCCATCTACAACTGGACCGGCTTCTACATCGGCGGCCATATCGGCGGCGCTTTTCCGGGAAGCTCGAGCCTTGAAAACAGCGACGCCCGCTTCATGGGCGGCGTGCAGGGCGGCTTCGACTACCAGTTCTCCAACAACTGGGTGATCGGTGCCGAGGCCCAGTACAGCTGGCTGACGGGTAACAGCGGCAGCGGCGTCGCGTTTCCGGGCGGCACGGTCGCGACCGCCAACACCGACCAGCTTGGTTCGGTCACCGGCCGGCTCGGTTATGCCTTCGGACCCACGCTGCTCTATGCCAAGGGCGGTTATGCCTGGCGCGATAACAACAACATCGGCGTGACCACCGGCGGCGTCCCGGTTGCCTTCACGGTCGACCAGAACCACCGCGACGGCTACACGGTCGGCGCCGGCATCGAATACATGTTCACGCCGAACTGGTCGATCAAAGGCGAATACCAGTACTACAACTTCGGCAACACGAGCTTCACCAGCGGCCCGGCGCCGGTCGTGGGAAGCCGGTTTCACGACGACGAGCACACCGTCAAGCTTGGTATCAACTACCGGTTCGGATGGGGTGGCCCGGTCGTCGCGAAGTACTGATCCCGTCACCACTCTCGGTGAACGAAAGGCCGGCGTATCGCCGGCCTTTTTATTTGACCTGATGAAAACCGGCAGAGGAAATCGGCCGACGAAAATTTTTTTCAGCTGTCGCGAAACTTTTGCGCGCGATCGGCTATTATGACGCTGTCGGCTTTCTGGACAGCTCCCATGCGCGTTTTCACCTTAGCGTTGGCCTTCTGCGCGATCGCTTTGCCGTGCCTGGCGCAAACCGTGCTGAAGTCCGAGCCGCTGATGCTCGCCCCCTATGAAATTGCCTTTGTCCAGAACGCCATTTGTCCGGACGGGCAGGTGCTTAAAGTCACCGGCGCGATCCGGGGACTCCATCGCCGCAAGGCTTGCGTGACCCTGGCGTCGGAGCAGGCCTCCCTGGCGGTTGCGACGCCGTAAGGAGGCGTAACCCCCGGAAAGGCGCCGTCGGCGTCAATCACTCCCCCGCTCGGTGACCGGGGGTTTTTCAGGCGTCCGGGCTGATCGTATCCCATTGCAAGCCACCGGCTTCCCGCTCGGCATCAGCCTGATTCTGCAAGGGATCTTCCTGAGGATCCGCCCGGCAGGGCTTGATCTCATAGTCGTTTTCCAGCACTGGCTGCGGTGCCGGCCTGTCTTCCCCGGATACCGCATCCACCACCAGCCCGCTTTTACGGGCCAGTTTCCAGACGTCCGCTTCCGTCGGGTAGGCCTTGCTCAGCCGGGCCTCGTTGCAAAATAGCGCGTAGGGCATCCTAGGCTCCGAAAACAACCATCTAAACGCAAAAGTGCGGTTCGGGTTGCATGTCAGGTAGGGCCGCAGGGCCTGGGGGTAAGTCGTAAACAGGATATGAATGCCGCAAAAAATATCATGTGGGACTCATCGCCTAAAATCGCCGGATGTTCGTTTTTGCCATGAGCATCATTAGCCAGATCTCCTGCGGGCGAATCCATACGACGCTGTCGCTCGCTTTGTTTGCGGCCTGCGCCGCCAATCTGGCGCTGCTATGTGTCTTTTTCTGAACCATCCAGCCGGCGGCGTGCCCGGCATTGGATAACTTGGCCTTGAAAGTCGCCTTTTTTCCTCAATATTTTAGCCTGATCGTGATCGCGCCCTAAGAACCGGGGTCCAACGTCCCTGATCGCCGGCCGAAAACGAAAGGACGGTCTCAATGCCGAGAAAAGGAATCACGGGCCACGACGAGTGGGTGATTACGGAAGCATTGGCGACGGCGCTGATCGCGCTTGAACAACTGCCGTCCAAGCACCAGCCGGCCACCCACATGGACGAGATCAAGAAGTTGCTTGCCGCCGGCTGCCAGTCGGGCACCGTCAACCTCCATCTCGCGCAAGCCAAGTGCCGGTTGTTTCCGACCGCCGATCGGGAGGCGATCTATCGGGAATACGGCCTGGAGGATGGCCAGGCGTGACGGCCAGGACGCCGGACAACGATGGCCCTTTGCCGGCATCTCTGCTATTTGACCCGCCGTGGCCCGTAACCGGTCACCGGTTAGGCGGTCGCACGCCGACGATAAAGCCGACTTTGTCGTTGCCAATTGCCGGTTTAGCTCAGCGGTAGAGCAGCGGTTTTGTAAACCGAAGGTCGGGAGTTCAATCCTCTCAACCGGCACCATGGCTCGACGACAGATTTGGTCGCGTCGAGCCGCACCGCTAAAAACCGCGCGCCAGCAGCGTCTTGGTCAGCTGGTTTGGAGCGTCGCGTGATCCGTCTCGATCGATTGCTTGCCGGTCGTCGAATCGGTGATGACGGTGCTGATCGTGATCTTGCCGGCGCCGGTCAGCTGTATCTGGGAATCGCCGATACGGAAGATGCCGTTGGTGTTGATCAAGACGCGCCCGGTCTGAAGGCCGCCATCGGCGGTCGTGAAGCGTACGTTGGCGCTATAGCCCCTGACATTCGAAATCGCGAGCGTAACCGGCTTGCCGTTGGAGTCCGTCGCGGTCCAGTTGCCCTGCCATTTCGTCGGGTCGACCTTGGCAAACTTTGATCCAGGAGGGAACTGCGAAGGGGTCGTATAGGAATTTTGCAGAATCGTGAGGATGTTGCTGCTCACTGATGTTGTTGACATCGATCTTCTCCGCGGCCGGGATCAGGGGCTGACCCACCAGTCGCAGAACAAAATTAATCAGGGATTAACTGTGGCTAGTGTGGCGACACTGACGTTCCTTTCAGGGCCGCCGCGAGTTCTTCGAAGGAACGCCAGAGTCAAAGCCACACCAGGGTCATATGGTTGCTAGTGTCCCTTTGGTTCTGACATTCGTAAAAGTGGCCGCCGCGATAGGATACGAATGTCAGAACCGGGACACTAGATTGGTCCAAGCTGGGAAAGGCGTATGACGAAAAGGCTGCCAATCGCGGCATTGCTGGCAATGGTGCACCTTGGCGCATCCCATGCCGCCGATCCTGAATTTTGCCGGCAATACGCCAGGTCCGCCCTTGAACAGGTGAGGGCCGGACTTTCCGATCCGGCCTGTGGCGGCCCCTTGCGGGGAAGCCGCTGGTCCTCGGACTTCGCAGTTCATTACGAATGGTGTCTCGGCGTCTCGCTTCGTGCCGCCGGCGACGCACGGGACACCCGAACACGCTATTTGAAAGCGTGTGCCGGCCGCTGACATCATTGCAGCCACTCTGAGCCCTGATTTTCGTTCCAATTTGCCGCCCGACAGGCTCAAATGCCTGTCCGGCCCCCGCCGTTGTGTTTGGGATCGCCGGCGAAGGGCGGGGTTATGTTTGCAATATTGGGGTTGGGCTTCCTGCTGGGCATGCAGCATGCGCTGGAGGCCGACCATGTGGCGGCGGTTTCCTCGATCGCGGCGCGGCGTGAAAACGTCGCCGACATCGTCAAGCACGGCCTGACCTGGGGGCTCGGCCATACGCTGACGCTGTTCGTCTTCGCCGGCGCCGCGCTGGCGCTTGGTCAGGCGATCTCCGACACCCTTTCGCGCCCGATCGAGACCGCCGTCGGGGTCATGCTGGTCGGTCTCGGCGCGCATGTGCTGTGGCGGCTGTGGTGCGACCGGGTTCATTTTCACCGGCACCACCACCAGGACGGAACCGTCCATCTGCACGCCCACAGTCATGCCGGCGAGACTGTCGCGCATGAGCGGGCGTCCCATAGCCATGCGCACGGCTTCCGCTGGCGTACGCTCCTGGTCGGCCTGATGCACGGCATGGCCGGTTCCGCCGCGCTGTTGGTGCTGACCGTGACGCAGGCGCCGAGCGTTGCGGTTGGACTCGGCTACGTCGCGCTGTTCGGTGTCGGATCGATGATCGGGATGGGGGCCTTGTCCACGGTGATCGCGATCCCGTTGGCGCTTTCGGCGCGCTGGCTGACCTGGGCCAACCAGGGCATGCAAGGGGCGGTCGGACTGGTCACGATTGCGATCGGTTTGCGAACGATCGCCGAAATCGCCTTTTCCTGACGGCGGTGGCCGCCCGCTTTGCGTTAATTTTTTTGCAACCCGATCCCCCGCAAATTGACGAAGCGTGAAGGCCTCGGCGTTAGGCTTACCGTGAGTTTGGCGGTCCGCCTTAACCCTCGCGGGGCCTGACTCGACTACGATTGCAGGCCTGAGCGGGATTTGGACGTGATGCGCGCGTTGGTCACACTGGCGGTCTTGATTGGAACGGCGGGCGCAGCCTGCGCTGGAAGCAACGGTCCGGTGATCGCAATTCCTGGCCGGCCCGGCGTGCCCGTCATCATCAACGGGGTCGATGCATCTTACGCCGTTGTCGAAGGCGACTGGGGCCTGGGCAAGGGTGTGCATGTTCAGCCGACCGTGTATGGCGGCCGCCCTGTCGAGCCGATGCCGCCCGTCGGCCACTATTATCCAAGCTCGGGACATTTGCCGGGCTATGGCCGCCTCGAGATCGAGAGTGCCGACAAGCCGAAGCCTGCGGAGCCTTTCCACCAGTCGTGGTCCGCCAATTCCAAGCAGGCCGATCCGCCGGCACCCCTCAACCAGGTGCCATCCAATCCGCCGCCGGTAATTGTCGCGCCGCCTTATCCCCAAAGCAGCATTCAACAGAATTTCGGCAACCCGCGGCCAGAACCGAGGGATCCGAGAGGCCCGGCGCGCCATCCGTAACGATCAGTTTCAACGACAAGATCAAATAACGAAGACGACCTAACAGGAGAGTGTAATGCGTAAGACTATTTCAGGATTGGTAGCGGCTTTGGCCGTCGTGGTCGCGGGTGCTGCGCCCGCCAAAGCGTGCGACGGCGGCTGCTCGCCGTGCGGCTATGTCGCCCCTTGCGGGCAGACCTACGTTCAACCCTATGCTGGCTATGAGCGGCTGCCGGACCCCTACGTGCAGTATCACTCGGCGCCGGCTGCCGCCTTGCCGCAATACTACTACGTCGATCAGGGCCCGACCTATAGCGGTCCGGGCGATTTCGCGCCGCGCCGGTATTATAGCGAAGAGGGCGTCTATGGCTGGCGGCCCCATCATCACTGGCGTCATCACTACGGCTATGAGGGTCGCTGGTACGCCCATCGGCATTTCCGCCACTGGCATCACTATGCGCCGTATCGCTACGGCTACCACTACCGCCCGCACGTGCTGCACAGCTACTACTGATCGCTGATCCCCGTACCCTTCGGGGCGGATCACCACTCAACGACATTGACGCCCGCTTCGCGTGTTTCCCGCGAGCGGGCGTCTCTCATTTCAGCGCTTCACATCAGGCCGAGCCGGCTGGCGCCGATATAGAGCGCAAGCACGGCTGCGTTCGACACGTTGAGGCTCTTGATTTCGCCGGGCATATCGAGCCGCGCGACCACACCGCAGGTATCGCGGGTCAATTGCCGCAAACCTTTGCCTTCGGCGCCGAGCACCAGCGCGAGCGGCTGGCGCAACGCGACCGCACCGAGATTTTCCTCGCCCTGGCTGTCGAGCCCGACGGTCATGAAGCCGCGTTCGTTCATCTCGGTGAGCGCACGGGCAAGATTTTGCACCGTTACCAGCGGCACCAGTTCCAGCGCGCCGGAGGCGGATTTCGCCAGCACGCCGGTCGCCTCCGGGCTGTGGCGGGCGGTGGTGACGATCGCCTTCACCGCAAATGCCGCCGCTGAGCGCATGATCGCGCCGACATTGTGCGGGTCGGTGATCTGGTCGAGCACCAGCACGATGCCTTCCTCGGCCAGCGTATCGATGTCGGGCGAGTTCGAGCGGGTCGGCTTCCGCCAAAAGTCCCTGATGCACGGCGTCGGGCCCGAGCCGCTGGTCGATCAGGCTTGGCCGCACGATTTCGGGCTCAACGCGGGTCTCGATCTTATCGTCGGCGAGGCGCCGGGCGGCATTTTCGGTCAGCAGCAGCTTTCGAATGTGCCGCCTCGGATTGGCGAGCGCCGCCGTGACCGTGTGCCAGCCATAGAGGATCACGGTGTCATCGGCCGCTCCCTCGCGTCCGCGCCAGGGCGGCCTGCCGCCGTCACGGCGTGGCCCAAGAGGTTTGTCGGCTCGTTTGCCGGCTGCCTCGGAACGGTGGAATTTCGGCTTTCGGTCGCGGTCGCGCATGGAAACCTTGTCTCACGGGTTCCGGCCCAACGCAATTTGGAAGGCAATTTACTGAAGCATTGAAAATGTTGGTATTTTCGTATCTCGCGTTGGTTGACTTTGCCATGGCCCTTCGCCCATAAACGCGCCCGACCGGAGCCTTTATCAAGGCCTTCCGGTTTTCAGCGTCATCGACAGGCTGATTTCCGCTATCTTCGGCGGGCAAGCTTGCGACGAGGTTTGAAGCGGGGAAGTGTCCCGAGTGGCAAAGGGAGCTGACTGTAAATCAGCCGCCTCATGGCTTCGAAGGTTCGATTCCTTCCTTCCCCACCAATTAATTCAACGACTTGCGGCTGTATGCTTCCCAATCTCTGGAAGCTTCCCGGAATTGGGAAGCATATCGGGAGCAACTGAAATTGTTTCGCGGCATCTAATCGGCCTTCTTTCCAGTCCACGTTAGCGGTCTGTCCTATGCGCGCCCGCGCACTGTCCGTACTTGACCCCGGTTTACTGTTTTGCGGTTGGCGGTGTCCTGGCTTACTGGAGGGTGTAGTCTTCCTCTCGTTCAACAGGGGGAGGAATCATGAGGAAAGCAATTGCTCTGATTGTCACGGTGACGTTTCTTGGTCCTACGGCTCTGTTAGCCAAATGTCCCGAAGGAAAGATCACCTGTGCTCAATGGTGCGCGAAATATGGAACGACGCGAACAAACTGCATGACGGGTCATCCGAGGAGCTGCGACCAGAAACCCAATGGGGCGGCAACATGCGTTGGTGATCGCCCTAACTAAGGCCGTTGCCAGAGGGGCGCCTCTTTCGTTTTCCACGCGTCGTGAATTATGTGACCCGGCTGGTCGTATATTTCGTCGTCAACCATAGGGGGTCGACGGCCGGCATTAGTTTGCTGCGCGGCGCGGTGATTTTTTCCTGTCGCTCCGAATTTCATCCTGCTGATGCAGCAAAAGGAACTGCCGCAATTGCACCGCTGTCTCGAGCGCATGATGCTCGACGAGCGCGGCCAGAGAGGCCGCGTTCCGCACCCTTGCGCTCGCAAGGATCGCGCGATGTTCCTGTTGCGCCTGTAGGCGGTAATCCGACCGGCTGACGAGCAGGCGGATATAGCGTTCGACATTGGCATTGAGGCTGGCGATGAGATTCAAAAGCCGTGGCCTGGCGCAAGCCTGATAGAGCTTTTCGTGGAAAGTGCGGTTGATGTCGCTCCAGCGGTCGATGGAGTTGCAGGCCTCGGCTTCGAGGAGCAGTTTTTCAAGATCCTCGAAGGTCGCCTCGGTCCAGTGCGGCATCGCCAGCGATACCGCCTTGATTTCCAGCGTGAGGCGAATTTCGAGGATCTCTTCGGCCTCGTCGGGCCGCAACGGCGCAACGGTTGCGCCGCGTCTGTCGTGCAGTTGAACCAGGCCCTCGGCGGTCAGTTGCCGAAGGGATTCCCGGACAGGAATGTGACTGACGCCAAACCATCGCGCGATCGTATCCTGCCGCAACGGCTGGCCGCCTTCGAGGTGCCCGCGCAGGATCAATGTCCGGATCACATCCGCGATCACCTCGGGGCTTGAGGGCCGGTCGCCGCGCAGCGCGGTGGCAATGGAAGCAAGGCTCATCGCGAAATCATATATGAAAAGTCGCAATTGTCGTCGGAAGCCCGATTGCTAGCATGAATTTCCTCCTGCGCGCTGAATTTCGAACAAGCTCAACTCTTGGTCATTTCAGCCGATTTTGCCTATTCTTTTTGCCAATCGGGTGCGCCTTGGCGGCTGATCCGAGCCGGATGGTGGTCTGTCGTGCCCCGAATGGGCGATCATATCATATATGATTTTGGCATGGGCTTTGCCTATCTGGATGGACATCGGCGGATCAAACAGGAGCGGGTCATGGGTCTTGGCAATGTGCCTTGGAGTGTCATCGTAAGCCGCCGCCTCATTGGTTTGACGGTGGCGATGCTGGCGGCATTGGGGATACCGGCGGTCTCTGTTGCCGGTGAAGCTCCAATCCGTATCGGCGCACCGCTGCCGCTGACGGGGGCGCTGTCGCCGGAAGGGGTGAAGCTTCAACAGGGTTATGAACTCTGGAAAGACACCGTGAACGCCGCGGGTGGCATCGCCGTTGGCGCCATCAAGCGCCCGGTCGAAATCGTCTATTACGATTATCAATCGGCGACCCCCAAGGCGGTTCAGCTCGCCGAGAAACTCGCGACCGACGACAAGGTCGACTTCATGTTCGGGCCGTTCGGATCGGGCGCGTCCAAGGCGGCGAGTACGGTCGCCGAACGCTACGGCATTCCCATGCTGGCGCCGACGGCCTCGTCAGCCGAGGTCTACGATCAAGGCTACAAGAACCTGTTCGGGACATTTACCGCCAACGACACGCTGAGCGAGCCGATGGCGGAGATCGTCAAGGCGAAGGCGCCGAACGTGAAGCGCGTGGCGATCCTGGCGCGCAACGATCTGTATCCGCTGGCGCTTGGCCAGGAGTTCGAGAAGTCGACCAAGAAGCGCGGCCTGGAGGTGGTCTATTTCGAGAAATACGCCATCAACACGCTGGATCACGCTTCCGCGTTGACCGAGATCAAGGCCGCCAAGCCGGACTGGATCGTCGCCACCGGCTACATCAACGACATGATCCTGATCCGCAAGCAGATGGCCGATCTCGGCATCAAGGCGCAGGTCGTCACCATGATCAATGCGCCGGCCTATCAGGAGTTCATCGACGCCACCGGCCCGCTGGCCGAAAATGTCACCAGCGCGACCTGGTGGCATCCGGCCGTGCGCTACGAGAGCAAGGACGTGTTCGGAAGCGCCGCCAAATATACCGAAATGTTCCAGAAAAAATTCAACGCGCTGCCCGATTTCACCAATGCGACGGGAAGTTCGGTCGGTGTGGTGCTGCAAATGGCGATCGAAAAAGCGGGTTCCGTCGATCGCGACAAGGTTCGCGAGACCCTTGCCAAAGGCGGGTTCGACACCTTCTTCGGTCCCCTGTCGTTCAACAGCTCAGGTCAGGCCGTTTCCTATGTGCCGCCGGTGTTCCAGATCCAGAAGGGGAAGGCGGTCGTGATCTATCCCGACGTGATCAAAGGTGGTGAATTACAGCTCGGTGTCCGCTGACCGGAATAGTCCAACTTGCTGTACGTCCAGATCCTCATCAACGGCATCCTGCTCGGCGGGCTTTATGCCTGCATCGCCGTCGGCTTTTCGCTGGTCTGGGGCGTGCTGAACGTCATCAATATCCTGCACGGATCGTTCATCGTACTGGGCGCTTATCTCGCCTTCTTCGCCTATACGGGATTAGGCGTACATCCTTATCTGTTTGCGCCGATCGCCGCGCTGCTGTTGTTCATGCTTGGCTATGCGGTGCAGCTCGTTGTCATCAACAAGGTGATCGAAGCGCCGGTGCTGGTCACCATGACGGCGACGTTCGGACTGACGCTGTTGCTCGACAACCTCATGCTGGTCGCCTTCCAGGCCAATTTCCGCAAAGTGAGCCTGAAGCCGCCGCTCGGAATCATCGATCTTTCCGACGCGTTCCCTTCGCTTGACCTGATCGTGCCGGTCGATCGTCTGGCGAGCATGCTGTTTGCGCTATTGTTCGTCGGGCTGCTCTATCTGCTGTTGCGGCGGACGGTGGTCGGCCGGGCGATCGTCGCGGTGAGGATGGACCGCTATGCCGCGACCCTGATGGGCGTCAACACGGAGAAGGTGTTTGCCGTGACCTTTGCGCTTGGTGCTGCGCTCGCGGGCGCGGCCGGCGCCTTGCTCAGTCCGATCTTTCCGATCTCACCGCTCGCAGGGACCGCCTATCTCGGCAAGGCCTTCGTCATCTGCGTGCTTGGCGGCCTGGGCAGCGTGTCGGGCGCACTGGTCGGCGGGCTCGTGCTCGGAATACTTGAGAGTTTTGGCGCATTGTTCTTCGGTCCCGAGCATTCGCTGACGCTGTCATTTACCGTGCTGATCCTGTTTTTGATCGTCCGACCCAACGGCATCATGGGCAAACGGGGGTTCGTATGAAGCGATCCCCGGTCATGATGGTCGGTTTTGGCTTGCTTGCGCTTGTGATCGTCGCGCTGCCGTATGCCGGCACGAACTATCTGCTGCGTCTGACGACCATTGGCTTCATGTACGTCGCGCTGGCGTCGTCCTGGAACATCGTCGGTGGCTTCACCGGCTATCCGTCGTTTGCCACGGCGGCCTTCTTCGGGATCGGCGCGTATGCCTCGGGCATTCTGCGATCAAGCGGCGCTTTTCCCTTGCCGTTGTCCTGGCTTTTCGGAGCCGGCGCCGCCACCGTCTTCTCGTTGATGGTTGGGCCTGCGATCCTTCGCCTGCGCGGGCATTATTTTGCGGTCGCAAGTCTGGTCTTGGCGGCGGTGCTGCGGGAGATCACCAATGCGGCGACGGGACTGACCGGCGGCGGCATGGGCCTCAATCTGCCAACCACCGGCAATGTCAATGTCGACGCGCAGGCCCGTCTTTATTATGGCAGCATGCTGGCTGCCGCGGTGATCGCGGTCGGCGTTGCCAGCTTGATATGGCGCAGCCGATGGGGGTGGGCGATGCGCTGCGTCGAGCAAAACGAAGACGCCGCCATGGTGCTCGGCGTCAACACGCTAGCGACCAAGATCGTGGCCTTTGCGGCGTCTGCCGGCACGGCCGGCCTGGTCGGTGCGATCTACGCCACCTGGATCGGCTATATCGATCCGACGGATGCGTTCGACGATCTGCTCTCGGTCAAGCCCATCGTCATGGCCTTTATCGGTGGTGTCGGGACCATCTTTGGCCCCGTGGCCGGCGCCATCGTCTTCCTGGTGCTGGAAGAATTTGTATGGCGCAACGTTCTCAATTTTCACGCCGGGATTCTCGGCATCATCATCGTGGCATTGCTGATCTTCATGCCCGGCGGCCTGCGCAGCGTCGCAGCGCGGAATCGAAAAGTTTCGTCTCGCTGGCCGTCATTGGCCGCATCAACAAAGTCGTGCCGCCGGTGGCGCCATCATGAGCGCGATCGCGGCAAATGCGGACTCTCGAACGCCGTTGATGCAGCTTGGCGGCGTCACCAAGCGCTTCGGCGGCCTGGTCGCCTTGAACAACGTCTCGTTCGAACTGATGCCCGGCGAGATTATCGGATTGATCGGCCCCAACGGCGCCGGCAAGACGACGCTGGTCAATGTCATCACCGGCATGCAGCAGGTCGATTCCGGCGAGATATTCTTTCAAGGCGCGTCGAATTCACCGGCTTCCGGCCTATCAGATCGCACGGCGCGGAATCGGGCGCACATTCCAGATCGTGCAGCCATTTCCGCGCATGAGCGTGCTGGAGAACGTCGCGGCGGGCGCGATGTTTGCCGGAAAGTCCGATAGCGTCGCCGCGGCAAAGGAGCGGGCCGCCGAGTGTCTGGACTTCGTCGGCCTTTCCGCGGTTTCTTCGCTGCCGGCCGCGCAATTGACGTTGCCCGGGCGGAAACGGCTTGAACTGGCGAAGGGCCTCGCCACCAACCCCCGTCTGCTGATGCTGGACGAAGTCAACGCCGGCTTGAACGCCACGGAAATCGATGGCGCGCTGGATCTGATCAAGGCGATTGCGGCTCGCGGCATTACCATTCTGCTTATCGAGCACTTGATGAAGGTGGTGATGCGTGCTTCGTCCCGGATCATCGTGCTGCATCAGGGCGCGTTGATCGCGGACGGCTTGCCGGCCGACGTGATACGGGATCCCCAGGTGGTCGAGGCCTATCTCGGCGCTGACTATGCCGGCCACACGGGAGCGGTTGCATGACGACAGAGCTCTTGAAAGCTTCCGGCGTCTCGGCGGGCTATGGCGATGTCCAGGTGCTGCACGATGTGGACATGACGGTGAAGGCCGGCGAGATCGTCTGCCTGATCGGCTCGAACGGGGCGGGCAAGACGACGCTGTTGCGAACGCTGTCAGGCATGGCCAAGGCAGTCGCAGGCGATATGACGCTCGCCGGCCAGAGCCTGCTCGGACTGTCGGCCCAGGAGATCGTGCGTCGCGGCATTGCCCATGTCCCGGAGGGCAGGCGCCTGTTTGCAGGCATGACGGTGCGTGAAAACCTCCTGATGGGCGCTTACATGCGCAACGACGGGCGCGCCGTCATCAACAAGGACCTCGATTTCGTGCTGAAGACGTTTCCGCGATTGGCTGAACGTCTGAACCAGGATGCCTCGACCCTGTCGGGAGGCGAGCAACAAATGTGCGCCATCGGCCGCGGCATCATGGCTAATCCGCTGCTGTTGATGATCGATGAACTGTCGCTGGGTCTGTCGCCCAAGCTCGTTGGCGAATTGGGCAAGGCGCTGGTCGAAATCAACCAGGCCGGCCTATCCATCCTGCTGGTGGAGCAGGACGTGGCGACCGCGCTGCGGCTGGCGACGACGGGCTTCGTGCTCGACACCGGCCGTATCGTCCTGTCGGGGCCAACCGCCGATCTCGCCGTCAATCCAGATGTACGTCAGGCCTATCTTGGCATTGCCGCTGCCTGACTTCTTGAAACGAAGAAAAAGGAGGAGTTCCAATGATTACCGCTGTTGTTCTCTACGATTTGCCGAAGACGATCGGGCTTGAGGAATGCCGCGAGCATTTCACCAAAATCGCGCCCGACTTTCTGAAGGCCAGGGGTTTTGTCCGCAAGCAGTTCATCTGTCACAAGGACGGGGGCGTCGCCGGCGGCGTGTATATGTGGGAAACCCAGGCCGATGCCGAAGCATTTTATACAGGCCCCTGGCGGGAGGGCATCCGCGCCCGCTACGGCAACGATCCCAAAATCCAGTATTTCGAAACAGTGGCACTCGCCGACAAGGCATCGGGCAAGGCAGGCGCGATCTGATCGTCACCGCCAGCCGAGCGCAGGCGCGATGTGGGTCAAAATCGCTTCGATCACATGCGCGTTGTAGTCGACGCCGAGTTGGTTCGGGACCGTGAGCAACAGCGTGTCGGCTTCGGCGATCGCCTTCGTCCTGCTTGAGCTGTTCGATCAGCGCTTGCAGGTTCGGCGGCATAACTGCGGCCGAAGATCGCCCGCGTCTTTGGATCGATGAATCCGACGTGATCGGCGTCCTGTCCGCCGCCGAAATAGGCGCGGTCGCGATCGTCCACCAGCGCGAAAATGCTGCGGCTGACGGAGACGCGTGGCTCGCGGGTGTGGCCGGCTTCCTTCCAGGCGGCGCGGTAGGCGCGGATTTGCTTCGCCTGCTGGACGTGAAACGGCTCGCCGGTTTCGTCGTTCTTGAGCGTCGAGCTCTGCAAGTTCATGCCGATTTTTGCGGCCCACACGGCCGTGGCGTTCGAACCGGCGCCCCACCAGATGCGATCGCGCAAACCTTCCGAAATCGGTTCGAGGCGCAACAGGCCGGGCGGATTGGGAAACATCGGGCGTGGATTGGGCTGCGCAAAACCTTGCCCGCGCAAGAGGTCGAGAAACACCTCCGCATGCCGCCGTCCCATCGCGGCATCGTCCTGATCCTCGGCCGGTTGATAGCCGAAATACCGCCAGCCATCGATCACCTGCTCGGGCGAGCCCCGGCTGATACCGAGCTGCAAACGCCCGCGGGAGATCAGATCGGCGGAGCCTGCATCCTCGATCATGTAAAGCGGGTTCTCGTAGCGCATGTCGATGACGGCGGTGCCGATCTCGATCCGGCTGGTTTTGGCGCCGACCGCGGCCAGCAGCGGAAAGGGCGAGGCCAGCTGGCGCGCGAAGTGGTGGACCCGGAAATAAGCGCCGTCCGCGCCCAATTCTTCGGCAGCCACCGCAAGGTCGATGGATTGCAATAGCGTATCCGCGGCCGAGCGCGTCTGCGATTGCGGCGAGGGGGTCCAGTGTCCGAACGAAAGGAAGCCGATCTTTTTCATGCCGGGCAACTTAGAGCATGATCCGAAAAAGTGGACCCCGGTTTTCCGAAAAGATCATGCTCAAAATAAAGAAATGAGATCATGGTGCGTCTCCATTGGCGCCATGATCTAGTGATGCCCGCGCCGATTTGCCACTATCGATGGCGACCGCAGACCCGAAGATGGCAACTCGTGGTCATCTCAGGATAACCGGTCCCACAGGCCGCGGATCATGTCCTTCATGACGAGCGCATCCTGCCAGCGGTCGGACAATTCCCGTCCGTCAGCCCCGGTGATCGCATAGGGCGGCGGCCCGAGCTCGCAAAGAAAGGTCAGCGTCGCGCCGGGACCGGCGCGCTTTTTCCACGAGCGTAGGCCGTATTCCCACCAATCCATGAAAAGCCCGACCCATCCCTGATGCTGTGGAAAGCCGAGCGATACCTGCACCTGCTCGCGGCTGGCGATACGGCCGTGCAGGGCCCAGCTGTTGTCCAGGATCCGGTGGATCATGGCGTGGTTGGTGTCATCGACCGGCCATGCGAATTCCCGGCCGACCAGATAGTGCGAGAGATCGGCGGTCAAACGCAGATCGGGAAAACAATCGAGCAACTGCAAGGTGAATAGCAAGTCGGTTGTCATGCGGTCGCGGTGGGTTTCGATATTCACCGCGACTTCCGCCTGTTCGCCAAGGCGCCGCCACCCCTCGAGCAGGGGAACGCAGTCGGCGAGGCGGGTGGGGCGGACATCCGGTTGCAGGTTGACGTGATCGGCGCCGAGTTTTGCCACCAGCTCGAGCACGGGTTTCAAGTCATCGACCGATCTGGGATAACACTGCGCCTGCCAGATCATGCCGTGGGCCCGCAGGAATGCCGTTGCTTCGCCGGCGAAATCAGGATCGATGAACCGCACGCCGGCGCCGTCAAACCCGGCATCGCGGATCATCGCGAGCTGGGTTTGAAGCGGCCACTCCGGTTCGTCCCTAAGCCGCCGCTCCATGGCCCACAGCGATTGCAGGACGCGAAGCTTTTGCGCCATGCGCTCAGGCCCGTAGCGGCATTGCTGCCGGAATGTCTTCGCGACGATCGGGCGCGACGGCTGCGATGTCTTCCTTGTAAGTCTCCGGGCCAAACCAGATCGCTATCACCGTGCACATCGAGAGGAACACCGCATAACAGGCGACCGGCCACCAACTGCCATAGGCGGCGACCAGCGCGGTGGCCACGAAAGGCGCAGGCCCGCCCGATAGCAACGAGCCCAGTTCGCGGGCGAATGCGAAACCGGCGAAGCGCCGTTGTGGGGGAAAGAGTTCGGAGAAGTAGGCGGCTTGCGGGCCGAACATCGCCGCCGTCACCACGGCGCGCGCCAGGATGAAGGCGAGCGCGATCCAGATCCATTGCTTGGTGCCGACCATCCAGAAGAACGGAAAGGCGAGCGCAACGCCGGCCAGCGCGCCGAACATGTACACGGGCCGCCGGCCGATACGATCGGACAAAGCGGCAAAGCCGAGGATGCCGGGAAGCTCGACGACGAAGGCGAGCATCAGGGCGCTGAGCGCTTCCGACCTCGGAACGCCCAGCGTGTTGATGACATAGCTGAGCCCGAACACCGGGAAGAAATAGCCGAGCCCATTTTCCGCCATTCGAGCGCCGAGAACGACCATGAAGTTGCGCGGATGGTGGCGCAGCGCTTCCATCGCCGGATTCTTTTCGACAATGCCGCGCGCCAGCACCGCTTCGGTGAAAACAGGCGTTTCGGTGATCCGTAGCCTGACATACAGCCCGACCAGGATGAGTACGAAGCTGGCGATGAACGGCAGGCGCCATCCCCAGCTCATCAGGGCGTCGTGCGGCAGCACCGACACCAAGGCGAACGCTCCGGCCGCGAGCAGATTGCCGACGGAAACGCCGAGCGGCGCAAAGCCGCCCCAAAAGCCGCGATGGTTTGCCGGTGCGTTCTCGACCAGATAGATCACCGCGCCGCCATACTCAGCGCCGGCGCCAAGTCCCTGCACGATCCGCATCGCGACCAGCAGGATGGGGGCCCAAACGCCGATCTGGGAATAGGTCGGCAAAAATCCGATCGCGGTGGTGCCGAGACCGATCATCAGAAGCGTCGCGACCAATACCGGCTTGCGACCATAGCGATCGCCAAGGACACCGAAGATGATGCCGCCCAACGGTCGAAAGACGAAGCCGACGCCGAAGGTGAGAAAGGAGAGGAGGGTGCCTACGAGCGGATCGCTCTTGGGGAAGAACAATTCGCCGAACACCAGCGCGGCGGCGGTGCCGTAGAGAAAGAAATCGTACCATTCGAGCGCTGAGCCGATACTCGCGGCCAGGACGACACGTAAGCGCGAGCTGCCGGCGCCATCGGCTCCCATCTTGGTCATGCGTTTCCCCGTATGTTTTGTTTGATTTATTTTGGTTCTTGAAGCGCATCGCCCGCGGCCTGGAGCCGCGGGCGATGTCGATGTCACTACGCTGCGCGCGTGAAATAGCTTTTCTTGGACGCCGATTGCGTCTCGTAGATCGAGCCCTGACGTTTCGGCGGCGGCAGCGGCATGCGCACCGGCACGTCCGTCAGCCGAGGCGTAATCACCGATGGTCCCGCCAGCAGCCGGCTGTCGAACTCCTCGAAATCCTTGACGCCCGCCAAAGGCCACGCGTCGCTGGCGGCGACTTCGTAGAGGAGGAGATTGCGTGGGCGGTTGGATGTGTTCATGGCCGAGCCGTGCAGGGCGCGCACGTGATGAAAGGACATGCTGCCGGCCTTGCCCATGCAGGGCACGGCGCGCTTGATCTCGTCCTGAATTTGATCGGGATCGATCAAACCGGCAAAGCAGCCGTCGTCGCCATGGTGATTCCACATCTCGTTTCCGATATGCGTGCCCGGCGTGACCAGCATGGGGCCATTCTCGAGGTCGCAGTCGTCGAGCAGGACGCCAATCGCAAGGATGTCGTCATTGGTGTGCGGATAGAACGCCCAATCCTGATGCCATTCCACCGGCGAGCCATACTGCGCAGACTTCATGTTGAGCTTGGAGCCGTGCAGGCGCAAACCGGGACCCAGCAGCTGGGTGAGGATCTCGACCACCGGCTGGCTGCGCACGATCTCGTCAAAGATCGGATGAACCCTGTGGGGGCTCTTGATGCGGCGTACACGCGGAATCTCGGGGGTGTGCCCGGGCTCGAGGTCATAGACATCGGTGTGCTCGGTCACATCGGCGGCGCCGGCCACAAGTTCGGCGATCACATTGCGCACCCCTTGAAGGGTGTTGGAATCGAGCACTTCCGGCACGATAATCACGCCGTCCCGCTCATAGACTTGCACCATGCTCTCAGGAATCATCTGTCCTCCTCCGTCATTTCTAGGTATGTTAGCGCTAACATAATGAAATGGTAGCGCTGTCATTGTAGCCGGGCAAGTCAAATTCGTGCATTTACGGCCATGAACCAGGAATCTCCGCCTGATATCCGGGAAAGCCCCGAAGTTGCCCCGACGCTTTCGGCCGTCGCCAGGCTCGCAGGCGTCTCCTCGATCACCGTGAGCCGGGTGGTGCGGCTCCCCGGGCAGGTTGCGCCGGAAACGCGCGCCAGGGTCGAGCGCGCGATGCGCGAACTGGGTTACGTCCCCAATCTGGTTGCCGGCTCGCTCGCGAGCGCCCGCACCAATTCCGTCGGCGTGCTGGTGCCGACGATCGCCAATTCGATCTTTGCCGACACGGTTCAGGGGTTGTCGGACACGCTCGAGCCCGCAGGCTTTTCAGTGATCCTCGCGCAGTCGCGTTACGATGACGAACGCGAGGACCGCATGCTGGCGGCGCTGCTGTCGCGGCGGCCGGAAGCGATTATCATGGTGGGATCGCCGGCGACGGAAGAAGGAGCGCGGCTGCTCCGCAACGCACGAATTCCGGTTGTCGAGACCTGGGATTTGCCTGCAACACCGATCGATGCGGTCGCAGGCTTCGACAACTTCAAGGCGGGCGTCGCCGTTGCAAGGCACCTGATCGCGCAGGGGCGACAACATCTTGCTTTCATCGGCGGTGATGATCCGCGTGGCGCCCGTCGCTGGCTCGGTTTCAGGGAAGAGGCGCTGGCGCAGGGAATGGCCGAGCCTCGCCGGCTGATCCTCGATCGCAATGCCCCCGGCAGTGTGGCGGCAAATGTACACCTGCCGGGAGTTGATGCCGTCTTCGCCGCTAATGACGCCTATGCCATCGGCTTCATGGCCGGGCTGCGCAAGGCCGGCCTGCTGCGTCATGGACCCGCAGCGGCACAGCCGGTCGCGGTCATCGGCCTTGGCAATCTCGAAATGGGCCAACTCATCTCGCCTAGCCTGAGCACCATCAGCGTGCACGGACACAGCATTGGCCGCACGGCGGCCACGCTGACGTTGGAGCGCGGCGGCGAGCGGTGCGTCGACCTCGGGTTCGAACTGGTGCTGCGCGACAGTGGCTAGTGCCCACTTTCCGAAGTTCGTGCTCCATTGCGGCACCCACCGTCACGAACTTCGGAAAGTCATGGGCACTAGTAAACTTATTGATTCCAGTACCGCTTCACCGATCTGAAGTCCCTGATCGAATTCGCGGCTTGTGGTGCAGGGACTTCAGATCGGCGGTACTAGACAACCAAGCTCGCCGATGGAACGAGTTTTGCAGCTTGCAGAGCGGGGAGAAACTCATGTCCGGTTCCAATCACACCAAGCGCCAGGAGTTCAAAGTCGAAGGACTTGCCGCGCCGCTCAGCCACTATACGGACGCGGTGCGGTTTGGCGACATCCTGTTCGTCTCCGGGCTGACAGCCCACGACGGTGAAGGCAAACTGGTCGGTGGCGCGGATGCCGCAGCTCAAACCCGCCAGATCCTTGTCAATCTGAAGCTCGTGCTCGACGCGGCCGGGGCCACCATGGCCGACGTGCTCAAGGTGACGGTATTTTTGACCGATATCAACGATCGCGCCGCGATCAATCCGGTGCGGCAGGAGTTCTTCGGATCGGCGAGGCCCGCCAGCACCCTGATCGAGGTCAGCCGGCTTGCGTTGCCTGAAATGAAAGTGGAGATCGAGGCTGTAGTCGGGCTTCCAAAAGCGGATTGATGTGACGTCGTGATTTCAATGGAAGGTGTTTGATGAAAAATCAGAAGAAGCAAATCAAGGCTCTCGCTATTTTGACGTGCGGCGTTCTGTTTGGAACGATCGCGGTCCAGGCCCAAACGCTGGATCGGCCGATCAAGATCGGTGTTCTCAGCGACATGTCGGGACCCTATGCCGACCAGGCGGGGCTTGGCTCCGTCGAGGCGGCGCGAATGGCGATTGAGGATGCCGGAAACAAGATCGGCAACCAGCCGATCGAACTCGTTTCTGCCGACCATCAGCACAAGACGGATGTCGCGACCTCCATCGTTCGGCACTGGATCGATGTCGATGGCGTCGACGTCATTACCGACATGCCGAATTCAGGCGTAGCCCTCGCCGTGCAGGCGCTGGTGAAAGAGAAGAACAAGATCGCGCTCTATGCCACGGCCGCAACGACCGAACTCACCGGCAAGCAATGTTCTCCCAACGGCATCCAGTGGGTTTACGACGCCTATTCCAATGCCGCGGGCCTTGCGAAAGCGCTGGTGGCGAAGGGTGACAAGAGCTGGTTCTTTCTCACGGTCGACTATGCGCTCGGCATTTCGCTTCAGGCCGAGGCGTCAAAAGCGATCACCGCGCTGGGCGGCACCGTAGTCGGCAGCGTCCGTCATCCCCTGAACAATCCCGATTTCAGCTCGTTCCTGCTGCAAGCCCAGGCGTCGAACGCGAAGGTGATCGCGTTCGCCAATGCCGGTTCCGACACCATCAACTCGGTGAAACAGGCCCAGGAGTTTGGCCTGACGAAGGACCACGTGATCGTGGCGCCGCTGGTCTATATTTCCGACATTCACAGCATGGGCCTGCCGATGGCCCAGGGGTTGACCTACATCGAAGGCTTCTACTGGGATCTGAACGACGATACGCGCGCCTGGTCGAAGCGGTTTTTCGAACGTCGAAAAGCGATGCCGACCATGACGCATGCCGGCGTCTACTCGGCCGTGTCGCACTATCTGAAAGCGGTAAAGGCCGCCGGCACGAGCGATACCCAGGCGGTTCTCGCCAAGATGCGCGAAATGCCGGTCGATGATTTCTTCTCAAGGGGAGGGACCATTCGCAAGGACGGGCGCATGGCGCACGACATGCTTCTGGTTCAGGTCAAGACCCCTGCGGAATCGAAATATCCCTGGGACTATTACAAGGTGCTGGCGACGCTGCCCGCCGATCAGGCCTTCCGTCCGTTGTCGGAAAGCGAATGCCCGCTCGTCAGATGAGTATGTTCGGCTCATCGTTGTCTATTGCGGCGACGGTGTCAGGCCGGAACGAGGCCGTGCCCGGAGCATGCTCTCCTTTTGTGAAGTTCTTGCATTCGCACTTAAGCAAAGGGCGCGGCGGAGGTGATCCGTCGCGCCCCGTTCTTGAAACTCGCTGGTCCAGGCGCCAGGAGCGCCCTGATGCCAAGCAGATGCTTAGCGGGCGATCCCAGCGAGGTGACAGCGCTTGGTATAAGACACTGGATCACCTCCTTTCGTTGTTGATGGAAACCACACTATAGGCGGCCGATCGCTATTTGTTAAGGGCGGCGGGTTTTGCGTGCGATTTTGTTCCCCGCGGAGGGAGGTTGAGGCTCGGCGCGGGGCGTGTTAGGGGATCGTCCTGTCGCGGGTGTAGCTCAATGGTAGAGCAGCAGCCTTCCAAGCTGAATACGAGGGTTCGATTCCCTTCACCCGCTCCAGCCTTTTCAATGTCCGGCCCGGACTCATAGGTAACACCCCGCGCCTGAGACATAGGTGACAACCTCGTGCCGAACGGGCTGTCGAGGGGTTTTAAGGTTTTCTACTCCAGGTCGAAGTAGCCGAGATCACCGTGCATGAAGCCGGCGAGCCAAATGCCGTGTTCTTTCTTTGAGATGTGCGCCTCGCGCTGCAACCATTCCCAACCGACCGCGTTTCGGGGATCGAGGACAACGATCCGCTCCTTCAATATCGCAATTCAACCTGGGTTGGGCAGGAGTCCAGATTTTCGTCAGGACCGTGCCGAGGTGAGATAAAAGCTCACCCCCTCAAATTCTCCGCAAGCGTTTGACCGGTATATTTCGTACGAAAACGTCCACGCCGTTGCAGTTCTGGTACCAGGAAATCCACGACATTGAGCAAATCGCGCGGCGTGGCAGGCGGGTGCGCGATCATGAAGCCACCATTTTCGCCCGTTGCGACGAAAATCTCCTCGAGATAGTCGGCAATCTTCTTGGGAGTACCGTAGACGACCTGATCATATGATGCAGTATGGTGTGTCATCTGCTCATAGAATTCGGCGCGGGACATTTCGCGCCTTGGGTCCAGCGCCCGCGTGATGTGCATGAAGCCGACGGGAGAAGCATTGGACGCCGTTATCTGCGCGTTAATCTCCTCGATTGTGAAGCGCTCCGGAAGTTTTGAAAGATCGAATCCGATCTGGTGCGACAAGAAGGCCCCGATTCCTTCAACGGGAATGGCGTGGAGAAGCCTTTCATACCTGCGCCGAGCCTCCTGCTCGGTTTCTTCGACGATCAGTACCACATCCCAAAACACGCCAACCGTCTTCGGATCGCGACCTTCGGCGACCAAGGCTTTATCCAGCTCATTGCGATGCTTGACTTGGCGTTCAAGACCCGAACTAAGCGCAAAAACATAATCGGCGACGTGAGCGGATGTCTTGATGCCGCGTGGTGATGCGCCGGCCTGGACGATCACTGGTCGCCCTTGCGGTGACGGCACGCAGGCGAGGGGGCCCTCTACCTTGAAAAACTTGCCGGTATGGTGGATTGCCTTGACTTTGCTGGGATCGGCGACCAGCCCGCTCTCGCGGTCCCATTTGAACGCGTCAGGCGCCACGCTTGACCAAAGGGCCTTACATACGTTGATAAACTCATCCATGCGATCGTAGCGTTCGGCGTGCTCCATGAGTTCGTCGAAGCCATAATTTGCGGCATCGGCTCTGCGTGTCGATGTGATGACGTTGAACGCCATTCGGCCGCCGGTGACATGATCGAGCGAGTTAAGCAGCCGCGCAACGTAGAACGGATGCATAAACGTAGACGAATATGTTAATCCAAATCCGATATGTTGAGTCATCCGCGACATTGCGGCAATGAAGGGGCTCATGTCCTGACGTGGCCACCCAATACCCCATTTCACCGCGGGCTCGATGGACCCTTCCCAAGTATTGGGAATTCCGGCGCCATCGCCGAAAAAGATGAAGTCCAGCAGCCCGCGTTCTGCGATCTGCGCGATCTCTTCGTAGAATCGGATGTCTGGAAAATTCACATGGCTCCAGGATCCGGTACTGCGCCAGCGTCCGTCGAGGTGAGTCCAAGATAAGTCGTAGCCTAAGTGAATTTTCTTTTTCATGGACAACGAAGGCCTCGAAATCGAGCAGACTGATCGGAAGCAGGCAAACTCAAAGCTTCATCACCAGATCGTTCGTCACGAGCGCAGCGACATCGACATCATTGTTGATGAAGCCGGCATCCTTGTAAATTTTTGCGCATGCCTTCAGCGGGCCGGTGTCGATCCATCCCAGACCATGCTCGCGTGTCACGGCATTTTGCGATGTCAGGATCCGAAGCTTCAGGCTTCCCATGACCTTCACTGGATCCTTGCCGTCGATCGCGACCTTTGCCGTGATCTCGGCCGCTTCCTGGGGATTCTTGATGGTATA
The DNA here is from genome assembly GCA_963748805.1 of uncultured Alphaproteobacteria bacterium. GTDB lineage: Bacteria > Pseudomonadota > Alphaproteobacteria > Rhizobiales > Xanthobacteraceae > Bradyrhizobium. The sequence continues at coordinate 59,661 of CAVVLH010000019.1, read as the reverse complement.
TTCCATTCCCTTGCGGTAGCCGCGCAAGAAGCGGGTGTAGAAATCCTTCTTGGGCTCGTAGTTCTTCTCTTCAATCACGAAAAGATCGGTCGACGAGTTGAGATAGTCACGCGCCCAAAGCACGTCCACCGCGCCGAGGCCGCTCGCTTGCATGCCATACAGGATCGTATCGGTCGAGGCCATCGCATCGACCTTGCCTTCGGTGATGGCCGGAGCCGCATTCAGCCCAAGCGCAACCAGTTCGACGTCCCGCTCGGTCATGCCGTGCAAGGCGAGAATCGTTGCGAGATTATAGCGGGTGCCGCTGCCCATGCTGATGACGCCGATCTTCTTGCCCTTGAGATCGTAGGGCGTGATGATCTGCTTGTTCTTCAGCGCGAATACATTGAAGGCATTGTTCGGGTAGAGATCGTAGATGGCCTTCAGTTTGCTACCCTTATCCGTTGCCAGATACAGCGCCTCGGGGCCGACAAATGCGATATCCCCGCTGCCCGCAATCATATTGGTGAGCGCCACGCCCGAGCCCGCGCCTGGAATCCACTCGATTTCGAGGCCTTCGTCCTTGAAATAACCCTTCTCCTCGGAAACAAAAATATTTCCTTCCTCCGCCAGCCGCGGCGACCACGAGCACAGCTTGAATTTCTCGAGTTCAGCCGCACCGGCTTTCTGAACCCACGGCGCGGCCACAGTCGTTGCGGCGGCAAGCGCCGTCCCCAGCAACAGCTGGCGCCGATCTAACCTGTTTGCGATTTTTTCGGATCTGGTGGTCATGGGTTGCTCCGCTCTGTTGAAAGCCGTCCGAGAGAACCGGAGGCTACTGTTTGCTCTAGTCGCCGCGCTTGATGTGTCTCCACGAGAAGGCCGTGTGTTCGAGTAGTTCCATCAGTTTGTAGAGGACGATGCCAACGACGGTCAGATAGACGAAGATGGCGAACATCAGTGGCGTATCGAAACTGCCCTGCGCGGCGATGACCAGCGCGCCGAGGCCGCGATTGGCGCCGACATATTCGCCGACCACGGCACCGACGACGGCCAACGTGATCGCGACGCGAAGGCCGGCAAAAATAACCGGCAACGCATTCGGCACCCTTAGTTTGATGAATGACTGCCAGCGGCTCGCGGTCAGGACCTGGAAAAGCTCGACTTGATGCGGGTCGGTCGAGGTCAGGCCAATGATGGTATTTTCGAGCAGGGGAAAGAAGCAGATCAGCGCGGTGATCACAACCTTCGGCGCAATCCCAAATCCGAGCCAGATTACGATGATTGGCGCCAACGCAAGCTTCGGCATGGCCTGCGACGCAAGAATGTAAGGCCCGATAATTATCCGCATCAGCGGGCTCTGTGCCGTTAGCATACCGAGCGCAACGCCGACGACGCTTCCCAACAGGAAGCCGAGCAGGACTTCGCTCAAGGTGACCCACATGTGGTCGATCAGCCGGCCGCTTAGGGTGTTTTCGACCAGCGATAGCCACACCTGATAAGGTGTTGGCAGCACGAGCGCTGAAAGTCCCAACAGTCGAACATAGAGATCCCAGATCAGGATGATGGCCGCAAAGATTGCAATCGTCAGCAACGCCTGACCCAATCGCGTCGCGTACCAGACCGGACGGTCGGCGGGGTCGATTTCTACAGGCGCGATTTCCGCTGCGGTCATCCGGTCCCCCTAAGCTGTCATCGCGTGTTTCATGTCGCGGCACAGACGAATGAAGCGGGCATCGTATCGGTGCTCGGGGGTGCGCGGACGCGGCAGCGGGATGTCGAACACCTCCTTGACCCGGCCGGGCCGGCTGCCGAGCAGCACAACCCGGTCGGACAAGAACACGGCTTCCCCGATATCGTGGGTGATGAATACCGCCGTTGTTTTGCTGAGGCTCCAGATTCGCAGCAGTTCGCTGTTCATCTGCTCGCGGGTGATCGCATCGAGCGCTCCGAACGGCTCGTCCATCAACAAGACCGTCGGCGACATGATCAAGGCACGCGCTATCGACACACGCTGCTGCATGCCGCCGGAAAGCTGAATGGGATAGTGGCTCTCGAAGCCGGCCAGGCCCAGCATATTCAGAAGATCGAGGGCCTTCTGGCGGTAGGCTTTCGCGTCAAGTTTGAATATTTCGACCGGCAGCAAGATGTTCTCGAGAATGGTTCGCCATTCCAGCAGAACCGATTGCTGAAAAACAAAGCCCATGTCCCGTCCGGGTTTGTTCACCGCGACACCGTCCATCAATACGCTGCCGCTGCTCGGAGGGATCAAGCCGGCGGCAATGCGTAGCAGGGTCGTCTTGCCGCAACCGCTTTCACCGAGGATCGAGACAAATTCGCCGTCCTCGATCGTCAGATTGATTCCATTGAGCGCAAGCATGCGTTTGGCGCCGGAGCCGAACGTCTTCATCACGTTTCGGAATTCGATCTTGGCGGTCGCGGGAACTTGCCGAAGGTTCGGGTTCGAATTTGCATTTTCACGCATCGGCGCCGACCCGCTCACAGGAGTTGATGCAATCTCTATCGCCTAGACAAAGCAAATTCCGGGCCAAGTGGCAGGCAACGATCGCCGCGACGATACAGCGCGATTTCAATTGCCAAGCTGGCGAATGTTTCGCGAAAGGGCGACGCGCAGAACTCGCTCATGACGGCGTACCCGGATTCCCTCACCCTGAACCCCTTTTACAGATAAATTATACAGTATTCAAACTGAAAGAAAATGCAGCGATACAAGCGCACTAGGGATTGCACATAGACTGCCCTTGGGCTGCCGACGATTTAAGCAGATGAAGAGAATCCATTCCTCAGGCTCGGGTTCGCTGTTATCGATGCAACTGAAATCAATGAGCTGCTGATGTCTTCAAATTTGTTCGAGACGAAACGTCGATCAAGGAACGCGCCCGTGCGTGATGCCGGGCGAGCGGTTCCGTCAAACCGACAGCCGGAATAATTGCGTCGGCAAGCGGATCCGGTGAGAGCCCGGCAAAAGCCCTTACGCCAGCAGCTTCAATGCGGTGAGCGTATTGATGCGCGTGGCCGCTTCCATGTCGCTGAGAGCCAGCGATTCATCGGGCTGGTAAACGGGATCGCCGCCAGGTCCGAAAATCACCGTTTCGCAGAGGTGACCGACGCTTGCCGTGTCCGCAAGCCACGAGCCGCCCCGAAATTGCGCCGGTTGACCCATCACCGTCTCCCACGCTTCGCGCAGGCAAGTGACGACCTTGGCATTGGTCGGCACCATGAACGAGTTTTTGACATCCGCGACCACGACCTCGACTCGTATATCCGGATCGCGCGCTTTGGCCTTTTCGATCGCGCCATCCAGAAGCGCCCGAACCTCTTCCAACGGAACTCCCGGCTGTGGCCGGGTGTCGACCCGGATGGTGCAACGATCGGGGATCATCGACGGGCCACCCGGAAACAGGCCGCCGTAAATTCGGCCGACGGCGGTGAACAATTCGGGCCCGACCAGTTCTTTCAATTCATCGGATATTTTCGGAAAGTATTTCAGCTTGGAAAGCTCTTCCGCAACCGGGAGCATCTTCTCGATTGCATTGACGGCGCGATACTTGTGGCAGGTATGCGCCGAACGTCCGATCGTCGAAATGTCGAAATAGTACCGGCCACGGTGGGCCACGTAGATCTGCATGTCGGTCAGCTCACCGAGGATGCAATAGTCGAACTTGTGACGTTTGAAGAGGTCGATAGCGCCGGTTTGGTCGCCCATGTGGTCGCAAACGGCGCAGAAGGTGATCTTGCCGTTAAACGTCATCCCGGCATCGATCAAGGTCTTCATTGCGCCGATCTGGCAGCCGAGACCGGCCTTCATATCCATCACGCCGTGTCCGAACAGGCGGCTCTGCTCGATCGCAGCATCGAACGGGTCGCGGGTCCAGCCCTCGCACACCGGCTTGGTGTCGAGATGGCCGGTGAACAATAAATGCGGACCTGGCCTGCCGCTGTCGATTTCCCAGAACGTATTGACCCGGCCGTCGAAAACTTCCTCGACCCACACGCGCCCAACCCCGATCAATTCGAGTTGCGCGGCCAGCCTGTTTCCAAGGTCGGCTTCCTTGCCGTTGGTGCTGTCGATACGCACCATCTGCTGCGTGATATCGACCGAAACGTTCTGGGCGAGGTGACGGTCAACCAACTCTATCGAATTTGGGAGCATCTGATGTCCTGATACGTTCTACGCCACCTGCCGCATCTCAAGCACGCACCGAGCAACGGACATCGACGGCTCTCTCGTTTGACGCGGTCTCGGATTGCATGGATTCGCCAGGTGAGCTGCTGAATAAGCCGCGACGGCAAAACCAGCCTTCGCACCCAATTTTCCGATCATGCCCGAACACTACGTACTTTTAATTTTTTATGCAATAGTCTATCGTGAAGGTGGCCCACCCAAAAGTTGCGCGACCTGATGTCATGAAAAATGCTGCGCTCATTGAGGTAAAGGCGAACGACGGGGTTTCGCTGGCCGTTTCTGCCGTTGGCAAAGGCGATCCAATCGTCTTTCTGCATGAATTTTCCGGCGACCTTCTCAGCTGGGAGAAACAGGTCGAGGCATTGAGCGACCGTTACCGCTGCATTTGCTACAATGCCCGGGGCTATCCGCCGTCACAGGTGCCGGAATTGATCGGCAGCTACGCTCAGTCGCGCGCCGCCGATGACACAGTCGATGTGCTGGCCGCGCTCGGCATCGAGAGCGCTTATTTTGTCGGACTTTCGATGGGCGGTTTCGCGGCCCTGCATGTCGCCATGCAAAATCCGGAAATTGTGCGTGCGCTCGTGGTGGCCGGCTGTGGCTACGGTTCGCAGCCGTCGGAACAGAACGCTTACTTCACCGCGATGAACCTTGAAGCGGACCATGCCGACGCCGTTGGCATGGATGCCTACGCAGCCGAGCTCGCCAACAGCGGCTACGCACAATTGCTGCGCGCTAAAGACCCGCAAGCCTGGTCCGAATTCAAGCGGCAATTGACGGCGCATTCGGCAAAAGGGATGGCAATGACGTTGCGTGGCGTCCTCGCTCGCCGGCCATCGCTGTGGCAACTGGAGCCGAAACTGAAAAGCATCGACAAACCCGCGCTTCTCGTGATTGGCGATGAAGACGCGCCGTGCCTCGAGCCCAATCTTTTTCTTAAGAGGACGCTGCCCAACTGCGCGCTGAGCATCATGCCGCGCACCGGCCATCTACCCAATCTTGAAGAGCCCGACGCCTTCAATACAATGATCGATCATTTCTTCTCGTCGGTCGGCAACGGCCTTTGGAATCGTACCAGATCTGCCATCTCATCAGGGGAGTAACTTGATTATGACAAAGCGTCTTGCTGGAAAAGTTGCGTTGGTTACCGGTGGCAGCCGTGGTTTGGGCCGTGGCATAGCCGAAAGCTTTGCCAGCGAAGGCGCCAAAGTGGTGGTGAATTACGTCAAGGACGCCGCCGCCGCCGATGCCGTGGTTGCGCATATCAAGTCCCTCGGCAGCGACGCGATCGCGGTGAAAGCCGATGTCGGCGACGAGCATGCCGTTCAGGCGATGGTCGATAGCGGTCTGGCCAAATTCGGAAAGATCGACATTCTGGTCAATAATGCCGGCCTGTTGAATTCCGTGCCGCTCGCCGAGATGTCGATCGATACCTGGGATCAAATGATCCGGACCCATATGCGCGGCATGTTTCTGTGCACGCGGTTCGTGATTCCCCACATGATCAAGCAAAAGAGCGGCAAGGTCATCAACGTTACAGGAACTTTCGGTGTTATCGGCGGTGCCGATTTCACTCATCTTTCGGCGGCAAAGGCTGGAATGATCGGATTTACCCGGGCCTCTGGCGCGGGAAGTCGGCAAACAGGGCATCAACGTCAACTCGATTTGCCCCGCGATCATACGCACCGACCTCTACAATTTCATGCCTGACAATGTGCGCGACGAAATCGTCGGAGCCTATCCGCTTGGCCGTGTCGGCGAGGTCGAGGACGTTGCTTCCACCGCGATGTTCCTGGCTACCAAGGATTCGGACTTCTTCACCGGGCAGACGCTGTGTCCCGCCGGCGGCGATGTCATGGTTTAACGTCAGACACCGTCCAGCGCGGGAATTGCGAAGAAACAACAAAGGAATCGCAAAATGATCGTTGAAGAACGCACCTACACCGTCAAACCAGGCACGGTTCATCAGTACTACAAGGACTACAACCCGCGCGGGCTCGAGATTCAGAAGCGTATTTTGGGCAACCTGATCGGTTATTTTCATACCGAGATCGGCCAGTTGAACAAGATCGTGCACCTGTGGGGATACGACAGCCTGGCCGAGCGCGAAAAACGCCGCACGGCGCTTTTTGCCGATGCTGACTGGCTTGCCTTCCTGGAGCAGTCGCCGGACATCATCGTCGAGATGGAGTCGCGTATCCTCGTTCCCGCGCCATTTTCTCCGATCCGCTGAGAGGCAGGGCCTTCAATATTCGATGCCTGCGCGACAACGCGGGCTTCGGTGCGCCTACCTGCTCATGAAGGACTGCGCAAAGCCCGAACGGTTGAGCGTCAGGTCGTAGTCCCGCCACGAGCCGGCCATGTGCTGCACCAGCAGTTCGGACAGCCGCGATGCATCCCGCTTCTTGATCGCTGCGGCGATCTGCTCATGTTCCTTGATCGCGCGGTTCCATGCCGCCTGCGGCATGTTGACGAAAAATCGCGCTCGAAGAATCCGCACGCTGAGCGATTCGTGAAGTTCGGAGAGGAATTTATTTCCGGCGCCGCGCACGATCGCCTGATGAATGGCCAGATTGACGCGGAAGTACTCCTTGTTGCCCTTGTCGTGGCTGTGCAAGTGGACAAGCCGATTGTGTAGTTTGAGGATAGCATCGATCTCAGCAGACGTGAGGTTGACGCAGGCCAAACGGGCGGCAAAAGATTCAAGCGCTCCGATCGCGTAAAACAGCCCCTGAATTTCGTCCGGATCCGGCGTCGCCACAATGGCACCGCGTCGCGGCAGCGGCTTCACCAGCCCCTCCGAGGCCAGGACCCGAATGGCCTCCCGCAAGGGTGTGCGCGAAATGCCGAGCTGCGCGCATAAGTCGTTCTCCGGAATCCGCGTCCCCGGAGGAAGCTCGTCCTGCATGATCATATCGCGGAGGACTGATGCGACTTCGTCGTGCAAGTTGCCGCGCACGATCTGCTTACGGCCCTTCGCTCCAATCGCGCGCGGGCGCTCCTCGGTCGCGTTATGGGGGGGTGGTGCGGTCTTCGGCGATTTCACGGTAAGTCCGGCGCAAGGTTTCCCGGCAGGTCGTAACCCAACTAGGCATTGAAAGAATTGTGCGGCCGCCAGAATGCAGCAGTGTCCCACTCAGCGCAACGGCCATTCCCTCTGCTTTTTTGGGTATTGACCGCTTCACAACCGATCGTAGAACGTCCTTAGCGTATGCTGCGATCGTTCCAAAACCGGCTTTAGGTATCTCATGCGATCACCTTGCGCCCGCGCCATCTTGACCACCTCGGCTTCGATCGCGTCGAGGTCCACGCCAAGGACCTTGCCATCACGGACGATCTCGCGGCCGGCTACAAACAGACCCTTTACGTGACGTGTTGTTGCGCGCGTTAGCATCACCTCGATGGGCTCAGCCATTCCCTCGATTAGATCATACGCCATCGCGTCGAAGTCCAGGACGACAACGTCGGCCGGAGCGCCAATGGAAATTTCGCCATAACCGTTGCGGTTATTGACCGCAAGGTATCCGTTGCGATGCCAGCCCGCAAACAGCAATTCTCTTGTCAAGGGCGCCGGACTATTGTCCTGCGAGAACAGCCAGTGACCTAAACGCAATTCACGAAACGCGTCCTCATCATCGTCGATGGAGAATGAATTGATGCCGAACGAAAACGTCATGCCGGCCTTTATGTAGTCCGCCACCGGGGCGATGCCTGAGCGCAACCGCAGGTTCGAGCTGGCATTGATCACGATCTGCGCACCTTTGTCCGCGATCAAGTCGATTTCGCCGCGCGTCAGCCACACGCCGTGGGCGCCAGCAAATCGCGGACTGATAAGTCCCAGATCGGCCAGGTGGCGAACAAAGCCTTGCGGATAATTTGCATCTGCCCAGCGGCGCTGGATCGACGTCTCCAACAGGTGCGTTGTGACACGGCGACCGTCGCGCTCAGAAGCTTCGGCAATTCGTTGCAGGAGCGCGTCCGAACAGGCTTGCGGGCTATTTGGGCCGTACTGTACGGATACCATCGGCCCCTCAACGCGCCGTGCTATGTCAGAAACCTGTTGCATATAGGTCTCCGGTGACGGAAACGGATACAGCCAGGTCTTGCGAATGAAATCGCGATCGCGTGGATCGTGCAACGCGAGCAGCGCTTCATCATCTGCATAGCCCAGCGTTTGCCTATCGCGCAGTGGCACCACTAAAGCGAGCCGGACTCCCACATCGCCAGCCGCCCGACAGATGATCTCGGCGTCTTCCGCCATTCGATCGGCGTCGATCGAGGAATAAACGTGCATCACCGACCCGACCCCGGCCTGGGCCAGGCGGCCGAACGCCAACGCGCAATTGCAATAGAGGTCAAGCGGCGGCTGAGCGTATAGCGCCGCGCGCCAAATCTCGAAAGTTTGGTCGCGGGCGCCGAAGGCAAGATGATGTAGCCCCCGGACGTGATCGTGCGCATCCACCAGCGCCGGCATCGCCAACAGTCCCTTGGCGGCTTGTGTGACCCCGGGACCGACCGAAGCGACAGATCCGCCAGAGAATTCGATGCGGGTGTTTCGGCTGACGCCGCCACCGCCCGGAGCGGAAACAAGATATTCGACGTCCAGGTATGTTGCGTCGCCATTATGTTGACAGCTCGACATCGATTTTCGCTCTCGAAAAATAAGCTCGTCTGACTTCATTGCCGGCCGAAGCAGAGGTGATCGCGCACGACCGACGTCTCTCGCCGGCTCTTGACGAACGTCGTCGTTCCGTAAACCGATATCCGCAAATAATATCTGCAAATTAATATCCGCTCTTGGGACCAAGGCGGTCAAGGATAGTCCAGAGTCTTCGCGTGATTGGACGGCCCCGGTTCGTTAGGACACGCGTCATTTCGGGGAAGGCAGTGTTCCAGTCCAAAGCGGATATCTCGACATCGATTGTCGGGGTAGCTTTGAGCGGCTCACAAATGGCTGACGTTTTTAAGACAGGTGCTTCTTCAGGAATGGCTTCGCCACTTCGGTGAATTCCCCTGGATTGTCTTCCAGGACCATGTGACCGGCGTTCGGAACGCTGGCGCCTTCGCCTTGTTTCAGGGCTTGAACCATACGGTCAGCGCATTCGGTCGTGACAAGATCAGAGTCGCCGGCGCGGACGATAAGGGTCGGACATTCGATTGCCGCCAACGCAGCCCATGATCGCTCCGGCGGATCCGGCTTCAGCGGAAAAATGGCAGGATCGAGCCGCCAGACGAGGCGGCCATCCCGGTCCGCGAGCGCCCACGTCAGGCGCGTATCGATGCTTCGCTCGGAGGCGCGGGCGTGCAGTGCGCGAAGATAGGCCCGCGCTTCGGGCCTGGAAGCGAACGATGGCGGCATGGCCGAGGTTTCACGGGCGATACGCGAGAGACCAACCGGGTTCAGTTCGGGCGCGCTGTCGATAATCACCAGCGCTGAGACCCGTTCGGGATGGCGCGCAGCGAAGTTGATCGCATTGGTGCCGCCCATGGAATGGCCGATGATCGCTAATCGCTGTAGCGGCCAGTTGTCGGCAAGTTGTAACAAGTCGGCTACATACGCGTCCGTATCGTAGCGGCCGTCCTTTGCCCAATCCGTTGAGCCGCGGCCGCGTTGATCGGGTGCGATCAGGTAAAAGTCGGCGGCCACTGCTTCGGCGAATTCCTCAAACCACTGCCCATAGGCCCGCAAGCCGTGCAGCATCACGATCGGCGGCGCCGAGGGGGAGCCCCAGGTCACGCAGTGCATCTGCAGGGTACCGTCATGGAGCGCGATACGGCGCGAGGTCATGAATTAGCGCGCCGGCGGTGAAAAATGCACGGGGTTGCGGGCATACTGCACTTTAAGCTCGATCTCGTAGCCATCAGGATCGTGAATGTAGATCGAGGTGCCGAAACCCCGGGCCCCATATACTTCCATTGGCCCTCTGAAGACCGGGCTTCCCTTGCGCTCGACATGCGCGACGAGTTCGTCGAGGTCAGCCTCCACGCTTAAGCAAAGATGCTCGATGCCGCGCGCGGCGGCGGGCGGCAAGGTTTCACCCGGCGTCATTGCGACCAGATCGATCAGGTTGCTGCCGCAGCGTATCTGGTAAAGTCCAATTCGTTCAAAGATGCGCTCAACTCGCAGCCCGAGCACGTCCTTATAGAAGCCGACTGTCCGCTCCATATCGGTCACACGAAGCACGACGTGATCGATGCCTAGGAATGTCGCCGGGATAGTCATGGTCCAACTCCTCGCTGCCTGAAGGAAACACGCGCGCATTGGAGACTAAACAAGGATGGCTTGGCAGCAAGATCAGGTTTTTTGACGCACGGGGCCGTCCAGAGGCCGGGAGGTTCCGGTAGGATCAGGAAAACTGAAGCAGGGGTGAGCCGATAATAATTGCGATACCCCCGGTGGCGGCCCTCTAATCGCGGAGCTGGCAGACAGATCGTCCGCCTGGAGAAGGGCCGCGAGTGCTCGTGCTGGATTCCACGATCAAATCTCAGGACAAGGGTGCCGGCGACCGGCTCTGTGACTTCGCAACATCGCTCGATTTTGCAGAGCTTCCACAAGAAGTCCGGGAGCAAAATAAGCTCGCTATCCTCGACATATTCGGTGATGCGATTGTCGGCTCGCATTTTGCGGAAGGTGCAAAGGAAATTCGCGGCTATGCGTTCGGTGCAGGCAGCGGTGGCCACTCGACCTTTTGGGCGACAGGTGAACGATGCGCGCCGGGATTGGCGGCGTTGGTGAATGCCACGCACGCTCGCGGTCTTGATTACGACGACATCATTCCGTTTCCACAAATTCACGTTTCGGTACACGTCGTCCCCGCGCTGGCGGCGCTTGCGGAGGACAGCCAAAACAAGATCACCGGCCGCGACTTCTTGACGGCGATGGTGGTCGGTTGCGAGTTACAGGCCCGTCTCACCCGCGCCATCGCACCATTCTTCGGCAGCGATTTGCCGTCGCTGCTGTCCAGCCAGATATTCGGTTATTTCAGCGCGGCGCTGGCGTGCGCGCGATTGATGCGTCTTGATCTGTCCGCAAGCCGGAGCGCGCTCGGTCTTGCGCTGATGCATGCGGCGGGGACGGAGGAAATGGTGGTGCATGCGACCCGAAGCATGGGCAAGATACTTTACGCGGGCCTGAGTAATCAGGGTGGACTCCAATGCGCCATGATGGCCGCCGCGGGCATCACCGCCGAGGGCGATGCACTGACCGGTCAGGCCGGTCTGTTTGCCGCGCTTTATGGCGGGCGGTTCGACGTAGCCGCGTTGACACAGGAACTCGGCTCGGAATTCTACTCCTTGAACCGGTGCTTCAAATCGGCGCCGGGAACGCTGGCGGCGCATTCCTTTGCGGAAGCCGCGATTCTGCTGAAGCGTGGGCTTGGAATGCCGGTCGAGGACATCCAAAGGATTGTACTCCACGTTGGTAGTTGGGGCCGCGCTATGTGCGAGCCGATCGAGCTCCGGCGGCATCCGCCGAGCGCATCGGCCGCCATGAACAGCATTCCTTTTGTGGTCGCCAAGGCCGTTGCGAACGGCGCGGTCGATCTTTCGGACTTTCAGGAAGCGGGCAGGACGCAAGCCGCCACTAGCAGTATTGCTTCCCGCATCGATTATGAATTCTCGCCGGCCCTCTCGAAGACCGACGGACTGGAACAGGCGACTGTCGAGTTCGTCATGTCGAACGGTTCGACACTTCGCAAAACTGTCGAGGTGCCGCTCGGGCATCCGGAGCGCCCGCTATCGCGCGAGCAAGCCATCGCCAAGTTCAGGCAAAACGCCGCATTTTCAGGTCATCCTGACCTGATCGCTCGTACCGACCAGATTGCCGAGCGTGTCTTGAATATCGAGAACGAGACGGATGTCGCGGCGTTCATCGGCGCCATGTTCGCCAAAAACAATGACGGAGTGGGAAGATGATCCCGAATATCGATCAACTCGTTCAGAATGATCTGATCCATCGTTCGGTCTACACCGACCCCAAGATTTTCGATCTCGAGATGGAATACATCTTCAACAAATGCTGGGTCTATGTCGGTCACGCCGCCGAAATTCCGGAGGCCGGCGATTACAAGACCACCTTCATCGGCCGCAACCCGGTGATCGTTTCGCGGCTAACCGACGGCAGCATCACACTGTTGATCAACCGCTGCCGGCACCGCGGCCCGATCGTCTGCCAGCACGAACTCGGAAACAGTCAGCATTTTCGCTGTCCCTATCATTCCTGGACCTACGACAATTCGGGCAAGTTGATCGGCGTGCCGATGCCGCAAGGCTACGGGCAGACCTTTGATCGGGAAAAGCTTGGACTGGCGAAAGTGGCGCGTGTCGCCGAGTATCAGGGCTTTATCTTTGGATGCATGACCCAGGAGGGGCCATCGCTCGAAGAGTATCTCGGCGGTGTCACGAAATTCCTGGATGCCTATGCGGCGGTATCGGCGTCGCGCAAGATCGAGCTGTTCGAAGGAACGCAAAAGGCCGGCTACAACGGCAACTGGAAATACCAGCTGGAAAACGGCGTCGATCCTTATCACGTCGGCGCGTTGCACTTGAGCGCAGTCTCGCCGGAAGCGATGAAGATCTATCGCCAGGGGGCTGGTTGCGTCATCGCCATGGACGGACATGGCGTGACCGACCACACTGACTGGGGACCGATGCCTGCGGACGCCAGCCTTTCCGGCGGCTTCAACCTGGTGATCTTCCCGAACCTCATCGTGCTGCGGAGCCAGATCCGGACGGTGCGTCCCATCGCCGTTGACCGCACCGAGATCTACACGAATGTGGTCCGTCTTTCCGGCGTGCCCGAGGAAGTTAACCTCAAGCGCATGCGCGACCAGGAGCTGGAGTTCGGTGCGGCCGGCACCTTCTTCACCGATGACCTCGAGATTTTCGAGCGTACGCAGGAAGGACTGCAGAGCGGCGCGGTGGAGTGGCTGGTGTTTGCACGAGGGCTGGATCGCGAAAGCATGAAGGGCGGATACATGACGGGTGGCATGTCCGACGAGACGCAGCATCGTGGCATGTACCAGAACTGGAAGCGCCACATGATGGCCGCAGCTTCGTCGACGCTGCGTGCCGCGGAGTGATCGATGCCTACGCCAAGAAGCGCTGTCGAGGATTTTTTGTATATGGAAGCCCGGCTGCTGGACAACCGGCAGTTCGAGGAATGGATGGACCTGTTTGCGGACGATGCACTCTATTGGGTGCCTGCGGGCCACGACGATATCGATCCCAGCCGTCACGTCTCGATTATTCACGACGACAAGGCCCAAATGGCTATTCGGGTGAAGCGCCTACGGTCGGGCTTTGCATTCGCCCAAGACCCGGCCTCGCGCGTGCATCGGCTGATCTCCAATGTCCGAATTCTTTCCGAAGACGAGCCGGCCCAGGCGCTCGAAATCAGCTGCATGATGCTGCTCGTCGAACTCGCCCGCAAGAAACAGACCATCCATACCGCCTATTGTGAGTTTTCGCTCTCGACCGTTCGCACGCCCTGGTCGATCCGCCGGAAAAAGGTGAATCTCTTGAAGAATGGCGAGGTGCTGGAATCCACGCCCTTCCTGATCTAGGGACCGCAAATGACGAGACACATGGAAGGCGAGTGGATCATTGCTAACGAGTTTGCGCAGGTGCGGTTGACCGTCGATACCAATGGTAACGATCCGCGCCTGTGCATTGAGGATCTCGCCACCGAGCGGCGGATTTATCTGGATGCTTTCGGCCTTGCGGGCCTGACGACCGCAACGCCGGAAGAACTGGCGCGCTACATGGACCCCAACCCCAGATCGGAAACATGATCGAAGTGCCTGTGGCCGACCCTGATATCTGGCGGCACCAGGGACCGGTTTTGATTTTGGGAGCCTTGGTGCTCGATCCCAGGGGTGAGCTGCATCGCCCGGCTGCGCAGGATATCCTGGTCGAGGACAAGGTTATTGTCGCCGTCGGCGACGAGGCGCGGAGCCGCGGGCAGGTGGCAAGGACCTTCGACGCGCGCGGATTGATCGTGACGCCGGGCTTCGTCAACGCGCATTGCCATTCGCACGATACGCTGTTGCGGGGACTGTTCGAGCAGATGACGCTTGAAACCTGGGGCACGGTCGCGTTCCCGTTCCACTGGCCGCCACGTCCGACCGAGGAGATCGCGGTCAGAACGCGGGCGCATGCGGTCGAATGTCTCGTCAACGGTATCACCACGATTCAGGACATGGTGACGATCGTCGACTTCGAACCGGATCATGCCGCTGCCGTCGCCGGTGCCTATTCCGAAGCCGGCATCGAGGCGCTGGTCGCGCCTCAATACAGCGACCTCGCGGGTCGAGCTGGCGTTCCCTTTGCCGAGGATTGCTTTGCCGCGGACGAAATCGATCTTCTGGGTGACCGGAGCGATTTCAGGCCGATCGTTGAAAAACTCACATCGATCTTCGCAAATATTTCAGCGCCCGGCGTCTCCTGGGCGCTTGGCCCGGTGCAGCCGCAAATCTGCTCCGATGAATTCTTGCAGTGGACCGCGAGATACGCCGCCGAGACCGGAATGCGCCTCTATATGCATCTCTACGAGACGCGGGCCGAAGCCGTGCTGGCCCGGCGCACGCTTGCAAGCGAGATGGGCTCGGCAGTGCGCCGGCTGGCACGCCTCGGTGTTGCGACACCGCACCTCACGATTGCCCACGGCGTCTGGATTACCGGTCGCGAAATCGATGAGTTGGCGCAAGAGGGCATCGGGCTTTCCGCCAATCCCGTGACTAATCTCAAGCTGATGAACGGTTTCGCGCCGATTCGCCGATACCATGATGCCGGCGTGGTGACGGGGCTTGGCTGTGACAACAGCAGCGCAAGCGATGCGCAGAACATCTTTCAGGCGATGAAGGCGTTTGCGTTGCTATGGGCCATGCAATCGCCCGCGGGTGAGGAGACGGCTGCTGCGGCTGCATTTCGGGCCGCGACCACCGGTGGTGCGAAACTACTCGGCTTGGAAGGAAAGGTTGGTCGCATCGCGCCGGGCTACCGCGCCAATCTGACGTTTATCGACGCGACGGGCCCTGCATGGCGCCCGCTCAACAGCGCCATCCGCCAACTCGTCTACGGCGAGACCGGACGCGGCGTGATTCATGTGATGGCGGCCGGCCGGTTCGTGGTGATGGACGGAAAATGCCGTACGGTCGACGAGGCATCGCTCTGTCGTGACATCGATCGAATCCGGGAAGCGATGGAGACCGATCTTGCCGGCGTGCGCATTGCCGCCGAGATGCTGACAAAATCCTATGCCGCCGTTGCGGCCCGGGTCGCGGCGGAGCCGCTGGAATTTGACGCGAGGCTGCTCGTGCCGCCGATCTGAAGTCCCTGCACCGCAAACGGCGAGTTCTATAACGGACTTCAGATCGATAAAGCGGTACTAGGTCGTGAACCCATAAACCGGGAATGACCAAGATGGGTGGAAGTTGCCTGTCGGCTTACAGCGTGGATACTCCGAAGGCGGATGTGGTTCCGACCAGCGGTGGACCATGTAGCGTGATTGTTCGAGGGCCGGCATTTTGAGTGTTTCCAGGATGCTCAATCTTGTCGGTTTCGGTCACGTGAGGTTGAGCCCACCATCGGAGAGCAAAATCTCGCCCGTCAAATAATCCGATTGCACGAGCATCATAACTGCTTGCGCAATGTCTTCCGGGCTGGCCGGCCGTTGCATCGGCGCGCGCGTTCTCCATAACTCTTGGGCTGCTGTCCAGTCGGCTGTTAGCGGTGTGTCGACAAGGCCAGGCGCAACGGCATTTACCCTGATGGCTGGCGCCAGTGACAATGCAAGTAGCCGTGTCACGTGGTTGAGCGCCGCCTTGGTGGCTGCATACGGAATTGAGGCCCCTTTTGGCCGAACTCCGGCGTGAGAGCTAATGTTTACGATACAAGCGGTTCTTCCATGCTGCGCCGCGTTGCGGAGCGCGGTCTCAGCTTCAGCTATTAGGTGAAAGGGCGCCACCATATTCACTTCGTACAGTGCGTGCCAAATCTCCGAAGTAGCTGCACGCAGATCGGCGTGGGGTATCACACCGCTCAGACCAGCATTGTTCACCAGCACGTCCAACCGCCCCCATAAGCCAACAGCATCATGTATGAGACGTCTGCGGTCGCTTTCTCGGGCTAAGTCGGCTTGAATATAGCTGGCAAATTTAAGCTCGGCCGCAAGAGACCGACCTTTATCCTCGGAATTACGAGAATGAAGGATAACATTATACCCTTCCTGCACGAACCTCCGGGCAACGGATTCGCCAATTCCAGATGTTGAACCAGTGACAAGGGCGACGGGACGATAATCTTCCACCAGGCTCAAACTCTTCTCTCAATTCCTGTCCCGTGCTTATGGCTGTCTTCCGGAAAAATCAAATGATCTGGCAGTGACGGCCTTGGGTCGATAGCTGCCTGACCGCTTCCATAGTTCGCGAAGGTGGGTGCTGCGATGGAGCCCGAACTTCGGAAAGTGGGCACTCGGCCCGACCTCGCACTAGCAAGCGAGCAGGCCGCTGTTTCTTTATACGGCGCCGGCTAGTGTGGCGACACTGACGTTCCTTTCAGGGCCGCCACGAGTTCTTAGAAGGAACGTCAGAGTCAAAGCCACACTAGAATCATATGGTTGCCAGTGTCCCTTTGGTTCTGACATTCGTAAAAGTGGCCGCTGCGATAGGATACGAATGTCAGAACCGGGACACTAGGTTTGGAAATACGCCGGGCATGACAACGAAGCCGTCGAGGCGTTTGACGCGGTCGAGCCAGCGCCACAGCGCGGGATAGCGGTCGAGCGCCACTCCACCATCGGCAGCGAGCGCGGTTGGAGGAAAAACCGCGATATCGGCGATGGTCGGTGTGCGGCCGGCGAGCCATGGCCGTCCAGTCAGCTCACCTTCGGCGAGGTGGTCCTCGATGATGGTCAGATGGGCATGAGCCGTTGCCAGCTCTTCGGGCAACGGTTCGCCGGCCGCGGTAATTGATCGCATCCGCAGCGTTTGCAGCAGGTCGAGTTCCTTGGCGGCAAAACCCAGCCATTCCATGACGTGGTCAAAGGTAACGTCATCTTTCGGCAGCCAGCGACCGGATGGATCGTGTCGCCGCGCCAGATGGAGCAAAATGGCGTTGGTGTCGCAGATACGGTGCTCGCCGTCTTCCAGGACCGGAATGCTTTGCCGGGGATTGATCCGGGCGAATTCCGCGGAGAGATGCTCACGTCCGGGATGCACGTTGACTTTGACCGGCGTGTAGCTGACGCCGAGCAGCGCGCAAAACAGCCGGACCTTATAGCAATCAGCCGATAGAATGTAGTCGTATAGACGGATCATGAGGGCGTGCTAGTTCGACGTACGATCGAGGCCGAATTGCAGCCCGGAACGATCGAGCCAGCGGCGGTAGGCTATCGAGCTCGCATCGGAGATCGTCGGAATCTCTCGACGGGGATGCACCGGCAGTTTCTTCGGCCGCTGATGCAGAAGGATCGAGCGGTCCTGGGCGAATATTTCGTGATAGAAGTGCAGAATATGTGTGGCGTTGTTCTGCTCATCGTGCACGAGCGCAAAAGAGTGCACGGTGCAGCTTTCTTCGTCGTGCGGCTGCACGAACAGACCAATCAGATCCTTCTTGCCGACCTTGACCAGCGAGTCCTTGTAGATGATGGAGATGAAAGGCGAGGGAATGCGGTAGTCGTAATAGATCGTACTGGCTCCGCCGGCGGCCGCTGAAGCCTTGGGTTGGACGAAGCTGCAACCGACCGCCCAGAGCTCCCGGTCGTTCTCACGATATTCAACGGAATATTTTGGCACTTCCGCCGAGTCGTAGCCGCCGAGCGTGCCGGTGTGCACGAAGCTGAAGTGCGAGAGGTCGAAGAAATTCTCGATCACGCGCTGTCCGGACGACGGAACGCCGATCCGTCCGCGATGAATGAACCTGCGTCCGCTGTGTTCGAATTCCGGGATATCAACGATATCGTGGCCCGGCCGGCCGAGCGATACCCACAAAATCCATATCGCTCTTTCAAGAGCGGTGGCGTCTCGCTCGCACCGTCGGACAACGCACATTGAAACGCACCATCCCACCCGCGGTGGATGGTCAAATTCTGGCCGAGCAAGGTCGTTGTTTCGGAGCTGCCCTTGGGGATCTCGGCCGTATAGGCGACGGCATACCATTCGTCGAGGGCGACTTGATCGTTCGTGCGCGTCAAGGGGCTTCTCCTTGCGTTAGTCCATCGACCAAAACCGGGACTGCGGCTTCAAATTTCGAAAACGCCGATAGCAGCCAGGACCTGATCTTGTCTTGCGCGATCTCGGCGCGAAAGGCGACCAGCGCCCGGTTGAAGGCGACGGCATCGCCGCCTGTCATGATGCTGGCTTGCACGGCGCAACCACCGGGATCGGTCGGCTGGATGCGAATGAGATACTTGCTTTTGCCAGTCTCGGTGGTGGCTTCGCAGAAAACCGAAGAGGGCGGCGTGAAGCTTGCGGTGAGGGTTTCCGAGCGAGTAACGACCGCGCCGGCGTTCGACGTCGACCATTCGACATGTTCGGGCGGCTGAATTTTGACGCCTGCGGCACAGGGAAGCGTGAGGAAGGCGACAGTGGCGTCCTCCATGCTGAGTTGCAAATGCAGCGTTCGCACGGGAGTGTAGGTGGAACTGGCGTCGGGCTCGCTCCGGGCGGGCTCACCCGAGCAGATCCATACGTGGCCGTCGACTTCGGCAACCGGAAGCAGGCGCGCCCTTGCCGCGCGCGAAGGGACGACGTTGGGATGAGCAGGGATGCGTACGCAACGGGCATCGTCGCCAAAGGTCCAGCCGTGATAGGGGCAAATCAACGTTTCGCCGTTGACCGCGCCAAATGACAGTCGCATGCCGCGATGTGGACATCGATCGTGCCAGGCGTTGACCTTGCCTTTGCTGGACCGCCAGACCGCAAGCTTTTCTCCGTTCAGGGTAACGGGCAGCACGGTTCCAGGACTCAAATCCGCGGATGCGACCACCGGATACCAGGACCAGGGGTTCCGCAATTGCAAATTCGAGACGTCAGACGTCACTCTAGTGCCCACTTCCCGAAGTTCGTGCTCCATCGCAGCACCCACCTTCACGAACTTCGGAAAGTGATGGGCACTGGCAAACTCAATTGTTTCTAGTACCGCTTTATCGATCTGAAGTCCCTGATCGAACTTGCCGCGCTTGCGGTGCAGGGACTTCAGATCGGCGGCACTAGCTCTCCGGACCCGCGGCAAAATTGGCCATCATGCGGGAGAGTAGATGCGTCAAGCCGGTGCAAGCAAATCGGGATTATTGCCTCGTTGGGTAAGTTTTTCTGAATACGATAGGAAATCAGGCGCCAAATCAAAGGCATGGCATGGGATTTGCTTAGCAATGCCTGGCAAATGCACGCTCAGCAAGGATGTTGCGATGGGAAACATGGTCCAGTCGTTCGGGCAAGCTTTCGGCGCTGATCTTGTAGGCGCATCCGAAGCCGAGCGGGAAACCGGAATCCCGCGGTTGACGCTTCGACACCTCGTGTATTTTTCCGCCGCAGCCGAAAACGAGAGTGCGCTGCGCGCAGCCGAACAGCTGAATGTATCGCCGCCGGCGATCTCCGGCGCGATATCGAGCATCGAGCATATCCTGGGAGAGCAGTTATTCGTGCGCCGCCACGCCCGCGGCTTGACGCTGACGGAGGCGGGACACCACCTGCTGCTGGAGGCGCGTGACATCATCGGGCGCGTCAAGGAAATCGAGTCGGTCCGATCCAGCAGGGCGCGACGGTTTCGAAACCGGATCGCGGTGGGGTGTCTCGGCGATATCGCTCCGAACATCGTGCCGCCACTGGTCAAAAGTTTTCGCGCCCGCTTTCCACAGACCGAGGTTACCTGGCAGACCGATGTGCACGGCGGTCTGATGCAGAAACTTGAGGATGGCGGGCTCGATGTGATCTTCGTTCTCGATTTCGAGATTTCGCCAAATTTGCACACGACGCTGTTGCAAGGCGCGCCGGCCCAGTGTGTGCTGCAGGAGTCGCATCCGTTAGCGGCAAACCAGGGGATCTCCCTCGCGGCGCTCGCGGACGAGCCCTTCATCCTGCTCGATATCCCGAAGACACGCGACTATTTCCTGTCTATCTTCGGTGACCTCGGGGTCCAGCCGAACATCGCGTTAAAGGCGCCGTCGGCCGAAATGGTTCGAAGCCTGGTCGCCAACGGCTTCGGTTATTCGCTTCTCAACTTCTGCATTCCCGAACGCCGCAACATTGTCTACCGATCGTTGGCGGGGCACACGCGACCGTCGAACCTGGTCGCGGTTCGCCCCTATCGCAGGCGGCCTTCAAAGGTCAGCGACGATTTTGTCGATCAGGCCGTCCGCATTGTTCGCCAGGCCAATCTCAACGGCTATGCGCAATGAGAAGTCAGTTCCGGCTGGGCAGGCTCCAGGAAAAGAAGGTGCGTTCAACCAGCACGACGAGCTGGTAGAGCGTCAGAGAAATGCACAGCAGGATCAATAATGCGCAGAACGCGCGGCCGAGCTTGAAGACGGCCGTGTAGTTCACGATCATGTAGCCAAGGCCCTTGTCGGCTGCGACGAATTCGGCCACCACGGCGCCGATCACCGCCAACGTCACGGCAACCTTGGTGGCGCCAAGGATATGCGGCGCCGCATAAGGCAGCCGAATCTGTGTGAATTGGCGAAACCGGGGAGCGCGAAGCGACTCGGAGAGTTCGATTAATTCGGCGGGCGCCGAGCGCAGGCCGGTCGCGGTCGATATGACCAGCGGAAAGAACGTGATCAGACAGGTGATCACCACACGCGGCGAAACGCCCGCTCCAAGCGTGACCACCAGTATCGGTGCGATCGCCACGATTGGCGTCGACTGGATGATGACGAGAAGCGGAACGACGGTGTTGGAGAGCTGCCGCGAGTTGACCAGCACCATCGCGAGCGGAATCGCGATCGCAAAGGAAATGCAAAATCCCGTCAATACGATCTGAAGCGTGGCGGCGATATTCTCAAGCCAGGTGCGAAGCGGCACTTCCTGAGCGGCGGCGATGATCTGGGTGGGACGGGGCAGGATGAAAGAGGGTACCGCAAACACCACGCAGATCGTTTCCCAAGCAACTACGGCGCCGAGGAGCGCAAGAACGGGAGACAATCGGGAGAGGAGCATGTCAGTGCCTTGCGCGGGTGAAGACCTTGGATCGGATCTCGCTGGCCATTTCGCTGAACAGGGGATCCAGCATCGAATCAAGCCCGCGCGGACGCGGCAG
Organism: uncultured Alphaproteobacteria bacterium; assembly: GCA_963748805.1. Lineage (GTDB taxonomy): Bacteria > Pseudomonadota > Alphaproteobacteria > Rhizobiales > Xanthobacteraceae > Bradyrhizobium. The sequence goes on along the minus strand of CAVVLH010000019.1, from coordinate 38,219 downwards.
CGGAACCGCGATGCTTTCCGTGACTTTGCCTGGTCGGGGACTCATCACGACGATGCGGTCGGAAAGCAGCAGGGCTTCCGGGATTGAGTGCGTCACAAATACCACCGTCTTGGGCCGTCTAACCAGGATATCGAGGAGCTCAACCGATAGTTCGTCTCGTGTCAGTGCGTCGAGCGCTGAGAACGGCTCGTCCATTAGAAGAATATCTGGATCCTGCAGCAAGGCGCGGGCGATCGCCACCCGCTGCTGCATCCCGCCGGACAGCTCGGAGGGGCGCTTGCGCAGAAAATCCTGCAATCCGACCATTTCCAATATTTCGAGCGCACCTGCCGAGGTCTCTTTCGACACCCGGCCCGTCTTGTGCTTCTCGGGAAAAGTGACGTTGTCGACGACGTTGAGCCAGGGCAAAAGCGTCGGGCGCTGAAATACCAGCGCGATGTCGTCACGCGGTTCGGTAACCGGCAACCCGAACACGCTCACGGCTCCAGAGGATGGCTTCAGCAGGCCCGAGATCAGCCGCAGGATGGTTGACTTGCCGCAGCCCGAGGGGCCGATGATCGAGACGAATTCGGTGCGGCGCACCTCAAGGTCAACCTCCGAAAGTGCCGTGACGGTTGATCGGTCAAGCGAGCGAAACGTATGGGTGACGTGTTTGAGATCGACCGCCGCCGGTCCTGTCAGCCAAGGCGTCGTCTCCGCCACTTCTGGCGATGCGGGCTCCGCTTGCATCGATTCAGGAGCGGATGCGATGATGCCGGCGCCGGGAGAACGACTATTCATGTTTGCAATGTCCGCCAGCGGCCGGTCGACTGCAATCAAATTTGCTGCCTTCCAGCTTCACAAAATCTGAACCAGCGGCGGATTTTGCATTTGCTTCAATGCCTGCTGAATATCTTCGAAGCTAATGACCGAAATCGCGCACAGTGGTGGAACGTTACACTGTCAAAATCGGCGCGCCGGCTGGATCAGAAATCCAGAACCTACGTCGTCATTATCTGTTCCCGCTCTGATCGATTGGCTGGCTAGGATATGTCCGACAGTGGCTTAATCGAAAGGAGCTGGCGGTGCACATTCTCAAGAAATCTGCCTCGATAGCGGTGCTTCTCGCACTCTCATGCGTGTCGGTAAAGGCGGACGAGAAAGTCAAGTACGTCCTCGACTGGTTCCCGGCCGGTTATATCGGCTTTGCGTATGTCGGCATCAAGCAAGGGTACTTCAAAGAGGAGGGCCTCGACGTCACCGTTGAAATCGGCCGGGGTGGATCGGACGCGGTGGCGCGCGTCGCTGCCGGCACCGACGATTTCGGGGCGGCATCGCTCAGTTCCTTGATGAACGCCGCGGCCAACAGCCCAGGGCTTCCGGCGAAGGCTGTGCTCGCCATCTATAGCAAGTCGCCGGACGCGATCGTAACCCGCGTTGGATCGGGTATCGAATCGATCAAGGACCTCGATCAGAAATCACTGGCGACCGCGACATTCTCAGGCTCGAACCAGGTCTGGCCGTTGATGGCCAAGCGAAATCAGCTCAATCCTGACAATGTGAAATTTCTGAAGGTCGATAATAACGCGCTCGGTCCGATGCTGGCGACCGGCAAGGTCGATGCGGTGATCTCCTGGGTGACCAGCGTGCCGTTATATTCAAAGCTGGCTGAAGAGTCCGGCGCCAAGCTGAAGACGATTCCCTGGTCCAATTTCGGATTGTCCGGCTACAACTGGTCGCTGCTCGCTTCGGACAAGATCATCAAGGAACGCCCCGAGGTCGCCAAGAAGTTCGTGCGCGCGTTCAAGAAAAGCGTCGAATTCGCGCTGGCTCATTCGGACCAGGCCGGCAAGGACGTCCACGAGCTCGCGACCGATACCGATGCGGTGACAAATACCGTGGAGCTCGAAGCGATGAGGCCGCTTGTCGACAACGAGATTTCCAAGAAAACAGGCTTTGGTAATTTCGATCCGGCGCTGGTCACGGAGACCTGGAAATGGGTAGCTGCTTCGCAGGACTATCCCGAAAGCAAGCTCAATCCCGACAGCGTCATCGACAGATCACTTCTCAAATAGGTATCGGGAGTGGAGACGGAGAATTCTCTCCGTCTCAGTTGGTCCGTGATATTTTGCTTTTGATCAGCACGAGGTCTCGGATCTCGATAGCGCTGTGCGCCGCTCATTCGATAGTTCCGAAGACAAGACGCGACATGCTGCGCGGCATTCATCGGTAGTGCGTTAATTCTTGATAAAGCCCATTGGGCGCTTGTCCGCCTTTTGTTCGTGATGCGCGGTGCTTCTTGGCCCCGGTCATCACCCGTCATGTCGTGCGCCTGGTGTATTTCGGCAGCACCTTGACCCTTCGTCAGCCTTGGCTGCGCGGCTCGTCCGCTTTAGCTACATCGACAGATCGATTTTGGCGATCAGCCGCAGGATTTGATCTTCCGTATCGATGATCCGTGCGCAAGCACTGGATATCGTGCGCATATCTTCAGCGGTCATTCCCTGGTATTGAATGTCGTTGATTTCCTTGGAAATCGGAAGCAGCGCCCGAAGCAACCGAAATGCCTTCGGCGTCAATGTGATTGAGAGCGCGCGGCTATCCCTGGCATCGGTCGTTTTCGCGAGCAATTGTCGTGTAGCCAGGCTGTTCACTTCTTTTGTAACGTTTGCGGCAGCCATTTTCAGGTGATCGGCCAACTGCCGGACGCTCGTTCCGTCGCGGAAGCGACGCACTGCGAGCAAGACCGCGTATTGGTTGGCCGTCATGCCAAATTTTTTGCTCAGCCTGCCGCGGGCGCGCCAGACGATATCGGCCGCCGCGAAAAGATTCGATACGAACTCGCGGAACGCTTTGTCGTCTCCCTTCACTAAGAGCTCGGGCCGACCGATCGTATAAACTCCATCGAGTGGATCTGCCGAAGTCTTCAGAGCATTTGATCTTTTGCGCGCCTGTGAAAGGGGCATGCTTTGGCTCAACCTCTTGCGAGCAGATGTCGTCGTCCTGATCACGCGACCTCAAACTCGGACGTAACCGAGAGAATGCGACATGCGATCCCCCCGGTGTCAGCCGAGCCACTCGATCCGTCCCAGGGTCCAGAATAGGACATTGCGGCGCTGATATTGACGGTACGAACGCCGAACTCTGGCCCGGCCGTTTCCGGGAGCCACCAGCCCATTCCGGTCGTGAGCACGCCGGGCAGGGTATCGCTCGTTACCCGTGCTTTAAGGCTGCAAGTACCAGTGGCGCGCGGCGTCGTGACTTTGATCCAGTCACCCTCTTTGACCCCGTGTTGTTCGGCGGTCTCAGGATGGATGTAAACGATCGGATCAGGCGACACCTTGCGGGCCCAAGCCTGCTCGCGAAAGCGGGAATGGTGATAGCTTTTTTCGCGAAGGCCGGTTTGCAGAACCAGCGGGAACTCCTCGATGACGTCCTTGTGCTCGCGCTGATTAGACGGCAACTCGAACGTCGGCAGCGGCTCGACGCCAGCCTGCTCCATCACCTGCGAATACAGCTCAAATTTTCCCGAAGGAGTCGCGATCACTTGCCGGGACAAGTCGCCCTGGTCGAATGGAAATGTCGCATATCCAACGCGCCTGAGCTCAGCGAGGTCAATCGATGTTCTGGACAGGCAGTATTCGACGAATTCACGCTGGGTCTTCCAGGGTAGATAATCGCGATATATCGCCTGGCGCTTGGCCAGTTCGGCTATCAAAAGGGCCGCGATTTCCTGGTCGCTTTTCTGTTCGTCCTGACGCACCGAAGCCGGCGCGGTGTAAGTCACGCAAGGTGCCCCCTGATGAATGCTGACCTCTTCCTCTTCGAGCGTGGTGGTCTTCGGCAGTATGATGTCGGCCCATGCCGCGGTAGGCGTCATGTATTGCGAGCCGACAACGACAAAGTCGAGTGACTTTAAAGCCGCTATGGTGCGCTCGACGTCAGGATAGGTCAGCAGGATGTTGGCGCCACTGGCATAGAGCGCGCGCACCGGATAGGGCTGGGCAGTGAGCATCGCGGTAATCACGGAAGGGTTGTGACAGGCCATCTGGAAGCCCATTGGACCCGACCAGAGCGGAAAGTCTTTTGCCCCGATCCGCAATGCCTCGATCTCCGGCGGCAGCCGGTAATTCGGGTCGAACAGCACGTCAAACGTGGTCTGGAAGCCTTGCGGTTTTTTGCCGCGGCGATTGCCGCCGACGCGATCAGCATTGCCGCTGATGGCCACCAGCGCAAAAAAGGCACGGAACGTTTGCACCCCGGCGCTCGACCCGTCGATGCCGTGCCCGGAAATGAAACAGGCCGGCCCTTGGGCATAGTTCTGCGCTGCGGCTCTGATGTCCTCCGCCGGCACACCGCTTTGCGCCTCGGCCCATGCCGGGGTGAGTTCTCGCACATGTCGGGCGAAGCGCTCGAAGCCGTGGCACCATCGTTCGACGAATGACTTGTCGTAAAGTCCTTCCGCGATGAGGACATGCGCCATCGCAAGCGCAATGGCGCCATCCGTTCCCGGCCGAGGACGAAGCCAAAGGTCAGCGATATCGGCCGCCGATGTACGGAATGGATCGATCACGATGATCCGCGCACCCCTGGCTTTCGCTCGCTTTAACGCCATCCACTGGATGGGGTCGGCAACCGAAGGGTTGCGGCCGACGATCAGTGCGCAGGACGTCGCGTCGATATCCTCACCCCCGACGACGTTCAGGCCAGTCATCTTGTCCGCAACGGCACGGCAGCCGCCACACAAATCCTGGTTGATCATCCAGTTGGGCGAGCCGATCGAGCGCATCAGTAGCGCCATCATCAGCCCGCGGCTGAAGAATGCCCCGTTGGTCGCTCCCGCAATCGCTGTCGCACCATATCGGCGCCGGACTTCGGCCAATCGATCTGCGACTTCACTGATCGCTTCGTCCCAACCCACTGCTTCGAAACGGCCTTCCCCCCGCGCCCCGATCCGGCGCAGTGGCGTGCGAAGCCGGCCGTCCTGATAGGTCCACTCCTTGGCGCCGCGGATGCCTTTCACGCAAAAAGCGCCTTTCGATGCCGGATGGGCCGGATTTGGGGAGATCTTGGTGACGATGCCTTTTTCAGTCGTCAAAAGCGAACCGCAAAGCGTTCCGCATTCCCAGCAGGTGCTGGGATGAACGTTGGTTGGCGTAACCGCCGGTTCGGTTTCGGTGGGACTTGGCATAACGGTCTCCATGCGAGCCGGCATCTTTTGCAATTATAACAATAAAACATAGCGATAAGTTATAGGCAATAAGAAGTTTGGCGTTGAGGGGCATCGCCTCTGCCGAACTCCCGGCCGCGATCGAGCGGGAAAAGAAAACCGCGGATGTGTTTCCCATGCACCGCGACGCTTGGGACGCTTTGTTACTAATTGCTCCTCAATACCGTTCCCGGCGATCTGCCGCGAATTATGCTGTTGACGACCATTACGACCGTGCTGGTCGTTGGTTTTTGAGGAAGGTCCGAGCAGGAGCCGGCGATGCATGGCTTAGCTGCGATCATGCCGATGCGGCGCGCCTTGTAACTTCTTGACAGACCGAACAGCGGCAGCCACGCTCCGGGTAAATGTCGCGGCGTGCCTCGCAAGCAATGCCGAAAAGACGACAAATATTGCGGAGGAAACCAATGACAAAAGTGCTGACCGAGCGAGATATCTCCGGTTACCGCCAAAAGGGCTATCATTTTCCGGTCAATGTTCTGAGCGAAGCGGAGGTCGCGGAGTTTCGCGGCAAGCTCGAAACTTATGAGGCGCAGACCGGCGGCCCCATCAAGGGAGAGATGCGTCACCGTAGCCACGTGCTCTTCAGCTGGATCAACGACATGATCCGGCATCCCAAAATATTGGATGCGGTGGAGGACGTGATCGGGCCGAACATCTTGTGCTGGAACACCAGCTTCTTCATCAAGGAAGCGGGCGATCCCGGCTTTGTCTCCTGGCATCAGGATGCGACCTATTGGGGGCTCAGTTCTTCCGATGTCGTCACCGCGTGGGTTGCGATGTCACCGGCCAACAAAGTGTCCGGCTGCATGAAATTCGTCCCGGGCACCCATCTCAAGCAGGTCGAGCACGAAGACACTTTCGACAACAACAATCTCCTGACGCGGGGCCAGGAGATCGCGGTCAAGGTCGATGAGAAGGATGCGGTCTTTGTCGAGCTAAAGCCCGGCCAGGCCTCGCTTCACCACGTGTTGCTGTTCCATGGTTCGGAGCCGAACCGATCCGAAGATCGGCGTATCGGGCTCGCGATCCGCTATATCCCGACACATCTGAAGCAGGCGGTTGGCCAGAAGGATTGGGCGACGCTGGTGCGGGGCAGCGACGATTACCGTCACTTTGAACCCGAATACGTCCCAAAGAGCGATCTCGAGCCGGGGGCGCTCGCTTTCCACAAAGCGGTGACAGAGGAGCAGTTACGCGTGCTCTATCGTGGCACCGGCAAGACCGAATACCGCGCCTGAGCGGCGGCGATCTGGTTGACCGAACGAAGCTTCACCGGGAGCTGTTCGGCACCAGTACCGCCGATCTGAAGTCCCTGCACCACCAGCCGCGAATTCGATCAGGGATTTCAGATCGATGAAGCGGTACGAGAATCAATAATTTTATACTAGTGCCCATGACTTTCCGAAGTTCGTGACGGTGGGTGCCGCAATGGAGCACGAACTTCGGAACGTGGGCACTAGGTGAACGTCCGGAAAAGTCAGCGGCCAAAAACAAGTCCGCGGCGAGAGGGGGGAAGAAAAATGACCGAGATAAAGATCTCCGGGCGTTACCGGTTGTTGTCGGCAATTATAGTCCTGGTTCTGGGTGTGAGCGCCGCGCGGGCGCAGCAGCCGGCGCCGCTCAAACTTGGCGTCTTGACGGACATGTCGAGCCTTTATGCCGATGCCACGGGTCCGGGCTCGGTGCTGGCTGCGAAAATGGCGGTCGAGGATTTCCTGGCCTCGCCGCACAAGATGAACCGGCCGATCGAGGTGATCAGCGGCGATCATCTGAACAAGGCGGATGTGGCCGCCAATATCACCCGCGAGTGGATAGATACCGTCGGCGTCGACGTCGTCATCGACGCGCCGAACTCGGCTGTGGCGCTCGCTGCCCGCAGTGTCGTCCAGCAGAAGAATCGGGTGTTCCTGATCTCGGGCGCCTCGTCGTCGGACCTCACTGGAAAATCCTGCTCGCCGAATATCGTTCACTGGACCTATGACACCTATGCGCTGTCGACGGGCACGGCGACGGCCGTGCTCGCCTCCGGCGGCAAGACCTGGTTCACGCTGACCGCCGACTATGCCTTCGGCCATACCATGGAGGGCGACGTTCGGCGCGTGGTGGAAAAATCGGGCGGCACGGTGGTCGGCGGCGTGCGCGCACCGATCAACAGCCAGGATTTTTCGTCGTTCCTGCTTCAGGCTCAGGCCTCGAAAGCGCAGGTCGTCGCACTGATCAACGCCGGCGGCGATACCATCAACTCGATCAAGCAATCGGTCGAGTTCGGAATAGGCGCCGGTGGTCAGCGCGTGGTTGCCATGGTGCTTTACCTTAGCGACGTTCATTCGCTGGGCTTGAAAACTGCCCAGGGCCTGCAATTTACCGAGGCGTTTTATTGGGATCTGAATGACGAGACGCGCGCATGGAGCAAGCGCTTCGCTCCGCGCAACAACGACCGGTATCCGACCGCCTTGCAGGCGGGTGTTTACGGCGCGACCCTGCACTACCTGCGGGCGGTCGACGCGCTCGACGGTGTCTCGACCGATGGCAAGGTTGTCGTCGAGAAGATGAAGCAACTCCCGACCGATGATCCGCTTTTCGGCAAGGGGACGATCCGTGCCGACGGCCGGAAGCTTCACAACATGTATTTGTTCCAGGTCAAGAAACCGGAAGAATCCAAATATGCCTGGGACTATTACACCGTGATCAAGACTATCCCACCGGAGCAGGCGTGGCGGCCGCTCAACGAGGGCGGTTGCGATTTTGTAAGATCGTAGAGCCGACATCGCATCCATCCATCCGTCCGATCGGCGCTTCGTGGTCCGGTGAAGCGAAGAGCTGGTTTTGCTTCCGCCCGGCGCGGGTCAGTCGGCTTTTGGCCGGGAACAGATCCGACACATTAAAATCGGCAGCGCGCATCGCCATGTCGGCCGTTGCGGTCGGAGTTTGCGGCTTGACACTTCGCACGGTCCACGATTGACTAACCAGTTAGTCAATACAGGTTTCCAGGAAGAGATGAGCAGCATCGGTCATTTTCGGATCGCGGTCGATATCGGCGGCACGTTTACGGACATCGCGCTGCTGACCGATACCGGCTTGATCCATCAGAGCAAGATCTCCTCGACGCCGGCCGATCCCAGCGTCGCTGTCGATCGAGGGGGTGGCGCAGCTGCTTGCGGAGCTTTCAATCGATCCGGCCGCCGTCGCGGAGGTGCTGCACGGGACGACCGTCGGCTCCAACACCATCCTGCAACGCAAGGGCGCGCGTACCGGCCTGATCACAACGCGCGGCTTTCGCGACGTGCTGGAGATCGGCCGCATCCGGATGCCGGACATGTTCGATCTCACCTGGGACAAGCCGGCAGCCGCTGGTGCCGCGGCGCCATCGGTTCGAGGTGGTCGAGCGCATGGCGGCCGACGGCTCGGTCGTGGAGCCGTTGTCAGAGGCGAGCGTCGTGGCCGCCGGCGAAGCGCTGATCGGCGCAGGACATCGAGGCGGTCGCGATCGCCTTCATCAACAGCTATCGCAATCCCGCCCATGAACATCGAGGCGGAGGCCATCTTGCGCGCGCGTTTCCCGAAGGCTCCTCGTTACGACTTCCTGCGCCGTGCTGCCGGAGATGAAGGAATACGAGCGCACCAGCACCACGGTGGTGAACGCCTATCTGCTGGCGACCATGCGCGACTACCTGCAGCGTCTGCGAAGTCGGCCTTCGCGGCATCGGCGTCAAGGCGCCGATCCTGGTCATGACATCCAACGGCGGCATGTTGGCGGCCGATGTGACCTGCGAAAAGCCGGTGCATGGTGGTGGCATCCGGGCCCGGCGGGCGGCGTCGTCGGCGCGGCGCGCCTCGGCATCGCCCGCAACGATCGCGACGTCATCGTGTTCGACATGGGCGGCACCACCGCAAAGGCCGTCATCATCGAAGACGGCCGGCCGACGCATGACGTCGGAATATGAATTCCGCGATGGTATCTCGACGTCGAGCCGTTTCATCAAAGCGGGCGGCTACATGCTGAAAGTACCCGCGATCGATATCGCCGAAGTCGGCGCCGGCGGCGGCTCGCTGGCCGGGATCGACCAGGGCGGGTTGCTTGTCGTCGGTCCCGCAATCGGCGGGCGCGGTGCCGGGACCGGCCTGCTATGGCCTCGGCAACGACCGCCCCACGGTGACGGACGCCAATGTTGTGCTCGGCTTCATCAATCCGAGCTCGCTCGCCGGCGGCAAACTTCCGATCGACAGGTCGCTCAGCGAAGCCGCGATCCACAACCATGTCGGCAAGCCGCTTGACCTGCCGCTCAGCGATGCCGCTCACGGCATCCGCGCGGTCGCCAACGCGGCGATGGCACGCGCTGTGCGCGCGGTCACCATCGAACGGGGCCGCGATCCGCGCGATCTCACGCTGATGGCGTTTGGCGGTAACGGCGGGGTGCATGCGCCGGATCTCGCCCGCCAGCTCGGGATTCCGCGCGTCGTGGTGCCGCCGATGTCCGGCGTGTTCAGCGCGCTTGGCATGCTCGCTTCCGATGTCGAGCATACCGGTCTCAAAACCGTCGGCCAGCGGATCGATCTGATGACGGTTGAGGATCTCCGCGACGTCAAACATCAGCTGCAAACCCAGGTTGCCGCACAGCTCGCGGGCGACGGCTATCGCGCCGAACGCACCGCGTTCCTGTGGGAGGCCGATCTGCGCCACGAAGGCCAGGCGACCGAACTCACCGTTCCCTTCGAAGGCGAGGATTTTGTCCAGATACGCGAGCGCTTCATCGCGGAATACCTCAAGACCTACGGCTATCGTGACCATACGCCGATCGAGCTGATGAAGGTTCGGGTCGCGGGCAGGGGGCTGCGCGAGAACCGTCTCGATTTTCGTGCCATGCAGATCGCCCCGCGCGCCGGAGCGTCAGGCTCCGGCTCGCGGCAGATCTCCTTTGCGCGCGGCGAACCGGCGCGCGCCGTCGATATCGTCGATCGTGCGGCCGTCGACGAGCAGGCCGCGACCGGGTCCGCTGATTATCGAGGAATTCGATGCCACGATCGTGGTTCCGCCGGACGCGCGCGTGCACAAGGACGCTATCGGCTGCATCGTGCTGGAGTTTGCGCCATGAAGGTCGATCCCATCACATTTGCGGTGATCAAGAGCGGTCTGGATTCGATCGCTGACGACATGGCCTACACCGTGGTGCGTATCGCGCGCTCCGAGATCGTCAAGGACGTCATGGATTTCTCCGCGGCGCTATGCGCGGGCGATGGTCAGATGGTGGCGCAGGCCAAGACTATCGCCCAGCATCTCGGCGCCATACCCGAAGCGATGGCTGCAGTGCTGGCGAAGTTCGAGGGCGATCTTCACGAAGGCGACGTCGTCATCATGAACGATCCTTATCACGGTGGCATGCATCTGCCGGACATCTTCATGTTCGTGCCGATCTTTCATGGCGGCGTGCGCCGTGCTTTTGCGGTGGTGATCTGCCATCACACCGACGTCGGCGGCCGGGTGCCGGGTTCGAACGCCTCGGACTCCACCGAGATCTATCAGGAAGGCCTTCGCATCCCGCCGCTGAAACTCTACGACCGCGGCGTGCTCGACAAGACGCTGGAAGCGCTGATCAAGATCAACGTGCGGGTGCCGGACCGCGTCTGGGGCGACCTCTCGGCGCAGTTTGCCGCGGCACAGGTCGGCAAGCGCGGTCTGGAAAAGCTGATGCAGCGTTACGGCGCCGACGACGTCGACGCCTACATGCAGGAGCTGCTCGATTACGCGGAGCGGATGACCCGCCAGGAGATCAAGACCTGGCCGAAGGGAACCTATCGCTTTGTCGATTACATCGACGACGACGGTTTCTCGGATCAACCGATCCCGATCAAGGTGGCGATCACGGTCAACGGCGACGGAACGCTGCTGGTCGACTACACCGGTTCCTCGCCGCAGGTCCGGGGCGCTCTCAATTCGACATTGAGCTTTACCCATTCGCTGACCTATCTCAGCGTCCGCTGTGTGCTCGCAAAGGATTTGCCCAACAATGTCGGACTATTTCGCTGCATCAAGGTGAAGGTGCCGGAGGCGTCGGTGCTGAATCCGGTGATGCCGGGCCCTTGCGCGGCGCGGGCGCTGACCGGCTATCGTGTGTTCGACACCATGCTTGGCGCGCTGGCCCAGATCGTGCCCGGGAAGGTACCGGCCGCGGGCGAGGGCGGCAATAGCGTGATCTGTATCAGCGGCTTGCGCCCGAACCGGCAACCTTTCATCATCGTCGATATGATCTGCGGCGCCTGGGGCGGTCGCCCGGACAAGGATGGCCTCGAGGCTGTGACGAATGCGTCACAAAATCTATCGAACATGCCGGTCGAGGTGATGGAGGCGGAGCACCCCGTGCGCATCGAGGACTACGCTTTCGTACCGGACAGTTGCGGCGCGGGGCGCTATCGCGGTGGCGTCGGCATTCGACGGAGTTATCGCATCCTCGCCGACGAGGCGCTCTTGCAGATGCGCACCGATCGGGTGCGGTTCGCGCCCTACGGTCTCTCCGGTGGCGAGCCCGGCGGGAAGTCGCGCAATTTCATGGAAGTCGGCAACGAGCGGACCGCGTTGCCGGGAAAGATCACGACCCGGATCGGCAAGGGTACGCTGATCATTCACGAGCAGGCCGGAGCCGGCGGTTTTGGCGATCCGCTGGCACGCGATCCGGCAACAGGTGCGTCGAGGATGTGCTGGACGGCAAGATCACGCCAGCCTACGCAACCGACCAGCATGCGGTCGTCCTGGCGTCCTCGGGTCAGTTAGACATGGCGGCGACAGCGCGGCTTCGCAGCTCGCGTGCCCGGCTTCGTGACGGTGAAAGTCATGGTGGCTGAGGCGCTCGCACGCAAGGGTACCCGCAATCCCGAAGCCAGCCGCGCCAGGATTCTGGAGGCGGCACGCAACGAATTCGTCGCTTATGGCTTGAGCGGCGCGCGGGTCGATCACATCGCCACTCATTCCGGCGTCAACAAGAACCTGATCTATCACTATTTCGGCTCCAAGGACGCCCTTTACCTCGCGGTGCTTGAGGGTATCTATGCCGGATTACGCGAGCGGCAGCAGGACGAAGATCTGCGTGAGCTGCCGCCGGTCGAAGGTATCACACGGCTGGTCGAGAGTACCTTCGACCACTTCGTAGCGACACCCGAACTGATCCGGCTGATGAGCATCGAGAACATTCATTTCGGGCAATATTTAAAGCGCTCACGGTCCATCAAGCCGCTCTATCGCGGACTGCTCGATACAATTGAAATTTTGCTCAAGCGCGGCCAGGCCACGGGTATTTTCCGCTCGGACGTCGATGCCATCGACCTGTATCTGTCGATTTCGGGGCTGGCTTATTTTTTCCTCTCCAACCATCACACACTTTCATGGTTGCTTGACCGTGACCTGACGGCTCGAAGGCGTGTCATCAAGCGCCGTCAGCATGTCGTTGAGGTCGTGCTAGGTTATCTGCTGGGACCTTCGCCGGTGGGTGCGGAGGACGGAGAAACGATCAAACCGGAGTCGAAAGAGATGAGACGATTGGAGATGAGCCGATTGCTGCTGAAAATGTTGCTCCTTCTCGGCTGTGCCGGTTTGGCGGTTACGCCGGCATCGGCGGCAGACAAGCTCTCCATCCGTTTGGACTTCTCGCCATGGGGTGTGCAGGCGGCGATGCATCTCGCCCAGTTCAAGGGCTGGTTCAAGGAGGCCGGTCTCGATGTCGACATCCAGGACGGACGCGGCTCGGGCAATACGATTCAACTCGTCAACGCCGGCCAGGTCGATGTCGGGCAAGTGCAGGTCGGATTGGTCGGCTCGGCGCGTGCGAAGGGAGCGACCATCAGGTCCATTGCCACCTTCCAACGCCGTACCGACCTATGCATTCTGGTGGACAAGGATTCCCCCGTCAGCAAGGTCGCCGATCTCCGCGGCAAGACGGTGGTCGTGTTCGCGGCAAGTCCCTGGTCGCCGTTCATCGACGTGTACTTGAAGTCCGGCGGACTGACGCGTGACGATCTCAAGCTCGACGTGGTCGATCCGGCGGCGCTATGGGGGACCTATGTCGCCAAGCGTGCGGACGGTCTGATGTCGACCGTCGGCTCGGCATTGCCGATCGCCGAGCAGTCGCGTCCTTCGAAGTGCCTTCTGGCTTCCGACGCCGGCATTGCCTTCCCCAGTTACGGCCTGGTTGCACGCGAAGATACGATCGCAACCAAGGGGCCGGCCCTGCACAAACTGATCCAGATCGAACAGCGCGCGTGGCAGGCTCTGCGCGACAATCCGGAGGAAGGTGTGAAGGCCATGATCGCCGAGCGTCCGGACGCGCGGCTCGATGAGAAGATACTGCTCGGGCAAATCAAGTTGACGCTCGACTATTTCGATACGCCGGCGAGTAAGGGCAAGCCGATCGGCTGGCAAGCCAAAGAGGATTGGGACGCCGCGCTCAAATCCATGGAAGCGGCCGGCGTCGTCAAGGCGGGCTGGAACGTCTCGGACTACTATACCAATGTACTCGTCGAGTGAGAGCGCGGTCGCCGTGCCGGAAGCGACTACCGCCTTTGTCTCTCTCAGCCGGGTCGGCAAGACTTACGCGTCGTCGCGTGGTCCGATTCCGGCGCTGGCAGATATCGATCTCGACATCCGGCCGCATGAGTTTGTCAGCGTGGTCGGGCCGTCCGGCTGCGGCAAGAGCACGCTTTTAAAACTGGTCGCGGGCCTGGAAGGCGTCAGCACCGGTTCGGTGTCCGTTGCCGGCCGCTCGCTAGACGGCCCGCCCGACAGGTTGGGAGTCGTATTTCAGCGCGACGTGCTGCTCGATTGGCGGACAATCCTCGACAATGTGCTCTTGTCGATCGAGTTTTCGCGCAAGCCGACATCCGCCGAGCGCGACCGTGCAAAGGCGCTGCTGAAGCGGTTCGGCCTCTCCGGATTCGAAGACCGTTTCCCGTTCGAACTGTCCGGGGGCATGCGCCAGCGAGCATCGATCTGCCGGGCGCTATTGGCAGACCCCGAGTTGCTCTTGATGGACGAGCCGTTCGGTGCGCTCGACGCGATGACGAGGGACGACCTCAACGTCGAGCTAGCGCAAATCTGGCAGGACACTCGAAAAACGCTGTTGTTCATTACCCACTCGATCGTAGAAGCGGTGTTTTTGTCCGACCGGGTGGTGATGATGAGCAAGGCGCCGGGAAGGATCGTGGAAACGATCACCATTGATCTGCCGCGCCCGCGCAGACTCGTGATCCGCGACAGTGCTGAATTCGCCGGCTACGTCCAGCGTATCCGGCATCATTTCGCCGAGCTCGGGATTCTCAAGGAATGATGGGGCTGGTCAAGCGGCTGTTCGGTGGCGAGAGCGAGGCGCGCGATGTTGTCGTCGTGCTGGCGGCCTCGCTTCTTCTCTGGGAAATCGGCGTGCGACTGTTTCATCCGTCGCCGCTGATACTCCCTGCGCCGTCGATGGTCATATCCGCATTCCTGGAGACGCCGTCGCTGTTCCTGCGCCATCTCGCCTTTACCTTGGGGATGACGCTGCTTGGCTTTGTTCTGGCGGTCGTGCTCGGCGTCGGGCTCGCCGTCGGCATTGTCTATTCGCGCTTTCTCGAACGGACAGCCTACACGCTGCTGGTGGCGCTCAATTCGATTCCGAAGGTCGCGCTTGCGCCGCTATTCGTGATCTGGATGGGCACCGGGCCCGAGCCGAAGATTGCAATCGCCCTGATGCTAGCGATCTTTCCGATCGTCATCGATTCGGTGCTCGGTTTACGTTCGGTCGATCCGGATATGCTGAATCTGGCACGGGTTTCCAGGGCGTCGTCCTGGGCGGTGCTGACCAAAATCCGCTTTCCCTGTGCGCTTCCGAGCCTGTTTGCCGGCATGAAAGTCGGAATTTCGTTTGCGCTGGTAGGCGCGATCGTCGGCGAGTTTGTCGCCGGCAATTACGGCATCGGATTCCAGATTCTGGTGGCGCAGGGGCAGTTCGATACCGTGCGGGTATTCGTTTCGTTATTGCTGCTGGGTATCGTCGGCACCGTGCTGTTCTTCCTGGTTGATTATGCCGAGCGGCTGCTGCTGCCCTGGCATATTTCTCACCGGGCTCGCGGCGATCGACCGTCCGGACGGTTCGCCGGCTGATAAGGTTTGGCCGCAAACGGTGTCAGCGCGCGTTGAGAGTGGAGCAGGGCGCGACTGTCTTGGATTATTTTGCAGCCGGCGCGGGTTTTCTGAAATCCACGTCCGATGCTGCGGCAAGATAGGTGAAGGCCGACCACACCGCGACCGCCTGGTTAAGCTGCTTCGGATCGATCTTGTCGAGCGTGTCGTCAGCGGTGTGATGGGTGTCGAAATAATCCAACCCGTCCTGGCGGAGCGATACCACGGGCACGCCGACTTTCTGAAGCTCGCGAATGTCGTCCCCGCCACCAAGAGCTGGCCGGCGATCGAGGTTAGCGCCGAGTGGGGCAATGATCCGATCCAGTGTTTGGCCAAATTCACTTGCCGCGGCGCCGGCTGGAAGTTGCACGGAATACACATTGCGTGCCCCGAAATCCGCCTCACCGGCGACCATGATCTTGGCGGTTTCTGTTTCGTGGGCTTTGGCGTAGGCGGCGCCGCTGAAGTTCATCTCCTCGGCGCCAAACAGGACGACACGAATCGTGCGGCTGGGGTGTTGCGGCAATCCGGCGATCAGCCGGGCGGCACCGAAGACAATGGCCACGCCGGCGCCATCGTCGGTCGCGCCGGTGCCGAGATCCCAGGAATCAAGATGCCCGCCGATGAGGACGATCTCATCTGGCCGCTCTCCACCCTTGATCTCGCCAACGACGTTCCAGGACGGCGCGCTCTCTCGAACCGTCGGTGTGAGTAGAAGCCGGATCTTCACCGGACCCAGCGCAGCCAACCGTTCGAGCTGATCGGCGTCCGGGATCGCCAGCGCCGCTGCCGGAATTCGCGGCGAGCCGTCTTCGTAATTGAGCGCGCCGGTATGGGGCAAGCGATGACTATCGGTGCCGAGCGAGCGCAGCAGATAGGCGACCGCGCCTCGCTTTGCGGCTTCGGAGGGACCGCGCCGCCGAATGGCGTTGGCGGCGCCATAGCCGCTGCCGTCCTGTGCTCGCACCATGCGCTGGGTCACGACGGCGATCTTGCCATTGAGCGATCCCGGAGCGGCTGCCAGCAAATCGTCGTAGGTCCGGAACAGCGATATCTCGGCCTCGATCCCGTTGGCATCCGTTGCAACCGAGCCGCCCAATGCGGTCACAGCGAGATGCTGCGGCACCGGACCGACGATTTCCGCGCTTTCGGCGCCGCGGATCCAGGCGGGAAAGGTAAATGGCTCGGAGTGAACGTTTTCGAAGCCTGCTGCTTTCAGCCTTGTTTCGGCCCATGCGACCGCCCGCTGATGGGCTTCGGTGCCGGCCAGACGCTGTCCGATCTCGGTGGTCAGCAATTCCACGAAACCGAAGGCGGCCGGATCGCTGAGCGCTTTCTGCCCGAGGCTCGATGCGATGGTGACCGGGAAACCCGCAGGCGGCGTCTCGGCCGCTATCGTCACTCCCGCGCTGGCCGCGAGGGCAACCACTGTGACCAGAAAGCGGAATACCTCGCCCATGGAACTGCTCCTTCGCCAAATGGCACAAACTACAATATAATCGCGGTCGCCGGTCTGCTGTAGACCTGAACGCGACAACGAAAACGATCGGACCGCAAGCCAGATGCCAAACGAGGTTTCGCCCCTTAGTCGGCGCGATCTGCTGTCCCTGATCGGCGCGGTTTCCGGCAGCGCGGCTATGTATCACGCGATGACCAGCCTGGGGTTTGCTTCCGACTCTGGATACAGAGGTCCGATCAAGCTCGATGGTGATCCCAAAGGCGCTTCCGTCCTGATCCTCGGCGCAGGACTGGCCGGCATGACGGCCGCTCTCGAGTTGCGCAAGGCCGGCTACAAGGTCCAAATCCTGGAATTCAACAGCCGGGCAGGGGGACGCAACTGGACTTTGCGGGGCGGAGATTCGTTTACCGAACTCGGCGGCTTCAAGCAAACCTGCGAATTCGATCAAGGCCTCTATATCAACCCGGGCCCATGGCGAATTCCCTACCACCATCGCGCAGTTCTCGATTACTGCAAGCGGCTCGGCGTCGCGCTCGAGCCGTTCGTCCAGCTTAATCACAATGCGTATCTGCACGCGGCCAATGCGTTCGGAGGCGTTCCGCAGCGCATCCGTGACATCAGAAGCGACTTTCAAGGACAGATCTCGGAATTGCTCGCCAAGGTGACGCAGCAGGGCAAGCTTGACGAAGCCGTCTCGAAGGAGGATCGCGAGATCTTGTTGCAGGCGCTGAAGTCGTGGGGCGCGCTGGATGGCAACTACGCTTACAAGGCAAATCTGATTTCTGCTGAATTTCGCGGCTACGCCTCGGCGCCGGGCGGAGGCCTCGGCGCCGCACCGATCGCGGGCGAAGTGATCGATCTGTCCGATATCCTCAAATCGCGGGTCTGGCGCTATCTTCAGAATTTTGCGCGTCACTCGTTCCAGAGTACGATGTTTCAGCCGGTCGGTGGCATGGACGCGATCGGCAAGGCATTTGCCAGGGAAGTCGGCGATATCATTCGCTACGACGCGAAGGTGACGCGGATCCAACAGGACGACCGCGGCGTCACGGTCACCTACACAGACCTCAAAGCTTCGGCAACGCCGCAACAGGCCAAAGCCGATTGGTGCGTTTGCACGATCCCGCTTTCCATTTTGAGCCAACTTCCGGTCGACGTTGGCGGTCCCATGAAAGCGGCTATTGACGCGGTGCCTTACGCCGCTTCGGTCAAGATCGGCTTGCAATTCAAGCGCCGCTTCTGGGAGGAGGACGATGCGATCTACGGCGGCATCAGCTACACCGATCTGCCGATACAGCAAATCGCCTATCCGAATACGGGGTTCAATGGCAGCGGCAAGGGCGTGCTGCTGGGCGCATATCTTTTTGGCGGCCCGAACGCCTACGAATTCACCTCGATGTCACCGGCCGAACGAATTGCGCAGGCTGTGGAGTTTGGCAGCAAAATCCACCCGCAATACCGGGCTGAATTCGAGAACGGCGTTGCCGTGGCGTGGCATCGGGTGCCCTTCACGTTGGGATGTGCCGGCAACTGGACCGAAAAGGCCAGGGCTGATCACTACGACAATCTTTGCCAGATCGACGGCCGAATCGTGCTGGCCGGCGAGCACGCCTCGTACATTCCGGCATGGCAAGAGGGAGCTATTCTATCGTCCCTTAACGCGATCGCGCGGTTGCACGATCGTGTCGTCAAGACCTAAAGCCAACTCATCAAAGGACTCGGCGCCATTACCCGGATCATGCAGCGAAATTTGAGCCTTCGAAAAGCAAGCGTCATCGTGACGATGTCAGCGGCGTCTTTGTTGGTATCGTGCATGGCCGAAGCGCAGAATGCCGGGCTCCCGGCATCCGAGCCTGTATTGAGCGCAGGTTTCGGATTCTCCGAGAAGAGCGGCGAGCAGTTGTTTTCCAGTGTTTGCCAGGGCTGCCATATGCCCGACGCCAAAGGCGCGACAGGTGGCGGCACATATCCATCACTTGCGGGCAACAAAAATCTCGAAGCCAGCGGATATCCGATCGGCGTCGTCGTCAACGGACAGCGCGGAATGCCATCATTCGGATCGATGATGAGCAACGATCAGATTGCGGCTGTGGTGAATTATTTGCGGACTCATTTTGATAACAATTACCGGGATCAGGTCACGGCGGACGATGTAAAAGCCGTTCGCCAATAAATTTTGGAACTGCGGAAAAGAGTTATTTCGTTTTCCCCGCACCGCGTTCCGCGGCACGGCGCATCGCTTCCGCCAAGGCGCCGCCGCTGTCCTGCTTGGCCGGTCCACGTGACGTCATCTGCCGGTCGTTGAAGCGCGGGCCGCGATCGACTTGCGGGCGATCGGCTTTGGCTCCGACGGGATCATCCATGCGCAGCGTCAGCGCAATGCGCTTGCGGGCGACTTCGACTTCCAGCACCTTGACCTTGACGATATCGCCGGGCTTTACCACTTCGCGCGGGTCCTTGATGAAAGTCTTCGACATCGCCGAGATGTGCACCAGGCCATCCTGATGCACGCCGATGTCGACGAAGGCGCCAAAGGCGGCGACGTTGGTGACGGCGCCCTCAAGCACCATCCCCGGCTTCAGATCGC
Source organism: uncultured Alphaproteobacteria bacterium (assembly GCA_963748805.1). Lineage (GTDB taxonomy): Bacteria > Pseudomonadota > Alphaproteobacteria > Rhizobiales > Xanthobacteraceae > Bradyrhizobium. The sequence goes on along the minus strand of CAVVLH010000019.1, from coordinate 18,823 downwards.
TGATTTTCTCGACGCCTTCCATGAAGACCGCGGCCTTGAAGGCAGGGCGCGGATCTCGTCCGGGCTTTTCGAGTTCGCGCAGGATGTCGGTGACGGTCGGCAGACCGAACGTGTCGTCGACAAACGTCTTCGGCTGCACCTGGCGTAGAATCTCCGTATTGCCGATCAGCGCCTTGATGTCGCTTTTGGTGGCTTTCAGAATCTTTCGCACCAGAGGATAGGCTTCCGGATGCACGCCCGACTTGTCGAGCGGATCCTCGCCGTCGTTGATGCGCAGGAAGCCGGCGCATTGCTCGAACGCCTTGGGGCCAAGCCGCGGCACGTCCTTCAGCGCCTTGCGCGACTTGAACGGGCCATTGGCGTCGCGATGCTGAACGATGCTTTGTGCGAGGCCAGTGCCGATACCCGACACGCGGGCGAGCAGGGGTGCGGAAGCGGTGTTGACATCGACGCCGACGCCGTTGACGCAATCTTCGACCACGGCATCAAGCGAGCGGGCGAGTTTGGATTCGCCGAGATCGTGCTGATACTGGCCGACGCCGATCGCTTTCGGATCGATCTTCACCAGTTCCGCCAGCGGATCCTGCAGGCGCCGCGCGATCGATACCGCGCCGCGCAGTGTGACGTCGAGCTCGGGCAGTTCTTCGGAGGCGAAGGCCGAGGCCGAATAGACCGACGCGCCGGCCTCTGACACCACGATCTTCGACATCCTCAGATCGGGCAGCAGCTTGACGAGGTCAGACGCCAGCTTGTCGGTCTCGCGCGAGGCCGTGCCGTTGCCGATCGCGATCAGGTCGACCTTGTGCTGCATGGCGAGCTTGCCGAGCGTCGCCAGCGAGGCATCCCATGCGCGCTGCGGCTCGTGCGGATAGATCGTGGTTGTCGCGACCACCTTGCCGGTGGCGTCGATCACCGCGGTCTTCACGCCCGAGCGATAGCCGGGATCGAGGCCCATGGTGACGCGGGCGCCGGCCGGCGCTGCCAGCAGCAGATCGCGCAGGTTCGACGCGAACACACGCACGCCTTCTTCCTCGGCTGCCGTCCACAGCCGCATCCGCAAGTCGACGTTGAGATTCACCTGAATCTTTGTCTTCCAGGCCCAGCGCGCGGTTTCCATCAGCCACTTGTCGCCGGGGCGACCCTGATCAGAGATATCGAAACGGTTCATGATCTTGAGTTCGTAGGAACTCGGCACTCCTGCGGGGGACGGCGTCGCAGGCACCGGCTCCGGCTGTATCGCCAGATCGAGGATCTCCTCTTTCTCGCCGCGGAACAGTGCCAGGATGCGATGCGACGGCAGCTTTTGCAGCGGCTCGCTGAAATCGAAATAGTCCTTGAACTTCTCGCCTTCGGTCTTCTTGCCGCTGCGCACCGTGGACGACATCTGACCGTGCGACCACATCTGCTCACGCAGCGCGCCGATCAGGTCGGCGTCTTCTGCAAAGCGTTCGACCAGAATCGCGCGCGCGCCGTCAAGTGCCGCGGTGACGTCGGCAACCTGCTTGCCGGCATCGACGAAGGCTTTGGCGACTTTCTTCGGGTCGTTCTGCGGTTCGGTGAGCAGCAGATCCGATAGCGGCTCGAGGCCGGCTTCCTTGGCAATTTCCGCCTTGGTGCGGCGCTTCGGCTTGAACGGCAGGTAGATATCCTCGAGCCGGCCTTTGGTGTCGGCCGCCATGATGGAGGCTTCCAGCGCGGCGTCGAGCTTGCCCTGTTCGCGCACCGATTCCAGAATCACGGTGCGGCGTTCTTCAAGCTCGCGCAGATAAGTCAGTCGCTCCTCCAGCGTGCGCAGTTGCGCGTCATCAAGGCCGCCGGTGATTTCCTTGCGATAGCGCGCGACGAACGGCACCGTGGCGCCCCCGTTGAGCAGTTCCACCGTTGCCGCGACCTGCTGTTCGCGGACGCCGAGTTCTTCGGCGATCTGCCGATTGATATTTGCCACGCGAGAGTCTTCCTTCGAAACGTTACGGCGGGTGATGCCGCTGTCGCAATCGCTTATGGACCGATGCGGCATGATTCATCAACCCCGCGCGAGCCGCCTGAAAGTTCGGTGGATCGCGTTGTTTTGCTTCAAAAAATCTTGTGGTTCTCCGCGTTTGCGCAAGATGTTGCTGTGCAAAAATATAAAGCTAGATCGCGCGTCGCGAAATGTGTAGACGGACGTTTCGTTTTTGGGGTGGTCATGTCGATTTGCGGTCTGGATTTCGGGACGTCAAACACGACGCTTGGCACCGTCATCGACGATATTCCCGTGCTGGCTGCGCTGGAGGGCGATCACGTCACGATTCCGAGCGCCATCTTCTACCGGGCGGACGCCGGCGTCCATATCGGCCGTCGTGCCATCGAGGCCTATGTCGAGGGTGACGCCGGGCGACTGATGCGCAGCCTCAAATCGGTCCTCGGCACGTCGCTGATCGACGAGACCACGCGGGTCGGCCGGGAGCGCGTCAGGTTCCGCGATGTCATCGCTTACTATATCGGTGCGGTGAAACGGCGTGCCGAACAAGTCGTCGGGTATCCGTTGCTGCAGGTCGTGCATGGCCGTCCGGTGCACTTCGTCGAAGACGATCCGGCCGGCGATGCCAGAGCGGAGGCTGTGCTGCGCGACATCGCCGAGGGTGTTGGTTTTCGGGAGGTCTCGTTTCAGTTCGAGCCGATCGCGGCCGCACTCGATTACGAACGCCAGATCAATTCCGAAGAGATCGCGCTGATCGCCGACATCGGCGGCGGAACGTCGGATTTCTCGATCGTTCGGCTGTCGCCGGAACGCCATCGCCATACCGAGCGCAAGGACGATATTCTGGCCAATGACGGCGTCCGCGTCGGCGGCACCGATTTCGATCGTTATCTCAGCCTTGGCGTCGTGATGCCGCTGCTTGGCTACCGCTCGGCGATGAAGCGGGCGGAGCTTGACGTTCCCTCCGGCTATTTCCATGACCTCGCGACCTGGTCGAGCATCAACCGCATGTACGATCCGAAGGTCATCGGACAGGTCCGCCAGGTGCGTTACGAGGCGCAACAGCCGGAATTGCTCGATCGTCTGGTGCGGGTGCTCGACGAGCAGCGCGGCCATACCATTGCGATGGATGTCGAAGGTGCCAAGATCGAGCTTTCAGAGAAAGTGAAATCGAGCATCGCGCTCGGCTGGATTGAGAAGGGCCTGGAGATCAACGTTAAGCGCAAAGACCTGGTCAATCACACCCAGCGTCTCGCCGATCGCATCGAGGCGCGTATCGACATCTGCCTGAAGCAGGCGGACCTTGCGGGCGCCGATATCGACGCGGTGTTTCTGACCGGCGGTTCGGTTCAGCTGGCCCATGTCCGCAAGGCGATCACGTCGAAACTGCCGGCGGCGCGGGCGATCGATGGCGATACGTTTGGAGCGGTCGGCAAGGGACTGACCATCGAGGCAGCCCGACGCTACGGAACCTGCTGACCGTCAGATCCATGAAGCGCCATTTCAGACGAAGCGCGGGATCGGGCCATTGTGCGGCGTCCGGTTTGGAAGATCGATTTCGATGTCGTCGATATAGCACCAGCCCCAGCCCTCTGGAGGGTCGTAGCCCTCGATGATGGGATGACCGCTCGCTTCAAAGTGCCCGCGGGCATGACGATGGGGCGACTGATCACAGCAACCGACATGCCCGCACTCGCGGCAGAGTTGCAGGTGCACCCAGCGCGATCCGATCCGCAGACATTCCTCGCAACCGAGCGCACTCGGAGTGACGATCTTGATTTGATGCGCGTGTGAACAGGACACTTCCAAGCTCCTGGTTTTTCGGGTGAACAGAACCGTAGTTTACACTTACCCGCGAAAAGATGTCTCTGTTCGCTAGGCCGAGCGCGTCACCTCGCGGCCGGCGTTCCGGCGGCCGATGGTGAGATGGCGACCTGTCGCGCCGCAGCTGCCGGGGCATGACATCGGCTTCAATTCATGCCGACTCCCAGTCGTTAATAAACGTTAATTCGCGACAGGATTGGCGCTCCCGAATGTTCCATGCATATCAGCATATCTCATTGTTATTGCTGCATTCCTTTGCCACATTCCGGCCACGCATCGCCCCTTAAAGGCGGTTGGCCCAGAGGCGCCGCGGGAACCCCCATTGTTGAGGCCGCGGCGGGGTGATCACCATTGATCACGCGGCCTTCGATCGCAACGCGATCTTTCCCCGAAACAGTACGAAGGAAGACAGTATGCGTAGAGTCCTTGCCGCGAGTGCGGTGCTTTTTGCATTTGCATCGAGTGCGGAGGCGCGAACTCATCATCACCATTATCGGCACTATTCCGGCCGCCATCATTACCGGCACTATGCCCGTGTAAATGAGGCACCGAGTTTCGCTTTCGGATTTGGATCTTCGAATTTCACGAACTCAAACGATGAGCGCCCGGTGTACAGGCGCCAAACTTATGAGAATACGGGCTATGGGCGCGTGCGTGGGGGAAGGCCCGCAGCCTGGTGCGGCTGGTACATGCGCAGTCAGGTCGGGGCTGATCCGGGTCCCCAATACAATCTCGCGCGTTCCTGGGCGCACTATGGCAGCAACGCCGGCGGGCCCTCGGTGGGCACGATTGTCGTCTGGAGCCACCACGTCGGGAAGATTGTCGGTCAGGAGAACGGCCAATGGATCGTCGAGAGCGGAAATGACGGCCATGCGGTTCGGGTCCGGCCGCGATCGCTTGCCGGCGCGATCGCCTTCCGTAACGCTTACGCCTCGTTCTAGATCAGCTGACGTGGCATTCTAGTGGTCCGATTCTAACATTTGCATCCCGGTGCGGTGGGCGCTTTTGCAAATGTTAGAATCAAAGGACCACTAGCAAATATAGGTTTCTAGTGGAGTTTTGGATTTGACATTCGCATCGCGAATTCGCAGCAACGGGTAGCGAATGTCAAATCCACTCCACTAGGAGACAAGACCCCGCTTCATCGCGTAGATGGAGCGGGGTTTTTCTTTTTGGTCGGACAATCCAAAGCCGAATTGATGGGAGCTATATGCGCCGTCCTTTGATGATCCGCGGAGGCCGAGTTTTGCGTCATGGCGCGGCCGTGCCGGAATTGCTCGATGTCAGGATTGGCGGCGACGGACGCATCGCCGAGATCGGGCCGTCGTTGCGGCAGGGCGATGCAGAGGTTCTTTCGCTGGACGGGCAACTGGTGCTGCCGGGTCTGGTCGATATGCACCAGCATCTCGACAAGTCGCGGACCCGCGCGCTGCTCGATAACCCCTCCGGCACGCTGATGGGGGCCTCGGCAGCCTATCGCGCGCTGGCGCCTTCGATCACGAAGGAGCAGATGATCGCGCGTGCCCGTCAAACGGTCGAGGCGTGCAGCGCCCATGGCACCGTCGCCATCCGCAGCCACACCAATATCGATCCGCAAACCGGCGTGCGCGGCATCGAGGCCATGGTCGAGTTGCGGGCGCAGTGCGCGGCTTTCATGCGCATCCAGATCGTGGGTCATATCACCTCGGGCGCCACCTCGATGCTGCCGGAGAGCGACGCCTGGCTGCGCCGGGCCATCGATCTGGGGATCGATGCCATTGGCGGCGTGCCGGCGTTTTCGTCCGAGCCGGTCGCGCTGCTGAAGCTTCTGTTCGACAGCGCCGAGCGCAGCGGGCTGCCGCTCGACATGCACATCGACGAGCATCTCGACGCGGGCAGAGCGATGTTCAGCGAAATCGCGAAGATGACGCGGGCTTATGGCATGGCAGGCCGCGTGGTCGCGGGCCACTCTTCGGCCTTGAGCGCCATGGCGCCGGACGAGGCGGCGCGCACGATCGAGGAGTTGCGCGAGGCGGGCGTCGGTATCGTGACGCTCCCGGCTGCCAATCTTTTCCTGCAAGGACGCGATGCCGATCGCCTGCCGCCGCGCGGACTGACGCGGGTGAAGGAATTGCTGGCGGCGGGAATCCCGGTCGCGGCCGCCTCCGACAATATCCAGGACCCGTTCGTTCCCTCAGGCTCGGGCGATCTGCTGGAGATCGCCCGATGGACGTTGTTGGCCGGCCACTTCGGTATGTCCGACCTGCGCCAGGTCTTCGAGATGGTCTCGACGGTGCCGGCGCAGATGATCGGGCTTGGCGCCCACTGGGGCATTCGTGAGGGGGCATGCGCCGATTTGCTGATCGCGCGTGCGAACACGATCGATGACCTGGTCGCCGGTGGTGCGCTGGAGCGAATGGTGATGGTCGAGGGGCGGGTGGTCTCTTCTACAGTGAGGCAGAGCCACCTATCCACGTCGTAACTGAATCTGGCTGGCGCATATCCACGCGATATGGTTGATACGGATCGCGGGCGCGTGCCCGCGATCCGTTGATAGAGATTTCAGGAATTCAAGGAATGGCCGAAGCGGACCTCGATATTGTCATTCGCTCCATGGCAAAGCAGCAGCACAAGGCGCTGATGGCGGAGGCCAAGAAACGTTATGCCCGGCTGACCGCTCTGGCCGCCAAGGCCAAAACCAAGGAGGGCAAGGCGCGGTTCAAGCAAACCGCCAAGGACATGATGCTGCTGGCCAACGCCGCGGCACGGCGGTTGCAGATCACGGCGGAAAACGCGGCCGACAGCTACGCGCGGGCGATGAAGAATGCGCTCGAAGAGATAAAGACGGCTGAGGCCAAGATGGCGGCGAAAAGCGAAGCGGCGGCTAAAAGCAAGAAAGCCAAGAAGGCGGCCAAAACGAAAGCCTGACCCGCAAACTACTGCGTCTTCCGCGGAATGCCATGCATCAGGCGGAGACGTTCACAAGCTGGCCGGTTTTGCCCGCGTTTTGCTGCATCTGTTGCAGCATGATCTGCTGGATCTTCTGATTTATCGCCTGCTGTTGCGCCGGCGAGAGCTTTTCGAACTGCTGCTCGGTCAACCCGAGGCTCTTCAGGATATTCTCCCGCATCCGTTCCGCCGGGGACATCTTGGCGTAGTCGAGAAAATCCTGCACCACGCTGTTGCCCTGCGACGTGGCTCCGCTGGCGTCGGCGGACGTCGTTCCGCTGGTGCTGGCGGACGCGGATGGACCGGCGGTCTGCGGAAAGATGGTGCTTGTGATCGGTCCGAAGCCCGTTACGGAAGAGATCGACATCGAGTGCTCCGTTCGTCGATGCAGGTTGCGCGATACCGCAAGCAAGCAGCGTGCCGGTCGGCCGAGCCCGATATTTCAGGATGTTGGCTTGCGGATCGACTTCGATTTGCCTGCGTAAGGGAAATTTTTGCCCGGCAGAATTGTCGTGACCTGCGCATTTTCTTCCCGGCTTCGACGGTGCCGAATCCGATCAAGTGATTTTATCCAACGCGCCGGATGCGCAAGCATCCGGGAAGAGAACATGACGCCATGCCGGCGGCGCGGCTCGCATCCTGCTCCCCATTGCGCTATTCCAGTCGCCGACCTCAATCCAGCCGGCAAAGGCACCGCGCCATGGCGTATCAACCTCACTCCAAAGTCATCATCACCTGCGCGATCACGGGCAATATTACCCGGCCGGACCAGTCGCCGTATCTGCCGATCACGCCGCAGCAGATCGCCGATAGCGCGCTGGAGGCGGCGGACGCGGGGGCTTCGATTGCCCACATCCATGTGCGCGATCCCGAGACCGGCCGGCCTTCGATGTCGATCGACCTTTACCGCGACGTGATGGACCGCATCCGCGCGAAAAATCCGAAGCTCGTGATCAACCTGACGACGGGGCCGGGCGGGCGATTTGTTCCTTCCGAGGAGGACCCGAAGGTCGCAGGCCCCGGCACCACGCTGATGGCGCCGGAAAAGCGCGTCGAGCATGTCGAGATCCTCAAGCCGGAAATCTGCACGCTCGATCTCAACACCATGAATTCCGGTGGTCAGGTCGTGATCAACACACCGCCGAACGTCCGCAAGATGGCGGCGCGGATGCGCAGCGCGCGGGTGTTGCCGGAACTGGAGCTGTTCGATTCCGGCGACATTCATTTGGCGCGCGACCTGATCGCGGACGGGACCTTGCAGGGACCGCCATTGTGCACGCTGGTGCTCGGCGTCAAATACGGCTTCGATCCATCGCCGGAAACTATGATGTACGCGCGCAATCTGCTGCCGGAAGGCGCGACCTGGGCCGGCTTCGGCCTTGGCCGTTCCGAATTCCCGATGGTGGCGCAATCCTGGCTGCTCGGCGGCCACGTCCGCGTCGGGATGGAGGACAATCTCTACCTGTCAAAAGGCGTGCTGGCTAAGAGCAACGCCGAACTCGTGGCGCACGCGGCGCAAATCCTGAAGGACCTCGGCGCTGCGGTCGCCACGCCTGCCGAGGCGCGGGCGATGCTCAAGCTTTCCTGAACCTTGATCCCCTGAAACGAGGTTCAGCTCTTCAGCTTCTCCGCACGGCGGATCCCGACAGTCACGGCTTCGGTCCGCCCCGGCGTCCGGCTCGCAGTCGCGCGTGCCGTCAGCGTCATCGCGCAAGCGTTGACGATACGCTCGATCAGCGCCTCGACGTCATCGAGGTCGCAACGGCCTTCGGACAGCTTCGTCAGGCGCTCGGTGTCGCGAATGGTCTGGTGCGCCATGGCGAGGGCGAAGTGCAGGCCCCAATAGAGGTCGGCCTCGTCGCAGTCGGGCAGCGAGCGGCGCATCGCGGCGGCAAATTTCCGCAAATGATCGATCTCGCGGTTCTTGATGCGGCGGATCGGCGGCACGGCTTCGATCGAGGCGCGGATCATGAAATGCGCCGCGGTCGATTGTTCGTTGTCCGGGCCCAGGCAGCCGCGCAAGGTCGGGCCGACCAGGGCGCGCAGGATCGCCTTGATATCCGCAACGCCGTTGCCTTCCGCCTCCGCCGCCTTCAGCTCGGCGAGCCGTGCGCGGTTGGTGGCGACGCCCCGGGTGACAAAGAGTTCGGCGATCAGCTCGTCCTTGGAGCCGAAATGATAGTTCACCGCGGCGAGATTGACGCCGGCCGCCGCCACGATGTCGCGCAGCGTGACCTCGCCGAAGCCGCGCTCGGCGTAAAGCCGCTCGGCGGCGTCCAGGATCAGCGCGCGGGTCCGGTCTGACGGCATGGTGGCGACCTAGAGCTCCGATTCCGAAGTTCGTATCATATTTGCGGCTCCACGTTTACGAACTTCGGAATCAAAGGAGCTCTAGCAACTTATTGATGCTAGTGCGGCTTTTGAATTTGAAGTTCCTATAATGGACTCTCGGCGAAAGTGATAGGAACTTCAAATTCGCCGCACTAGTTGCATTTCAAACAGTTGTATGAAACTATGGTTTGAACGCTTCCGTGTCAATGCGCGAAAGATCCATTGGGTGAGCTTCGCCACGGATCGATCCCGTGCGTTGCGGAGCGTTCATGAAATAAGCTTGCAGAGATCCGGTGGCAGGAAGAAAGTCGCCGCCAATCAATTCATCAAACGACGAGGGAACGCCAATGGACTTCACGATGTCGGAACGCCAGCGCGAATGGCTCAACCGTGTGCAGTCATTCATGAAAACCCACGTTCGCCCCGCGGTGCCGATCTACCGCCAGCAGGACGAAGAGGGCGCGCGCTGGAAGGTGATCCCCATCGTGGAGGAGCTGAAGAAGAAGGCAAAGGCAGAAGGGCTTTGGAACATGTTCATGCCGCCGTCCTCGCATGAGGACGAGGAATTCCACGGCGCGGGATTGAGCAATCTTGAATATGCCTCGCTCGCGGAAGAAATGGGTCATATCGGCTGGGCTTCGGAAGTCTTCAATTGTTCGGCGCCCGATACCGGGAACATGGAAGTGTTCATCCGCTACGGCACCAAGGAGCAGAAGCGGAAGTGGCTGCGGCCCTTGATGGACGGCGAAATTCGCTCCGCCTTCCTGATGACCGAGCCGGCGGTGGCCTCTTCCGATGCCACCAATATCGAGACCCGTATCGAGCGCGACGGCGATCATTACGTCATCAACGGCCGCAAATGGTGGTCGTCGGGCGTCGGCGATCCCCGCTGCAAGATCGCAATCCTGATGGGCAAGACCGACCCGAAGGCGGCGCGCCATCAGCAGCAGTCGCAGATTCTGGTTCCGCTCGACACGCCCGGCATCACCATCGAGAAATTGCTGCCAGTGTTCGGCTTCGACGATGCGCCGCACGGCCACGCCCAGGTACTGCTGGAGAACGTGCGCGTTCCCGTAAGCAACATCCTGCTCGGCGAGGGCAGGGGATTTGAGATCGCGCAGGGCCGCCTCGGTCCGGGCCGCATCCATCACTGCATGCGCACCATCGGCAAGGCCGAGGAAGCGCTGGAGAAAATGGTGAAGCGGCTGTCCTCGCGCACCGCCTTCGGCAAGAAGATCATCGAGTTCTCGATCTGGGAACAGCGGATCGCGGAAGCCCGCACCGATATCGAGATGAACAGGCTGTTGTGCCTGAAGGCGGCCGACATGATGGACAAGGTCGGCAACAAGACGGCGCAGCTCGAAATCGCCATGATCAAGGTCGCGGCGCCCAATATGGCGCTGAAGATCATCGATCAGGCCATTCAGGCCTATGGTGCTGCCGGCGTCTCCGACGATGCTGGCCTCGCGCGGGACTATGCTTCGATGCGTACCATGCGCCTTGCCGACGGTCCGGACGAAGTCCACAACCGCGCCATTGCCAGGCTCGAACTTCGGAAGTATGCCAACGCTCCTGCGGACAGCTAGGCAGGATGAGATCAGGGTACATGTCGCGGCATCGGCGGTACGCTCCCTCTCCCCTTGTGGGAGAGGGTTGGGGTGAGGGGTCACGGTCCCTCTGCGGCGTATAACCCCTCACCCGGATCGCATCTTGCGATGCGATCCGACCTCTCCCACAAGGGGAGAGGTGACCGGAGTGCGCGGCCCTGCCATCCTGACAAATGAAGGAGCGTTTGCGTGGCCGAAGGCGTCAGGAACGACGAGGAGTTTTCCGGAACCAAGCCGGTCGAGGAGCGGCACCGGATCGATGAGGTGCGCCTCCTCGACTGGATGGCGGAGCACGTCGAAGGTTTTCAGGGGCCGCTGACCGTCCTGCAATTCAAGGGTGGCCAGTCGAATCCGACCTACCGGCTCAATACGCCTAATCGTTCCTACGTGATGCGTCGCAAGCCGTTCGGCAAGCTTTTACCGTCGGCGCATGCGGTCGACCGCGAATTCCGCGTCATCTCCGCGCTCGGCAAGCAGGGCTTCCCGGTCGCCAGGGCCTACGCGCTCTGTACCGACGACGCCGTGATTGGAGCTGCCTTCTACATCATGTCGATGGAAGAGGGGCGGGTGTTCTGGGATCCGACATTGCCGAGCCAGACGCCTGAGGCGCGGCACGCGATCTTCAAGGACAAGATCGAAACGCTGGCAAAGCTCCACACCTATGATCCGCAAGCCATCGGCCTTGGCGAGTTCGGCAAGCCCGGCAATTATTTCGCCCGCCAGGTCGATCGCTGGACCAAGCAATACCGCGCCTCGGAAACCCAGCACATTGAAGAAGTTGAAAAACTGATCGAATGGCTGCCGCGCACCGTGCCGAACCAGCAGCGCGTTTCGATCGTTCATGGCGATTATCGCCTCGACAACATGATCTTCCATGCAACCGAGCCGCGGGTGATCGCGGTTCTGGATTGGGAACTCTCCACGCTCGGCGATCCCATGGCCGATTTCACCTATCTGTTGATGCAATGGACCATGCCGGGTCTCGCCAATGCCGACCTCAAGGCGTTGAACATTCCGACGCTTGAACAGGCCGCGAAGATCTATTGCGACGTCACCGGCAGCGCGGTGCCCGATCTGAACTGGTATTTTTCCTACAACCTGTTTCGGCTCGCCTGCATCACCCAAGGCATCGCCGGCCGTATCCGCGATGGCACCGCGGCAAGCGCCAAGGCGCTGGAATTGGCCGCGCGCACCGTGCCGCTGTCGAAGGCCTCCTGGGGTTACGCGCAGAAGGCAGGCGCGGTTTAGGCGCCGCTGGCTCGGCTGTCACCGCCACTTCGTGCGTTCGCGAATACCCGCGAGCGCGGTCCGCGCGCCGGCGATCACCTCTGTTGTGTCGATAGCCAGAAGCTTGCCGCCGCGTTTGAGGATGCGGCCGTCGACGACCACCGTGTCGACATTTTCAGGGCCGGTCGCTTCCAGCACGAGATGGGCCGGGTCGGTGACGACAGCCATGTTGAGTGCGTTGGGACTGATCATGATCAGGTCGGCGCGTTTGCCCGGCTTGAGTGAACCGACCTTGTCCTCGATCCCCATCGCGCGCGCCCCCTCGATGGTGCCGAGTTCAAGCGCACGTCGCGCGGTCAATTTGAATTCGCTTTCGGCCCGCGCGTTTTCGGAATCGCGCGCCAGCTTCAGGACGCCGAACATGTTGGAGCTTCCGGTCAGCGCCGAGGTGTCGATCGAGATTCCGATCGGAATGCGCTTTGCCAGTATTTCCGAAATCAGCGGAAAGCCGTAGCCGATCCGCAGCTCGGAACCCGGCGAGGTCGAGATCGAGGCGCCCGTCTCCTCGATCATATCAAGTTCCGCTGGCGTCACCGCCAGCGCATGGACCAGCTGAACGTCCTTGCCCATCAGCTTCGATTTGTACAGCAGTTCGACCTGGTTCACGGCGCGATGCGCGGCCGCGGCGACATGCACGGTGATCGGCAGCCCGAGTTTGCGGGCATTGTCGAACTCGGGCTGGTAGACCTCCGGCTTGATCGGACCTGCGCGGAACTGTCCGCGCCAGCCCATGCCGAGCGAAATCAGGCCTTCGTTGGAGTAGCTGCTCCAGTTTTTGGCGAGCGTTTCGATCGGCGCCTGATCGGCCGACTGCGTATCAGGCAGGCCCTGCGGCCAGCCGCAGGAATGCCGGGCTCGGATGCCGGCGCCGGCCAGCGCACGGATATCGGCCTCCGCATGCGCGGTGCTTCGCACGTTGTGACACCAGGAGTGCACGAAGGTCATGCCGGAATTGATCGCTTCGGCCGCCGACAGCCGCGTGCTCTGGAAGATGTCGTCCGGTGTCATCTGCTGGCCGAAGCGGGCGACGGTCGGGAAATAACCGTCTTCGGGCTTGTCGCCGGCAAAGCTGCGGAAAATCGTGTTCCACATGTGCCAATGGGTCTCGACGAGGCCGGGCATCACGATCATGCCGCTGCCGTCGATGGTCTCGCCGCCGCCCACACCGTGGCCGACGGCGACAATCTCACCGTCTTTCACATGCACCGAGCCGCCGGTGAAGTCGCCGAAGTCGCGCTCCATCGTCATCACATAGGCATTGGTGATGGTGAACTCGCCGCGCGCGGGCAGCCGGTTCGAAGTGGAATCAGCGCGAGGCGTCTGCGCCGCCAGGGGAGATGAGAACAACCCCGTTGCACCCCATGCGGCAGCGCCGCCGATGAAACCACGCCTGCAAATCTCGCACATAGCCCCTCCCGGAAGGATCGGCACGCCGCCGACCGTTATCGGCGGACCTCATTGATCGATAACTGGGCGGGTCCGCTGGACGGCTTTTTACACCAATTGGCGGCTGTGACGACCGGTCTTCGCAGCGCAAAGCCGGCATTGGTGCCTTGCAGCCCCGGCACGGGAGGAGTGCGAGTGTCACAAATCTCCTGTCGTGGTTCGCCATATTTTGTGACAGAATTAATACGAATGGATGTCCGTTCAGTTACACGGAGATGTCGATGCGGTCGAAATATCAAGCGCGGTCAAACTCCCTGGCCTGGTCAAATCCTGTGTCCTGGTGGTGGGCGACGCTGACGCTTGTCAGCGGCGTCAATATCACGGCCTGGATTTTGATGTACCGCGAGCTTCACGACGCCGGCGGTTCAGGCCGTATCCCGGGCATGCAGATCATGCTTCTGCTCAGCGCCGCCTATGTGTTCGGCTGTGCTTTCCGCTCGTTGTTGCCGCGCGCGGATGTGCAGCGGATTTGCCTGTTCGATACCTGGCTCTCGAGCGTCGCCGTCGGCCGTTCGGTGGCGACGGTCGCCGAGGTGTGTTTCGCAGCGCAGTGGACGATGATCCTTCTGCAATTGGGAACGATGTCGGGCGCCACGACGGCGATAACCGCGGCGTGGGTGATCGTGCCGCTGATCCTGATCGCAGAATGTTTTTCCTGGCATGCGGTCGTGACCACCAACTATCTCGGCAACGCCATCGAGAATTCGATCTGGGCGGTGGCTTTCTTCATTGTCGGCGTCGGGATTTGCCGGCTGCTGCCGGAATTCGACGGCGGGCTCCGCGTCCTACTCGTCGGCGCCCTGGTCGGCATCGTGATTTATCTCGCATTTCTGATGACCGTCGATGTGCCGATGTATCTGAAGCGCTGGCGGGCGGATGTTGCCAGAGGCAACAGGGGCTTGCGGCCGCTGGAGGGCTTTCGCGACGTCAGCACGCGCTGGGTCGTTACCTACGACCTGTCCGAATGGCGCGAAGAAATCGCCTGGATGTCGCTTTATTTCAGTGCCGCTGTCTGGGCCAGCCTCGGCCTGTGCGTGTTCTACGCGGTCGAAGGTCGTATCGCCGGATAGTTCTTCAGAATTTCTAAAGCAATCGGTCTGCGGGGCGGCGCAAATGCGGTCCAATCCGGGCAGACCGCATTTCGCTTGCGCGATTTGAGATGTCATCTCGCGGAAGGCGTTTTGGCGTCGCAACAGATTCCCATTTCCGTCTCAAATCCGCCCTCGACTCGCAGCACCTTCGCTGCGGGTGGAAGAAACTGGGGTCATGTTCGGCTAATTAGTATTGGGGATTTTGGCCATGGTACCCGCACAACCGCTACACGACGCACTCAAAGAAGTTGATGGATCTTCATTTGGACCAGATGATTTTACCGACGACGAGTATGCCGACGATGACGTTGTCTCATTGCTTGAGGAGAATGCGCGGCTGCGCAAACTCGTGATCAGGCTGTCGGAGATCGTGCTCCGCAACGTCGCGGACGACAAATAATAAAAGGCCTGCGAAGCCCTTAAAACAGCCGGCTTGACGCTATTCGGGCGCCTTCGCTCAACGCGGCAAGCTTCGCCCACACCACGTCTTCCGCCACGCGCCCGGCGCCGGCGGAAGTATCAAACCCGCAATCCGTCCCGGCCATGACACGGGCGGGATCGCCAAGGGTTCGGGCAACGCGCTCGATCCGCTCCGCGATCACTTCGGGATGCTCGACGAAATTCGTCGTGGAATCGATCACGCCGGCGACCACGATCTGGTCGTCGGCAATCGTCTTTCCCTCCAGACATCGCACCTCATGCGCATGGCGGGGATTGGCAAACGGCAGCACCAGCGCGCCGACATTCATCCGGGCGATCAGCGGCAGGATGGTCTCCAGCGCCACGTCGCGATCATGCGGTCCCTCGTAATTGCCCCAGCAGACATGCATGCGCACCTTTTCGCGCGGGATGTTGCGCAAGGCGACATTGATGGTCGCGACCACGCGCTCGACGAAATCGAGGAAATCGCCGATCGGCCGGTCCTGAAACGAGATGTGGTGTTCGAGCGCCAGATCAGGGCAGTCGAGCTGAAGCAGAAAGCCCTGGCCCGCGATCGCTTCATACTCGACCTGAAGCGCGCGGCCGACCGCGGCAAGGTAGGCGTCTTCGGTGTCGTAATGTTCGTTCTTGATCGCCGCTACCACGATGCCGGGGGAGGGGGCGGTCAGGAAGGCTTCGACAAAGCCGCTTTGTCCGGCGCGCTTGCGGCCATCGAGCAACTCGCGAAAGTCAGTGCATTCGCGCACAGCCTCCGACGCGCCGATATAGCTGATGTCGCCGATCACTTTTGGAGGCGCGAAATTGCTGACCATCTCCTTGCCGGCGATCTGTTGCTCCAGCGACTGCTTGAAGACCGGATAGTCCTCGACGTCGGCGCGGGGCCAGCGCTTCCACGAGCCGCCGAAACCCGTCATCCGGTGGCGGACATGAAGGAAGAAGCCCTCGCGCTGCTGCTCGCCGTTATTGCCGATATCGATTCCGGCCTCGATCTGTTTCGGCACGATCTCTTGCAGCGCGGCGTGGCCGGCCCGGTCGATCTCGGCGGAATCGACGCTCTCGCCGCGCGAGCGCATGGCGTAGAGCTTGGTCAGCGCGGGCGGGCGCGGCAGGCTGCCGGTATGGGTGGTGAGAATGTGGTCGTTGCTGCGCTGCATCGAAAGACCCGTGTGAATTGGATATGTCTGCTGTGATACTGTCGATCACCTTCGACAACAAGAGCGCGGCTGGTCTGCGCCATCCGCGAGCCTGTAACCGATGTCTTCCACGCTTTATCTGATCCGTATAGCGGCCGCGGCACTGCTCGCGGTGATCATCGGTGTTGCGCCTGTTGTCGCCGTAGAGCCCTCGGCGCTGGTGGCGCGTGCGATTGAAAGACTCGGCGGAGCGAAGAAGCTGTCGGATGTCGTCACGCTGTCAATCATCGGTAAATCCCGACATTGGGATCCGCAGGAAACGCCGGAGCCTGATGTCGGCAACCGGCTCGGCGGCGATTCCCGATTTACCTTGTCGATGGACATCGCGCACGACCGCGCCCGCCTTGATTGGGTACGCTTTCGCGTCGCGCCGATGAAGCGCACCTTCATCTATTCCGAAGTGTTCGCCGATGGCGTCGGCTACGTGCTCGGCGAAGACAATATCGTGCTGTCGAAGCAGGCGAAAGAGACCAGCCCATCCCTGCACACGATGAGCGCATCGCGGGTGATTGCAAACCGGCGTGAACTGCATCGGATGCCGCTGCGGCTTTTGCTCGACATGCACGGCGCCCCTGGTCGGCTTTCGGCGCTGCCGGATGAGATCATCGACGGCAAGACGCTTTCGGTCCTCTCCTACAAGGCCGATGATGCCGAATGGATCATGCTGTTTGGCGACGATGGCCTTCCGGCGCGCATTCGCACCGTCGATGCCGACGGCGTCTGGGGCGACAGCAATTACGACATGATCCTGTCGGACTGGCGCGAGGTCGGCGGCATCAAATTCGCGTTCGATCAATCTTTCACGCTCAATGGCCGCGAGGTGCAGCACATCTCCGTCGACGACATCGTCCTCAATCCCGTGCTCGGCGCGGACCTGTTCAAAATTCCCGCCATCGTCGCAGCGACCGCCGCCAAGCAGAAGGCGCCCGCGCAGGTCAATTACCAATGGATGTTGCGGCGGGCCAATTGGGGGTCGTTCATCGATTCCGACCAGCTTGCCTACGATCCCGCGGTCGTGCCGGGAAACATCTGGACCGAGGTGAGGCCGGGCGTCTGGCACATCACCGGCGGCAGCCACAACACGCTGGTGGTCGAGATGAAGGACTACCTCGTGGCGTTCGATGCGCCGATCGCGAACGAAATGTCGCGGCTGACGATCGCGGAAGCCGCGCGGCGTTTTCCCGGCAAGCCGTTCAAGTATCTGGTGCTGACGCATCATCACATGGACCACGTCAACGGCGCGCGGGTATTCGCCGCCGAAGGGGCCGATCTGATCTTCCCAGTAGGCGATCGCGGATATTTTGCCGCGCAAATGCAGGCGCCCAATCGCGTGCGCGACGACGAGCTGTGGCAGAAGCCGCGCGATGTCGGGCTGGTCGAAGTCCATGACAAGATGACGCTGACCGACGGCGCCCGACAGATCGATCTGTATGTGATCGGCAGTTCGCACGCGAAGAACTCGCTGGTTGCGGTGATCCCCGACGCCGATTTCGGCTGGGTCGTCGATTTGTGGTCGCCGACCCGCGATGTTCCGGGCGCGCTGGTTTCGCACCGGGAGTTTGTCGCAGGCCTGCGCGCGCTCGGCGTCATGCCGACGCTGTGGGCTGGCGGTCACGGCACCGGCGCAGCGCCGATCGAGCCGCTGGTGGAAGCACTGGAGAAGTCCGACAAGAGATAGGCGCGTCTAGCGGCGCTACTCTTATGCCCTTTTCTCCGCATCGTCTGCTATCAGTGGCAATGCGGATGTTCCGTCATCGCATCGCAACGTCCGCTTTTGACTCATACGGACACTGGCATCATCGAGCCTTCGGCTAAGGGGCCTGTTGCATTTGCCATAAATTGGAGAGGACGCCGTTCTGCAATTCCAGTAGGCTAAGTGACGGAGCGGCAGAACAAAAATAAAATAACGCGAAACATCGGGAGTTAAAGATGATGAAGCAGCTTTGCCTATTCCTCCTACTCCCATTAGCGGGTTTGCTCACTTCGGCAGGCACGTCAGCTGAGCAAACGGTCTCGCCAAAGGAAGCGCATGGTCTTGGAGGGGATGGTGCCGGTGTTGATGCAGGCGCCGCCGACGACCTCGCGCAACTCCACCACGGCGACCTTCTTGCCCAGCTTGGCGCCGTAGATCGCGGCCCGTTGTCCCGCCGGGCCCGACCCGATGACGATCAGATCAAATGGACTATCCATGCCGTATCGATGCTCTTTCCGTTTGGCTAAAGGGCTAAGGGTTGGTAGGTCTAGAGGGAGTGTCCTGCCTTTGAAAGTATCACAGCAGGCCTGTGTTTCTGTTACACGGCATACACTTGCAGGATGCTTCGCTATGCCATAACAGAACGGACGCGGCTTGCCGGAAATGAGCAGGAGCAGCGGTCTGCCCTTCTGCGGCAGGCGGTGCGGTGGGCCACGGAAGGCTTGGATTTTGTGCAGCTTCGGGAGAAGGATCTGGAGGCGGGAGCGCTGGTGGAGCTTGCCCGCGCCATGCTGGCGGAATTGCGGATCCACACGCCGGCGCCGAAGCTGCTGGTGAACGCACGCGCGGATGTTGCTATCGCGGCCGGGGCCGATGGGGTCCACCTGACAGCCGCGCCAGGGGAGCTGATGCCGGGCCAGGTGCGGCAGCTTTACGCCGCTGCGGGGCTGGGGGAGCCGGTGGTCAGCGTCTCCTGCCACACTGTGGCCGAGGTGCTGGCAGCGCGGAAGGCAGCAATACAT
>CAVVLH010000018.1:0-131004 GCA_963748805.1 uncultured Alphaproteobacteria bacterium | reverse complement strand
GCCGTGGACTCCGCCGCCAAAATCCTCCTGGAACGGCTGGAGCCCCGACTCGAGCAACGCCCGCTTCCAGACCGCCGCCGCGGCCCAACTCTCCCTCGATCAGGTGCAGCGGACTCAAACTGAAATGGGCTTTCGGATTCGATGGCGATGTCACCGCCTTCGCGCCTCCCACCGTGATCGACGGCCAAGTTTTCGTCGGCAGCGGCAGCGGTCCCGTGCACGCCATGCGCGCCGAAACCGGCTGCCTCCAATGGGTCTTCCAAGCCGCCGCCCCCGTGCGCACCGCCATCGCTGTCGCGCCCCTCGGCAACCGCCACGCCGTGATCTTCGGAGATCTGGAATACCGGCGCCGTCTACGCCGTCGAAGCCGAATCCGGCGAACTCCTGTGGAAGAAAAAGGTGGAGGAGCACGAAGCCGCCCTGCTCACCGGAGCCCCCACCGTTTTCGATGGCGCCGTCTACGTCCCGGTCGCATCTTGGGAAGAAACCCGCTCCATCAATCCCGAATATCCATGTTGTACCTTCCGCGGCAGCGCAATGGCCCTGTAACCACGTCTCAATGGACCTACACCATCACCGAAACTCCGCGCGAGCTCGGCAAAACCGCCGGTCGAGATCTGCGCCGGGACTCCGGCGCCGGCGTTGTCCCGTCGTCGGGCAAAATCAAATCAGCGGCTTCAATCCGCGCGTCTCGCGCCCGGAAAGAGGGGCGTATCGCGATCGTCACGGACATTGGAGGGGTGAACGAAAACGTCGTGCACCAGCCCGAGCTTCGCAAGCCCTCTGATAATCAGGCCATTGAGGTCGATTTCGTACCAGGCGTGCGAGATATAGGCGTCCCGCGGAAACCGATGATGGTTGTTGTGCAACCCCTCGCCGAGGGTGAGGATCGTGGTCACGAACTCGTTGGTCGTGCCGTCATTGAGTTCGAAGCGACGGTAGCCGTAGCGACCGTCGCTATGGCAGATCGAATTGACCAGCGAGGTGGCGAGCACCATGAGGTAGGCGCGCAGAAGGCCTGCGAACAGCGCGCAGCCGATCATGGTGTGGACGCCGCCGACGGCGTAGCCGATGGCGCCCGGAATGAAAACCGCCGACATCGCGTACCAGAACCAGCGCGTCCTGACGAAGAACATGGCGATCGGGTCGGCCAGAATATCCCTGGCGTAGTAGTCGCCGTCGGTAGCGACATGGTCGAACACCCAGCTGCCCTGCGCATGCAACATGCCCTTGACGAAGCTGACATAGCGGTTGCCGACGCCGTCATAGTGAGGGCTGTGCACATCGCCGGGTTTGTCCGCGTAAAGATGGTGCCGGCGATGATTGGCGACCCATTTGAGCACCGAGCCCTGCACCGCCATGGTGCCGATCGCAGCGAAGAACGCCCTCATGACCGGACCACAGCGAAAGCTCCGGTGCACGAACAGGCGATGCATGCCCGCGCCCATCCCGAACATCGTCAGCCAGAACATGCCCGCGAAGACCGCAATCTCCACCCAGCCGATGCCTTGCATGATCGTCCAGACCACCGCGGCGATCGAACCGGCGTAAAGAATGGCGAACACGGCATAGGATTCGCGCAGCTTGGCGGCCACTACCGGACCTCCGACGATCACGCCCGGCGGCAGTTTTCCGATATTTTCCTCCGGCACCGAACTCGGAACTGCGGTCATTTCAACCGATCCACTCATTAACTCTACTGAGGCGCATTGTACCGACGCAGGTCATTTGCAGCAAGAACTCGATCCGCCGCGGGGAGCGCGGAGGGGACCTGAAAAGACGCGGTCAGAGGCGGGAGAGGCTTTTTTCTCGTCGTGCATTCAACCACTCGGGCTCCGCTGACCGAACGCAATCGCTCATATCCGCAACGCGCGATTTGCCCGTGGAGGCTGGGCAAGACCTCGGCATTTTGGGGAGTTGATGCACGATTCAACTCATGACGAATCGGGCATTCAATACCGGCGAGAGCGTCAAAACGCTACAAACCCAGCCGTTCCGGCTTGGAACAATTCCTCCATGTCGTGCATTCATAGCCGTCAAGAATTTCCGGCTGAAGGCAGAGCGTTTCCATGAAAATCGGCGACGGTTTCAAAACACGTCTCGAGTTCGTTCTCGAGCAGGTTTTTGAGAGTTTTTCATACGGCGGTGACCACGAACATCGCGCCTTCGTGGCAGCCCGGCTGCTGAAGGCAGTTCAGTCCGGCATCGTCAAACTGGAGGATCTGAAGCGCGTGGCGGGGGAAGCGCTGCTCGAGAGAATTCAGACGCCGAAGTCCGTTTAGCCGGGGTGTCCCTTCCCTTTGTTGCCGGCGTTGTCGTTGACGCGAAATAGAGTGTTCACATGTCGCTGAAAACCGAAAACGCCGGGCCAGAAGCATTCAGCCATTTCGCCAGCAACGACGAACGGTAGTCCGATGCATCCGGCAGCCAAACTCCAATTCGAGCGGGCGATAGGTGAGTTCTCGCTCTGGCGCGCCGTTCCGGAGCAAGAGCGATCGCCGGCGCCGGCCTGGTGGTGGCAACCAGCCTTGCAGGTGGCCGAGCATCTGGAGCAGATGCCGGCGCTCTCATGCGACCGCCTCGAACTTCCCGCTGGGTCGACTTACGCCGCCGGCGCTGCCGTCCTCTTGGCGCCGATCGTCTCACAGGCTTCACAGCCCTGGGCTGATGAATTTCCCCGCAAGTTCAAAAGCGCGGCAAGCAAGGTGGCGTGAACGCCGCGTCAGGCGGCTAGAAGCCCGGGGCAACCAGGGGCTTTTTGGGATTTCCGATGTTGCTGGCGGAGAGGGGGGGATTCGAACCCCCGATAGGCTTGCACCTATGCCGCATTTCGAGTGCGGTACAATCAACCACTCTGCCACCTCTCCAGGCGCAAATCAGGGCAAATCGGTGCCCTTCAGGGTCGGGGGCGAGTTCTAGAGCGTTTTGGAGCGAAGTGGAAGCCGGTTCGCGTGAACAAAACGCGTCAAAACAAAAGAGTTGAGGAAGCCCCGCCAGACAAGGCGCGCGCGGCCAAAAAATTCCACCCTGGCGTGGCGGTTCAGAAGTCCGCGGACAAAAAAGGTGGGACCGCCAGACGCGGAAAAAACCGGCGGTCCCGTGTCGCTTCATTGAAATTGCGGGCCGGGAAGTGCGGCTTCACTGGCCAGCCTGAGCGACGGCCAGACCGTAACGATCCGCTGACGTGCAGCAACGCGATCTCGTTCTTAACCTAACCACTCAAGGTTACCGGCCGATACGGCAAGACGACGGGGGTTAATCCTTACTCTTCTTCTCTTTTTTGTCGTCGTCGCGCTTCCCGTCTTTTTCCTTGTCCTTGTGGCGGTTGGTGAAACGCGCATTGCCGAGCCCGGTGCCAATGGTCAACACGCCCCAGTGATCGACATCCTGCATGAACGGAACTTCTGACAGGCCCTGTGCGACGCCGTCATTGTGCATCAAAACCGCGGTGTCGTGATCGCCGATCACGGGAATCGCCTCGACCAGGCTCGCCGGCAGATTGAATTTGCTGCTTTCCCAATTGCCCGGCAGATTCTGCGCGCCCTTGGCAATCGAGCCATCCTCGTTGATGACGCCGGGACAGGCGATCCCGATAAACGGCGCAAGCTTCAGCCCTTCCGCGTCGGCCTCTTCGATCAACGCCTTCAGCATCTTGACCAGCCGCTTCACCGTGCCCTCGCGCGTCGGCTCGTCATCGGCATGACGCCAGAGGTCGGAATGCCAGACCGAAGCCTTCGAGAGGTCCTTTGCCTTTTTCCATCGGGTTTCGACCACGCCGCAGCGGATGTTGGTGCCGCCGATATCGACCGCGAGAATGCTGTCATGGGCCTCGAATATCCACGACGGCGCCAGGTGCAGGCAGCCGATCAGGCCGGCTTCGTCCGGATCGAAGCGGATCGGCACCAGATCCACCTTGAAGCCGTCGGCTTTGAGCAGAATATCGGTGCGGGCAATGGCGATTTCGCCGACGCGACTTTGGCGAAAGCCGCCGCCGACCACGATGCGCTCGGTGTCGGCCCACGCCTTGGTTTTCAGGAATTTCGAGGTCACATAAGCGAGTTCGCCGGCGAACTCCTCGATCGCGCCATGAACCAGGGCGGCCGCGCCGACATCCTCGCCCATCAAGGCCGCATCGAGCTCACTTTTGCTGATTTTCTCCGCGGATTTGCCGCCGAGCGGATCGTCGCCGTTTTTCTTCAGCGGCTTGCGCAGATCGTCCAGGATCTTGCGGAAGGCCCCCTTGCTGGCGCGATCGCCGAGAAAGCCATCGTCGTCCTTCAACTCGATATTGAAGCTGTCGACGTCGACCGAGGGCAGCCGCGCAGCTCCGTGCCGGCCGATGCCGACGGTCGTCAATGTGTCCTCAGCCATTTTTCCTTAGCCCGCTTGCCCGCACCGGCAGGACAACCTCCGGGGAACCCATTGGTTTCATGGGCAAGTAGCGAATGGCGAATAGCGAGCGGACCTTCCCTACTCGCTATTCGCCACTCGCCATTTGCCCTTTTTGGCCTCGAATTCTGCTATTTTGGCCCATTTTCGCAGCCGTTTACCTTGACTTGGGGCCTCAAGCGGCTATAAGTCCGCCACCCGGCGCGGGAGATTTCTCGCGCTGTTTGTTTTTGCGCGGACTTTATTGACGGCCTCGGCTTTTAGCTTTGGCCCGATCGCGCGAAAATTGAACCCATAACGACTGTAGAAAAAGCCGGCCCGGACTTCGGTTCGAGGCCGGGATCGAACACGAAGGAATAAAACGATGTTCGCAGTCATCAAAACCGGCGGGCGGCAATACCGCGTTGCGCCGGATGATGTGCTCGAGATAGGCAAGATCGCCGGCGACGTCGGCACGATCGTGCAGCTTGGCGAAGTGTTGCTGGTTGGCGGCGAAACCCCGGTGCTCGGTGCACCGACGGTTGCCGGTGCTTCCGTTGCGGCCGAAGTGCTGGATCACAAGCGCGGACCAAAGGTCATCTCGTTCAAGAAGCGCCGGCGCAAGAATTCGCGCCGCAAGCGCGGCTATCGCGACGAGATCACGGTGCTTCGCATCACCGAGATCCTGACCAACGACAACAAGCCTTCGATCGGACCGCGCCCGAAGCGCGAGAAGGTGGTGGCGAAGCCGGCCGATGACGCTGACGAGGCGCCGCGAGCCGCCAAGAAGGCCGCGCCAAAGAAGCCCGCCGCGAAAAAGGCTGCGGCAAAAGCGCCGGCCAAAAAGGCCGCTGCAAAGAAGGCCGATAAGAAGTAGTGCGCTGAAGTGACACGCTTCATATCAGCGTGACACAAAGTGAAATGAATTCGTCAAGGAATTGATCCAGAGAACGGATAGAGTTGGAGACGGGCCATGGCTCACAAAAAAGCAGGCGGTTCATCACGTAACGGCCGCGATTCGGCGGGCAAGCGCCTTGGTATCAAGACCTATGGCGGCGAGCACGTGATTCCCGGCAACATCATTGCGCGTCAGCGCGGCACCACTTGGCATCCCGGCCTTAATGTCGGCATGGGCACGGACCATACTCTGTTCGCGAAAGTGGAGGGTCATGTCGAGTTTCGTGCGAAATCAAATGGCCGCACCTTCGTATCGGTGATTCCGATGACCGAGGCGGCCGAATAGACGGCGGACATCCAGAATTCCGCCGGGTCCTGTTGAACCGGCGGAGCACTTAAAGGCTCCAAGGGGAGGCGGGAAACCGGCCTCCCTTTTTGTTGCGCGGCTTCCTGCCTGGAGGGTGCGCAACTCCAAGGGTGACTACTCAAGGAGCCTTTCAGATGCTGCAGGATATCCCGCCCCGGGCACTCCACGAGGCAGGACGGTGCACCCTCGAGACCGAACGCCTTGCGCTGCGCAAGCCGACGCTCGCGGACGTGAATGCCATTGCGCGTCTCGCTCACGATCGCCGCATTGCGGAGAACACCCGCCGCTTGCCACACCCCTATTCGCAAGGCGACGCGGTGGAGTTCGTTCGCGGCATTGCCACCAATCGCGAAACGGTTTTCCTGATCGAGAAGGATCACATGCCGATCGGCATGGTTGGCGTCGATTGGCGTGAGGCGGAGACGCCGGAACTCGGCTACTGGCTGGGCGTCGACTATTGGGGGCAAGGTTTGGCCACCGAAGCCGCACGCGCCGTGATCGATTTCACCTTCGAGCAATTCGACACCGGTCATTTGCGCGCCGGCGCGCGCGTTGCCAATCCCGCGTCGCGCAACGTTCTGGAGAAATGCGGCTTCCAGTGGAGCGGCGTCGAACTTCATCGCTTCGAGTCGCTGGGATCGTCGACCCCCGTCGATTGCTTCCGCCTGACGCGCAGCGTCTGGGCGTCACTGAAGAATTGGGGCAGTTCGACGATGCGCAGGTAGCGCGCCGATTCGATGACAGACGCGTCTTCTTCACGAGAGCCCGGTTTCAATTCGCTCGGAAACGCTTTCAGGCGGGCGGATTGACCACGGACTCAGTGCGCCCAAGTTCGCGCTCGCGCAGGAAGATATAAAGCCCGGCGCCAACGATGACGGCGGCGCCGATCGCGGTGGAAAGCTGTGGCACGTCGCCGAACACGATGTAGCCGAACGTCACCGCCCAGACGATCATCGTATATTGATACGGCACGACAATAGAGGCCGGCGCGAGCTTCAGCGAACGATTGACGCAGAGTAGTGCGCCGGCCGAGATCGCCCCGGCCGCGAAAAACAGTCCGAGGCTGCTCCATGTCGGCGTCACCCAGCCGACCGGCGCGATGAGAAGGCCAAATATCAGCCCGCCTGCGAACTGCACTGACGCCAGCACGATATCGGGGGTGGTGCGCAACAGACGCGTGGTCAGCAGCGAACAGGAAAACGCAAGACTTCCGGCGAGCGCGATCAGTGCAGGCCAGCTGATGGTTTGCGCTGAGGGCCGAAGCGCGATCAACACCCCGCCAAATCCGATCAGGATCGCGCTCCAGCGCCGCCATCCGATGTGCTCGCCCAACACCAATCCCGATAACGCGGTGACAAAAATCGGGGTCGCCTGGTAGTAGGTGACGACGTCGGCGAGCGGCAGATAGACGGTGGCTGCGAAGAACGCGGCAATCTCCAGCGTCGACAGGACAACGCGCAGGAATTGCAACCAGGGCCGCTCGATCCGCCGAAATTCTCCACGTTGCCGCCACATCGACGGCCCCATCAGCACCAGCGCCGCGCAGGCGCGCAGCAACATCAGCTGTCCGACCGAATAGGTCGCCACGATATATTTGCCGAGCGCGTCGCCGAAAGCGAACATGGCAACTGCCACCAGCATCAGCACGATGCCGGCGAGCCGCGTGGAGCGATCGTCGGAGGCGGTCGATAGTGTTGCGCGAATACCCATCAAGCAATCTGCGAAGCCGTTGATAGCGTCGGCCTATCAGGTCGGCCAAATTCCCTCCACTTGCGTCTTCGCATTGCTGCCATGGAGTTCCTCTCGTTTTCGGTGACACGCCGCGGCGAAAGGCCCGAAAATTAAGGCTTCCCGGCAAAATCGGCGATTTGCAGGGTTGCCGCAGCAGGGCCCCTGCCCTACTTAGAACCCCGGTGCAGAACCGAGGTTCTAGACTTGTGTCTTGACGCGTTTTCTTGACGCGAACCGGTGCCCACTTCGCTCAAAAACGCTATGGTAGCCCATGAAATTCCTCGACGAAGCCAAGGTCTATATCCGCTCCGGCGACGGTGGAAACGGCTGCGTGGCCTTCCGCCGCGAGAAATATGTCGAGTTCGGCGGTCCCTCCGGCGGCAATGGCGGACGCGGCGGCGACGTGATCGTCGAAGTGGTCGATGGACTGAACACCCTGATCGACTATCGCTATCAGCAGCACTTCAAGGCCCAGAAGGGCACCAATGGCATGGGCAAGGACCGCCATGGCGCCAACGGCAAGGACATCGTGCTCAAGGTGCCGGTCGGCACGCAAATCTTCGACGAAGACCGCACCACGCTGATTTACGATTTCACCACGCTCGGCGAGAAATTCGTGCTCGCCGAGGGCGGCAATGGCGGCTTCGGCAATGCGCATTTCAAATCCTCCACCAACCGCGCCCCGCGCAACGCCAATCCCGGCGAAGTCGGCGATGAACGCTGGATCTGGCTGCGGCTGAAGCTGATCGCGGACGCCGGCCTCGTTGGCCTGCCCAATGCCGGCAAGTCGACCTTCTTGTCCAAGGTCAGCGCCGCGAAACCTAAAATCGCCGACTATCCCTTCACCACGCTGCACCCGCAGCTCGGCGTCGTGAATGCCGACGGCCGCGAGTTCGTGCTGGCCGATATTCCCGGACTGATCGAGGGCGCCCACGAGGGCGCGGGCCTCGGCGACCGCTTCCTCGGCCATGTCGAGCGCTGCCGCGTGCTGCTGCATCTGGTCGATGCGACAACCGAACACGCGGGCAAGGCCTACAAGACCGTCCGCGCCGAGCTCGAGGCCTATGCGGGCGAACTCGCCGACAAGATCGAGATCGTCGCCTTGAACAAGATCGACGCGGTGACGCCGGATGAGCTGAAGAAACAGAAGGACCGGCTGAAACGTGCCGCCAAGCGGTCTCCGCTGCTGATGTCGGGTGCAACCGGCGAAGGCGTCGAGGCGGCGTTGCGGGCGCTTGTCGAGGTGATCGGAGAAGCCCCGGTCTCCAGCAAGGCCAAAGGCGGAACGCAGGCCGAGGCCGCGGTGTCCGAACCTTGGGCGACGCTGCCGACCTGACCGGCGCTTGCCGCCTGTACTGCCGAACCGTCTGGCTGTAACACCGTCGTCTTGCAAACCTTCGCCCGCAAAAATCGTACGCGCCATGGCTCGCCCAAGCTTAAAAAAATTCCGACGCATCGTCGTCAAGGTCGGCTCCTCGCTGCTGATCGATTCGGCTGCCGGCGAGGTGCGCACCGCCTGGCTGTCGGCGCTCGCGGACGATCTTGCCAAGCTTCACGGCGAAGGCCGCGAATTGCTGGTGGTCTCGTCCGGCTCGATCGCGCTCGGGCGCAGCCGGTTGAAACTGCCGCGCGGCCCGCTGAAGCTCGAGGAAAGCCAGGCCGCGGCCGCGGTGGGCCAGATTGCGCTGGCGCGGATCTGGTCGGAAGTGCTTGGCGCCCACGGCATCGGCTCCGGACAGATCCTCGTGACCTTGCAGGACACCGAGGAACGCCGCCGCTATCTCAACGCGCGCTCGACCATCGCCAAGCTCTTGGAATGGCGCGCGGTGCCGATCATCAACGAGAACGACACGGTCGCCACCAACGAAATCCGCTATGGCGACAATGATCGGCTGGCCGCGCGCGTCGCCACCATGGCGAGCGCCGACCTTCTGATCCTGCTCTCCGATATCGACGGCCTCTACACCGCGCCGCCCGCCGCCAATCCCGATGCGAAACTGATTCCGGTCGTGGAATCCGTCACCTCCGGGATCGAGGCGATGGCGGGCGCGACCGAATCCGAACTGTCGCGCGGCGGGATGACCACCAAGATCGAGGCCGCCAAGATCGCCACTACCGCCGGCACCCATATGCTGATTGCTTCCGGCAAGATCGAGCATCCGCTGCAAGCGATTGCCGATGGCGGCCGCTGCACGTGGTTCCTGACCCCGGCCAATCCGGTCACCGCGCGCAAGCGATGGATTGCCGGCTCGCTCGAGCCGAAGGGCACCTTGACGATCGATGCGGGCGCGGTGAACGCGCTGCGCGCCGGAAAGAGCCTGCTGCCGGCCGGCGTGATCCGGGTGGATGGCCAGTTCGCCCGCGGCGATGCCGTGGTGGTGCGCGGCCCCGACAGCCATGAGATCGGGCGCGGCCTCGTCGCCTATGACGCCGATGATGCCGAGAAGATCAAGGGCCGTTCGTCAGGCGATGTGGCGACGATCCTGGGTATCAGCGGCCGGGCCGAGATGATCCACCGCGACGACCTTGTCATCGGCCCCAGCGCAGCAATCCCTGCCATATAGGCCATTGGCCGACCTGACGCGGCCGTCTCCAGGCCCTCCATGAGCCCCTGTTGGGGCCTCCCCTGCCGCCGACGCCTATAGCCAGCCTTCGCAACCAGCGGATTTTCATGCTAAAGCATGATCTTAATGGCTACCGACCTTAGATCTGGACCGACATGACTGCGCCGCTGAAAGCCATCGACGGCAACGCCGATTTGACCGAGCTGATGAACGCGCTGGCGAGCCGTGCGCGCGCGGCTGCTCGTGTCCTCGCGCTCGCTTCGCCTGCGCAGAAGAATCGGGCGTTGGAAGCCATCGAGCGCGCGATCCGCAACCATGCGGCAGCCATTCTCGCCGCCAACGCCGAGGACGTCACGGAGGCCCGCGCCAGCGGAGCCACTTCGGCCTTCATCGACCGATTGACGCTGACCCAAAGCCGCATCGATGCGATGGCCGAGGGGGTCGCCACCGTGCGCGCGATCGAGGATCCGATTGGCGTGGTGACCGAGCGCTGGCAGCGGCCGAACGGCATGATCATCGAGCGCGTTCGCGTGCCGCTCGGGGTCGTCGGCGTGATCTTCGAAAGCCGGCCCAATGTGGCCGCCGATGCCGGCGTGCTGTGCCTGAAATCCGGCAATGCCGTGATCCTGCGCGGCGGCTCGGACAGTTTCCGATCCTGCCGCGCGATCCATGAATGCCTGGTGCAGGGTTTGCGCGAAGCGGGTCTGCCCGAGGCTGCGATCACGCTGGTGCCGACACGCGACCGCGCCGCGGTCGGACTGATGCTGACGGGACTTGGCGGCGCCATCGACGTGATCGTGCCGCGCGGCGGCAAGAGCCTGGTCGGGCGCGTCGAAGCCGAAGCGCGCGTGCCGGTGTTCGCGCATCTCGAAGGCGTCAATCACGTCTATGTCGACCGCGCGGCAAATCTGGAAATGGCGAAGTCGATCGTGCTGAACGCCAAGATGCGGCGGCCGGGAGTTTGTGGCGCGGCCGAGACCCTGCTGGTCGATCGCAAGGGCGCGCCGACCTCGCTCAAGCCGCTGATCGAGATGCTGCTCGATGCCGGCTGCGAGGTGCGCGGTGACGCTGCCGTGCAGAAGACCGATGCCCGCGTGAAACCCGCTTCCGATGAAGACTGGGACACCGAGTATGAGGACGCGATCATCGCCGCCAGAGTCGTGGATGGCCTCGACGAGGCGATTGCGCATATTCACAGCCACGGATCGCACCACACCGATGCGATCGTGACCGAGGACGAGGCGGCCGCGCGCCAATTCCTCAATGAGGTCGATTCGGCCATCGTGTTGCATAATGCGTCCACGCAATTCGCCGACGGCGGCGAGTTCGGTTTCGGCGCCGAGATCGGCATTGCCACCGGCAGGTTTCATGCTCGTGGCCCTGTGGGCGCAGAACAATTGACCAGCTTCAAATACCGCGTTCACGGCACGGGACAGACGCGGCCGTGATGCGCACACACGGCCCGCAGTGGGGAACGCGTTGAGTAAAGTTTCCCCGGACTTGCCATCGGTGGCTTCCGTCCTTCCACCTTACGCCAACGGCATGCGCATCGGCCTTCTCGGCGGCTCGTTTGATCCGCCGCATCTGGCGCATCGCGCCATCAGCCTGTTCGCGATCAAGCGTTTGAAACTCGACCGGGTGTGGTGGTTGGTAACCCCTGGCAATCCGCTCAAGGCTGACCGGGCCCCGCACGATCTTGCCGAGCGCATGGCGGCGGCGCGGCATCTCGCGCATGACCCGCGCATCGATGTCAGTTGTCTCGAATCCGTCATTGGAACGCGCTATACTGCTGACACGATACGATATTTGTGCCGCCGCGCCTCGGGTCTGCACTTTGTCTGGATCATGGGAGCGGACAATCTTGCGCAATTTCACCGCTGGCATGACTGGCGGCGTATAGCATCCGAGGTACCGATCGCTGTGATCGACCGTCCGCCGCAAAGCCTTCGTGCCCTCGCCTCGCCGACCGCCCAGGCTCTTGCGCGCTACCGCCTCCCGGAAAATCAGGCTGCAAGCCTCGCCGAGCAACGCACGCCGGCCTGGGTCTTTCTCACCGGCTTGAAACTGCATTTGTCATCGACCGGCCTGCGGAACCAGGACGGAAGCTGGAGGACGAATTGAAGCCGGCGGTAGCGGCGCCAGCACACATGAAATTACCGGTCGCCTCGCATCTCCCGAGGTTCATGTCGGGGATGGCCGGAATGACACGATCGAACCCGGAATCGCCGTGATGGGACACTGGATATTGAAACCATTAACCCCACATGCATAGAATGGTGGCGGGCGTCCGGAGGATTCGGGCGTTCGCGATACAGTGAAAGGAATGGTCCCTGGCCACGTCTGTATTGTCCAAGTCTGTTTTACCCAAGGTTTCCAAGAAGACCGCAACCAAACCCGCGCGTAAAACATCGACCAAAGCTGCGGCCTTGAAGGCGCAACCAGACGCCGACAAGACCCTGAATCTGATCCTCTCCCGCCTCGACGATATGAAGGCGGAAGAAACGGTCACCATCGACCTTCGCGGCAAATCGGCATATTCCGACTACATGGTCGTCACCACCGGCCGGGTTAACCGGCACGTTGGCGCGATCGCGGAAAATGTCGCCAAAGGTCTCAAAGAGAGTGGCATCGCCAAACCCCACGTCGAAGGCCTGTCCAATTGCGATTGGGTGCTGATCGATTCGGGGGACGTGGTCGTCCACATCTTCAGGCCCGAGGTCCGCGAATTCTACAATCTGGAAAGATTGTGGATGCAGGGTCCGACGACCGCGAAGGCGATTTAGCCCTCGATTCGGAAGAGGGGTTTGGAGTTTCGGCATTTGCTTCCTGGGCCTCGTCCCGGAGGATGGCGGATGTCAACTTCACGCCGGATGCCAAAGCGGGGTTTGGCTGTGTGGACAGGGCGTTAAATCCACGGCAGCCTGACCGAATCATGCGCCTTCTCGTCATCGCCATCGGACGGCTCAAGCAGGGCCCGGAGCGGGAGCTCGCCGAGCGCTACCGCGAGCGGTTCGACGATATCGGCCGCAAGCTCGGATTCCGCGGCCTCGAGATTCACGAGATGGCCGAAAGCCGCGCTCGCGATGCCACCACCCGTATCGCCGAAGAAGCGGCGGCGATTTCGGCGGCAATTCCCCCCAAATCGGTGCTGGTGGCGCTGGATGAGCGCGGCGACAACATCGACAGCGGCACATTTGCCCGGCATCTCGCGCGCTTTCGCGACGACCAGGTCGCCAATACTATTTTTTCAATCGGCGGCGCGGACGGACTTTCGCCCGAATTGCGGCGCATGGCACAAATGAGGATGGCGTTCGGCGCTGCGACCTGGCCGCACCAGATGGTGCGTGTCATGCTTTTCGAGCAGATTTATCGCGCGGCCACCATCCTGGCAGGTCACCCCTATCATCGCGCGTAAGATAAACGCACGACGCTCGCGCAAGGCACCACGGGATTCGAGGCACGACGGGATTGATGCAACCGGCACGGAATACTCCGGCTTATCACGGCGCCGCCCGCGCCGACGCACTCTCGTTGGCCCGCGTTTCAGTCATCCTGTTTTCCGCAACTCTCGCCTCGGCCGGCGTCAGCGCATCGGCCCAGGTCGCCGAGAATGTGCCGCAGGCGGCGGCCTCGCCTGACGCCATCAGACAGCGTGAGCAGGAACTGGAGCAGACCCGGGAGCAGCAAAAGAGTTCGACGGAACTTCAGCAGCAGCTCAAGGCCGCGATTGCCGCGATCGGTGAGGACCGCAGCAAGCTGAACGCGCAATTGATCGATGTCGCCGCCCGGGTTCGAACCGTCGAGGCCCGAATCGCAGATGCCGAAGCGCGGCTTCGCCCGCTCGACGCCCGTGACCAGCAAATCAGAAGCTCGCTCGATTCGCGCCGCGCCGAAGTGGTGGAAGTGCTGGCGGCGTTGCAGCGCGCCGGACGCCGGACACCGCCGGCATTGCTGGTCCGGCCCGAAGATGCGCTGCAATCGCTTCGAACCGCGATATTGCTCGGATCCGTGGTACCCGAATTGCGCGCTCGCGCCGAAGTGCTGGCCAAGGATCTCGCCGAGCTCGTGGCCTTGCGCAAGGCGATCACCTCGGAGCGCGACCGTCTGGCCTCCGACCGTGACCACCTGAGGGACGATCAGACCCGGCTCGCGGCGCTGATCGACGAGCGCCAGCGCAAGCAAAGCGGGGCCGAGAAGGACCTGGAGACGGAAAGCGCGCGCGCCATTGCGCTCTCCCGACAGGTCGACAGCCTTCAGGGCCTGATCAGCAAAATGGAACAGGACTCAAAGAGCGCGGCAAAGGCGGCAGCCGCGGCCACTTTGCAGGGAACGCCCGGCAACGCGGCCGATGGCAAGCCTAATCTGGGCGGGTTGAAGAATCCGGCCCGGCAGAGCCCGGCGGTAGCGTTCGCCTCCGCCAAGGGATTGCTCGCGCTGCCGGTCAACGGCGTCAAATTACGGGAGTTTGGCGGTTCCGACGGCGTGGGTGGCGTCGAAAAAGGCATTTCTTTGGCAACCCGGGCCGGCGCCCAGGTCACAACCCCGTGTGACGGCTGGGTGGTTTACGCCGGTCCGTTCCGCAGCTACGGACAACTCTTGATCCTGAACGCCGGGGGCGGGTATCATGTCCTGATCGCCGGAATGGGGCGCATTTCGGTTAACATCGGACAGTTTGTACTTACGGGGGAGCCGGTCGCGACGATGGGGACAACATCCCAGGTCGCTTCGATACTGGCAACCAATGCCAGTCAACCCGTGCTCTATATTGAGTTCCGTAAGGACGGCACTCCCATTGATCCAGGCCCATGGTGGGCCGCAAATGAAGGCGAAAAGGTTCGCGGATGATGCGCAAGACTTCTCTCATTCTTCTCAGCGCCGCCACTGGCGCGGCATTGACGCTCTTCGTGACCCAGCCGCGCGCGGTGATGATGGGATCGATTGCGCGTGCCTCGACGTCTGACACCTATCGCCAGCTCAACCTGTTCGGCGATGTGTTCGAGCGGGTGCGCAGCGACTATGTCGAGAAGCCGGACGACAGCAAGCTGGTCGAAATCTGCGATCAGCGGCATGTTGAGCGGGCTCGATCCGCATTCCAGCTACATGGACGCCAAGAGCTTCCGCGACATGCAGGTGCAGACGCGCGGCGAATTCGGCGGCCTTGGCATCGAAGTCACGATGGAAGACGGCCTGATCAAGGTGGTGTCGCCGATCGACGACACGCCGGCTTCCAAGGCCGGCATCCTCGCCAACGACATCATCACCATGCTCGACGATGAACAGGTTCAGGGCCTGACGCTCAACCAGGCGGTTGAGAAGATGCGCGGGCCCGTCAACACCAAGATCCGGCTCAAGGTCATCCGCAAGGGCACGGACAATCCGATCGACGTCACGCTGGTGCGCGACAATATCCGCGTCCGCTCGGTGCGCGCGCGGGTCGAAGGCGACGATATCGGCTATATCCGCATCACCACCTTCAACGAGCAGACCACCGAGGGGCTCAAGAAGGAGATCAACAATCTCAACACCCAGCTCGGCGACAAGCTGAAGGGCTTCATCATCGATCTGCGCAACAACCCCGGCGGCCTGCTGGAAGAAGCGGTGACGGTTTCCGACACCTTCCTCGAGCGCGGCGAAATCGTCTCGACTCGCGGACGCAACGCCGAGGAAACCCAGCGCCGTTCGGCGCGTCCGGGCGATCTCACCAAGGGCAAGCCGGTGATCGTTCTGATCAATGGCGGCTCGGCCTCGGCCTCCGAAATCGTCGCCGGCGCCTTGCAGGACCACAAGCGCGCCACGCTGATCGGCACCCGTTCGTTCGGCAAGGGTTCGGTTCAGACCATCATACCGCTCGGCGCCGGCAACGGCGCGCTGCGGTTGACCACGGCGCGTTATTACACGCCGTCCGGCAAGTCGATCCAGGCCAAGGGTATCGTTCCGGACATCGAAGTCTTGCAGGACGTTCCGGACGAACTGAAGTCGCGGACCGACACCAAGGGCGAGGCCTCACTGCGCGGTCACTTGAAAAACGACGGCGACGAGAAGACCGGCTCGCAGTCCTACGTGCCGCCGGATCCCAAGAACGATAAGGCGCTGAAGATGGCCGACGACCTCCTGCACGGCGTCAAGGTCAACCCGACCGCGCCGGTGACCGGCGACAATGCATCGGTCGAGAAGGCTCCCAACAAGGAAGCCAATTGATCACCTAAAGCGGTATTCTTCGAGAAAAGGGCGGCCATCTGGGCCGCCCTTTTTATTTGCCGGCTGATGGATATGGCGGCGGCGGCGAATCGGCTGCCGCCATATGGGCAGGTCCACCCTGCCGTTGCCTTGCATGGCCGTGGTATCTTCGAGGTGATTGATTCGGGGAGTTCGATGGCAGAGGCGGCCGACGAGCTGAGCGCTCCACTTGGACGCGATATTGCGCGTAGCAGGCGCCGTTTTCGGCTGCCTTTCACCACGATGCAGGTATTGGCGACGGCGCTGGGCCTGTTTCTACTGACATTTGCCGGCTATGCCCTCTTCACCGACGATCCGTTCGGCGGCGAGCCGTTGGTGAGGATCGCAATCGGACCTTCACCGGGTGAGGACAAGCCAGCCGGGAAGCCCGGCGAGAAGCCGGCCGAAAAATCGACCATGGCCGCGCACGGCGGAGAGCCGTCGGCAAGTTCATCCAAGGGCGCGCCTTCCGATCAGCGAACCGTCACCATCATCGACGGATCCAGCGGCGCACGCCATGACGTGCCGATCGGCGGTGGCGAGGCTTCCGAAAAAGATCCATCCGCAGCTCCCGCCGTGATGTCCGGGATCGACCCGCGGCTGCTGGAGAAATCCCGCTACGGCATGATCCCGACGGTATCCGACGGCCTGAAGCCTGTGACGGCCTATGCCGGGGATGCCGACCGGGCCAAGGCCGCGAAGATGCCGGTTGTCGCCATCGTTGTCGGCGGCCTCGGCGTAGGCGCTGCCAAGACCGTCGATGCCATCTTGAGATTACCCGCCGCGGTGACGCTGGCATTCACCCCTTACGGATCGGACCCGGCCAAGCTGGTCGAGCGGGCGCGCGCGCAGCATCACGAAATCCTGCTACAGATCCCGATGGAACCCTATGACTATCCCGACAACGATCCGGGACCGCAAACCCTGCTGACGACGCTGGCGCCTGAACAGAATATCGATCGCTTGTATTGGCACCTCAGCCGGTTCCAGGGTTACGCCGGAATTGCCAATTTCATGGGCGCCCGCTTCGTCGCAACCGATACCGCGATGGCGCCGATCGTGAAGGAAGCCGCCAAGCGTGGCCTTGGCTATTTCGACGACGGCTCGGCGCGCTCGACCGCCCTCTCGCTGACGGCGGCCCAGGCTGTTCCCTTCGCCAAGGCCGATGTCGCCATCGACGCGGTGCCGACCCCCGGCGAAATCGATCGCGCCCTGGCCAAACTCGAGGACTTGGCCAAAGAGCGCGGAATCGCGGTGGGCGTCGCTTCGGCGTTGCCCATCTCCATCGAGCGGATTAGCGTCTGGAGCAAGACGCTGGACAGCCATGGTCTTTTGCTCGTGCCATTGACAACTGCGATGCTGAAATCAAAATCAAGCTAGCTGGTGTGTCACGCCACCACGCAGGAGGCCTTGACGGAATGGCGCGTTACGAAGACCTGCCCTATCGAACCTGTGTCGGTATGATGCTGATCAACGCAGCCGGGCTGGTCTTCATCGGTCGCAGGGCCGGCGGTATCGAGCATGTCGACGAATCCCATGTCTGGCAAATGCCGCAAGGCGGCGTCGACCCCGGCGAGGATACATGGGAAGCCGCCAAGCGCGAGCTCTACGAGGAAACCAGCGTCCGTTCGGTCGAGAAGCTTGCCGAAGTCGCCGACTGGCTGGTTTACGATATTCCGCGCACCATCGCCGGCCGGGCCTGGAAGGGCCGCTATCGCGGCCAGCGTCAGAAATGGTACGCGGTTCGCTTCACCGGCGAAGACCGCGAGATCAATGTCGCAACCCCGGGCGGCGGCCATAAGGCCGAGTTCATCGGCTGGCGCTGGGAACCGATGAAAAACTTGCCCGACCTGATCGTTCCGTTCAAGCGCCCCGTCTACGAGCGCGTGGTCAAGGAATTCGCCAAGCTCGCGGGCGGTTGAGTTCGCCTCTCACCGCTTAACGCGCCAACCCGAGCGATGGTCGTCATGACAAAGCCCTACCGTCCCAATGTCGGCATTGCGTTGTTCAATGCCGCAGGTCGGGTTTTGATCGGACGGCGCTTCAAGGACGACGGCCCCGAGATCATTCTGCCCGGCCTTGAGTGGCAAATGCCGCAAGGCGGGATCGATGCGGAAGAAAATCCGCGCACAGCGGTAATGCGGGAGCTTTGGGAGGAGACCGGCGTGAGAAGCGCCGACTATCTCGGTGAGACCGACTGGCTGACATACGAATTTCCGCCCTATTCAGGCGCGGCATCGCATCGGCTTGGGCAGTTTCGCGGCCAACGGCAAAAATGGTTCGCGCTGCGTTTTACCGGCTCGGAGCAGGAAATCGATCCGCTCATCTCACGCAACGGCCAGCCGCCGGAATTCGATCAATGGCGCTGGGAACGGCTCGATCGCGCAGCCGACCTGGTGGTGCCGTTCCGCCGTGACGTCTACCGCGCGGTCGCGCAGCAATTCGCAAAGTTTGCGAATAGCGATTAGTGAATAGTTAGAAGAGAGAACGAGCCGCGTGAACTATTCGCTGCTCACTATTCGCTATTCGCCTCTGGTCAGTGCAGCGCCGTCGTATTGAGCTCGTGCTCGATGCTCTTGAAATGGTCGAGCCTTTCGATCTCACGATCAAGCTCAGAGCCTTCCTTTTCGGAGAGCTTGGCTTCCATCTCGGCGATGGTTTCAGCAAACTGCGCCCGGTCGAGTTCGTCGAGCGAGGTGGCGACGTCGGCCAGCACCGTGAGCCCCTTGGCGGAAACTTCGGCAATCCCGCCGAGCACGATGATCTTCTGCTTCGCGCCGCCCGACATCACCGTCAGGATGCCCGGCCGGATCGCGGCCACGACCGGTGCATGACCGGCCAGCACGCCGAAATCGCCCTCGACCCCGGGGACATCGACTTGATCGACCTCGCCGGAGAAGGCGAGCTTTTCAGGCGAGACGAGATCGAAATGAAAAGTAGCCATTAAATGCGCTCGTCCAATTGACCCGCGAATGGCGAATAGCGAATGGCGAGTAGAAAGCAGCCCGCCACAAAATCTATTCGCTACTCCCCATTCGCTATTCGCTTCCTGTTCGCTATTCGCGTTCTTACGCGGCTTCCGCCAGCTTCTTGCCCTTTTCGACCGCCTCTTCGATCGTGCCCACCATGTAGAAGGCGGCTTCCGGAAGATGGTCGTATTTGCCTTCGCACAGGTCGCGGAAGCCCTTGATGGTATCGGCGAGGTCGACGAACTTGCCGGGCGAGCCGGTGAAGACTTCGGCGACGTGGAAGGGCTGCGATAGGAAGCGTTCGACCTTGCGGGCGCGCGCGACCGTGATCTTGTCCTCTTCCGACAACTCGTCC
The DNA here is from genome assembly GCA_963748805.1 of uncultured Alphaproteobacteria bacterium. GTDB lineage: Bacteria > Pseudomonadota > Alphaproteobacteria > Rhizobiales > Xanthobacteraceae > Bradyrhizobium. The sequence continues at coordinate 111,537 of CAVVLH010000018.1, read as the reverse complement.
ATGCCGAGAATGGCGATGATGTCCTGCAGCGATTTATATTTCTGAAGCACCTGCTGCACCATGCGCGCGGTGTTGTAGTGCTCCTCGCCGACGACCAGCGGAGAAAGCATGCGCGAGGTCGAGTCGAGCGGGTCCACCGCCGGATAGATGCCCTTTTCCGAGATCGCGCGGTTCAACACCGTGGTCGCGTCCAAATGGGCGAACGAGGTCGCGGGCGCCGGGTCGGTCAAGTCGTCGGCCGGCACGTAAATCGCCTGCACCGACGTGATCGAGCCCTTGTGCGTCGTGGTGATGCGTTCCTGCAGCGCGCCCATGTCGGTGGCAAGCGTCGGCTGATAGCCCACGGCACTCGGAATGCGCCCCAGCAGCGCCGACACTTCGGAGCCGGCCTGGGTGAAGCGGAAGATATTGTCGACGAAGAACAAAACGTCCTGGCCCTGGTCGCGGAAATGCTCGGCGACGGTCAACCCCGTGAGGCCGACGCGGGCGCGGGCGCCCGGCGGTTCGTTCATCTGGCCGAACACCAGCGCGCATTTCGACTTCACGCTCGGGTCGGGATGATGCGGGTCGGCGTTGACCTTGGATTCGATGAACTCATGATAGAGGTCGTTGCCTTCGCGGGTGCGCTCGCCGACGCCGGCGAACACCGAGTAACCACCATGCGCCTTGGCGACGTTGTTGATGAGTTCCTGAATCAGCACGGTCTTGCCGACGCCGGCGCCGCCGAACAGGCCGATCTTGCCGCCCTTGGCATAGGGCGCGAGCAGATCCACCACCTTGATGCCGGTGACGAGAATTTCGGCTTCGGTCGACTGATCGGTATAGAGCGGCGCTTCCTGATGGATGGCGCGCAGACCTTCCGATGCCACCGGACCGGCTTCATCGATCGGCTCGCCGATGACGTTGATGATGCGGCCCAGCGTTCCGGCGCCGACCGGCACCATGATCGGGTTGCCGGTGTCGGTGACTTCCTGGCCGCGAACCAGACCCTCGGTGGTGTCCATCGCGATCGTGCGCACGGTGGACTCACCGAGATGCTGCGCGACCTCGAGCACCAGGCGGTTACCGCCGTTCTTGGTTTCGATCGCGTTCAGAATGGCGGGCAGATGTCCTTCGAACTGCACGTCGACGACGGCGCCGATGACCTGCGTGATGCGTCCGGTCTGGTTGGCGGGTGTAGCCATAAAACTATCTCCTTCGAATTCTCAATCTCTGGACCCGTCGGTCTGATCGTGCGTGTCGCCGTTACATCGCCTCGGCGCCGGAGATGATTTCAATCAGCTCCTTGGTGATCATGGCCTGACGGGTGCGGTTGTAGATCAATGTCTGCTTACGGATCATGTCGCCGGCATTGCGGGTGGCGTTGTCCATCGCGCTCATCTGGGCGCCGTAGAACGAGGCGTTGTTCTCCAAGAGCGCGCGGAAAACCTGCACCGCGATGTTGCGCGGCAAAAGCCGGGGCAGAATTTCGTCTTCCTCCGGCTCGTATTCGTAAGCAACCGCAGGCTCAGCGTGCGCCGCGGACGTTTCGACCACCAGCGGGATGATCTGCTGCGCCGTCGGGATCTGGGCGATCACCGAGCGGAAGCGCGAATAGAACAGCGTGCAGACGTCAAACTCGCCGTTGTCGAAGCGCGCGATGACTTTTTGGGCGATGTCTTCGGCGTTGACGAAACCAAGCTGGCGAACCGAGCGCAGCTCGACGCTTTCGACGATCTGCTTGTCGAAGGTGCGGCGAAGCTGCTCCAGCCCCTTGCGGCCGACGCAGAAGAACTTGACCTCTTTGCCTTGCGAAATCAGTTTCAGCGCATGCTCGCGGGCGAGCCGCACGATCGAGGAATTGAAGGCGCCTGAAAGACCGCGCTCGCCGGTACACACCAACAGGAGATGCACCTGATCCTTGCCGGTGCCTGCAAGCAGCGCCGGCGCGCCGGGCGAACCTGCCGCAGCCTTCGCGATGTCGGAGATCACCGCATCCATCTTTTCGGCATAAGGCCGCGCGGCCTCGGCAGCCGACTGCGCCCGGCGCAGCTTGGATGCCGCGACCATCTGCATCGCCTTGGTGATCTTCTGCGTCGCCTTGGTCGAGGCGATGCGGACCCGCATATCCTTAAGTGAAGCCATTCTTAGTTCACCCTGGCGACCCGATTCTGATCCGGCCGCGAGCCCCTCGTTTCGTCATGACCGGCCTTGTGCCGGCCATCACGGTTTGATCAAGCAAGCGTCTTGACGAAACCCTCGACCACGCTCTTCAGCTTGGCTGCGGTATCATCGCTGAGATCGCGGCTGTCGCGGATGGTGTTGAGAATTTCCACGTTCTTGCCCCGAAGCGTCGACAACAGGCCGTCCTCGAACGCCCTCACCTTGTTGAGCGGAAGCGCGTCGAGATAGCCATTGGTGCCGGCCCAGATCACGCAGACCTGCTCTTCCATCTTCAGCGGCGAGAATTGCGGCTGCTTGAGAAGTTCGGTCAGGCGCGAGCCGCGGTTGAGCAGGCGCTGGGTCGATGCGTCGAGGTCGGAGCCGAACTGCGCGAACGCCGCCATTTCGCGGTATTGCGCCAGCTCACCCTTGATCTTGCCGGCGACTTTTTTCATCGCCTTGGTCTGCGCCGACGATCCGACGCGCGACACCGACAGACCGACGTTCACGGCGGGCCGGATGCCCTGGAAGAACAGGTCGGTTTCCAGGAAGATCTGGCCGTCGGTGATCGAAATCACGTTGGTCGGAATGTAGGCCGAGACGTCGTTGGCCTGGGTTTCGATCACCGGCAGCGCGGTCAGCGAGCCCGAACCCTGATCCTTGTTGAGCTTGGCGGCACGCTCCAACAGGCGCGAATGCAGATAGAAGACGTCGCCCGGATAGGCTTCGCGGCCCGGCGGACGGCGCAGCAACAGCGACATCTGGCGATAGGCGACGGCCTGTTTGGACAAGTCATCATAGATGATGACCGCGTGCATGCCGTTGTCGCGGAAGTACTCGCCCATGGTGCAACCGGTGAACGGCGCGATGTACTGCATCGGCGCCGGATCGGACGCGGTAGCCGCGACCACGATCGAATATTCCAGCGCGCCCTGCTCTTCGAGCACCTTGACGAATTGCGCGACGGTCGAGCGCTTCTGCCCGATCGCGACATAGACGCAATAGAGCTTGATGTTCTCGTCCGGCTGGGCGTTGAGCGGCTTCTGGTTGAGGATGGTGTCGAGCGCGATTGCGGTCTTGCCGGTCTGACGGTCGCCGATGATCAACTCGCGCTGGCCGCGGCCGACCGGGATCAGCGCATCGATCGCCTTCAGGCCGGTCGCCATCGGCTCGTTGACCGACTTGCGCGGAATGATGCCGGGCGCCTTGACGTCGACGCGCATGCGCTTGTCGGCCTTGATCGGGCCCTTGCCGTCGATCGGATTGCCGAGCGCGTCGACGACGCGGCCGAGCAGGCCCTTGCCGACCGGCGTGTCGACGATAGCGCGGGTGCGCTTGACGGTCTGACCTTCCTTGATCTCGCGGTCGGCGCCGAAAATCACGATACCGACGTTGTCGGTTTCGAGGTTCAGCGCCATGCCGCGGGTGCCGTTCTCGAACTCGACCATTTCACCGGCCTGAACGTTGTCGAGGCCGAAGACGCGGGCAATGCCGTCACCGACGGACAACACCTGTCCGACTTCGGAGACCTCGGCCTCCTGGCCAAAATTCTTGATCTGGTCCTTGAGGATCGCGGAAATTTCCGCGGCGCGGATGTCCATCAGCCTGCCTCTTTCATCGCGTGCTTGATCGAATTGAGTTTGGTGCGAAGCGAACTATCGACCATCCGGCTGCCGAGTTTGACAACAAGGCCACCGATGATCGAGGGATCGACTTTCACGTTGAGCGAAACATCTTTGCCCGTCACCGACTTCAGCGCGGTCTTGAGGGCATCGAGATTCTTGTCACTGAGCTGTTCGGCGACCGTCACATCGGCGGTCGCTTCGCCCTTGAATTTAGCCACCAGCGCGCGGAAGGCGCGGATCACCTGATCAACGGCGAACAGCCGCCGGTTGGAGGTGAGAACTTTCAGAAAATTGGCGGAAATGCCGGAAATACCGGCTTTGTCGAGCACCGCCGACAGCGCCTTGGCCTGTATATCGGAGGAAAAAACCGGACTGCGAACGAGACGCTTCAGATCGGCGCTGTCCGCCAGCATCGCGTCGAATTGGTCGAGGTCAGCCTTGACGGCGTCGATCGATTTTTCGTCGCGTGCCAATTCGAACAAGGCCGTTGCATAACGACCGGACACTCCCGAGACGGACGGATTCTCAGCCACAAGCGCGCTCTTTAATTGCTGTCAAACCCGCAAGGGAAAAACCGTCGCCAATATGCGGCGCCTAGCGATCCAAGCCCTTGGAGTTCAAGCGAGACTTCGATTTTCGACCGGCACAGGCAGCGCCAGGACCGTTAAAATCGCGGCTTTGCTAACATAGCAAGAGTGCAGGTGCAATATGACGGCTGCCGTCGGCGATACCTTGCCGCACGCGGTTTGCGCACCGATCGCCTATCGACCGCTTGGCGATTCGCTGAGGCGGGCCGAGTCATCACAACGGTATTCAGAAACCGGGCTTCATAGCCAGAATTGTTCCGCCCGTTGTTGCATAGCCGTATGCGCCCAGCGGGCAGAACGCGAAAACGCGTCCAGCCATTCCCATTTCGCATTACTTGCCAAAATCTCGGCAGCCAGCGCGAGAACTTGCGTCATCAGTATTTGAACGATCATTCAAGTATATATTCGAATACTTTATAAATAAAGCACGCATTACGGAACATCCATTGGTCTTCTGTTCCACATAACAAGATGTTTCATGTTGAGATAAATCGATTCTACTGCCCCTTTTATGCCTCATTGCGGAATCAAACGGCAGTCCTTCAAAACGGAGCGGGGGTTCCACTCGTCACGGATGTGGCGTTACTTAAATTGAGGGACAGATATAATGCTGAAATTGAATAAGCAGACGCTGGGTAAAGCCACCCAGTCGCGTACGGCACTTATCCTTTTTGCCGCAGCTGCTTTTACCGGTGGTACTGCTTCTGAAGCCTCGGCGAGGTCCTATCGGCACCACCATCACCACCACCATTTTGCCCATCATGCCGCCCGGACCGAGAATTCGTCCTGGCGGGAAGCCAATGCGTCGTTCGGACCGACCGTGGGTGGTCGGAGCTTCTCCGGCATGGCCTCTTTCTACGGCAATAAATCCGGCCACAGGACGGCCTCTGGCCAGCGCTTCAATCAGGAAGCCATGACCGCGGCCCATCGTAGCCTGCCCTTCGGCACCAAACTCCGGGTCACCCATGGCGGCCGCAGCGTCGTTGTGACCGTCAACGATCGTGGCCCGTTCGTTCGCGGCCGGGTGCTCGACCTGTCCACGGGCGCGGCTCGCGCCATCGGTCTGACAAGCGCTGGCGTCGGCCGGGTCGTCGCCGAGGTCATGTAATCCGCGCAGCCTTCAAGACATCAGCGCATGCGGTCGTCGTCCTCTATCAGATGACGGAGCCTGCTCTGCGCTGATAGCAAAAAACCCGCCGTCGCGAATGACGGCGGGTTTTGTGTTCGCTGTCGTTCCGGGGCGCGAAGCCATCCCGGAATGACGACGTAGGAACATCGTCACAAAAAGCTCTGCGGATCGACGTCGACCTCAAGCTTGAGGTTGCCCTTGGTCTTCGGACCGGCGGCCAGCCATTCGCGCAGATATTCCGACAGATCGACATTGCGCAGCGATTTCACCAGCAGGCGGAAACGATAGCGGCCCTTGATGACCGCAAGCGGCGCCTCGGCGGGGCCCAGCACCTTGATCCGTTCGTCGATCGGAGCAATTGCGGCAAGCTTTCGCGCAAAGCCCTCCGCGGTCGGGCGATCCCCGGCCGACACGATCAGGCTCGCCAGCCGCCCGAACGGTGGATAGCCGGTACGTTCGCGGGAGTCGATTTCGCTGGCGTAGAACGCCTCGCGGTCACAGGCCACTAGCGCCTTCATCACGGGATGTTCGACCTGATGGGTCTGCAAATAGCCGACACCCCTGCCCTGGTCGCGGCCCGCACGGCCAATCACCTGGTTGAGCAATTGCCAGGTGCGCTCGGCGGCGCGTGGATCGCCATTACTCAAGCCAAGATCGGCGTCCACCACGCCGACCAGGTTGAGCCGCGGGAAATGGTGGCCCTTCGCCACCAACTGCGTGCCGATGATGATGTCGACCCGGCCTTCCGCGATCTCATTTAACTCGCTGCGCATGGTTTCGATCGAGGTGATGAGATCGCTCGACAGCACCATCGAACGCGCGTCCGGAAACAGGCTCGCCACTTCTTCCTGCAAGCGCTCGACGCCGGGTCCAACCGCCACCAGCGATTCCTCCGCCGCGCAATGCGGGCAGGTATGCGGACGCGGCATCGAGAAGCCGCAGTGGTGACAGACAAGCCGCTGGCGAAAGCGGTGGTCGACCAGCCACGCATCGCAGATGGTGCAGGCGAAGCGATGTCCGCAAGCGCGGCATAACGTCAGCGGCGCATAGCCGCGGCGGTTGAGAAACAACAGCGCTTGTTCGCGCCGTTCGACCGCAAAACGAACCTGCTCGGCGAGTGTTGGTGAGATGAAGCGGCCACGCGGCGGGGCTTCGCGCCTGAGATCAATCGCCTCGATATGCGGCATGTGCTGGCCGCCGAACCGCGACGGCAGCACGATGCGCTGATAGCGGCCCTTGCGCGCATTGACCTCGGTTTCGACTGACGGCGTCGCCGACGCCAGCACGATCGGAATTTTGGCGATATGCGCCCGCACCACCGCCATGTCGCGGGCGTGGTAATGCGCGCCTTCGTCCTGCTTATAGGCCTGGTCGTGCTCTTCATCGACAACAATGAGACCAAGGTCGGCATAGGGCATGAACAGCGCGGAGCGGGCGCCAACCACCACCGGCGCCTCGCCGCTGGCGATCGCCGCCCAATTGCGTTGCCGGGTGCGCGGGGTCAATTCGGAATGCCATTCCAGCGGTCGCACGCCAAACCGCCGTGTGAACCGATCCAGGAACTGACCGGTCAACGCGATCTCCGGCATCAGGATCAGCGACTGACGTCCACGTCGGATCGTCTCTGCGATCGCTTCGAAATAAACCTCGGTCTTGCCTGAACCGGTGACGCCGTCGAGCAGTGCGACATGGAAGGTGCCGTTGGCCGCCAGCGCGCGCATCGCGTCCACGGCCGCGCGTTGTTGGCGAGAAAATTCGGGGATCGCAAAGGACGGATCGGGCGCCGGCGGCGCCGGCGTGCGCGGCATGGCCTCGACCGCGAGCGTGCCTTCATCGACCAGGCCATCGACAACACCCGCGCTGACGCCGGCTTCCTTTGCGGCATCGGACTTGCCGTGCAACAGCCCGTCCGACAACAGCTCGATCAGCCGCCGCCGTGCCGGCGTCATGCGCTGCGGCGGCGGGCCCGAGAGACGCACGCCCGTCCGCACCCGCTCGGGGCCGAGATCCTCGCCCATGCGCAGGCACATTCGCAGCACCATGCCGCGCGCCGACAGCGTGTAATTGGAGACCCAATCGATGAGCGCGCGCAATTCAGGTTTGAGTGCGGGCACGTCGAGCTTCTCGCCGACCTCCTTCAGCCTGTTGTGCAGTCGCGGATCGGGATTGGCGTTTTCGGCCCACACCACGCCGACCACCTCGCGCGGTCCGAGCGGCACGCAGACCACATCGCCTGCCTTGAGTTCGAGACCGCGCGGCACGCGATAGGAATAGGCACGATCGAGCGCAACAGGCACCAGCACATCGACGACGCCTGTCGACGATGCGGATAATGGCGTGGCGCGCGAAGAGTGGTCCATCCCGGATGAGAGCCTGGTTAATTAGCGAAGGATAAACCAAGACGGTGCGATATAATCAAAGGAATCGTTCCGCCAAGAGCCGATCGAGAGCCGATATGGCAAAGCCAGCACCCGCCTTGCAGCCGATTGAACTTGACTGCGCCGACGAATCGATCGCGCTGGAGATGGCGCGGTGGCTGGCCTATTTGCGCACCGAGCGGCGTTTATCGCCCAAGACCTCGGAGGCCTACAGCCGCGACCTGCGCCAGTTTCTTGAGTTCCTGGCCGAACACTGGGAAGCGCGCGTGACCGTCGGCCGTTTTGCCGCGCTTGAGGCCACCGATATCAGGGCCTTCATGGCCAAGCGCCGCACCGACGAAATCGCCAGCCGTTCGCTGATGCGCGCGCTGGCGGGCCTTCGTTCGTTTGGACGGTTCCTGGAACGCGAGGGCCGCGGCAGGGTCGGTGCGTTGTCGGCGATCCGCGCGCCGAAGATCGGCAAAAGCCTGCCGAAACCTTTAGCCGTCGCGGCGGCCAAACGTCTCACTGACGCCGACGAACGCGCCGGCGAAGACCGCGATCCCTGGATCTGGGCGCGCGACGCCGCGGTCATGGCGCTGCTCTACGGTTCGGGCCTGCGCATCTCCGAGGCGTTGGGGCTGAAGCGCCGCGACGTGCCCGCGCCCGGAGAAGGCGACGTCCTGGTCGTTACCGGCAAGGGCAACAAGACGCGGATGGTGCCGGTGCTGCAAAATGTCCTGACGCTGATCCAGGATTACGCGGCGATGTGTCCATATCCTTTGCGACCGGAGGGGCCGGTTTTCGTCGGCGCCCGCGGCGGGCCGTTAAGTCCCCGCATCATACAGCTGACCATGGCGCGATTGCGCGGCGCGCTTGGCTTGCCCGACAGCGCAACGCCGCACGCGCTGCGGCATTCCTTCGCCACCCACCTGCTGTCGCGCGGCGGCGATCTGCGCGCGATCCAGGAATTGCTCGGCCACGCGTCGCTATCGACGACCCAGATTTATACCGGGATCGATAGCGAACGGCTGCTTGAAGTTTACAAGAGCGCGCACCCGCGCGCCTGAAGGCTTGCGCTCGCCATATTGTTAAGTCATCGTCGCTCGACTGAGCTGGGGGGAGAAGAATCATGAGCGCGCATGAGAGCATGGAACAGGCCGAACACGCCGAGCATGCGTCCGGAGAAAACAAGAAGATCGCGCTCCTGATCGCAGTGATCGCGCTGTGTCTGGCGCTGTCAGAAACGCTCGGTAAGGGCGCGCAAACCGAATCGATCGCCAAGAACGTCGAGGCTTCCAACCTGTGGGCGTTCTTCCAGGCCAAGAGTATTCGCCGCACCACGGTGCAGACCGCCGCCGAGCAGGCCAAGCTCGCAAGCCCGAGCGATGACGCCATGAAGGCAGCGCTGCAAAAGCAGATCGACGACTGGCAGAAGACCGCGGCGCGTTACCGCTCCGAACCCGAAACCGGCGAAGGCACCGAACAGCTCGCCGAGCGCGCCAAGCACGCGGAAGAAGAACGCGACCTTGCCACGGCGAAGTATCATCACTTCGAACTGGCGTCCGGAGCCTTCCAGATCAGCATCGTACTGGCGTCGGCCACCATCATCACCGGCATCGTGGCTCTAGCGTGGATTGCAGGCTTGCTGACCCTGACGGGTGTCGTTTTCACGGGGCTCGGGATATTCGCCCCGCACGCACTGCATCTGGCTCTGTAAGGCGAGATGATCTAAAGCATGATCCGGAAAAACGTGAAGCGGTTTTTCCGAAAAGATCATGCTCCATCAAAGAGCTAAAGCGCGATGACGATTTAACCAAATCTCATCGCGCTTTAGCGCGCTTCGTGCACGCTCTTTCGGAAACGCTGGATCAGCCGCAGCATTCGCGAGGACCAGCGGTCGCCGTCGCCGCGGAGGATCTCTAGAATGCGCCGCTTGATCGGATCGACCAGGGCCGCCGCCTTGGCGCGCAAGCCCATGACGAATTCATAGAGCCGTTCGAACCATCCCATCTCCAAAAGTTTCGGCCGCGTCACGTCAAAGACGAAGGCGGTGATGCCGACACCCACAAGCTTGGCGAAGAGAATCGTAAAGACTGCGCTGAGCCAGTATTCATGGGTAAGCAGATAAAACCCGACGAGCTTCAACGGAAACAAGGGAATCACCGGCACAGCGAAAACGATCAGCGTCATCGCCGGCGACAGCGCATCGACGCGATCGGCGAGCCAGGTTTTGAAGGCTTGCAACGGAAGCTTCGCCACCACCCAGGCAACGATCGGCTCGAGATGATCCCACAGCCACGCCTCGATCAAAAAGATGACCGCGAGCAAAACCCAGATCGGTTGAAGAAGGCGGCGTAGCATCGAGATACCCTAACCGACTCGCGTCGGATGAGGATCACATATGGATGGCGCGTTTGCCAACCGCAAGCGCGGCTTCTTTCACCGCTTCCGAGCGTGTCGGATGGGCGTGACAGGTCCGCGCCAGATCCTCGGCGGAGCCGCCAAACTCCATCAAAACAGCGGCTTCGTGGATCATTTCGCCGGCTTCGCGGCCGATAATATGCACGCCGAGAACCCGGTCGGTCTTCGCATCTGCGAGAATCTTCACAAAGCCGTCAGTCGTCTGGTTGACCTTGGAGCGGCCATTGGCGGTAAACGGGAATTTGCCGCTGGTATAAGCCACACCAGCCTGTTTCAGCTCTTCCTCCGTCTTGCCGACGGAGGAAACTTCCGGCGTTGTATACACAACTCCCGGAATGACGTCGTAATTAACATGACCGGCTTGGCCGGCCAAAATTTCGGCAACCGCGACGCCTTCGTCCTCGGCCTTGTGCGCCAGCATCGGGCCGGCAACGACATCGCCGATCGCGTAGACGCCCTTCAGGCTGGTGGCGAAATGCGCATCGATCTGCACCCGTCCGCGATTGTCGAGGGCGACACCGGCCTCCTTGAGGCCGAGACCTTCGGTGTAGGGCACGCGACCGATGCAGACCAGCACGACGTCGGCCTCGATCTTTTCGGAAGCTCCGCCGGCCGCCGGCTCGACCTGGGCGATCAGCGACTTGCCTGAAGTGTCGACGCCCGTGACCTTGGCGCCAAGCTTGAACGAAAAGCCCTGCTTCTCAAGGATGCGCTGAAACTGCTTGGCGATCTCGCCGTCCATGCCGGGCAGGATGCGATCGAGGAATTCCACCACGGTCACTTGGGCGCCCAAGCGGTGCCACACCGAACCGAGCTCAAGTCCGATGACGCCGGCGCCGACGATCAGGAGCTTGCCCGGCACCTTTTCGAGCGACAGCGCGCCGGTGGAGGACACGATGCGCTTTTCATCGATCTCGATGCCTTTGAGACGCGCGATATCCGATCCCGTCGCAATGACGATATTTTTGGTCTCGACGGCCTGGGTCTTGCCGTCGTTGCCCGACACTTCGATCTTGCCGGTGCCGATGATTTTCCCCTTGCCGACAATCACGTCGATCTTGTTCTTCTTCATCAGGAACTCGACGCCCTTGACGTTGCCATCGATGCCCTGCTGCTTGAAATTCATCATCGATGGCAGATCGAGCTTCGGCGACGAGACGCTGACGCCCATCTTGGCAAAGGAGTGTCCCGCTTCCTCGAACATTTCGGACGCGTACAGCAACGCCTTCGAAGGCATGCAGCCGACATTGAGGCAGGTCCCGCCCAGCGTCGCGTTCTTCTCGACCACGGCGACTTTCATGCCGAGCTGTGCAGCACGAATGGCGCACACATAGCCCCCCGGACCGGTGCCAATAACAACGAGATCGTAGGTGGCCATGATCGAATCCTGTAGCTGAAAACTGTGGGGAAGAATTATTTCAGCATGATCTCCGCGCAAACGCGTTTCACGTTTGTCGCGAGGAAAACCGGTCCCCACTTTTCCGGATCATGCTTTAGCGTCCGCCCGACACGTCAAGAATGGCGCTGGTCACGTAAGAAGCCTCGTCCGACATCAGCCAGACGATGGCGTTGGCAATTTCATCGGCCGTGCCGATGCGTTTCATCGGCACCACATGCGCAAGCTTGTGCGCACGATCCGGCTCGCCACCGGAAGCGTGAATTTCGGTGTCAATCAGACCGGGACGGATCGCTGCGACACGAATGCCCTCGCCGGCGACCTCGTATCCGAGGCCTATGGTGAAGGAATTGATCGCGCCCTTGGACGCCGCATAGTCGACATAGGTGTTGGGCGAGCCGAGTTTAGCGGCGACGGACGACAGATTGACGATGACGCCGCCCTTGCCGCCATGTCTGGTCGACAGCCGCTTCACCGCCTCGCGGGCGCAGAGCATGCTGCCGGTGACGTTGACCGCCATCATGCGCTGGATGCGCTCGGCGGACATGGCGTCGACCCGCGACGTCGTCCCGACGATGCCGGCATTGTTCACCAGCGCCCCTAGCGTGCCGAAACCATCCGCGGCCTTGAACAGCGCCAGAATATCGGCCTCGTTTCCGACATCGCACTTTACTGCAATCGCCTTGCCGTTCTTGGCCTCGATGTGGCTGACCACCTCGTCAGCCGCCTTCTGATTGCTGGCGTAGCCGACGACGACACGAAAGCCGCGGGCGGCTGCGGCAAACGCGGTGGCGCGGCCGATGCCGCGGCTGCCGCCGGTGATGATCGCAACTTTGTCGGTCAAGAGAACGCCCCTACGATTTAATCCTGTTTATCCGAGCGCCCCAGCGATAACGCACGCCGAAAGGCGGCTCGATCCGCCGATGGATCACAGATCCAGCACCAGCCGCGCCGGGTCCTCCAGGCTTTCCTTCACGCGCACCAGAAAGGTCACGGCTTCCTTGCCATCGATGACGCGGTGATCGTAGGACAGCGCCAGATACATCATCGGCCTGATCTCGACCTTGCCGCCGATTGCCATCGGCCGTTCCTGGATCTTGTGCATGCCGAGGATGCCGGCCTGCGGCGCATTGAGGATCGGCGTCGACATCAGCGAGCCATAGATACCGCCATTCGTAATGGTGAAGGTGCCGCCCTGCATCTCGTCGATCTTGAGCTGGCCATCGCGGGCGCGCCGGCCGAAATCGGCAATGCTCTTTTCGATTTCCGCAATCGATTTTTGGTCGCAGTCACGCACCACGGGAACGACAAGTCCCTTGTCGGTGCCGACCGCGACGCCGATGTGGTAATAATTCTTGTAGATCAGATCGGTGCCGTCGATCTCGGCATTGACGGCCGGAATGTCCTTCAGCGCCTGCACGCAGGCCTTGGTGAAGAAGCCCATAAATCCAAGTTTACTGCCGTGCTTCTTCTCGAACACGTCCTTGTAGTGCGCGCGCAGCGCCATGACGTTGGTCATGTCGACCTCGTTGAAGGTCGTGAGCATCGCCGCGGTGTTCTGCACGTCCTTCAGACGCCGCGCGATGGTCTGGCGCAGCCGCGTCATCTTCACCCGCTCTTCGCGGGCCGCATCGTCTGCCGGCGACGGTGCGCGGACCTGCACCGCGGCCGCCGGTTGATTGACCGGCGTCGGCGCGGAGGCGGCCTTTTCGATCGCGGCCAGCATGTCGCCCTTGGTGACGCGGCCGTCCTTGCCTGAACCGGGAACAGTCGCCGCATCAACGCCGCTTTCGGCGGAAAGCTTGCGCACCGACGGCGCAAGCGGCGCGTCCGCAGGCGGCACCTTGGCGGTTGGCGCAGGCGCGGGAGCGGCCGGCGCAGACACCGGGGGCGCAGCCGCGGCCTTGGCCGGAGCTGCGGCAGGTTTTGCAGCCGCGCCCGGCGCTCCGTCGTTGATTTGCCCGAGCAGCGCGCCAACGGCGACGGTCTCGCCATCCTTGGCGACGATGTCGCCGAGCGTGCCGGCGGACGGTGCCGGAACTTCGATGGTCACCTTGTCGGTCTCGAGTTCAACCAACGGCTCGTCGACCGCCACCGTGTCGCCGGCCTTCTTGAACCAGCGGCCGATAGTGGCTTCGGTCACGGATTCGCCGAGCGTCGGCACGCGAATTTCAGTCATGGTCTGTTTCCTCTTCGCGTCACGGCCCGGTTCTATCCGGCCATCCACGCCCCAAAATCGGTTTCTAAAAAACAGGACGCGAGTGCCCGGGGCATCTGAGCAAAGACGCGCTTCGCGCTTTTGCCCCGGGCACAGCGATCCCTCAAATGCTAGTTCAGCGCCTCATCCAGCAGCGCCTTGAGCTGCGCCAGATGTTTCGACATCAAACCGGTCGCGGTCGCCGCCGCGGCCGCGCGGCCGGCATAACGCGGTCGCTTGTTCGGTGCGTTGATCTGGTTCAGCACCCATTCGAGATAGGGCTCGATGAAGTGCCACGCACCCATGTTGCGCGGCTCCTCCTGGCACCAGACGACCTCAGCACCCTTGAAGCGGGTCAGCTCGGTGACCAGCGCCTTCAGCGGCACCGGATAAAGCTGTTCGATGCGCATCAGGTAGATGTCTTCGATACCGCGCTTCTCGCGCTCCTCGTAAAGGTCGTAATAGACCTTGCCCGAGCACAGCACGATGCGCTTGATCTTCTCGTCGGGCACGAGCTTGATCTTCTCGCCTGACAGCATCTGGGCGTCATCGTAGAGAATGCGGTGGAAGGTGGTTCCCTCGCCGAGCTCGTCGAGCCGCGAGACGGCGCGCTTGTGCCGCAGCAGCGACTTCGGCGTCATCAGGATCAGGGGTTTGCGGATTTCGCGATGCAGCTGCCGCCGCAGCACATGGAAATAGTTCGCCGGCGTGGTCGGATAGACCACCTGCATGTTATCTTCGGCGCACATCTGCAAATAGCGTTCGAGGCGCGCGGAGGAATGCTCCGGCCCCTGCCCTTCGTAGCCATGCGGCAGCAGACAGACGAGGCCCGACATGCGCAGCCATTTGCGCTCGCCCGACGAAATGAACTGGTCGAACAGGACCTGCGCACCGTTGGCGAAGTCGCCGAACTGCGCCTCCCACATCGCGAGCGCATTCGGTTCCGCCAGCGAATAGCCATACTCGAACCCGAGCACGGCTTCTTCCGACAGCAGCGAGTTGATGACTTCGTAGTGGCCCTGATCACCGCCGAGATGATTGAACGGCGTATAGCGGCTCTCATCTTCCTGATCGATCAGCACCGAATGGCGCTGCGAGAACGTGCCGCGCTCGGAATCCTGTCCGGACAGCCGCACATGACGGCCCTCCTGCAACAGCGTGCAGAACGCCAGCCCCTCGCCGGTCGCCCAGTCGATGCCGACCCCGGTATCGATCGCCTTGGCGCGGTTGTCGAGGAAGCGCTGGATGGTGCGGTGAACCCGGAAGCCATCCGGCACCTTGGTGATCTTGCGGCCGATATCCTTCAGCACCGCGACATCGACGCCGGTGACGCCGCGACGCGGATCCTCTTCCTGATCGGCGGACTTGAAGCCCGCCCATTTGCCGTCGAGCCAGTCAGCCTTGTTCGGCTTGTAGCCGGTGCCCGCTTCGAATTCGGCGTCGAGCCGCGCCCGCCAGTCGGCCTTGGCCTTCTCGACCTCGCCCTCGGTCATCACACCCTCGGCGATCAGCCGCTTGGCATAGATTTCCAGCGTGGTCGGGTGCGAACCGATTTTCTTGTACATCACCGGCTGGGTGAACGCCGGTTCGTCGCCCTCGTTGTGGCCGTGGCGACGGTAGCAGAACATGTCGATGACGACCGGCTTGTGGAATTTCTGCCGGAATTCGATCGCGACCTTGGCCGCGAACACCACGGCCTCCGGATCGTCACCGTTCACGTGGAAGATCGGCGCATCGATCATCTTCGCCACGTCCGACGGATAGGGCGAGGAGCGCGAATAGCGCGGATAGGTGGTGAAGCCGATCTGGTTGTTGACGATGAAGTGCAGCGAGCCGCCGGTGCGATAGCCCTTGAGGTCCGACAGGCTGAAGCACTCCGCGACCACGCCCTGGCCGGCGAAGGCCGCATCGCCATGCATCAATAATGGCAGCACCGAAATCCGCATGTCCGGCGGATCGCCGTGCTGGTCCTGCTTGGCGCGCACCTTGCCGAGCACCACCGGATCGACGATTTCCAGATGCGACGGGTTGGCGGTCAGCGACAGATGGATCTTGTTGTTGTCGAACTCGCGGTCCGATGACGCGCCGAGGTGATACTTGACGTCGCCGGAGCCTTCGACCACGTCGGGATTGGCCGAGCCGCCCTTGAATTCGTGAAACAGCGCGCGATGCGGCTTGCCCATCACTTGCGTCAGCACGTTGAGGCGGCCGCGATGCGGCATGCCGACGACGATTTCCTTCACGCCGAGATTACCGCCGCGCTTGATGATCTGCTCCAGCGCGGGGATCAGCGATTCGGCGCCGTCCAGACCGAAGCGCTTGGTGCCGGTGAATTTGACGTCGCAGAATTTCTCGAAGCCTTCGGCCTCGACGAGCTTGTTGAGGATCGCGCGCCGGCCCTCGCGGGTAAACGAGATCTCCTTGTCCGGCCCCTCGATGCGCTCCTGAATCCAGGACTTCTGCGCGGCGTTGGAGATATGCATGAACTCGACGCCGAGCGTCTGGCAGTAAGTGCGCTCGCAGATCGCAACGATCTCGCGCAAGGAGCCGTATTCGAGGCCGAGCACGTGATCGAGAAAAATCTTCCGGTCGAAGTCGGCTTCCGTAAAGCCATAAGAGCGCGGATCGAGTTCCTCGCGGTCGCGCGGCGCCTCGATGCCGAGCGGGTCGAGTTTGGCGTGAAAATGACCGCGCATCCGGTAGGCGCGGATCAGCATCAGCGCCCGCACCGAATCGCGCGTGGCCTGGTGCACATCGGTGGAGGCGAGTTCGCTGCCGGCGTCCTGCGCCTTGGCCGCGAGCTTTTTGCCGACAACCTTCTCGACTTCCACCCAGTTGCCGTCGAGCGCCGAGGTCAGATCATCCTGCGGCGTGACCGGCCAGTTGCTTCTTGCCCATGAGGGCCCTTCCGCGTTCTTGCGAACGTCGGCGGGCGTATCCTTCAGGCTCTTGAAAAACTCCTGCCATTCGGGATCGACCGAGGACGGGTCGTTCTCATAGCGGGCGTAGATTTCATCGATGTAGGTGGCGTTTGTGCCCTGCAAAAAGGAAGAAAGGGCAAAAGCAGCGTTCGCATCCTGGCGAGACATGGGAGCGTCCTGATAATTTCTTCATCGCGCATGACTGACGGCGCGGGGGCCGGCCCGCAATACGCGGCCCGGCGAGGTTTTGAACCTCTACCCTATTTAGTCGAAAACTTCCCGCCGAAAAGAACCAAAAAATGAATTAGGACTTCAATTTTTCTATCAGGGTCTTCCCGAGCCGGGCCGGGGACGGAGAAACGGTAATTCCGGCCGATTCCATCGCTGCCGTCTTGGAACCGGCATCTCCCTTGCCACCGGAGATGATGGCGCCGGCGTGGCCCATGCGTCGTCCGGGGGGAGCCGTGACGCCGGCAATGAAGCCGACCATGGGCTTCTTGCGGCCGCGCTTGGCTTCGTCTTTCAGGAACTGGGCTGCGTCCTCCTCGGCCGAACCGCCGATCTCGCCGATCATGACGATCGAGGTGGTCTTGGGGTCGGCCAGGAACATCTCCAACACGTCGATGAATTCGGTGCCCTTGACGGGGTCACCGCCAATGCCGACCGCGGTGGTCTGGCCGAGGCCCTCCTGCGAGGTCTGGAACACCGCCTCATAGGTCAGCGTACCCGAACGCGACACGATGCCGACATTGCCGGGCTTGAAGATATTTGCCGGCATGATGCCGATCTTGCATTCGCCGGCCGTCATGACGCCCGGGCAGTTAGGTCCAATGAGCCGTGACTTCGAGCCCGAGAGTGATCGCTTCACCCGCACCATGTCGAGCACCGGAATGCCTTCGGTGATGCAGACGATCAGCGGAATTTCCGCATCGATCGCTTCGCAGATCGCATCCGCAGCCCCCGGCGGCGGCACGTAGATCACGGACGCATCGGCGCCAGTCTTCTCCCGCGCTTCCGCCACCGTATCGAACACCGGAAGGCCGAGATGCGTCGCGCCGCCTTTGCCGGGCGAGGTGCCGCCGACCATCTTGGTGCCATAGGCGATCGCGGCCTCCGAATGGAAGGTGCCGTTCTTGCCGGTAAAACCCTGGCAGATGACTTTGGTATTTTTGCCGATCAGGATGGACATGGCTGAGACTGCTTTCGCGAGATAGTCGGTAAGGGGTCTAGTGGATCCGCCGATAAACGCCGGTGAGCACGTCGGCCCACCCTTCCGCATCGGGTGAAAACTGGATTTTCATGGAATAGCTGTTGTCGTCGATGATCTCGTAGACATGGCGCGCGTTGCCGCGCAGCGAACCGCGGACCAGGATCAGCGATTGGCCGCTCCAGCCGCCGGATGCCGGCGACGGCGGATAGTAGCCGAGCGAGTCGTGCCAGAATAATTTGTAGAGCCGGTCGTCGCGGTCATAGGTGAACACGCCGTGGGTGGCGAAGCTCTCCTTGCCGTCGCGCATCTGGCGCGCGTCCTGGATCAGGTAGAAGCCGTTGAGATCGATGCGGGCCGAGACCGTTGCGGTCGCAGGCCCCCCTTCGGTCCAGCGCGAGGGATAGACGGTCTCCTCGCCGGCCCACTCGCCCGCGAAGGCCGCAAGCTTGCGGTGTTCTTCGAGCGGCGTCGGAGCGGCGAGATGATCGGCCATCGTCAGCTTCCCTTGACGGCCTTGACGATTTTTTGAGCGGCGTCGTCGAGATTGTCGGCCGGCAGTACGTTGAGGCCGCTTGCGCTGATGATCTTCTTGCCGGCATCGACGTTGGTGCCTTCAAGTCGCACCACCAGCGGCACCTTGAGACCGACCTCCTTCACCGCGGCGACCACGCCCTCGGCGATGACGTCGCACTTCATGATGCCGCCGAAGATGTTGACCAGGATGCCCTTCACGTTGGGATCGGCGGTGATGATCTTGAAGGCGGCCGCCACCTTTTCCTTGCTGGCGCTGCCGCCGACGTCAAGGAAATTCGCCGGCGCCATGCCGTAGAGCTTGATGATGTCCATCGTCGCCATGGCAAGGCCGGCGCCGTTGACCATACAGCCGATGGTGCCGTCGAGCGTGACGTAATTGAGGTCGTATTTCGAGGCTTCGATTTCCTTGGCGTCCTCCTCGGTCTCGTCGCGCAGCACGACGAGCTCGGGATGACGGAACAGCGCGTTGTCGTCGAACGACACCTTGGCGTCGAGCACACGCAGCTGACCCTGCTTGGTGACGACCAGCGGGTTGATTTCCAGCATCGCCATGTCCTTGGCGGTGAACGCCGCATAGAGCTGGGCCACCAGCTTTTCAGCCTGCTTGGCGAGATCGCCGGTCAAATTCAACGCCTTTGCGACCGTGCGGCCATGATGGCCCATGATGCCGGTGGCCGGATCGACCGAGAAAGTAACGATCTTCTCAGGCGTCTTATGCGCGACCTCCTCGATGTTGACGCCGCCTTCGGTCGACACCACGAACGATACTTCGGAGGTTTCGCGGTCGACCAGGATCGAGAGATAGAACTCCTTGTCGATGTCGGAGCCGTCTTCGATGTAGAGGCGGTTGACCTGCTTGCCGTGCGGCCCGGTCTGCACCGTGACCAGCGTCGCACCCAGCATCTGCTTGGCGAACTCGTTGACCTCGGCGACCGACTTGGCGATGCGCACCCCGCCTTTGCTGCCCGCGGAAGCTTCCTTGAAGGTGCCCTTGCCGCGGCCCCCGGCATGGATCTGGCTTTTCACGACCCAGATCGGACCCGGAAGGATTTTGGCGGCGGCGTCGGAATCGGCGGCCCGGAGCACCGGCACTCCCTTGGAGATCGGCACTCCGAACTCGTGCAGCAGCGCCTTGGCCTGATATTCATGGATATTCATATCGACGCTCTCCCCGAATTCTTCCGCTCAGATCGGCCAGGGCATTTATTTTGGTCTGGTATGCCATATACCAACCCGAAGGCAAATCTGAAACCGAACGTAATTTCATGGCGTTGGACATAAGAGGCCAATCAAGCTGCCTCTTATGTCCATATCCGATCAGCGGCCGAGCAAGTCCGGCGCGATCTTCTTGCAGGCATCGACCAGGCCCTGCACGGCACCGACCGACTTGTCGAAGGCCTCGCGGTCCTTGCCGGCGAGCTCGATCTCGACAATGCGCTCGACGCCTTTGCTGCCAATCACGACCGGCACGCCGACATACATGTCCTTCACGCCATATTCGCCGTTGAGGTAAGCCGCACAGGGCATCACGCGCTTCTTGTCCTTGAGATAGCTCTCCGCCATCGCGATCGCGGAAGCCGCGGGCGCATAGAAGGCCGAGCCGGTCTTGAGGAGATTGACAATCTCGGCGCCGCCGTTGCGGGTACGATCGACGATCTCGTCGATCCGGGCTTGCGAGGTCCAGCCCATCTTCACGAGATCGGGCAGCGGAATGCCCGCCACCGTCGAATAGCGTACCAGCGGCACCATAGTGTCGCCATGGCCACCCAGCACGAACGCGGTGACGTCCTCGACCGAGACGTTGAACTCGTCGGCGAGGAAATAGCGGAAGCGCGACGAATCCAGCACGCCGGCCATTCCCACCACCTTCTTTTGCGGCAGACCGGAGGCCTTCTGAAGCGCCCATACCATGGCGTCGAGCGGGTTGGTGATGCAGATCACGAAAGCATCGGGGGCGTATTTCTTGATGCCGGCGCCGACCTGCTCCATCACCTTGAGATTGATGGAAAGAAGATCGTCGCGGCTCATGCCGGGCTTGCGCGGCACGCCGGCGGTGACGATGCACACATCGGCACGGTCGAGCGCCTCGTAGGAATTGGCGCCGGTCATATGGGCGTCAAACCCGTCAACCGGCGAAGACTGCGCGAGATCGAGCGATTTGCCCTGCGGCACACCTTCGGCGATGTCGAACATGACAACATCGCCGAGCTCCTTCAGACCGATGAGGTGAGCCAGCGTCCCGCCGATCTGGCCGGAGCCAATCAGAGCGATCTTGTTGCGCGCCATGGGGATGTCCTTTGACCGATGGAGGTGGATGAAAGCTGTTTAGAGGGTGGTTATCCCTTTCGCTGCGCCCGTTCAAGCCGCCGCATGCTCAATTGTCGAGCGGGCAGTCATTCCGGGGCTCGCGAAAGCGAGAACCCGGAATCTCGATCCACAACTTCTGGATTCCGGATTCGCGCTGACGCGCGCTCCGGAAAGACTGCAATTACGTCTCGACCAACCCCGTCGTCGAACCGCTGGCTGCCGAATCCTTGAAGCCATGCGGCAGGCCCAGGTAGGATTCCGAACCCATTTCGATCAGCCGTGACGCCGTCCGCTTGAATTCGTTCGCCTCAACGCCGTCCGAGGCGACATAGAGCGACAGCGGATCGGCCGCGGCCGAGGCCATCAGCTTCACGCCATTGTCGTACAGCGTATCGATCAGGGTGATGAAGCGTTTGGCGGCGTTGCGCTCGGGATAGTCCATCACCGGAATGCGGTCGATCATGAGGGTGTGATAGTCGCGGGCAAGCCTGAGGTAGTCGGATACGGCGAGCGGCTGCTCGCAGAGTTCGGCAAAGCCAAACCGCGCCACGCCATGCGCCGAACACGGCACATGCAGGTTGCGGCCCTTGATCGAAATATCCCGCGGGCGGCAGGGCGCACTGCCGGTCATGCGGGCCCACGCCGTGTCGAGCGCCGCCGCGGCGGCACTGTCCGCCGGCACCAGCCACATTTTTACCCCGGCCAGCTTTTCCAGCCGGAAATCGGTGCGGGCGTCCAGCCGCATCACCGCCATGTGCTCGGTGATCTGCGCAATGAAAGGCAGAAACAGCGATCGGTTCAGCCCGCCCTTGTAGAGGTCGTCGGGCGCCACGTTGGATGTCGCAACCACCACGGTGCCGAGTTCAAACAGGCGGGCGAACAGCCGGCCCAGGATCATGGCGTCCGCGATGTCGGTGACGTGGAATTCGTCAAAGCACAACAGCCAGGCCTGCTCGAAGATCGCATTGGCCGTTAACCCGATCACATCCTCATCGGGAATCTTGCCGCGCGCGATCTCCTGGCGAAAGCCGTAAATCCGCTCATGCACCTCGGCCATGAACTCGTGAAAATGAGCGCGGCGTTTATGTTCGACCGAACACACCTGGAAAAACAGATCCATCAGCATGGTCTTGCCGCGGCCGACCTCGCCATGAACGTAGAGCCCGCGCGGCGGCGCGCTGTCCTTGTCGGCAAACAGCCGGCTGAGCAGGCCATGCTTGCGCAGCGGCTTGTAATGCAAAAGCCTCTGCTCGAGATCACCAAAGGCTTCCGCGACCTCGCGCTGCGCGGCATCGGGCTCGATCGCGCCCGATGCGACCAGCGCTTCATAATGGCCCAGGAAAGAGGCGGGAGGAGCGGAAGACAACATGTCCCCTGTTACGGCTCAAGCTTGCAAAAATTGCAAGTCAGGAATTGGTGCAACAGGCATGCCCCTTTCGTCTTCATCTCCCGCTCGCGGGGAGATGAAGGTTATTGCGCGCTCAGTGCGTAGGAATCCTCGACCACATAGGGCCCGCCGCCAGTCGAGGCCCGTGAGGAAAACAGCACGAAGCGGGAAGCCGTGAACACCTTGGCCGGGAAGTAGCCGCGCACCGAAAGATAGTCGGCGACGTCTTGCGCCGCCGCGTCGCGCAGCCGCGCCAGCGTGACATGGGGCGTGAATTTTCGCCCCTCAGGGTCGAGCCCGATCCGCTGCATCAGCCGCTCGAGTTCGGCCTGCAATTCAATCAACGGCCGGCTCGGGGCGATAGTGGCGACCACGGCGCGCGGCTTTTTGCCGCCGAAGCTGGAGAGGCCCTGGACCGCAACCTCGAACGGCTTGCGGTTGACCCGAAACAGCATGGACGCGATTTCATTGGCTGAGATGCCGTCGATATCGCCGATGAAGCGCAGGGTGACGTGGTAATTTTCGGGATCGATCCAGCGGGCTCCGGGCAATCCACCACGTAGTGAGGAGAGGGTTTGGCCGATCTCGGCCGGAATTTCCAGTCCGGTAAACAGACGCGGCATCGCAAGACTCCCGATGCTGGAACATGATTCGAGAAGGAGAATAACAGCTTTCCTAAAAGAACATGTTCTCTGACAGACCCCGGCGACGAATCACCGATACTGATTTTTAGCGTAGTTATATGACTCTGCGAAGCATCTCGCGTTAACCGATCAGAAAGGTCCGCCATGCCGGCCGCGGCATTGCCTTCACTGTTCGTTCTTCAGCTCGCGCGCCTCGATATCGAGCCGAGAAATGCCTCAACGGTAGGCAAGATATTTTTGACGATGATGTCAATTCCCTCCCGGGTTGGATGCATGCCATCGGCCTGGTTGAGTTTGGTATCGGCCGCGACGCCTTCAAGGAAAAATGGATAGAGCGGCACGCCGGACGATTTGGCGATATCGGGGTAGATCGAATTGAAGCGCGCAGCAAAATCCGCGCCATAATTTGGCGGCGCCAGCATCCCGCACAACATCACCGCGATGCCGCGCGCCTTCAGCCGCGCCACAATGTCGGTCAGCGCCGCGCGGGTGACGGCGGGATCGGTGCCGCGCAAGGCGTCATTGGCGCCGAGCTCGACGATGACGGCCTGGGTGCCTTCGGGCACCGACCAATCGAGCCGGTCGCGGCCGCCCGAGGAGGTATCGCCGGAAACCCCGGCGTTGGTCATATCGACCTCTATCCCCTTAGCCTGCAACGCCTTTTGCAACTTGGCAGGAAATGCGTCCGAGCCGGCCAACCCGTATCCGGCGCTCAAGGAATTGCCCAGCACCACCATCTTGAGCGGGGCATTTCCGACCGCCGCCGAGGATTGGGCCAAGGCGGGTTCCGCGGCGGCCAGCATCAGACCCCACACGAGCATGTGCTTGAACATGGACGAGAGCCTCTCGACCGCAGCGCCAGAAGTACCATATGAGCTAGTGCCGCCGATCTGAAATTCCCGCACCGCCCGCTGCAACCTCGTACCAGGAATTTCAGATCGAAAAGCGGCACGAGAGCCAATAAATGTGATGGTGCCCTTTGCTTTTCGAAGTTCGTTCACGAGGTCGCAGCACAGGATTACGAACTTCGCAAAAGCCGGCACCATAGCTATGGACAGTCTCATCGAACCCTCATCCTTGTCCGGTCTTGCGCCGGACAGCATTTCCATCTCCAACGTCAACCTGTCGCTCGGCTCGGGCGCAGCGCGCGTCCATATTCTCAAGGACATCAGCCTGCGCGTCGCGTCAGGCGAAGCGCTCGGCCTGATCGGGCCTTCGGGTTCGGGAAAATCGACACTCCTCATGGTGATGGCGGGGCTGGAGCGTCCCGACAGCGGAGAGGTGGTGGTCAACGGAACCCCTTTCAATGCCCTCAGTGAGGATGCATTGGCGCGTTTTCGAGGCCGGCAGGTCGGCATCGTCTTCCAGTCCTTTCACCTGATCCCGACCATGACCGCGCTGGAGAATGTCGCGGTGCCGCTGGAGCTCGCTGGCAATCCCGACGCCTCGGAGCGCGCCGCGCAGGAACTTGCTTCCGTGGGCCTTGGCGATCGGCTGCATCATTATCCGACGCAGCTTTCAGGCGGCGAGCAGCAGCGGGTTGCGCTCGCCCGCGCGCTGGCGCCAGATCCGGCCATTCTGGTGGCTGATGAGCCCACCGGCAACCTTGATGAGACCACCGGCAAGCAGATCGTCGATCTCCTGTTCACCAAACATGCCGAGCGCGGCATGACGCTCGTATTGGTGACCCACGACGTCGCACTGGCGCACCGCTGCGACCGTGTCGTGCGGCTGCGCTCGGGCCGCATCGATGCGCACGTTGCGGAGCATGACGCCGCTTCATGACGATCGTTGCCGAAACCCAAGCCGCCCATCGCCGCCCGGCTTCTCTCCCCCTGCATTTTGCCTTGCGCGAATTGCGCGGCGGCTTGCGCGGTTTCTACGTCTTCATCGCCTGCATCGCGCTCGGCGTCATGACGATCTCCGGCGTCGGATCGGTCGCCGCCAGCCTCAGCGACGGGCTGGCGCGCGAGGGCCGCACGCTGCTCGGCGGCGATGTCGCCTTCTCGCTGTTCCAGCGCGAGGCCAAGCCCGACGAGATCGCCTTCCTGCGCGCGCGCGGCGAGGTCTCGGTCACCGCTTCGCTGCGCGGCATGGCGCGCGCGGCCGATGGCCGCCTGGCGCTGATTGAGATCAAGGCCGTGGACGGCGCCTATCCGATGCTCGGCCAATTATCGCTCGAACCGGCCATGCCGGTCGCCGACCTGCTCGCTGAACGTGACGGAGCCTTCGGCGCCGCCGCCGATCAAACGCTGTTGACCCGGCTCGACCTGAAACTCGGCGATCGCGTCAACGTCGGCAGTGCGACCTTTCAGATCCGCAGCCTCGACAATGGCGAGCCCGACAAGCTCGCGGGCGGTCTCGGCTTCGCTCCCCGATTCCTGGTCAGCGAGGCCGGGCTTCGCGCCACGCAATTGATCCAGCCGGGCAGCCTCGTGCGCTGGAACTACCGGGTCAAACTGCCCGACGACATTAACAGCGATCGCAATACCGCCAGGCTTATCGACGACGCTCGGCAGGCGCTGCCGCACGCCGGCTGGGAGGTCCGCTCCCGCGACAACGCCTCGCCGCAACTCGAACGCACGATCAGCCGCTTCACGCAATTTCTGACGCTGGTTGGATTGGCGGCGCTCTTGGTGGGCGGCGTCGGCGTAGCGAACGCGGTCAAGAGCCATATTGATCGGCGCCGCGACGTCATCGCGACCTTCAAGGCGGTCGGCGCCACCGGCGGCGACGTGTTTGCGATCTATCTGACGCAGGTGATCGGACTTGCCGCGATCGGGTCGATCATTGGACTTGCAGCCGGCGCCGCGCTGCCATTTGTGATCGTGCACCTGTTCGGCAAGCTCTTGCCGCTGCCGGTCGAGCCCGCGCTGCATATCGATCAACTCGCGATGTCGCTCGTCTATGGACTGTTGACCGCGCTCGCCTTCGGGTTATGGCCGCTCGGCCGCGTTCGCGACGTGCCGGTCGCGGCGCTGTTTCGGGAAACCGTGTCGACCGGATCGCATCGCCCGCGCTGGCGCCACCTCGCGTCGATGGCCGCCGTCATCGCCTTGCTGATTGCCGTGATCATTGGTCTTGCCTACGACAAGCGCGTTGCCACCGTATTCGTGGTGTCCGCGATCGCCGTCTTCATCCTGTTGCGCGCCGTTGCCGCCATCCTGATGGCGCTGGCGCGCCGTTTGCCGCGGGCGCGGATGACGATGCTGCGGCTCGCCATCACCAATATCTACCGGCCCGGCGCCTTGACGCCGTCGGTCGTGATGTCGCTCGGGCTCGGCCTCGCCGTGCTGGTCACGATCACCCAGATCGACGGCAATCTGCGGCGACAGTTCATGGCGGCATTGCCGGAGCATGCGCCGTCGTTTTACTTCATCGATATTCCCTCAACCGAAGCCGACCGGTTCACCGCGTTCCTGCGACAGACCGCGCCGGGATCGACGGTCGAGGAAGTACCGATGCTGCGCGGGCGTATCGTCTCGGCCCGCGGCGTCAGGGCCGAGGACCTTCACCCTTCCACCGACAGCGAGTGGGTGCTGCAAAGCGACCGCGGCCTGACCTCGACCGGCGAAATCCCGAAAGGCTCCAAGATCGTCGAGGGCGAGTGGTGGGGCGCCGACTATGACGGACCGCCGCTGGTTTCGATCGAGAGGAAAATCGCCGACGGGTTCAAACTCAAGATCGGGGACGAGATCGTCGTCAATGTGCTCGGCCGCGATATCTCGGCCAAAATCGGCAACATGCGCACGGTCGACTGGCAGGGCCTCGGCATCAACTTCGTGCTGGTGTTTTCGCCCAACGCCTTCAGGGGCGCCCCTCATACACATATAGCAACATTGACCGAGGCCCATCCGGATGCGGGGAGCGACGCCGGAATCGTCAAATCGGTCGCGGCCGCCTTCCCAACCGTGACGAGCGTGCGGGTCCGCGAGGCGCTGGAGACCATCGGCTCGGTCGTCACCAATCTTGTGCTGGCGATCCGCGGCGCCAGCGCCATCACCCTGATTTCGGCCGTACTGGTGCTCGGCGGGGCGCTGGCGGCCGGCCATCGCCACCGCGTATACGATGCGGTGATTCTCAAGACATTGGGGGCGACGCGGGTAAGTTTGCTCGGCGCCTACGCCCTTGAATACCTGCTGATTGGCTTTGCCACCGCGATGTTCGGCGTGATCGCCGGCTCCATCGCAGCCTGGCTGATCGTGACCCGGCTGATGACCCTGAGCTTCGTCTGGCAGGCGGGCAGCGCCGCCGGCGTGGTGGCATCGACCCTCCTCGTCACGGTCGGACTGGGATTGGCAGGGACGCTCGTGGCCTTGAACCAAAAGCCGGCCGCGGTGTTGAGGAACCTTTGATATAAAAATTATATAAAAGTTCGAACCGAAGAGGACCGCTTGCCGCGGCGCCTCGCGACATTCAGCCGCGCATGGACGCTTGCGGCGGATGTGCTAGTTTCCCAAATATCAGAGCGAACACCAGATACCGCTTCATGACGCAAAATTAATGTCTGATAGCGGCGATATCTGAGTTAATTCTAGCTGGCAGGCGAGATTTGCCTGCCAGACAACCAACAGGAATTCGACCATGTCGGACCTAGACCGTAACTATGCTTCTCCTTTCGGCCGGGCCGCCGGGCGCGTTGACGCCGCGACCGTCGACGCCGGTCTGCGCGCCTACATGCTGCGCATCTACAACTATATGAGCATCGGCCTCGCCATTACCGGCCTGGCCGCGCTTGGTGTCTATATGGCCGCCGTCACCAACGACCCCTCGGGGGCAGCCGCCAAGATTGGCAGCGCGTTCCTGACCCCGTTCGGTTACGCGATGTTCGTGAGCCCGCTGAAGTGGCTATTCATTCTGGCGCCGCTGGCGATGGTGTTCGTGATCTCGGCCGGCATCAACCGTCTCGCGCCGTCGACCGCCCAGATGCTGTTCTGGGTGTTCTCGGCGCTGATGGGCATCTCGCTGTCCTCGATCTTCCTGGTGTACACGCACACCTCGATCGTGCGGGTGTTCTTCATCACCGCAGCCACGTTCGGCGCGTTGAGCCTCTATGGCTACACCACGAAGCGTGACATGACGGGAATCGGATCGTTCCTGATCATGGGCCTGTTCGGCATCATCATCGCGAGCCTGGTCAATATCTTCCTGGCGAGTTCGATGCTGCAATTCGTGGTTTCCGTGATCGGCGTGTTGGTGTTCGCCGGCCTCACCGCCTACGACACCCAGCGGCTGAAGAACGACTACATCTATGGCTACGCCAGCGCGGGTGGCGATGTGGCCGAGCGCGCGGCGATTACCGGTGCCTTGTCGCTCTACCTCAACTTCATCAACCTGTTCACGCTGCTGTTGCAGCTGCTCGGCCAGCGCGACTAAAGCATGATCCGGAAAAGTGTGAAGCGGTTCCGAAAAGATCATGCTTCATCGAAAAATTAAGGCGCGATGACGGTTCAACCCAATCTCATCGCGCTTTAACGCCTCCAGGTCGATCAAAGACAAAGAGCCCCGGCCTCAAAGCCGGGGCTTCTCTTTTGGAGTTACTGAAAATAATCTTCGAGGATGTCCTCGCTCGAAATCAGACCAACCGTCGCGGCCGACCTGCCCTCGATCACCGAGATTTACGCGCACGAGGTTTCCCAGGGAACCGCAACCTTCGAACTTGTTCCGCCCGATGTTGCCGAAATGACGCGGCGCTTTCAGACGCTGATCGATGGCGGCTTCCCCTATTTCGTGGCCACTCTGGACGACTGCGTGGCCGGATACGCCTATGGGTCGTCCTACCGGCCTCGGCCGGCCTATCGCTTCACGGTGGAGAATTCGGTTTATCTGCGGCCGGCTGCTCACCGACGCGGAATCGGCCGGCAACTGCTCGAGCGGCTGATCGCCGAATGCGAGGGGCGCGGTTTTCGGCAGATGATTGCGGTGATCGGCGATTCGTCAAATGCCGCATCGATCGGCGTGCATGCGGCTTGCGGCTTCCGGATGATCGGAACCCACCCCCATGTCGGCCTCAAGTTCGGCCGCTGGCTTGACACGGTGATGATGCAGCGTGAGCTCGGCGAGGGCGCCAGTACGGTGCCGGTGGGCGGCTGAGGCATGCGAGGGTGGCGCCTCGGCTCAAACTACCGCCAGCTTGCGGTCGATCACCAGCAGCACGCGATCCAGCTCATGGCCACGGCGCAGGATCAGGCCGCTGGCGGAAATCACGCTGTACATGCCTTGCTTGCGCGCCAGCCGCGGATCTTTTTCGATCCGGTAAATCGGCACTTCCGACGCGCGGCGGAAGATCGAGAAAACCGCGCGGTCACGCAGGAAGTCGATGGCATAATCGCGCCACTCGCCATCCGAGACCATGCGTCCATACAAATTCAGAATGCGGTTGAGTTCGAGACGATTGAACGTCACCCGACTGGGCTGGGCCGGCGCAGCGGCCTGGCGCGCCGCGGCGCGTGCCTCGCTCGGATCGGCATCCTCCGAGATCAAACTCATGGAACGTCTCCTGTCATTCCTGTCATTTGGCGGACATGATTGCGCCGACTGAACGGCTTCGCAAGAGGCCGCGTTTACGCACCCGGCTCGCGGCGCTCCTCCGGACCTTCGACTTTTGGTGGAACAAGGGCTATCGGCAACGTCACGGCATCGTTAGCGGAATCATAATACGGCCCCACTTCTGCCCACCGCACGCCCTGCTAGCTTGCGACACATAACTCTTGCGTTGGCCCGGTCCTTTCGATGCCGGATTCCTCAGCCCCCAGCCCCCCGGGGTCGTCGGGATCGGGTCTCGCGCAGAATATTGATCCGTGACTGGACCGACGCGAGTTGGTCCTTTTTCTTTTTCAGGAAAGATTTCTGTTTCGGCTTGAGAAACTCGCCGAAATATCCGCGGGACAGCGACTGCGGCCGTGCGCGCCTGACGCGGATGAGACTTTGGATGTGAGGGTCTTCGGAAGTGGTCTAGTGCAGCGCCGTATAGGCCGCACCGAGCATCGGTCCTGGCCGATCGCGGCTTCCGTCCTGAACGAACACGGCCGCGGCATCGATGCCGTCATGCGAGATATTTTCCAGCGGCACCGTCCAGCTTCCGGCACTACCGTTCCAGTCGCCGACCTTCAGCACATTGCGGACCACGTTGTAATAGGTCACCTCGCGCCCGCGGTTCTCGCCGCGGCCGATGGAGATCGGCACCGCCTTGGAGATCGAGCAAATCCAGACCTCGCCGTGGGTTGCCACCGGCGGCCTGTTCGAGGCCGCGACCGAAACCGTGATCTGTTTCCCGCTCAGCTTCAACGAAACCGGCACGGACATCACGCCATCGCTTTCCCGGGTGACCTCAATCGCACGCTCAATTCCGGCACGATCACTGCCGATCACATGGGCCTCGCCATTGACGACGGCCTGCGGCGTATAGACGTCGCGGTCGCCGCGCATCCGCGAATAAGCCTTCTGCCGGGCGGAAAAGCGGGAGTCCGCGAGCGTATCTTTCCAACCCAGATAGTCCCAGTAGTCGATCGGCATGCTCAGCGCGATCACGCTGGGATCCTTGGCCAGTTCACCGACAACCTTGTCGGCGGGCGGGCAGGACGAACAGCCTTGCGAGGTGAAAAGCTCGATCACGGCGCGGGGTTCCGCGGCGACAGCGGGACGGACGACGGCCACGATCGCGCAAACGCCGAGGGCGCTGGACCACCGTGAAATTGAGTTACAGGCCATCATCACTGTCATACCGGGACCGGGGATTCGTTGTCGCCGCCACTCGCCGCTACCATCTAACGGATCACAGAGCCATCGGCTCGCGAACAGGCAGGACACCCGTAATTTAGGGTGCCTGCCCCCTGGTCGCTACTCACTTCGCGGTGAGCCACCGATCACAATCACGCGGCGAGTTTGCGCAGCACATACTGCAAAATGCCGCCGTTTCGGTAGTAATCCAGCTCATCGAGGGTATCGATCCGGCACAGCAGTGAAACACGTTGCAGTGCACCGTCGCTCGATACGATCTCGGCGGTCAACTTTTGGCGTGGTTTCAGGTCGCCCTGCAACCCGCGTATGGTTACTTTTTCGTCGCCCTTCAGGCCGATCGACTGCCAGGACGCGCCGTCCTCGAAGGTTAACGGCAGCACGCCCATGCCGACCAGATTGGAGCGATGGATGCGCTCGAAGCTCTGACAAATCACCGCGCGTACGCCAAGCAGCCGCGTCCCCTTCGCGGCCCAGTCCCGCGACGAGCCGTTGCCATATTCGGCACCGGCGAACACCACCAACGGCACATGCTCGGCCTGATACTTCATCGCGGCCTCGTAGATCGACATCTGCTCGCCGTCGGGCCAGTGCTTGGTCATGCCGCCTTCCGGGATGTTGCCGTCGGCGCCCTTCAACATGAAATTCTTGATGCGGATATTGGCGAAGGTGCCGCGCATCATGATCTCATGATTGCCGCGCCGTGTGCCGTACTGATTGAAGTCGGCCGGGCGCACCTGATGCTCGCTGAGGAATTTTCCGGCCGGCGACGTCAGCTTGATCGAACCCGCAGGCGAGATGTGATCGGTCGTGATCTTGTCGCCGAACATCGCGAGGATCCGCGCATCGACCACGTCGACGATCGGGTCCGGCTCTTTCTTCATGCCTTCGAAGTAAGGCGGGTTCTGCACATAGGTCGAGCTCATGTTCCAGCGATAGGTCTCGCTCTCGACGGTCTTGATCTTGCGCCAGTTGGTATCGCCCTTGAAGACGTCGGCGTATTTCTTCTTGAAGATCGTCGCGGTCACGAACTTCTTCATGTACGCGTTGATCTCTTTCGTCGTCGGCCAGATGTCCTTCAGGTAGACCGGCTTGCCGTCCTTGCCTTCGCCGATCGGTTCGACTGAAAGGTCCTTCTTGACCGTGCCGGCGAGCGCATAAGCGACGACGAGCGGCGGCGAGGCGAGATAATTCGCCTGCACGTCCGGCGAGACCCGGCCTTCGAAGTTGCGGTTGCCCGACAGCACCGCGGCGGCAACGATGCCGTTGTCGTTGATCGACTTGGAAATCTCTTCCGGCAGCGGGCCGGAATTGCCGATGCAGGTGGTGCAGCCGAAACCGACGAGGTTGAAGCCGACCTTGTCGAGATCGGCCTGCAATCCGGAATTGGAAAGATATTCGGCGACCACCTGGCTGCCGGGCGCGAGCGACGTCTTTACCCAGGGCTTGGCTTTCAATCCCCTGGCGGCCGCGTTGCGGGCGAGCAGGCCGGCGCCGATCAGAACGCTGGGATTGGAGGTGTTGGTGCAGGAGGTGATGGCCGCGATCACCACGTCGCCATGGCCGAGATCGAAGTCGCGGTTTTCGACCGAATAACGCGACGCAGCATCAGCGGTCTTCTTGTATTCGCTGGCGAGCGCGCCGGCGAAAGCTTCGGCCACCACCGGCAGCGCGACGCGGCCTTCTGGACGCTTCGGTCCGGCCATCGACGGCACCACGTCCTTGAGATCGAGCGTGAGCGTCGTTGTGAAAACCGGATCGGCGGAGTCGGACTTGCGGAACAGACCCTGGGCCTTCGCGTAGGCCGAGACCAGCGCGACCCGATCGGCCTTGCGGCCGGACGTCTTGAGATAATCGATGGTCGCGGCATCGACCGGGAAGAAGCCGCAGGTCGCGCCATATTCGGGCGCCATGTTGCCGATGGTGGCCTTGTCCGCGACCGAGAGATGGTCGAGACCTGGGCCGAAGAATTCGACGAATTTTCCGACCACACCCTGCTTGCGCAGCATCTGCGTGACCGTGAGCACGAGGTCGGTCGCGGTGACGCCTTCCTTGAGCTGGCCCTTCAATTTGAAGCCCACCACTTCCGGCAGCAGCATCGACAGCGGCTGGCCGAGCATGCAGGCTTCGGCCTCGATGCCGCCGACACCCCAGCCGAGCACGGCGAGGCCGTTCACCATCGTGGTGTGCGAGTCGGTGCCGACGAGCGAATCCGGATAGGCGACTTCGAACGTGCCGGTCTTCTTGCCGACCGTCATCTTCTGCTTCTTGGTCCACACGGTCTGGGCGAGATATTCGAGATTGACCTGATGGCAGATGCCGGTGCCGGGCGGCACCACGGAGAAATTCGAAAACGCCTTCTGGCCCCATTTCAGGAATTCGTAGCGCTCTTGATTTTGCTTGTATTCCTCGACCACGTTCTTGCCGAACGCCTTGTTGTCGCCGAAGAAGTTCACGATCACCGAGTGATCGATGACCAGATCAACCGGCACCAGCGGATTGATCTTTTCGGCGTCGCCGCCGAGACTTTGCATCGCATTACGCATCGCGGCGAGATCGACCACGGCCGGCACGCCGGTGAAATCCTGCATCAGCACCCGCGCCGGGCGGAAAGCGATCTCATGTTCGAGCGCGCGCTTCTTCAACCATTTCGAAACCGCGACGATGTCTTCCTTCTTGACCGTGCGGCCGTCCTCGTTGCGCAGGAGGTTCTCCAGAAGCACCTTCATCGAATAAGGAAGCTTGGCGATCCCCTTCAGACCGTTCTTCTCGGCGGCAGGCAGGCTGTAATAAATGTAGGTCTTGCCGCCAACCTTGAGGGTTTTCTGGCATTTGAAGCTGTCGAGAGAGGTCATGTGAGGCAATCCCAAATTGTCGGTCATACCCGGCAAGGGTACTATAACACCAACCGATACAGTTGGCCGAAGGCTCGCCACGTGCGGATTGTGCGGCGAGTCAAGTTCCGGCTTATAGAATCTTTCAACAATCACCGCCACACCGACTAGCGGTCCGATTCTAACATTCGCATCCCGTCGCAGCGGCCCCCTTTGCGAATGTTAGAATCAAAGGACCACTAGAATCATGGATTCCAGTGGAGTTTAGGATTTGACATTCGCTTTATGAACTCGCGGCTAGGTAGGCAGCGAATGTCAAATCCACTCCACTGCCGATTACAAGCAATGCGCGGCAAAGGAAAATAATGCGGCTCTCGGGACGCGGCGTCAGATGTGTGCGGGGCGGCCGGGAAGTCTTTTCCGGCCTCGATTTCGAGGCGAGCTCCGGCGAGGCGCTCGCGGTGGTCGGCCCCAACGGATCCGGCAAAACCTCGTTGCTGCGGCTGACTGCGGGCCTGCTGGCCCTTGCCGGGGGGGCGATCGCCCTCGAAGGCGGCGAAGATGAGCTGACATTGGCGGAGCAATCGCATTATCTCGGCCACCGCGACGCGCTGAAGCCGGCGCTCAGCGTGTCGGAAAACTTGAGGTTTTGGCGGGACTTTCTCGGCGGGGTGACGTCGGACACGGCCGAGAGCCTGGCCATTGTCGAGCTCGACCATGCCGCCCGATTGCCGGCTGCTTACTTGTCCGCGGGGCAGCGGCGCAGGCTTTCGATTGCCCGTTTATTGACCGTGCGGCGGCCGGTCTGGCTGCTCGATGAACCCACCAATGCGCTGGACACCGCAGGCCAGAAGCTGTTCTCGACCCTGATGGGGGATCATCTGGCACGCGGCGGCCTGATCGTCGCCGCCACCCACATGCCGCTCGGAATTGCCTCGCGCACGCTGCGCGTCGGAGATGCCTCGTGAGCGCGCTTTCCGCCCTGATCCGCCGGGACATCCGGATCGCGCTTCGCGTAGGCGGCGGCGCCCTGATCGGCGTGCTGTTCTTTCTTACTGTCGTGGTGCTGATGCCGTTCGCCATCGGACCCGACCTTGCGCTCCTGGCCCGGCTCGGCCCCGCGATCCTCTGGCTCGGCGCCCTGCTCGCGAGCCTCCTCACGCTCGACCGCCTGTTCACCGCCGACCATGACGACGGCTCGCTCGATCTAATCACGATGAGCCGAACGCCGCTGGAATTGTCCTGCGCAGCCAAGGCGCTGGCGCACTGGCTCGCCGCGGGATTGCCGCTCGTCATCGCGACCCCGGTGCTGGGCCTTCTGCTCAATCTCGACGGCAGCGCGACCGCAGCCGTAGCGCTGACGCTTCTCGCAGGCACGCCGGCGCTGACATTCACCGGCATGATCGGAGCAGCATTGGCGGTAACGCTGCATCGCGGCGGCCTGCTGCTCGCCGTGCTGGTATTGCCGTTGTCGATACCCGTGCTGATCTTTGGCGTGGCGGCCTCGGAAGCGGCCATTACCGGGCCGTTGTCTTTCGGCGCGCCGTTTTTGATCCTGTGCGCGCTGTCGCTATTCGGCCTCATCATTGGGCCATTTGCAGCGGCCGCGAGCCTCCGGCACGGACTGGATTGATGTCCATCAACTCTCGCGGAAGGCGCTTATGCCGATTGCCTGCCAAGCGTTCGACCATTAACAGGATGCCATGACGCTGATCGACCTCGCCAATCCCACCCGGTTCCTCGCGTTCACGGCGCGTTTGTTGCCGTGGCTTGCGATAGCGACCGCCATCCTGCTCGCGGTTGGTCTCTATCAATCGGCGATGGCGCCCGATGACTATCAGCAGGGCGCGACCGTGAAGATCATGTTCATTCACGTGCCGAACGCCTGGCTATCGATGTTCGTCTGGGGCGTGATGAGCCTCGCAGCACTCGGCACTCTGGTGTGGCGGCATCCGCTCGCCGACGTCGCCGCCAAAGCCGCCGCCCCGCTGGGCGCGGCCTTCACGTTCCTGGCGCTGGTCACCGGCTCGCTCTGGGGCCGTCCGATGTGGGGCACCTATTGGGAATGGGACGCGCGGCTGACGTCGGTATTGATTTTGTTCCTGATGTATCTCGGCCTGATCGCGCTGTGGCGGGCGGTCGAGGATCCCTCGCGCGCGGCGCGGGCCGCCGCGGTGCTGACCTTGGTCGGCGCCATCAACCTTCCGATCATCAAGTTTTCGGTCGACTGGTGGAACACGCTGCACCAGCCGGCCTCGGTGATGCGGATGGGCGGATCGACACTCGACCGCGCGTTCCTGATTCCGCTGTTGGTGATGGCGGTGGCATTTTCGCTATTGTTCATCACATTGCACCTGGCGGCGATGCGCAATGAAATCCTTCGCCGTCGTGTGCGCACGATGCAGATGATTCACGTGGCGCAAGCCGGCCAGCGTCCGGTCTGACGCCATGTCGCTCGGTCCCTATGCGACGTTTATCGCGACCTCCTATCTGCTGGTTCTGGCCGTCGTGGGATTGCTGATCGCGTGGATTGTCATCGACTACCGCAGTCAAAAGCGGCGCCTGAGCGAACTGGAATCCGAAGGCGCCGTCCGCCGCTCCGGGCGCCAAATGGACAAGACATGAGTGAGTTAAAAACATCTACATCGAACAACACGCCGCGAAGTTCGCGCTGGCTAATGGCGCTGCCGCTGATCGTCTTTGCGGCGCTCGCGGCGATCTTCTGGTACCGGCTTGGCGATGGCGACCCCTCGCGGATTCCATCCGCCCTGATCGGCCATCCCGCACCACAAACGCCCTTGCCGCCATTGCAGGGGCTCGCCAACAATGGCGCGCCAATCCCCGGCCTCGATCCGTCGGTGTTCAAGGGCAAGGTCTCGCTCGTCAATGTCTGGGCGTCCTGGTGCGTGCCTTGCCATGACGAAGCCCCGCTGTTGACCGAGCTTGGCCGCGACGCCCGGCTGCAAATCGTCGGCATCAACTACAAGGACTCGGCCGACAATGCCCGGCGCTTCCTCGGCCGCTACGGCAATCCGTTCGGGATTGTCGGCGTCGATGCCAATGGCCGCGCCTCGATCGAATGGGGCGTCTATGGCGTGCCGGAGACTTTCATCGTCGGGCGAGAAGGCACCATTGTCTACAAGCTGGTCGGCCCGGTTACAGCCGATAACATCAACACCGTGCTCCGCGCCGAGATCGACAAGGCGCTGAAAGCGGGGAGTTGATTCGCGCTAACCTGACTGGCTAGGCGGTTGCGAAACCAGCGACAGATTGTGGAACAGCCGCCGGCTCACAAGGTGCAGGAAATAAAACCCGAATTTGGGGTCCTGCACATAGAGCTGCCTGACATGGTCATAGCTGATCCGCAGCAATTCGCCGCTCGCCAAACATTCGACTGTCGCCGTTCGCGCCTGGCCCGCGTTCAAAAATCCAAGCTCGCCGAAAACCTCGCCGACTTCGAGATCGACGCAGAGTTCCCTTACTCGGAAACGGCCGGACACGATGAAGTACATTTCATTTGCCGGGTCACCACGACGAAACAGCACGTCGCCAACAGCGGCCGTTTGCGTTGAACTGAAAGGTTTGACCCAGTCCAGATTCAATTCATCCTTGGTGGCTTCCTCGATCTGTTTGATCAGCCGCAGCATCTGGCGCAGCCGGACAACGTTAAGCGGCAACAAAACCAGATGAAGAATCAGCACCGGGTAGGCTTCGACGGCATAGCCATAGCCGATAAAAAGAAAATTGCTGACGATGCCCGCGATCCGAAGCGGCACCATGGTTTTCATGTAGAACGTCACGAAAACGCATGCTGCGGCGGCATAGCCAAGCAATTCAGCGTAAGTCATCGATCGACTTCTTGTTGCAAGCAACTGGATTCCGAAACGAACGCAACCTTGCCAGTGATTTTTGAAAATGCAAAGCGATCTCGCAAAGCGAGAATAAGTGGAACCGGGCGCTATTGACGGCCGGCCGTTCTTTCCGATCCGCGACCAACTCGAAGCGGAAGTTGCGATCGGAGGGAACTGCGAGGTTTCGTGATGCGACTAACCTCGCCTCAATTCCTACCCCTTGCTGACATCGCCTTCCGCGGCGTCGCTGGTTTGCAGCGACACTGGCTCGAGATGGAAGCGCTTGATCAGCGGCATCTGGGCGATTGCGAAAATCATCGTCAGCGGAATCACCCCGAAGGCCTTGAAGCCGACCCAGAAGTCCGTGCTCTGGGTGCGCCAGATGATCTCGTTCAGGACCGCCATCGCGAGAAAGAACAGCGCCCAGCGCAGCGTGAGGACTCGCCAGCCCTGCGGGGTCAGGTTGAACATCTGATCGAACATGATGGCGATGAAGGAGCGGCCGAACAGAAGGCCGCCGCCGAGGACGAATGCAAACAGGCCATAGATGATCGTCGGCTTGACCTTGATG
This sequence comes from uncultured Alphaproteobacteria bacterium, assembly GCA_963748805.1. Lineage (GTDB taxonomy): Bacteria > Pseudomonadota > Alphaproteobacteria > Rhizobiales > Xanthobacteraceae > Bradyrhizobium. The sequence continues at coordinate 73,684 of CAVVLH010000018.1, read as the reverse complement.
AAGGTCTCGTCATGCAGCACGAGCGTCAGAGTTCCGAACACCAGCACGACGACGCCGGTGACGAGCGCCATCAGCGGCACGTGTCGCGTCACGACATAAGAGGCGATCATTGCCGCGACGATCGCCACCATGAAGGCGCCGGTGGCGACAAACAAATGAAACTTGGCGTTGGCGACAAAGAAGACGAGCAGCGGCCCCAATTCGGTGGCGAGCTTGAACATCGGATGCGGCTGGGTCTTGTCCATTGCTGTTCCATTAGACCTATTGTTCCCATCCTTCGAGACGGCGCTTCGCGCCTCCTCAGGATGAGGACTTCCTGTTTATCTTCCCTCATCCTGAGGAGCGGCGCAGCCGCGTCTCGAAGGATGAGGCCTAGTCGATTCCCGCGATGGCTTTGGCAAAATCGCCGGCGGTGAAGGGCGCGAGGTCGTCGACACCCTCGCCGACGCCGACGAAATGCACCGGCAGCTTATATTTCTCGGCCAGCGCCACCAGGATTCCTCCGCGCGCGGTGCCGTCGAGCTTGGTCATCACGAGGCCGGTGACGCCAGCGGTACGATGAAATGCCTCGACTTGCGAGAGCGCGTTTTGTCCCACCGTGGCATCGAGCACCAGCAGCACGGCATGCGGCGCGGTGTCATCGACCTTTCGAATAACGCGGACGACCTTTTCGAGTTCGTTCATCAGTTCGGCCTTGTTTTGCAGCCGGCCGGCAGTATCGATCAGGAGCACGTCGCGCTTGTCATCGCGCGCCGCCGACAGCGCGTTGAAGGCGAGGCTCGCGGAATCCGAACCCTGCGCGCCTGCGACTACCGGCGAATTCGTCCGTTCGCCCCAGACTTTCAATTGCTCGATCGCGGCGGCGCGGAAGGTGTCTCCCGCGGCCAGCATGACCTTGCGGCCTTCGGCCGACAACTTCGCCGCCAGCTTGCCGATGGTGGTGGTCTTGCCGGAACCATTGACGCCGACGACAAGAACGACGAACGGCTTTTTTGCTTCATCGATCGTCAAGGGCCTGGCGACCGGCGCCAGTACTTTTTCGACTTCAGTCGCGACCACCGCTTTGACCTCATCGGCCGAGATCGATTTGTCGTAGCGGCCGACGCCGACAGCAGTGGAAATTCGCGCGGCGACCTCGGTTCCGAGATCGGCGCGCAGCAGCACATCCTCGATATCGTCGAGCATGGCGCGGTCGAGCTTGCGCTTGGTCACGAGATCGGCAACCGCCGTGCCGAGCGAACTCGAGGTCCGCTTCAGCCCGCTGGACAGCCGCCGCCACCAGCTCTGTTTAGGTGCTTCCTCAGTCATGGCGGGGTGTGTTAGCGGTTTAAAGCGATGAGTGAAAGTCTTGACCGCACGATTGACGTTCCCCAACTGACCGCGGAGCAAATCCTCGCCCGCGTGCTTCATCGCGACGGCTTGATGCTGGTGATCGACAAGCCGGCGGGCCTTCCGGTCCATCGCGGCCCGAAGGGCGGCCCCAATCTGGAAGCCTCGTTCGATGCGTTAAGGTTTGGCCTGCCCCGCCCGCCGGTGCTGGCGCATCGGCTCGACAAGGATACCTCCGGCTGCCTCGTGCTCGGGCGGCACCGCAAGGCGACGGCCTCGCTCGGTCTTCTGTTCAAGCATGGCAAGATCTCAAAAACCTACTGGGCGATCGTCGAAGGCGTCCCGGCCGAGGATGAAGGCACCATCGACATGCCGCTCGGCCGGCTCAACGCCGAGCGTGGCTGGTGGCAGAAGGTCGATCCCGATGGACAACAGGCGGTGACCCACTGGAAAGTGATGGGGCGGGGCGAAGGCCTGACATGGCTGGCGCTGGAACCCGTCACCGGCCGCACCCATCAATTGCGCGTGCATTCTGCCGCTCAGGGCTGGCCGATCTTTGGCGACAATATTTACGGCAACGGGCCTCGTTTTGGCGAACCGCGGCTGCATCTGCATTCCCGCGAGATCGGAATTCCGATTTCCAAAAACAAGGAGCCGGTGCGCGTGGTGGCGCCGGCGCCGGAACATATGCGTGAACGATTGCGCGCCTGCGGATGGAATGGCGAGTAACCATTGAGCATGGGCCCGGCTTCACACGGTCAGCCGCGCGCCATCTTGGCCCGCAATCGTCAAACGCCGCACCGAGCCCTGGGCCTCGCCACGGATCGCCACCGGCAGGAAGTGTTCCGTCCGACCCTGCGTGGCGCTTTCGATCAACACGTCGCGAGTCGCACCAATTTCCGATTCAAGGCGCCGTCGCAGCGCAGCATCCCCCGCGATACGCAACCGAGCCGCGCGCTCCTTGATCGAACTGCCCTCGACCTGCGGCATGCGCGCGGCCGGCGTGCCCGGCCGCGAAGAATAGGGAAACACGTGAAGGAAGGTTAGACCGCATTGCTCGACCAGATCGAGCGAACGGGTGAACATATCTTCCGTCTCGGTCGGAAAGCCCGCGATGATATCGGCGCCGAACGCAATGTCGGGTCGCAAGCGCCGCAGCCCGGCGCAGAAATCGATCGCCTGTTGCCGGGAATGGCGGCGCTTCATCCGCTTCAAGATCAGGTCGTCGCCGGATTGCAGCGACAGATGCAAATGCGGCATCAGCCGCTGTTCATCGGCGATCACCTCCAGAAGATCGCGATCGACCTCGATCGAATCGACGGAAGAAATCCGCAACCGCTTCAGCTCCGGCACTTCCCGCAAGATTTTCTTGGTCAACTGGCCCAACTTAGGGGCGCCTTCGAGATCGGCACCATAGCTCGTGAGGTCAACGCCGGTCAGCACGATCTCGGGGTGACCACGCTCCACCTGCGCGCGGACCTGCGCAATCGCCGCCTCGATCGGCACTGAGCGCGAATTGCCACGGCCGAACGGAATGATGCAGAAGGTGCAGCGGTGATCGCAACCGTTCTGCACCTGAACGAAGGCGCGCGGCAGGCCGTTCTGCGATGCGTCCAGACGCGGCAGCGCCATCTGGCGGACCGCCATGATATCGCCGACCGCGATCTTGTTGCTTGCAGCGTTATTGGCGTTGCGTGCGCCATCGAGCGCCGTGCGCGCGTTCAGCCACGCCTGTTCCCGCATCTTGTCATCATTGCCGATGACCCGATCAACCTCCGCCATGTCGGCAAACATCCGCGCTTGCGTTTGCGCCGCGCAACCGGTGACGACGATGCGCGCCGAAGGCCGTTCGCGTTTCAGCCGGCGGATCGACTGGCGCGCCTGCGCTACCGCCTCATTGGTAACGGCGCAGCTATTGATGACGATGGCATCCACAAGCCCGGCGCGCTCGGCCTCGAACCGCACCGCCTCGGATTCGAAAGCATTGAGGCGGCAGCCGAAGGTGACGACCTCGACGCTCATGTGACTGAAGTAAACAGCGCCGGATCGAACTGGCCTTCATATTCGAAGTCCGCCGGACCCGTCATCAGGACGTGATCGTCACGGTCGCGCCATTCGATGGTGAGGTCGCCGCCCGGCAACGTCATCTCGACGGTGCGGTTGGTGCGCTTCAGCCGTGCAGCCGCGACCGCGGTGGCGCAGGCCGCCGACCCGCAGGCCTTGGTCAGTCCGGCGCCGCGCTCCCAGGTTCTCATCGTGATGTGGTCGCGATCGACGATATGGGCGAGCGTGATGTTGGCGCGTTCGGGAAAGATCGGATGGTTTTCAAGTAATGGTCCGAAGCGGTCGAGATCATAGGCTTCTATATCGTCGACCCAGAAAATCGCATGCGGATTGCCCATGCTGACGACCGAGGGCGTATGCAGGATCGGCGCATCGATCGGGCCGATTTGCAGCTCGATGCCGCGCGTATCGCGGAACTCCTCGGCGAGCGGAATATCCCGCCAGCCGAACTTCGGCGCTCCCATATCCACCGTATAGAGACCGGCCGACGGTCCCTGCCAGCAATTCAAAAGCCCGGCGCTGGTCTCGAAGGTGGCGGCGCGCTCGCCCGAAGCCTCGAACACGCGGCGCGCCACGCAGCGCATGCCGTTGCCGCAGGCGCCGGCTTCCGAACCGTCATTGTTGTAGATACGGATAAAGGCTTCCGTACCCGAGAGCCGCGGCGGTTGAAGCACCATCAGCTGGTCGTAATGAACCCCCTCGGGGGAGGCAACGGCGCGCGCATCATCGGCGGTGACGGTGCCTGACCGGTCGCGCAAATCGACCACGACGATCTCGTTGCCGATCCCGTTCATCTTGACGTAGCTGTGGTTGGCCAGCGCGCTCATCGACCTTATCCATTACGCTGGCTTTATATGGCCAATGCGGGCGACTTAGCTAGATGGTGGTTTATCTGTGTCGGCGATCCTCGCCCGGCGAGGAGGCCCATGAAATATCCGTAAATATCTGACATGGGACGAACGACGCGCCGGCGTGTTAGATAGCGGGAATCCGCAAATGCCGACCGAACAAGGCCATGGAGAAGACCCTGATGAACTATCCTCGCTTTTTCCGTATTGCCCTGTTCGCCTTGCTTCCGATGGCCGTTGGCGCATTCCCGGCCGCCCGCGCCCAGGCCCCCGCGCCTTCCACCCCTGCCCCCGCGGCAACCCCGGCCCCGCCGCCCGCCGAAACCAAATCTCCCGGTGATTTGCCCTCAACCGCGCCGAAGGCCCCCGCGCCCCCGCCTGTTCAAGCCGCCGACCCCTTCGGCGAACAGATCACGCTGACCCAGAAAACCGTCATCGCCACCAAGGGCACGGCCAACTGGGACACCGCGTTCGAGACGCTGCTTGCGTCGCTGAAGACGTTGTCGGCCGCGATCGAGAAAGACGGCGGAAAGGCTGCCGGCAATTCCATGATCGTCTACACCTCCACCGACGACACCGGCTTCAGCTATCTGGCGGAAATTCCGGTCGAGCAGGAACCGAAAAATCTGCCGAAGACGATCAGTGTCGCCAAATCACCCGATGGCAAGGCGCTCAAATTCGTCCATCGCGGCTCCTACGATAATATGGACAACACCTACGAGGCCATCACCAACCACCTCGACGACAAGAAGCTCGAAGCCAAGGACACCTTCATCGAGGAGTACATCACCGATCCCCTGAAAACGGAGGAGGACAAGCTGGTGATCAACGTTTATGTGCCGCTGAAGTGAGCGTCATGAGAAGGCGTACTTTCCTTCACGCTCTCGTCCTTGCCGGCCTGGCCGCCGCGGCGCCGTTCGCGGCACCCGCCTACGCCGAAACGGATCAGCCACCTTCCGTCATCTCCGTCACCGGCGAAGCGCATATTTCAGTGCCGCCCGATCTGGCGCAGATCGATGCCGGCGTGACGTCCGAAGCCAAGACCGCCCGCGAAGCTTCCGACGCCAACAATGCCGCGATGGGCAAGGTGCTGCTGGCGCTCAAGGGCGCCGGCATCGATGAGAAGGACACCCAGACCTCGCGGCTGTCGTTGCAGCCGGAGAACTCGATCCCCAAGCAGGGTGCGCCCTCCACCATCATCGGCTACCGCGCCAGCAACCGGGTGACGATCCGCCTGCGCGACGTCACCAAAGTGGCTGGCGTGATCGACACGCTGGTATCAGCCGGCGCCAACGAACTCGGCGGCATCAATTTCATGGTCTCGCAGGCTTCGAAACTGCTCGACAACGCGCGTGAACAGGCGGTTGCCGATGCGCGCCGTAAAGCGGAAATCTATGCCAAGGCCGCCGGCGTCACGTTAGGTCCGCCCATCAGCATTTCAGAAGGAGGCGTGGCGCAACCGGTATTCCGTACCAAGATGGCGCTGCCGATGGCCGCAGCCCCCGCGCAAATCGCGCAAGGCGAAGAAACACTGTCGATTACGGTCGGCATGACCTGGGCGATCAAGCAAGGGCCGTGATCGCCTCTCGTGTCCCGGATGCGGCGCATCACGAAGTGGTGCGACGCGAGGCCGGGACCCATCTCAGCCGGCAACTGGGCCCCGGCTCAGCAGCGCATCGTTACACGCTGCGCTGCGTCCGGGGCACGGAGACCCTAACTAAATCTCCACCACCTGCCCCGGCTTGAGCGCAACAAAGCGCTCGCGCGGGACCTTCGCTTCATCCAGCGCCTCGGCTAACGCGACGACGGGCGCATCGATCGCTTCATCCGTGAGCTGGAACGTACCGTGATGATGGGCCAGCGCCTGCGCTGCCCCGCAATCGGCGAGCGCCTTCACCGCGTCAGAAGGATTTCATGTGCTGGTCTTTCATGAACCAGCGCGGCTCGTAGGCGCCGATCGGCAACAGCGCCAACCGCAGGGGGCCATGCGCCTTTCCGACGTCGCGGAAATGCTTGCCCTCGCCGTAACCGGAATCACCGACGGCGTAGATTTTCCCCGCGCCTGTCTCCAGGACAAAGCTCGCCCAAAGGGATTGATTGCGGTCGAACAGCCCGCGCGCCGACCAGTGCCGGGTCGGCACCAGCGTCACCGCGACGCCGTTGCCAAGTTCGACGCGCTCGTGCCAATCGTAGGCTTCAGCGCGAATCCTGGAATTGGCGCGCGTCATGGTCAGGTCGTTACCGAGCGGCGTGATCACGCGCGGCGCGAATTTCGCCGCGAGCTTTGAGAGCGTCGCGACATCGAGATGATCGTAATGGCCGTGCGAGACCAGCACGACGTCGATCTTTGGCAGAGCCTCAAAAGCGATGCCGGGGTCGTTGTGCCGTTTCGGACCGGCGAAAGAGAATGGCGAGGCCCGGGCCGACCATACGGGATCGACCAGGATATTCAGACCCGCCGTCTGGATCATCCAGCTGGCGTGGCCGACAAACGACACCCGCGCTCGGTCACCATCAACGCGCGGGGGCGGAGTGTCGGCGAAGGGACTTGGCGCCCATTCCGGCCAACTTGCGCGTTGGCGCTGGCCGCCGAATTGCCAGCGCAGGACCTCGCGAAGCGACTTCGGCGGCACGCCATCGGGATCGAAGAAAACCCGCCCGTCGAAATGATCCGACGGCGGGCGTTTATTGGAACCATGCATAGGGGGATTGGCGGCAAAAACGGTTGTCCGCGCAAGGGGCAAGCAGAGCCGCCCGGTTCACGAAACCGCCATTCGGCCGCACGACCTTCCTTGACTTTTCGGTGCGAGAGGGGTTTAAACCGCCCCAATTCATCGGAAAGATTGATCTTTTCGACCCGCCGACCGGCCCTGGGGGCCGGAGGCCAACGCCCGACAGCGCGATGCGCCCTCGGGCGCAAACGTGTTTGGAGCAGCGGCATTGTTCGACAATCTGTCGGAAAAGCTGGGTGGCATTCTCGATCGGCTGACGCGGCGCGGCGCGCTGACGGAGGCCGATGTCGATGCGGCGATGCGCGAGGTGCGGCGCGCGTTGCTCGAGGCCGACGTCTCGCTCGACGTGGTTCGCAGCTTTACCGAGCGCGTCCGCGAACAGGCGATCGGCGCCACAGTAGTAAAGTCGGTCACCCCCGGCCAGATGGTGGTGAAGATCGTCCATGACGAGCTGGTCGCCACGCTCGGCTCCGACGGCCAAAGCATCGACCTCAACGCGGTGCCGCCGGTCGCGATCATGATGGTCGGCCTGCAAGGCTCCGGCAAAACCACCACGACCGCGAAACTCGCCCGCCGCATGGTCCAGCGCGACAAGCGCAAGGTGCTGATGGCCTCGCTCGACATCTACCGCCCGGCGGCGATGGAGCAGCTCGCCGTCCTCGGGCGCGATCTTGATATCCCGACGCTGCCGATCGTCGCCGGGCAAAAGCCGGCGCAGATCGCCAAGCGCGCGTTGGAAGCCGCCAAGCTCGGCGGCTATGACGTGGTGCTGCTCGACACCGCCGGCCGCACGACGCTCGACGAAGAGATGATGAGCGAGGCGGCCGAAATCAAAGCCGCCGCCAGTCCGCATGAAGTGCTGCTGGTGGCGGATTCGCTCACCGGCCAGGATGCGGTCAATCTCGCGCGCGCGTTCGACGAGCGTGTGGGATTGACGGGCATTGCGCTGACACGGGTGGACGGCGATGGCCGCGGCGGCGCGGCGCTGTCGATGCGCGCGGTCACCGGCAAGCCGATCAAGCTGATGGGCACCGGCGAAAAGACCGATGCGCTGGAGGATTTCCATCCGAGCCGCATCGCCGGCCGCATTCTCGGCATGGGCGATGTGGTGTCGCTGGTCGAAAAAGCCGCCGCCAATATCGACGCCGAAAAGGCCGCGCGCACCGCCGAGCGGATGCGCAAGGGCCAGTTCGATCTCTCGGACATGCGCGAACAGTTGCTGCAAATGGCCAACATGGGCGGCATCTCGGGCCTGATGGGGATGATGCCCGGCGTCGCCAAAATGAAAAACCAGATCGCCAATGCCGGGATCGACGACAGGATTTTGAAGCGCCAGGTCGCGCTGATCGATTCGATGACGCGGCAGGAGCGAAAAAGCCCGGACATTCTGAAAGCCAGCCGCAAGAAACGCATCGCGGCGGGTGCCGGCGGCAAAGTCGAGGACCTCAACAAGCTGCTCAAGATGCACCGGAACATGGCCGACATGATGAAGGCCATGGGCTCGGGCAAGCGCGGCCCGCTGGCCGGCATCGCCCAAGCGATGGGTTTTGGCGGCGGCGGCATGCCGACACCCGAACAGATCAAAGCGATGGCCGAGAAGATGCCGCAAGGCCCCGGCGGCATGCCCGCGCTGCCGAAGGAACTTCCCGCGGGCCTTCGTACTGGTTTGCCGAATTTGCCGGGGCTTACCGGCTTGCCCAACAAGCCGACGCTCCCCGGCCTCGGCGGCTTTCCAGGCCTGGGCAAGAAGAAATAACCACGAGATCAATTCACTCGAACAGAACCATCAAGGAGAACTCAATGTCAGTCGTTATCCGCCTCGCTCGCGCAGGCACCAAAAAGCGTCCCGTCTATCACGTCGTCGTGGCCGACTCGCGCTTTCCGCGCGACGGCCGCTTCATCGAGCGGCTCGGCCACTTCAATCCGCTCTTGCCCAAGGACAACACCGAGCGGCTCAAGCTCGACATGGACAAGGTCAAGGCCTGGCTCGCCAAGGGCGCGCAGCCTTCGGACCGCGTGACGCGTTTCCTCGACGCGGCCGGTGTGATGAAGCGCGAAAAGCGCAACAATCCGGAAAAGGCCGTGCCGCGCAAGGAACGCAAGGCGCAGGCCGAAGCCGCCGCGAAGTCGTAAGCCGTTCGGCGCGCGGTGCCCGGCAGGATCTGCGTCGCCCGGATCGGGGCCGCGCACGGCGTGCGTGGCGCCGTGAAGCTATGGACCTTCACCGAAGATCCGTTCGCGGTGAAGGCATACGGCCCGCTGTCGAGCAAAGACGGTGCTCGACATTTTGAACTGGCGAGCGCCCGCGAGGCTAGGGATCACCTGGTCGCCACCTTCAAAGGTGTCGACACCCGCGAAGACGCCGAGCGCCTCAACGGCGTCGAGCTCTATGTCGCGCGCGACAAGCTGCCGGCAACCGAAGAAGACGAATACTACCACGCCGACCTGATCGGGCTCGCTGCGGTGACGACGGCCGATGAACCGCTTGGCCGTGTGATCGCGATCCATAATTTCGGCGCCGGCGATATCATCGAGATCGCACCACCGAGCGGGACTACGATGCTGCTGCCGTTCACGAACGCCGTTGTGCCGTCGGTCGATCTTGCCGGGGGTCGCGTGGTGATTGCGTTACCTCAGGAGATCGAAGGCGACGATCCGGATGCCGCCGCCCCCTCGCGTCGTCCCCGCGAAAGCGGGGACCCATAACCACCGGCCGTAGTTTTGGCTAAACTGATTGCCCCACCATCGCAAAATAGGCAGTGGTGGTTATGGGCCCCGGATCGCACGGAGCCTGTCATCGGGCGCGCATTCGCGCGACCCGTTGGCTTGTCCGGGACGACGAAATTGGGAAGTGATGACTAGTCCCTCACTTTGGCGCGCGACCGTCCTGACCCTGTTCCCGGAGATGTTTCCGGGACCGCTGGGCGTCAGCCTTGCCGGCAAGGCGCTCGCATCTGGCGTCTGGACGCTGGACGCGCGTGATATCAGGGATTCGGCCACCAATCGCCATCGCAGCGTCGATGACACCCCGGCTGGCGGCGGCCCCGGCATGGTGCTGCGCGCCGATGTGCTCGCAGCCGCCATCGACGCTGCCGATGGCGCGCCGGATCGGCCAAAAGAAAGGCCGCGCCTCCTGATGAGTCCACGGGGTCGGCCATTGACCCAGTCGCGGGTGCGCCAGCTCGCCGAAGGACCCGGCGCGCTGATCGTCTGCGGCCGTTTTGAGGGGGTCGACCAGCGGGTGATCGAGGCGCGCGAACTCGAGGAAGTGTCGGTCGGCGACTATGTGCTGTCGGGCGGGGAAATAGCCGCCATGGCCCTGATCGATGCCTGCGTGCGGCTGTTGCCGGGGGTGATGGGCAAGGCAGAGTTGGCCTCGGAGGAGAGTTTTTCCGACTCCCTACTGGAGTACCCCCAATATACCCGCCCGCAAACCTTCGAAGGGCGCCCGATTCCGGAAATTCTCACCTCGGGTGACCACGCCAAGGTCGCGGCCTGGCGGCGGGCCGAAGCAGAGGCGCTGACACGGGCGCGGCGGCCGGATTTATGGGAGGCCCACGAAAACGTGGCAAAAAGCGCGACAAAGGAGTGACAAAGCTCACCCTTTGCCTTATACGAGCGCCAATTCCGCGAAGTGACGGCATGGATCGCGAGCCCCCCGGGTTGGCAGGGCGCGCCGCCGATGGAGATTACCAATGAACCTCATCCAGCAGCTCGAAAAAGAGCAATTCGAAAAACTGTCCGCCAGCAAGACCATTCCCGATTTCGGGCCCGGCGATACCTTGATCGTCAATGTCAAGGTGGTGGAAGGCGATCGCACCCGCGTGCAGGCTTATGAAGGCGTCTGCATCGGCCGCTCCGGCGGCGGGCTCAACGAGAGCTTCACCGTGCGCAAGATTTCCTACGGCGAAGGTGTCGAGCGCGTGTTCCCGGTGATGTCGCCGATGATCGACTCGATCAAGGTGGTGCGCCGCGGCAAGGTGCGCCGCGCCAAGCTTTATTACCTGCGCAACCTGCGCGGCAAGTCGGCCCGCATCGTCGAGAAGTCCGAGCGCCAGACCGCCGTCAACGAGTAATAGCGGCCTTTTTTCGAGGTTACGAAGAGCGCGGGGCGTTTGGCCCGCGCTTTTTTGTTGGTGACCAACGATCGTCTTTCGCAGGGCCGCTCGTCGTGAAGATGGCTCGCACTGACGCCCGCGCGTGCTATATAATAACCCGAAATGGTTCCAGATCGCACCAGCACGGCCCACCGACGCATCGTCATCGACGATCATGCGCGCCTGCCCGGCCGTTTCTTCGGGCGGTTTGCGACATCGGCAACCTCGGAACTTACGCGCGCCTTTTGACGCGGCGCTAGTGGTCTGATTCTAACATCTGCATCCCGGCGCGGCTGGCACTTCTGCAAATGTTAGAATCAAAGGACCACCAGCAAACATAGATTTCTAGTGGAGCTTTGGATTTGACATTCGCTTTGCACATCCCCGGCTGAGGGGTCGCGAATGTCAAATCCGCTCCACTAGCCGCCGGTCTTCCGGCACGATTCCGTCTCTTACGATTTCTGTTTTAGGAGCAAAAGCTCATGTCCAAGCCGACAACCCTGTATGACAAGATCTGGAACGACCATCTGGTGCACGAAGCCGATGACGGCACCTGCCTGCTCTATGTCGACCGCCATCTGGTGCACGAAGTGACTTCACCGCAGGCCTTCGAAGGTTTGCGCACCGCCGGGCGAAAGGTCCACGCGCCGGAAAAGACACTTGCCGTGGTCGATCACAACGTGCCGACATCCGATCGCACCAAGCCCAACCCCGATCCTGAAAGCGCCGAGCAGATCGCCGTGCTGGCGGAGAACGCCAAGCATTTCGGCGTCGAATATTTCAACGAGTTCGATCGACGTCAGGGCATTGTTCACGTGATCGGCCCCGAGCAGGGTTTTACGCTGCCCGGCACCACGATCGTGTGCGGCGACAGCCACACCTCGACCCACGGTGCGTTCGGCGCGCTGGCGCACGGCATCGGCACCTCTGAAGTCGAGCACGTGCTGGCGACGCAGACCCTGATCCAGAAGAAGGCGAAGAACATGCGCGTCGTCGTCGACGGCAAATTGCCCGACGGGGTCACCGGCAAAGACATCATTCTGACGATCATCGGCGAGATCGGCACCGCCGGCGGCACCGGCTACGTGCTGGAATATGCCGGCGAGGCCATCCGCGCGCTCTCGATGGAAGGCCGCATGACCGTCTGCAACATGTCGATCGAAGGCGGCGCCCGCGCCGGCATGATCGCGCCGGACGAGAAGGCGTATGAATTTCTGAAAGGCCGTCCGAAAGCCCCGAAGGGCGAAGCCTGGGACGCTGCGATACGCTACTGGGAAACCCTGCGCAGCGACGAAGGCGCGCATTTCGATCATGAAATCCGGCTCGACGCCGCCAAGCTGCCGCCGATCGTGACCTGGGGTACCTCGCCGGAAGACGTGGTCTCCATCACCGGCGCCGTGCCCGATCCCGACAAGATCGCGGACGAGGCGCAGCGGATTTCGAAGCAACGCGCGCTGAATTACATGGGGCTGAGCGCGGGGACGAAAATCACCGACATCAAGCTCGACCGCGTCTTCATCGGCTCCTGCACCAATGGCCGGATCGAGGATTTGCGCGCCGCTGCGAAAATCGCCGAGGGCAAAACGGTGAACGGCAACGTCTATGCGATGATCGTGCCCGGCTCGGGGATCGTGAAGGAGCAGGCGGAAGCCGAAGGTCTCGACAAGATTTTCATCAAGGCCGGCTTTGACTGGCGCGAACCCGGTTGCTCGATGTGCCTGGCGATGAACCCGGACAAGCTCAAGCCCGAAGAGCGCTGCGCCTCGACCTCGAACCGCAATTTCGAGGGCCGCCAGGGCTTTAAAGGCCGCACGCATCTGGTCTCGCCGGCCATGGCGGCCGCCGCTGCCATTGCAGGGCACTTCGTCGATATCCGGGATTGGCGGTAAATCGACCGTCACCTCAACATCGAGGCATCGTCGAAGGAAGTCGTTAAGCAGTTGAGAGCAGACTTGACGACCAAGAGAGGCATTCGCGTGTTGCGAGGAAAGCCCGCCATGGCCGACAAGTCCGAATTCGTCGATATGATCAGCGATGCGACGCGGCAGGTCCGGCGTCGCGTGGCAACACCCACCAAAGAGCCGGTCGCCAAGGAAGCGTCGCGGATGGGCCATTGGCCGCCTGATCGCCTCGATCAATGGCGGATGGAAAATCTGACGCCCTGGAAGATCAAGCCCTGGAAGCTCAAGGACTGGATTTGAAGCTGCGCGCTCATGATCTTCGCGCAAACGCATTCCGCGTTTTTCGCGAGGAAAACCGCGACACAGTTTTCCGGATCATGCTCTGATGCTTTTCGACGCATTTTTTCCACGCAAGCCGGTCTCCACGTCGCTCGAAACGCTATAAAGGATCAGGCGCCCCTAAGGGCGCCTGACTCACCTCACCTCACGTGTCTCGAACCTCAACGTTTGGCGCTGTGATGCCTGCGGTGATGGTGGCGCCGGTGGCCATGATCGTGCCGCGCGATCGTGCCGGCGCTTTCAACGCGTCAGCTTTTCAATCGGCCGTGTTTTTCGCTGGATGGTGTTCTTGACCTGAAATCTAGAACCCGCAACCTGAATGCGCCATGAATGTTCGCGTCACAGATTCGAACGAAACGGAATTCGCGTCGCGGACCTCAAGCACATGATCGTCATCACATGCGGATTTGAGATCACGGCGGCGCCAATAAAAAACGAGTCCGCGATGGCGGACTCGTTAAACCCGTGTCGTCCTGATTTACCAGTGGCGGTGATGCCAATGGCGGTGCCAATGCCCATGCCAGCGCACTTCCGTCGTCGTCGCCTTGGAGCCTTCCTGGATCGCAGTGACGGTGGCGGGATTTGCCAACGACAGCGCCTGAGCTTGCTGAGCCGGAGCGGCAAGGACCAATACCGCACCAATTGCAGCGAGGCCCAGAACTCTCGTCATCTTCATTGATATTCCCCTTCGGTGATCGGATGCCGCACCAGCGCCAGCGACCGATCTCATCAGCCGCTCACCACAGCGCAGACCGCAAGCTGGGAGAGAGCGACGTCAATTGCCAGTAAGTATCTGCGCCGGGATGTTCAATGCGCGGCTAGCGGACAGGTTCCATCGCCCCGCAAGATTAATTTGCGTTTCATAAAACTCTTCCAGCCGCGCAGTCGTAGTTTGTGGCAAGCACAGGAGGAGATCGCGATGGGCCATCCGCTTCGAACGTCGCGCCGCGCCGTTGCGGCCGCATTTTTGCAGGCCTTGATGTCCGCACCGATAGCGCTGGCCTCTCAAGGACCCGGCGGCGGTCCGGGCACTGCCAGCCCTTCAACGCAGCTGGTAATGGCGATTGTCGTCTATGGCGGCGCGGCGTCAATCCTGGCCGCGGGCCTCATCAGGTTGCTGAAGCGCAGGTTCTAGCCGCGGCGCCAGACGCAGGTCATGCGTGGCACGATCACCGTGCCGCTCGGCCGGAATTCCTGCACGTAGGATGCGTTGCACACCCGAACCGCATTGGGTCCGGGATTGTAGCGCGGATAAACCCCGTCCGGCTCGGCCAGATAGCTGGGATAAACCCGAATCCGCCGCGGCGGACGGGCCGGCCGCGCGAGCAGCTCTCCCGTCGCAGCCTGCGCGGTTCGCGTGCCCTGCGACGCCGTTTGTGCTTCGGCGCTGGATGCCAACAATGAACCCGCGGCCGTCAGGCCGACCGAGAAGGCCACCAAAATCGCTTGTTGCTGCTTACGCTTTTTCACGCCCGCTCATCCCCGAAAGCTGCCCTGGTACCGCCGATCTGAAGTCCTTGCACCACAAGCCGCGAATTCGATCAGGGACTTCAGATCGATGAAGCGGTACTAGAATCCATAATTTTATACTAGTGCCGATGACTTTCCGAAGTTCGTGACGGTGGGTGCTGCAATGGAGCACGAACTTCGGAAAGTGGGCACTAGCGTCTCCGATTGCGGCGGCAACGTCAACCGGATAGCGGCCCGCCCTGACATCCGCCGTTCCCGCTGTGGCTATTCGGCCAACCCTCGGCTCGCAAACCGTTGCGAAGGTGCTCTATAACGGCGGCATGTGGACATCAGCCAAAGCGCCGTCGCTCGCCGAAATGGAGACCTTGGCGCACGACATCCTGGCGCGGCTGCCGCAAAACTTCCGCGATCTGTGCGAGGGCATCATCGTCCGGGTGGAAAATTTCCCGACGGAAGAAATTCTCGATGAAATGGGCGCGGAAAGCGAATTCGATCTGCTCGGCCTGTTTCAGGGGGTCGGCCTGCCGCAGCAAAGCTACAGTGACATTGCCCGATTGCCCAATCTGATCTGGCTTTACCGGCGGCCGATCCTGGACTACTGGGCCGAACACGACGAGACGCTGGGGCATATTGTTCGCCATGTAGTGATCCACGAGATCGGGCATCATTTCGGCCTGTCCGACGACGACATGGCCGCCATCGAGGCGTCGGTAACATGAGCCGGCTTTTTGCCCTTTTATGCCGCCCGCATTCGCGATAAACCGCCCATACACATGGCTTGAGACGCATTTTTTTCTTCACGCCAACACCAGTATCTACTCTGCTTGAAACGATATGTGGGTGACGCTTGCGGCCTGAGATCGTCACCTTCTGGCACGGCCCGCTCGATGGCTTGCGCAGGCTATGCCTGCGCTCGCAGGTCGCGGCCGGCCACCGAGTGACCGTCTATAGTTTTGATCCGATCGCGCAATTGCCGGACGGCGTCGGCAATGCCGAAGCCGAAGCGATCCTGCCGCACACCTTCGCCGAGCGTCTGCGCCCCACCGGACCCGATGGCGTCTGGCGCGACCGGACCACGCTGCAATTCTCGGATTTTTTCCGGATGCGGCTGATGGCGAAACGCGCAGGCCTGTGGCTCGATGCCGACATTCTGCTGCTCAAAGGCATCGATATCGATCCTGCAAAACCTTACTTCGCCTGGGAGCATCCGCGCCAGTTGGGCAATTCGGTTTTGTATCTGCCGCCGAACGATCCGATCGTCGCAGCGTTCGACGCGTTGATGGCGCAGGACGAGTTGACGCCGGACTGGCTGTCGCTCCGCCATCGCCTGACGTTCCTGATGCACAGGCTTCGCGGGACCAGGCGCGTCTCCGACGTCCGGCTGGCCATCTTCGGCCCGGCCGCGCTTACCGCGCTCGCCAGCCGCTTCGGCGAACTGGGCTATGCGCTGCCGAAGAAGTCATTCTATGCCGTGCACGCCGAGCCCAGACTGTTCTTCGAGCCGCGGGATTTTTCGACGCTGATCCACGACCCCGGCGTGATTGGTTTCCACATCTCGCCAAAGGGCCGCGGCAACCAAAAGCCGGTGCCGGGCAGCCTGCACGCCTGGGCGGCGGAAAAGTTTCGTTGACCTCATCCTGAGGAGCCGCGAAGCGGCGTCTCGAAGGATGAAGCCTCGCTAGGTCATGGTTCGAGACGGCACAAAGCGCCTCCTCACCATGAGGTTTTCAATGCGCCATCGCTGCGATCGAATCCGCCAGCGCAATCGTGCGGCGCGCCATATCCGCATGCAGCCGCTCCACCATCTGGCCCTCAAGCGAGATGGCGCCGCGCGCGGCATTCTCCGGCAATTCGAAGGCGGCGATGATCTTGCGCGCACGCTCCACCTCTTCCGCCGGCGGCGTGAAGATGACGTTGCAGGCATCGATCTGGCCCGGATGGATCAGCGTCTTGCCGTCGAAGCCGAGGTCGCGCGCCTGCGTGCACTCCAGATTGAACCCGTCGACATTGCTGAAATCGCTGTAGGGCCCATCGAGGATTTCAAGACCGTAGGCGCGGGTAGCGAGAATGCAGTGAATGAACATCGGCAGCATGATCGCCCGCCCTGGCTGCATGCGGATCCGCGTTTCGCGCGAAATATCGTTCGGTCCGAACGCAAAGCCCGAAAGCCGCGGTGCGACATCGCGTGAGGCCGCCGCCAATTCTTCCGCATGCAGCACCGCGCGCGCGGTCTCGATCATGGCCCAGACCCGCACCGACGGGTCGGCATTGGCCTCGCGCAGGCTCGTGGTGATGGTGGTGAGATCGGCCACGCTGGAAACTTTTGGAACCAGGATCGCATCGGGCCTGGCTTTGGCCGCCATCCTCACGTCATCGGCCCAAAACGGCGTGTCCAGCGCGTTGGTCCGGATCCAGACCTCGCGCTTGCCGAATTCCGCCGGCTGCGATCGCCTTCGCGATCTGGTCGCGGGCCAGCCCCTTGGCGTCCGGCGCCACCGAATCCTCGAGGTCGAGGATGACGACGTCGGCGGCAAGAATGCGCGCTTTCTCCAGCGCCCGCGCGTTCGACCCGGGCATGAACAGAAGACTGCGGCGCGGACGGACCATGTTTCCCGTTCCTTCTCGATTTCAAGCCGGCGACAGATCGGTCACAGGCCTATAGTTTAAGCGTGATATTTTCGGGCCACGGCTTAACATCTCAAGCTTGGCTTCGAAAGGCTTGTTCCCGCCCATGTCATATGGTTATGCAATCCCATGTCACCGTTCCCCCAGCACCTGATCGACGGCTATCGCACCTTCGCCTCGGAGCGCCTGCCGACCGAGCAATCGCGTTACCGCGAACTGTCCGAGCGCGGCCAGTCGCCGGAAGTCATGGTGATCGGCTGCTGCGATTCCCGTGTCTCGCCCGAAGTGATCTTCGACGCCGGCCCCGGTGAACTGTTCGTGGTGCGCAACGTCGCCAATCTGGTGCCGGTTTATGCCCCCGACAGCGGCACCCACGGCGTTTCGGCCGCCCTCGAATTCGCCGTCAATGCGCTGCGGGTAAAGCACATCGTGGTGCTCGGTCACGCCCAATGCGGCGGCATTCGCGCCTTCATCGACAAGGCCGCGCCACTCTCGCCCGGCGACTTCATCGGCCGATGGATGTCGATGTTCGTCAAGCCCGGCGAGAAGGTCGAGCAGCGCGACCACGAGAGCATGGCCGAATTCACGGTTCGGATCGAGAAGGCGGCGGTGTTCCGCAGCCTCGAAAACCTGATGACGTTTCCCTTCGTGCAGGCGCAGGTCGCAAGCGGCGCGCTGGAACTGCATGGCGCCTACTTTGGCGTCGCCAAAGGCTCCCTGTTCGTGCTCGATCAGGCGACCAAGGAATTCCGCAGCGCGCGCGAAGGCGAATAATCCGGCGAATGACTATTCGCTACCGTGATCGCTGCCCCAGCGGTCGGACAAGGCCAGCATCAGCGCCGAGATCACGAACACCAGGTGCACCCCGACCAGCCACGCCAGTTTTTGCGGTTCGAAGACCGTGTCGATGCTCATAAAGGCCTTCAACACCTGGATCGCCGAAATCGCCACGATCGAAGCGAGCATCTTTTGCTTCAGTCCCGCAAAATCGACTTTGGTCATCCATTCCGGCCAGTCCGGGTGGTCGCCCGGATTGAGCCGCGAGACGAAATTCTCGTAACCCGAAAATACCACGATCAGGATCAGATTGCCAACCAGCGAGACGTCGATCAGGCTGAGCGCACCGAGGATGATATCGGCTTCCGTGGCCACCGGCGCATGGATGATGAACTCCCACAGCTTCGTGAAGAATTTGAACAACATCACTGCGAGGCAGA
Organism: uncultured Alphaproteobacteria bacterium; assembly: GCA_963748805.1. Classification (GTDB taxonomy): domain Bacteria; phylum Pseudomonadota; class Alphaproteobacteria; order Rhizobiales; family Xanthobacteraceae; genus Bradyrhizobium. The sequence goes on along the minus strand of CAVVLH010000018.1, from coordinate 55,062 downwards.
TGACGAGGCCGAGATAGAACGGCGCCATCAACCAGCGGCTGTTGAACAAGATGCTTTCGAAGCCGTGTTCGACGCGCTTGAGCCCAGTGCCCGCTTTCGGAAGCTCGTCAGACATCGCCACAGCCTCTCACGTGAGAAAACCGCTTCACACTTTGCGCCAACGCGGCCCTTCGGGTCCGGGTCATGCTCGCGCTCAGCCTGACTTACGCTGCCTTCTTCTTGGCGCTGATCAGCTTGCGGTTGATCAGAACTTCCGCGATCTGGATCGCGTTCAGCGCCGCGCCCTTGCGCAGGTTGTCCGACACGCACCACAGCACGAGGCCGTTGTCCACTGTCGCATCTGCGCGAATGCGGCTGATATAGGTGGCGTCCTCACCGGCCGCCTCATACGGCGTGACGTAACCGCCGGGTTCGTGCTTGTCGATCACGAGGCAACCGGGCGAGCGGCGCAGGATCTCGCGCGCCTCATCCGGAGAGATCGGATTCTCGAACTCAATGTTGACGGCTTCCGAGTGGCCGACGAACACCGGCACGCGCACGCAGGTGGCGGAAAGCTTGATTTTGGGATCAAGAATCTTCTTGGTCTCCATCATCATCTTCCACTCTTCCTTGGTGTAACCGTCTTCCATGAACACGTCGATCTCGGGGATGACGTTGAAGGCGATACGCTTGGGGAATTTCTTGTTGATCAGTTCGCTGTTGGTGTAGACGGCCTTGGTCTGCGAAAACAGTTCGTCCATCGCGTCCTTGCCGGCGCCGGACACCGACTGATAGGTCGCAACCACGACGCGCTTGATGACGGCCTTGTCGTGCAGCGGCTTGAGCGCCACCACAAGCTGCGCGGTCGAGCAGTTCGGGTTCGCAATGATGTTCTTCTTGGCGAAGTCCGCGACCGCGTCGGCATTGACCTCAGGCACGATCAGCGGAACGTCCGGATCCATCCGCCAGGCCGACGAGTTGTCGATCACCACCGTCCCGGCAGCACCGATCTTCGGCGACCATTCCTTCGACACCGACCCACCCGCCGACATCAGGCAGATGTCGACGTCGGAGAAGTCGTAATTCTCGAGCGCTTTGACCTTCAGGGTCCGGTCGCCATAGGAGACTTCAACGCCCATGCTGCGGCGTGACGCCAGCGCCACGACCTCGTCAGCAGGGAATTTGCGCTCGTCCAGAATGTTGAGCATTTCCCGCCCCACATTGCCGGTCGCGCCGACCACTGCGACTTTGTAACCCATCGTTCACTCTCCGAAGAAAAAAGCTCGTCCTCCGCTCCAAGCGGAAAGGAAGGAGGTAGCGCTTCTATGCGAGAAACGCCGTTAAGACAACGTTAGACGGGGCTATCCGCGTCTTTCGGCGCCCGGGCCCCTGATGCAATCCAATCCATATTATGGTTTCCACGTTCACGCGGCAGTGACGAGCTTCCTCGACGAATGCTGCGCGACGCTGGCACGCCTGATCGCCTATGTGGGCGCGATCGCGCTTTTTGCCATTCTCGGCCTGAATTTCTGGAATCAGTTGCAGCTCGATACCGCCGCGGCCGAACCCGCCGACCAACCCGGTTTTACGCTGGCTGCGCGCTCGCGCCCGGCATTCGCCGTCAGCTCTCCTGATCCTCTCGCAAAATCAGAGAGTTACGATATATTCCGACATCCGGGCGGCGGCCGAAAGGACATCTTCCACTGGGGTCCGCCGGGCGAAAAGCCTGTGGCCGAGCTTGAAATCTACCGTCCCGGCGAGGAGTTCGCCCCATCGGAGCCATCGGGCGCCGATCTTGCCGCGCGCATGACGCAAGAAAACCCGCAGGGACGCCCACCAGGATTGGAGGCCGCCGGCGTCATCGACAGCAAATTCGGCCCCCTGGCGCTGCTCCGGCTTCCCGGCCGATTGGATGCGGCGAGGTCCTGCCTCGGCTTCATCAAGCGCTTTGGCGACCCGGCTTTGCAAATCTCCGGTTGGTCATGTCAGGGGACCACACTGCCGGCGCGACGGGCGGCGATCGGATGCATGCTTGATCGGCTGACCCTGCTCGCTTCAGGAAACGAGCCCAAACTAGCCGAATTGTTCGCCCGCGCCGAGCTGAGGCGCAGCGGTTGTGGCGCGTCGACCTCACTTTCGGCGGACTGGGTCACGGGGGCGGACAATCCGCGGCTGCGCGGCCCGCTGTAACAGCGCCACTCCTGCCAAGGGACCCACTAAGGGACCTGCCAAGGGGCTGGTTTTCATACGGCTTTTCGCCCCGCCGGATATTATTCCTCGTCAGTGTGGCCCGATTGACCTTGTGACACGCAGCCCCGACGTTACAATAGGACCCGAAACAAGGCGCCTGCCTGAAGAGGATCTGATGACCCCAAGAATTCCAGCCGCGAACAGAGTTGCGGCGTTGTTTGCTGCTGTCGCCATTGGCGCCGTCGGTTTCGCCGCCTCGCCGGCGGTCGCGCAGACCACCAACCCGCAGCAAAAACCCCCGAAAGAAGCCAAGCGTCAGTTCGACAACCGCGGCCGTGCCTATTACGGGCCGAGCGGCCCGAACGTGTCCTATCAGCAGGGAAACACCCGCATCTTCGTCAGCAAACGATCGTGGCTTGATGCCGGGACGGAAGTGCTGCCGGGTGACCGCAAGTTTACCGACTATGCGTTCCCGCCGGAACTCGGCTATCCGTCCTTCGCGCGCGAGAACAACAACCGCCCGATCGACCGCTCGCCAATGAATCCGCCCTCGGATATGGGCGGCTATCCGTCGCGCATCCCGCTCCCGTATTGAGCTTTAAGGGCCTGTTATGCGCATCGTCCCTGCTTCGCGGGGACGAGCCATTGGCACGCGTCTGCTAAATAAGCAGGATCGTTTCGGAAAATCGCTTCACGCTGTTCCGGATCATGCTTTAGCTGTGCAACGCCTGTAACTCTTTCAGGATTGCTTCGCCCATTTGCGCGGTCGACACCGCCGTGGTGCCTTCGGACTTGATGTCCGCGGTGCGCATTCCCTTGGCGAGCACGGCTGCAATCGCGGCATCGACCTTGTCGGCGAGCGCGCCGAGGTCGAAAGAATAGCGCAGCGCCATGCCGAACGACGAAATCATCGCGATCGGATTGGCAAGCCCTTTACCCGCGATATCGGGCGCCGAACCGTGCACCGGCTCGAACAGCGATTTCCGCTTTTTGCTCTTGGCGTCGATCTCGCCAAGCGAAGCCGACGGCAGCATGCCGAGCGAGCCCGTCAGCATCGCGGCAATATCCGACAGCATATCGCCGAACAGATTGTCCGTTACGATGACGTCGAACTGCTTCGGCGCCTTCACCAGATTCATGCCGCCGGAATCGGCGAGCTGGTGCTCCAGCTGCACGTCCTTGTATTCACGGCCGTGAACCTGGGTGACGACCTCGTTCCAGAGCACGCCGGATTTCATGACGTTGCGCTTTTCCATCGAGGTCACTTTGTTGCGGCGCTTGCGCGCCAGATCAAAAGCGACGCGCGCAATGCGCTCGATCTCGTAGGTGTCATAGACCTGCGTGTCGATCGCGCGCTTCTGGCCGTTGCCGAGATCGGTGATGGTCTTTGGCTCGCCGAAATAGACGCCGCCGGTGAGTTCGCGCACGATCATGATGTCGAGGCCTTCGACGACCTCGCGCTTCAGGCTCGAAGCCTCGGCGAGCGCCGGATAGCACACCGCAGGACGCAGGTTCGCAAACAGGCCGAGATCCTTGCGCAGCCGCAACAGCCCGGCCTCCGGCCGCGCCTCGTAGGGGACGCTGTCCCACTTCGGGCCGCCGACCGCACCGAAGATCACGGCGTCGGCCGCGCTTGCCTGCGCCATGGTCGCGTCCGTGATACTTTGCTTGCTCGCGTCATAGGCCGCGCCGCCGACCAGCCCTTCTTCGGTGGTAAAATGGGCGATCCCTTGCGCGTTGATCCAGCCGATCAGGCGTTTGACCTCGCCCATCACCTCGGGGCCGATGCCGTCGCCGGGAAGAAGCAGCAGTTTGTGGGTCGCCATGATCGTTCCTATTCGTCATGCCCGGCCTGGTGCCGGGCATCCACGCCTTCTTGCGGTTCACCAGAAACAAGACGTGGATCGCCGGGACAAGCCCGGCCACGACGACCGATCTCAGGTGCGCGGGAAGTGCTAATGCGCCCCTGCGCCGATGGCAAGACGTCATCGTTGGGCTTTGTTTCCGGCGGCGGGATGGCGGTTGGAAAAGAGCGGGTCGTCAGAACCGAACCCGCAATCTCGAGAATTCCCCGATGCGCGATGGCGCATTTGAGGTCTACGCTAATCGCGCAGCCCGGAATGACCCTGCGGGTCAGCTGCCGCTGAACGAATTATAGCCCTGGTCTTCCCAGTAGCCGCCTTTGTAGTCGTTGGTGACTTCCATCGAGATCACGTATTTCGGGTTCTTGAAGCCGAGCTTGGTCGGCACGCGGATTTTCATCGGAAAGCCGTAGGCCCGCGGCAGGATCTCATCGCCGAACTTGAAGGTCATCTGGGTTTGCGGATGCAACGCCGTGCGCATGTCGAGCGGCGAGTTATAGCCTTCATTGTCGGCGCACTGGAACCAGCAATATTTGGCGCGGGTGTCTGCGCCGACCAGTTTGAGGAAATCGCGCAACGGCGTTCCGGTCCAGCTTCCGATCGCGCTCCAGCCTTCCACGCAGATGTGGCGCGTCACCTGCTTGACCTGCGGCAGCTTGTAGAGCTCTTCCAGCGTCCAAGATTTCTTGTTGTCGACGAGGCCGCGAACCTCGAGCTTCCAGTCGGCGCCATCGACCTCCGGCGCGTCGTCGATCTCGTAATAGGCGTTGAACGGAAACGGCTTGGTGATCGCGCTTTCCGGGAATGTCGGCGCCATCGCATCCGGATTGAAGATGAACGCCTGCACCGCGTCGTTAAACTTGGAAACTCTCGCGAGCATCTGCTCGGCGGAGGATGAGTCCAGAACGTCACAGCCGGTGAGCAGCGTCAACGCGCCGAGGCTAGCCCCGCCGGCAATGAAACGCCGCCGTGCCGGGTCCGGCATGATCCTGACCGCGTCCCTGATCAGCAATTGCTTGTCGACACCCGGGATCAGAAGCTTGCGAAGTCGGCCCATGACTTGTCTCCTGTATTTATTCTCAAATTGAGCATGAGCTTTTCGGAAAACCGGTTTCCACTTTTCCGGCTCATGCTCTATCGGCCGATGATCATGGCGCGCAGGCTCTTCGGCACCAGAATGGCCAGAAGAACATGGACCGCCATGAAGGCGACGATCGATGCCATGCAGAAGAAGTGCACGTAGCGCGCGATATCGTAACCGCCGAACAGCGCGGTGAGGTACTGCAACTGAACAGGTTTCCAGATCGACAGCCCCGAAAGCACGATGAGGATGCCGACGGCAATGATTCCGGCGTAAAGGATCTTCTGCACCTGATTATATTTGCTCAAGTCGTCATGCGAGAGCTTGAAGGTCAGCGCCGCGGCAGCGTCGGAAATCACGCCGTGAACCGAAATCGGAAACAGCTTCTTGGCGAAACGCCCGGTCGCAAAACCCGTGATCAGATAAGCAAGGCCATTGATCATCAACAGCCACATCGCGGCGAAATGCCAGAGCAGCGCGCCACCGAGCCAGCCGCCCAGCGTGATGGAATGCGAGAAGGTCAGCGATTTGAACAATGGCGAGGCGTTGTAGACCTGCAAGCCCGACATGATCATCAGGATGATCGCGACCGCATTGGTCCAGTGCATCGCCCGTACCCAGGCCGGTTGAATGACCTTTGACGGGGTTGCGGGGGTCGTGGTGGCGGTAAGGCTGGACATGATGTTCCCGTCGCTGAAAACCGGTCATCCAAATATACGCCGAAAGCCGCAGTTTCGTTACTGCCAAAACACCCCTTGCCCAGGCTTCGCCGCCCAGCGAGCCCGATTTGGCGGTCAAATAAAGGCGAGCCAGGTCTCCCCGGCTCGCCAGAGGCGCAATTTTACGACGCCGGCAACAGAACGGTGTCGATCACATGGATCACGCCGTTCGATTGGTTGACGTTCGGGATCGTGACGACCGCGGTGTCGCCTTTGGCATCGACGATCATCACCTTGCCGTCCGCCTTCTTCACGGTCAGTTGTTCGCCTTCGACCGTCTTCAGCATTTTGCCGTCGGTCAGATCGGAAGCCTCGAGCTTGCCGGGGACGACGTGATAGGTGAGGATTTTGGTCAAGGTCGCCTTGTTCTCGGGCTTCACCAGGTTATCGACGGTGCCGGCCGGCAACTTGCCGAAGGCGGCATTGGTCGGCGCGAAGACCGTGAACGGTCCCTTGCCTTCCAGCGTCTGAACAAGACCGGCGGCCTTCACGGCTGCAACCAGCGTCGTGTGATCCTTCGAGTTCACGGCGTTCTGGATGATGTTCTTGGAAGGAAACATCGCGGCGCCGCCGACCATGACGGTCTTTTCCTGGGCGCTGACCGGCGCAACGACGGTCGCGGTCAGGGCAAGGGCGCCAAAAGCAACGGCAGAAAGCAGAGCAATACGCTTGGACATGGAAACGTCTCCCGATTTGGTAAACGGCGCGCGGACATCCGCGGCCGATGAAGGGTTGCAACGACGGCGGAGCCGAGGGACTGGAAAGTCTGGGGTTGACTGCGTCGTCGTTGGCCTGAGCTACGGGAGAGTTTTGCGGCCGGTTTCGAACAAAGATTCTTTACATCCAGTGAAACTATCGGCCGGGACAAACGTGATTTGTCGTTTCGGCACGCACAAAAGCATCTGGACAAGACCCCACTTTCGGGTCGGGCCGACCGCGATTTCATCGAGTCCGGCCTCCGCGCCGCAACCACCGGTCGGCGAGCCACGCATTTGCCGCTATTTGACATGCAAACCGTCGGTTGCGCGGCAAACCGCCCCTTTGCTAGTGAAACCCACGACAAATATGATGCGGCTGGTAGTGGAGCGGATTTGAGATCCGCTACCGATCTGGCCGCAAACTTGGAATGATGTATGAATGCGCAGCCCACGACCGATATGAACGCCAACCTGTTTTCCCGCCTGTTTGACGGTCTCGACGATCCGAAACGACTGGCGATCGAAACCGTCGATGGCAAACACATCAGCTACGGCGATTTGATCGCACGCGCCGGGCAGATCGCCAATGTGCTGGTCGATCGCGGCGTCAAGCCAGGCGACCGTGTCGCCGCCCAAACTGAAAAATCGGTGACGGGGCTCGTGCTCTATCTCGCCACGGTGCGCGCCGGCGCGGTCTATCTGCCGCTCAACACCGCCTATACGCTCAACGAGCTCGAATACTTCATCACCGACGCCGAGCCGTCGCTGGTGGTGTGCGACCCTTCGAAGGCGTCAGGGATTGCTCCGATCGCGGCCAAGGTCGGCGCAAAAGTCGAAACGCTCGGGCCCGACGGCAAGGGATCGCTGTCGGAGGCCGCCGACAAGGCTTCGGCCACCTTTACGACCGTGCCGCGCGCCGACGACGATCTTGCCGCGATCCTCTACACCTCCGGGACCACCGGACGGTCCAAGGGCGCGATGCTGACGCATGATAATCTGGCGTCGAATTCGCTGACACTGGTCGACTATTGGGGCTTTACGGACAAGGACGTCCTGATCCACGCGCTGCCGATCTATCATACCCACGGCCTGTTCGTCGCAAGCAACGTCACGCTGTTTGCGCGGGCCTCGATGGTCTTCCTGCCGAAATTCGATCCGGATCTGATCATCAAGCTGATGGCGCGTGCAACCGTGATGATGGGCGTGCCGACCTTCTACACGCGCCTGTTGCAAAACCCGGCGCTGAACAAGGAAGCCACCAAGCATATGCGGCTGTTCGTGTCGGGCTCGGCGCCGCTGTTGGCCGATACCCATCGCGAATGGTCCGCCCGCACCGGCCACGCCGTGCTCGAGCGCTACGGCATGACCGAAACCAACATGAACACATCCAATCCTTACGACGGCGAACGCGTCGCCGGCGCGGTCGGTCACGCCTTGCCCGGCGTCTCGGTGCGGGTCACCGATCCCGAGACCGGCAAGGAGCTGGCGCGCGACGAGATCGGCATGATCGAGGTCAAGGGCCCCAACGTCTTCAAGGGCTATTGGCGGATGCCGGAAAAGACCAAGGCCGAATTCCGCGGTGACGGCTTCTTCATCACCGGCGACCTCGGCAAGATCGACGCCAAGGATTACGTCCACATCCTCGGTCGCGGCAAGGATCTCGTGATCTCCGGCGGGTTCAACGTCTACCCCAAGGAAATCGAGAGCGAGATCGACGCCATGCCGGGCGTGATCGAAATCCGCCGTGATCGGCGTGCCGCATGCGGATTTCGGCGAGGGCGTCACCGCAGTTCTCGTCTGCGACAAGGGCGCCAAGGTCGATGAAGCCTCGGTGCTGCACGCCCTCGACGGACGGCTCGCCAAGTTCAAGATGCCCAAGCGCGTCTTCGTGGTCGACGAATTGCCGCGCAACGCCATGGGCAAGGTGCAAAAGAATATTCTGCGCGACACGTACAAGGATATTTACGCCCGCAAGTGACGCTCCGCTGACGCTACCCGCCGTTCCACAGGCTGATCGCAAAGCGCGTGCCGACGATCAGGAGATACGCGCCGTAGCTCCGCTCGAGCGTCTTCTTCGACATCGCATGTGCCACCCGTACCCCGAGGGGCGCCGTTAAAAGACTCATCGGCATCACCAGCACGGCGCCGATCAGCGAGACGTAACCGAGCGCCAGCGGGAATTGCAGCGCCGCCACGTCCGGATAGTGCGCCGCCGCCGGCCAGCCAGCGTAGACGTAGCCAATCGCGCCCGGAATCGACACCAGCACCGCGATGGCGGATGAGGTCGCAACGCCCTGATGGATAGGCCGGCCGTAAAAGGTCATCAGCAGATTGGCGAATAGCCCGCCGCCGACCCCCATCAGGGTCGCCAGAAGGCCCACGCCCAACCCAAATATGCGCATCAGCGGTCCCTTCGGCAGATCGTCGCCGAATTTCCAGCTTTCGCGGGCGGCCAGCAGCCGAACCGAGGCGAAATAGGCCACCATCACGAACACAATCTTGAACAGCCGCTCCGGGGCGTAGCGCGCGATCACGCTGCCGGCGAGCACCCCGATCAGAATAGGCAGCCACCACGCGCGCAGGATCTCCTTGTCGATGGCGCCGCGGGCGTGATGGGCGCGATAGGAACTGATCGAGGTCGGAATGATGATGGCGAGCGAGGTGCCGACACAAAGCGGCATCCGAACCTCGAGTGGCACGCCGGCCAGACGAAAACATTCGTAAAACACCGGCACCAGAATGGCGCCGCCGCCAATTCCGAAGACGCCGGCGAGAAATCCGGACAGCGCGCCTACCGCGACCAGCAAAACCGCCAGTTCGAGAACTTCCGAGACGTTAAGTCCCGCAATCGCCATCCCTCGTCCCGCCCTGTCGCTGTGTTCATGAATCGTGCTTCAGGTATACCAGCCAACACACGCTTTCCATCAAATCAAGCCAGCGATATTGCAAGGCTCATCTCAAGCGATGAACTGGCATTCGCAAACGGGGGGATTTCGTCATTGCACTGGCTGTTTCGACTTCGTAAATAGGAATCGTCTACCGCGATCCCCTCAAAGGGCCCCTCACGGAGGCCCGCCAACCGTCAAAGCCACCGATGACCGTCAGGATCGAAAGACCGCTTTCTCCGCATTTGCAGACCTATCGCTGGACCCTGACGATGGCGCTTTCCATCGTCCATCGCGCCACCGGGGTCGCGCTGTATTTCGGCACGCTGTTGTTGGCCTGGTGGCTGATCGCGGCCGCCTCGGGGCCGACCGCCTATGCCCATGTGCATGCCTTTATCGCCAGCATTTTCGGCCGCCTGATCGTGTTCGGCTATACGTGGGCGCTGCTGCATCACCTGTTCAGCGGTATCCGGCATTTCGTCTGGGATCTCGGCTACGGTTTCAAGGCCAGCGAGCGCGAGGCCCTGACCTGGGGAGCGCTGATCGCCGGCATTTCGGCAACCGTTCTGCTCTGGATCGTGGCCTATGCGATCGGAGGCGGCCGATGAGCGCGCCGAATCATGAGGCCGTGAAATCGATGCGCACCCCGCTCGGCCGCGTGCGCAATCTGGGCGCGTCGCACTCCGGGACCACCGACTTCTGGCGCCAGCGCATCACGGCGGTCGCTATGGTGCTCTTGATGGTGCCGGTGATCATCGTGGTGATGATGATGCTCGGGAGCAACCACGCCGGCGCCGCGCAGATGCTCGGCTCGCCGCTGGTCGCCATTATTCTCCTGCTATTCGTCATCGCAAGCGCCTGGCACATGAAAATCGGAATGCAGGTGGTCATCGAGGACTATGTGCACCACGAACGGCTGAAGCTTGCGGCAATCATGGCCAATAACTTCTTCACATTCGCGGTGGCGCTGTCCTCGATCTACGCCATCCTCAAACTGTCATCCGGAGTGTAACGATGGCCGCTGGCGGAAACGGCTCGGCGAATGGCAAGGGTGGCCCGTCCACCAACGGCAAAGCCTATCCGATCGAAGACCATACCTATGATGTCGTGGTCGTGGGCGCCGGCGGCGCCGGCCTGCGCGCGGTGGTCGGCTGTAGCGAGGCGGGACTACGCACCGCCTGCATCACCAAGGTATTCCCGACCCGTTCGCACACGGTGGCGGCGCAAGGCGGCATTTCGGCTTCGCTCGGCAACATGCATCCGGACGACTGGCGCTGGCATATGTACGACACCGTCAAGGGTTCGGACTGGCTCGGCGACCAGGACGCGATCGAATATATGGTTCGCAACGCGCCCGAGGCGGTTTACGAACTCGAACATTGGGGCGTGCCGTTCTCGCGCACCGAGGACGGCAAGATCTATCAGCGGCCGTTCGGCGGCATGACGCTGGACTACGGCAAAGGCCAGGCGCAGCGCACTTGCGCTGCCGCCGACCGCACCGGCCACGCGATGCTGCACACCATGTATGGCCAGGCGTTGCGTCACTCGGCCGAATTCTACATCGAGTTCTTCGCCATCGACCTGATCATGGACGACCAGGGCGTCTGCCGTGGCGTGATCGCGCTGAAGCTCGACGACGGCACGCTTCACCGTTTCCGCGCCCAGACCACCATTTTGGCGACTGGCGGCTATGGCCGCGCCTACGCGTCCTGCACCTCCGCGCATACCTGCACCGGCGACGGCGGCGCGATGGCGCTGCGGGCCGGGCTGCCCTTGCAGGACATGGAGTTCGTGCAGTTTCATCCGACCGGCATTTACGGTTCGGGCTGCCTAGTGACCGAGGGCGCGCGCGGCGAAGGCGGCTATCTCGTCAACTCGGAAGGCGAGCGCTTCATGGAGCGCTATGCGCCCTCCGCCAAGGATCTCGCCTCGCGCGACGTGGTTTCACGCGCCATGACGATCGAGATCCGCGAAGGCCGCGGCGTCGGCAAGAAGAAGGACCACATCTTCCTGCACCTCGATCATCTCGATCCGAAAGTGCTGCACGAACGCCTGCCCGGCATCTCCGAATCGGCGAAGATCTTCGCCAATGTCGACGTGACGCGCGAACCGATCCCGATCCTGCCGACCGTGCACTACAACATGGGCGGCATCCCGACCAATTTTCACGCCGAGGTGCTGACCAAGAAGGACGGCGACGACAACGCCGTGGTGCCCGGCCTGATGGCGATCGGTGAGGCAGCTTGCGTTTCGGTGCATGGCGCCAACCGGCTCGGTTCGAACTCGCTGATCGACCTCGTGGTGTTCGGCCGTGCGGCTGCGCTGCGCTGCGCGGAAAAAATCACGGCGAATGGCAAGCAGCCGGATCTACCCGCCGATTCCGCTGACATGGCGCTGGGCCGGCTCGATCATTATCGCCAGGCCGCGGGCGCTACCCCGACCGCAAAACTGCGCGAAAGCATGCAGCACGTGATGCAGAACAACTGCGCCGTGTTCCGTACCGGCGAGGTGCTGCATGAAGGTCAGAACCTGATTCACAAGGTGCACGGCGGGATCGGCGATATTTCGGTCTCAGACCGCTCGCTGATCTGGAACTCCGACCTGATCGAAACGCTGGAATTCGACAACCTGATCGTGCAGGCCGTGGTGACGATGGATTCGGCGGCGAACCGCACCGAGAGCCGCGGCGCGCATGCGCGGGAAGATTTTTCCGCCCGTGACGACAAGAACTGGATGAAGCACACGCTGGCCTGGATCGACGACAAGGGCAGCACCACGATCGATTACCGTCCGGTGCACGACTACACCATGACCAATGACGTTCAATACATCCCGCCGAAGGCGCGGGTGTACTAGAGCATAATCCGGAAAAGTGGGAACCGGTTTTCCGAAAAGATTATGCTCAAAACAACCTAACGAGACGACAGCGAAAGCGTGACCAGATGGTTGAATTCGCACTTCCGAAGAATTCGAGGATTTCAGGCGGCAAAGTCTGGCCGAAGCCGGCCGGCGCCACCGAGACGCGCGAATTCAAGATCTATCGCTGGAATCCCGACGACGGCAAAAATCCCAGCGTCGACACCTATTATATCGATACCCATGATTGCGGTCCGATGGTGCTCGACGGCCTGATCTGGATCAAGAATCACATTGACCCGACGCTGACCTTCCGCCGCTCCTGCCGCGAAGGCGTCTGCGGCTCCTGCGCCATGAATATCGACGGCCAGAACACGCTCGCCTGCACCAAGTCGATGCACGACGTGAAGGACGGCGCGGTGAAGATCAATCCGCTGCCGCATCAGCCCGTGGTCAAGGACCTAGTGCCGGACCTCACCAATTTCTACGCGCAATATGCCTCGATCGAGCCGTGGCTAAAGACCACGACGCCGACCCCGCAGCGCGAATGGCGGCAGAGCCATGAGGACCGCGAAAAACTCGACGGGCTTTACGAGTGCATTCTCTGCGCCTGTTGTTCGACCTCCTGCCCGAGCTATTGGTGGAACAGCGAGCGTTTCCTGGGACCGGCGGCGCTGTTGCAGGCCACGCGCTGGGTCACGGATTCGCGCGATGAGGCGACCGGCGAGCGGCTCGATAACCTCGAGGATCCATTCCGCCTCTATCGCTGTCACACCATCATGAACTGCGCCAAGGCCTGCCCCAAGGGTCTCAACCCCTCCGAGGCGATCGCCGAACTCAAACTGAAGATGGTCGAACGGCAGGTTTAAAGCGCGCCTGGTCATGAGGGTGGTGCCGGTTGATCCCCGACAATGATCCCACACCGCCGCCTTTCGGCGCCTTGGCGCCGACGCCTGCGCAAGCCGCAATCATCGCGCTCGCGCATCGCTCCCGTCTCAAGCGTGGTGCGTTTCGCCCGTGGTTATCGCGTCTGATCAACCGGATCCGGCCCGGGCCGATCGATACCCACTATCATGGCGCAGCCTTTCGCTTGCATCACCAAGCCAGCGCGACGGAATGCGGCGCGCTGTTCTATCCCGAATACAATCTCGAAGAGCTGCAATTCTTGCAGGCGCACACTCCCGCAGGCGGCGTGTTCGTCGATGTCGGCGCCAATGTCGGGACCTACGCCATGGTTCTTGCCCGGCATGTCGGGCCGAGCGGCAAGGTGATTGCCGTCGAACCACATCCGGTGACGTTTGGCCGGCTCGCCTTCAACCGCGCCGCGTCTGCATCGGTACAGGTCCGCCTTGTCGCGGCGGCTGCGGCGGCAACCGACGGCGAGCTGATGATGCTGACCGACAGCAACAATCTCGCCGCAAGCCATATCGTCACCGGCGACGCCGGCGACCACACCGTCAGGGTCGCCGCATTGACGCTCCAGCGCATTCTCGACCAGGCCGGCGTCCACCATGTCGATACGCTGAAGATCGACGTGGAGGGGTATGAAGACCGCGTCCTCATCGGTTTTTTTGCGCGAGCCCCGGAGAGCCTGTGGCCGCGCGCGGTGGTGATCGAACATCTGTCGCGCCATGAGTGGCAGGACGACTGCATCGCCGACATGCAGTCGCGCGGTTATGCGCAAACCGGCCGGAATCGCAGCAACACCCTGCTGGTGCGCGGCTAGCCAGGCGGTCGACCGATTGTTCCGGGAACATCGCTGTGCCGGCGCCGTTAGCTCTTCAACGTATGCTGATGAAGAGTGGCGATGTGATGCCGATCGACCCGACAGAAGATCCGCCGATCCAGCCGGGGCAACCAAGCGAGCCGCCGCAGGAAAGTCCGCCTGGAAATCCCGCACCAGAGATTCCTCCGCCGGTGCACGAGCCAGGCGAGCCGCAACGGCCGGAGGAATTGCCCGGCCAGACGCCCGACGAATTGCCGGTCCGCGGGCCGCAAACGCCAACCATGCCGCCGGCGCCGACCGATCGCTAAGGCATCACGACGTGACGCGTTTGACGACACGTGTGCCCGATTCGATTTTCCCCATTCGAAACGGCCTTCTTAATAAGTCATGAACGCTCGCCCACGCGCATTATGTCGCGGCTGAAATAAATCAGCGTTCCCGTTTGAAACCCGCCACAATCCGGCCTAACGCTTGTTTGTTGATCGCCGGCCGTTGCTGATCCACTTCACGAATTTCAGCTCGCCTTCCGTCACGACCGCTTCAGAATTTTCCGCAGGACCCAAAGCACATGACACACCTGAGAATAGCGTTGCTTGCCACCACCGCATTGACGGCCATGCAACTGACAATGACCACGCCATCGCACGCGCAGTCGGCGCCGCTCGTGGTGGCGCAGAGGGAAGAAGTCGGTCCTGACGGAAAACCCAAGCAACCACCGAAGGAGGCCCCGAAAGCCGCTCCGCCGGCACGTCCTGCGCCGCCGGCGCCCCCGCCTGCTCCGCCGCCGCATCCGGCTGCGCCACCGCCACCGCCGCAACATCCGACTGCGCCACCGCCGCCGCAACATCCGACTGCGCCACCACCGCCGCCGCCGCCACACCCGGCTGCGCCGCCCCCACCGCATTCGGCCACTCCGCCCGCACCGCCGTCTCCGCCACCCGCCGCCGCGCCGCAGGAACGCGGGAGGGAGCCAGAGCGCGAGAGGACGCCACCGCCCCCGCCGCGTTCGGCCACCCCACCCGCACCGCCGTCTCCGCCGCCCGCCGCCGCGCCACAGGAACGTGGAAGGGAGAAGGAGCTGGAGCGCGAGAAGATGGCGCCGCCACCGGCGCGTACCGGCCAGCCGCCCGCGCCACCACCGCCAGCCCCGCCCGCCGGCGCCCCTGCTGCTGCGCCACGCACCGCACCGCCGGCCCCCAATGCTGCGCCCGCCCCGGCGCCCGGAGCAGGCCAGACCGCCTTGCCGCCGAACGCCGCACCGCTGGTGCGCCGTCAGCCGCCGGCCGTCACCGCGCCGATCCCGGTGGTGCCGCGGGCAGCGCAAGCGCTCACGCCCATTGCGCCCGGCGCCGCTGCGCCCGGCCCACGCCGGCTTGAGGACTTCCGTGCCCAGCGCCAGGAGAGCGACCAGGGCGGCCGCAGGGTCTTCACCGAACCGGGCCGCGTGATCGTGGTCGACCCGAGCGGTCAGTCCTTCATTCGCCACGACGAAGAGGAACGTTTCCGCTTCGGCGCCCGCGACATCCGCACCGAGCAGGTCGGCCGCGACACCCGCACCGTCGTGTTCCGCCCGGACGGCTCGCAGATCATCACGGTCCTCGGGCCCGACGGCGGATTGCTGCGCCGGATTCGCCGCGACCGGGAGGGCCGCGAGATCATCATCATCGACAACGGCTTCCGCGATCCGGGCGGCGCCGGCAATTTCTATGTCGATCTGCCGCCGCCGGTGATCCGGATTCCCTACGATCGCTACATCGTCGAAGCCGATGTCGCGCCTCCAGATGTGATCTACGACACCCTGGAAGCCCCGCCGGTGGACCGGATCGAGCGGCGGTTTACGCTCGACGAAATCCGCTACAGCCCGTCGGTGCGGATGTTGATGCCGAGCATCGATCTCAACACCATCACCTTCGAGACCGGGTCGTGGGAAATTCCGCCGGACCAGGCAGCGAGGTTGCAGGCGATTGCGGACGGCCTCAACCGCGCCATCCAGCGCAATCCGCGCGAGGTGTTCCTGATCGAGGGTCACACCGACGCGGTCGGTAATCCCGTCGATAACCTGTCGCTGTCGGATCGCCGCGCCGAGTCCGCTGCCGAATTGCTGACCCAGCAGTTCGGGGTGCCTTCTGAAAACCTGACCTCACAGGGTTACGGCGCGCAATATCTGAAGGAGCAAACCGACGGGCCGAGCCGCATCAACCGGCGCGTCACCGTCCGCCGCATCACGCCGCTGCTTAATGGCGGGGTGGCGTCGCTGCCTCCGCCGCCGCCCGGCATCGCACCGCCGCGCTGAGCGACGCGCATAAATGCAAAATGGCCGGAAGCAATTCCGGCCATTTTTTGTTGATGGACTTCCCGATTTAACCCTTGTCGCTTTCGATCCTCGGGATCGGAGAGCCCTCCCCGATCGAGATCAAACCCGCATCTGCGTAGATACCGAGCTTGGCGCGGGTGTCGGCGATGTCGAGGTTGCGCATGGTCAACTGGCCGATGCGATCGGCCGGCGTGAACGCCGCGTCTTCCACCTTCTCCATGCTCAGCCGCTCCGGCTGATAGGTGAGGTTCGGGCTCTCGGTATTCAGGATCGAGTAGTCGTTGCCACGGCGTAGCTCAAGCGTCACTTCGCCGGTGATGGCACGGGCCACCCAGCGCTGGGCGGTTTCGCGCAGCATCAGCGCCTGGGAATCGAACCATCGTCCCTGGTAGAGCAGCCGGCCGAGGCGCAAGCCGCCGATCCGGTATTCCTCGATCGTGTCCTGGTTGTGGATGCCGCTGATCAGGCGCTCATAGACGATGTGCAGCAGCGCCATGGCAGGCGCCTCGTAAATGCCGCGGCTCTTGGCCTCGATGATCCGGTTCTCGATCTGGTCGCTCATGCCAAGGCCGTGGCGGCCGCCGATCGCATTCGCCTCGAGGAACAGCGCGACTGGATCGGTGAAGGTCTGGCCGTTCAGCGCGACCGGCTGGCCTTCGACAAAGCGCACAACGACCTTCTCTGCCTTGACGGCGCAATCGTCGCGCCAGAACGGAACGCCCATGATCGGATTGACGATCTTGATGCCGCTGTCGAGGCTCTCGAGATCCTTGGCCTCGTGGGTCGCGCCGAGAAGATTGCTGTCGGTCGAATAGGCCTTTTCGGCGCTCATCTTGTAAGCGAATCCACTGGCCGTCATGAACGCCGACATTTCCGCGCGGCCACCGAGTTCGTCGATGAACTGCTGGTCGAGCCAGGGCTTGTAGATCTTGAGGCTCGGATTGGTCAGCAGGCCGTAGCGATAGAACCGCTCGATATCGTTGCCTTTGAAGGTCGAACCGTCGCCCCAGATGTTGACGCCGTCCTCCTTCATCGCCGACACCAGCATCGTGCCGGTGACGGCGCGGCCGAGCGGCGTGGTGTTGAAATAGGTGGCGCCGCCGGTCGAGATGTGGAACGCGCCTGCCTGGATGGCAGCGATACCTTCGTGAACCAACTGCGTGCGGCAATCGACCAGTCGCGCTTTTTCTGCGCCGAACTCCAGCGCTTTTCGCGGAATCTCGTCGTAGTCGGCCTCGTCAGGCTGACCGAGATTGGCGGTATAGGCAAAGACGCGCGCGCCCTTCTGCTTCATCCACAGCAGCGCCGCGCTGGTATCGAGACCGCCCGAGAAAGCGATGCCGACTTTCTCGCCCGTGGGCAGGCTTTTCAGGATCGTACTCATGAAGCTTCCAATCGCTCGAAATGGCTGATGTTGGGTGCGCGAATATCAAATTTCGTGACTGTGAGCACGCGCTAATCATGGTTAGCGTGATGAAGCCGCTTAAACCGAAGGCGCCGGGCCGACTTCGTGACCGAGCCAGCGGCGGCGGAGACGATAGCCCGGCCATGCCAGCCGCGTCAGCGCGGCGTCGACCCGTTCGTCCGACAGGCGGGTGCGGGACCAGCGATAGATATAGCCGTGGGCGAGCCAGATCACCAGAAACGTCACCAAGCCGGCGATCGCGACATCGGTAAAGAAGTGGCCGCCGAACGCCATTCGCAGCCCGCTCGTCGTCACGCCGAACAACGTCGCGGCAGCATAAGCGAGCGGCCGCCATGCCGGTGGCGCCAGGCTTGCGGGCGCATAAGCCCAGAACGCGGTCGCGCCTTCGCCGGAAAAGAACGAACAGTTTCGCGCGCAGTGACCGCGCGGATCCCACCATGCAACAAAATCCTTGTCGCCGTTGAACTGGGTCACCACCACCGGGCGCGGCCGGCCCCAATAGCTCTTGAAGGTGAGATTGGTGAGTACGCCGGCGGATAGCGTCAGCGTGAGCAACAGAAAGACAACCGCCCGCCCCGACATCAATAGCGGCCGATCCGGCCATATCAGTTTCACGATCAAAGCAATAATGGCCGGCAGTGCGAGGCCCCAGGCGATCACCATCGCACCGTCACGAACGATCTCCGCCAGCCGATTGAGCTTCAGCGGAAACGACCGCGAGTTCTCGTCGTAAAACCACGCGGCGAGTTTCAGATCGAGTTCGGGATAAATCCCGAACAGCAATCCGACCGCAAGCGCAAGGCCAAGCGCGATGATCAGTCCGGTCCGGTTCATGGCGCGGGGTTTAGCCGAGACGGCCGATGATGAAAAGACACCCTCACGGCGAAGGCGATTGCGACGGCATCGGCGGCGGAAGCCGGGGCGGGGGTGGCGGCACGCGCCAGGCGCCGGCATTGCGGCCGGCGATCATCCAGTAGACCACGCCGGCGAGGATACCGGCACCGGTCATGATTTCCAGGTGCCGGCGCACGACGCCCTCAAACCGAAGCTGTTCGGCGTCGAAGGGAACCAGGCCCAAATAGCAGGCAAGGCCGACGATACCGCCACCGACTGCATAGGTCAGCGCGCTGCGGATACGGAAGGCTTCCGTGATCAGCACCACGATCATCGCCGGCACCAGCGCAAATCCGCTGACAAAGATGAAGCCGAAACCGAGCATGATGTTCAGCGCGCCCGGATCGACCGGACCTGCGCCCAGATCCGAGAACTCGGGAAACAGGATCGCGATAACCACGACCGTGCCGGCGACAAAACACGCGGCGAGAAACGCGAAGAAAATGACGAACAGCCGGCCGATCAGCGCCATGGGAAATAACCACCAATACCTGTGTCATTGCGTGAAGCGGAGCGACGATGCAATCCGGTTCCCGATAAAAAATATGGATTGCTCTCGCGGAGCCTGTCATCGGTCGCGCATCCGCGCGACCCGTTGGCTCGCAATGACCAACCGGCCATTGTCACAAATCAATCCGTCATCGCCATCGCGCGCAACGCCTGCCGCTCGCGCACCGACAACTTTTCAGTCTCCGACTTCAATTGCCCACAGGCGGCCAGGATATCGCGGCCACGCGGCGTGCGCACCGGCGACGAATAGCCGGCATTGAAAATGTATTCGGAGAATTTCTCGATCTGCTGCCAGTCCGAACATTCATATACCGTGCCCGGCCACGGGTTGAACGGAATCAGGTTGATCTTGGCCGGAATCCCCTTCAGCAACTTTACCAGAAGCTTGGCATCGTCGAGGGAATCGTTGACGCCCTTGAGCATCACATATTCGAAGGTGATGCGCCGCGCGTTGGAAGCGCCGGGATAGTCGCGGCAGGCCTGCAACAATTGTTGAATCGGATATTTGCGGTTGAGCGGCACCAACTCGTTGCGCAATTCGTCGCGCACCGCATGCAGCGAGATCGCGAGCATGACGCCGATTTCCTCGCCGGTCCGCACGATGTTGGGCACAACGCCCGAAGTCGACAGCGTGATGCGGCGGCGGGAAATGCCGATGCCTTCGTTGTCGGCAACGATCAGAAGCGCGTCGCGGACCGCGTCGAAATTATACAACGGCTCACCCATGCCCATCATCACGACATTGGTGACGAGGCGGTTGCCATTGGGCGTCTCGCGGTCGATCCAGTCATTCAACCGATCACGCGCCACCATGATCTGGCCGACGATTTCGCCTGATGTGAGGTTGCGCACCAGCCGCTGCGTGCCGGTATGACAGAACGAACAATTCAGCGTGCAGCCGACCTGCGACGAGACGCAAAGCGTGCCGCGATCGGTCTCCGGAATATAGACGCACTCGACTTCATGCGCCCTCTCGACAGAGTCGCCGCTCGGCAGGCGCAACAGCCACTTTCGGGTGCCGTCGTTGGATATCTGCTCGGCCACCACTTCGGGCCGTGCGACCGTGAAATGCTGCTCGAGCTCCCTGCGCATGTCCTTGGAGATGGAGGTCATCGCCTCGAAGCTTTGCGCGCCGCGGACATACATCCAGTGCCAGAGCTGCTGCACGCGCATCTTGCGCTGCGCGGGCGCGACGCCGATCTCGCCGAGTTTTGCCGCAAGCTCCTCGCGCGACAGCCCGATCAGCGAAGGCACCGCCGGCGGCACATAGGCTTCCAGTGCCACCTTTTCCAAGGGAACGTTGGCAGCGGGGCTGGCGTGGCTGGGATTATCAGTCGTTATTTCGATCATGGCCCATCAAATAGGCCTTCCCTGAGCGGCTGGAAAGACATCAATGCAGCATTTACGAGCTGGAGAACTAGCGCCGGCAGTCCTGCGCGACCCGGTCGAGCGCCTGGGAAAGGCCCTTTAACGAGAACACGTCGATGGTCTCGGTCCCCTTGGCCGAGACCCCCTTGACCGTGGCATCGGCGGCCTTGCGCATGGCTTCCACCATCCGCTCTTCCTCGGCCGCATTCTTGATCCAGAGGCCATCGCCTTGGGTATACATCGCGTAGGCAGCGCCCCCGACCTCGATCGTCGATTCCGAGCCCGGCTTCAGGACGTAGCCGATCATGATCGAAACCTCGTTGACGACTTTTTCGGACGGGCGTGTGGAAATGAACGCATACGCCGGATCACGCGGACGGTTCGGCGGATTGGTCTTCGAGGAAGACGGTTTCGCCAGCGCAAAACACACCTTCTTGCCGTTCGGCGTCGCCATATAGGCGCCCCAGGTGCCGTACTGGCCGATCAGGGCCGGCTCGCTGCCGCCCGCGGCAGCTACTTCCGGCTTCGGCGCCGCCGGTTTCGCAGTGCTTTTAGAGTTCGGTTGCGCCAGCGCATGGTTGACGCATGCGCACAAGAGCGCCGCCGAAATCGAAGCTGTCAGCCTACCCCGCACGGACATCGCCGAATCTGGTCCCTCATCATTGTGACTGGAAGATGGCCCGGCAACGCCTGATCACAGCAGCTATGGATAGCGGGTAAGAGACTGATTCGGAAGGCGGCTGGACCATCCTGGGCGACACCAATATCGTCTCAATCCCCCATTCGCTACCAATACCCGTGGAGTGGATTTGACATTCGCGATCTGCCGAGAATGGATACGAATATTGGAATCGGACCGCGAAGACCGACGTCTCCCGAACTTTGGGTATGCCCATGAAAGCCATTCTCTGCTCGCAATATTGCGGCCCTGACGATCTCGTGCTGACGGACGTGCCTGATCCCGTGGCCGGTCCCGGCGAAGCCGTAATCGCGATCAAATCCGCAGCGTTGAATTTCTTCGACCTGCTGATGATCCAGGGCAAATACCAGATCAAACCGCCATTCCCGTTTTCACCGGCCGCCGAAGTGGCCGGCGTGATCGAGAGCGTCGGCAGTGGCGTGACCGACTTCAAGCCCGGCGATCGCGTCATCGCTTCCTGCGGCCACAACGGGGCGCGCGAAAAGATCGCCTTGCCGGTGAGCGCCATGGTCAGGATTCCCGCGGACCTTGATTTCGACCGCGCCGCCGGCGTCATCATCACCTATGGCACCGCGCTGCATGCGCTGGAGGATCGCGCCAGTCCGAAACGCGGCGAGACGCTTGCGGTGCTAGGCGCGGCCGGCGGCACCGGGCTTGCGGCTTGCGAACTCGGCAAGCTGCTTGGGCTGAAGGTGATTGCCTGCGCGTCATCAGATAAAAAGCTTGAATTCGCCAAGGCTCACGGCGCCGAGCTCGGTTTGAACTACGCCCAGGAAGACCTCAAGGAAGGCCTGCGCCGGCTCACCGGCGGCAAGGGCGTCGACATTATCTTTGACCCGGTCGGAAGCCACTATGCCGAGGCGGCGCTACGCTCGATCGCCTGGGAAGGCCGCTTCCTGGTGATCGGCTTTGCGGCCGGCGACATTCCGAAAATGCCGTTGAACCTCGCCCTGTTGAAGGGGTGCGATATCAGGGGCGTGTTCTGGGGCGCATGGGCACGACTCAATCCGGACAAGAATCGCGCTAACCTTCAGCGGCTGGTGCAATGGGCAGCAGAAGGCAAAATCTCTTCCCATGTCGACCGTACGTTCCCGCTCTCGCAAACCGCGGACGCGCTCAAGGTACTGGCTGGCCGGAAAGCCATGGGAAAAGTCATCTTGCATCCTTGACGTTAACCTTGGTGACGCTTAGGTGACGCCGATCATGATGGTTAAGTGACGCGAGCGCGTTTAAGCAGCGATTGATGACGCAAGTTGTGCCATCTTGTGTCACCCGCGATAGCTCGCCACAGGTCTTCCCCATTTACGCCACTGGCAGGCCGCGAGCCTTTCCGCCGCGCTGCACGGAAATGCCTAAATAAAATCAAGATATCTCCCAAGTTGAGGTCGGCTTTGTCGCTTTTTGGTCGGATTCAAAATGCGTTTTATCAATCCTTAGTAGTAACGGGCAGGGGCCGATAAACTGATGCCGGCGTGCCCGATGTTGCGTAGTAACGGGAGGCATCACCATGGCGCAGGAGACGCGGAACGGTCGTCCGTACGAAACTCCGTATGAATCGAACTACGCTTCATACGAAGACCGATATGCCGAACCAGTCGATCTCAACTCCTTCGGTTCGCAGCTCAGATCACATCACCCCGCGCGGTCGGTCGCGACACGCGAGGAATTCCTCCCTGAAGATTCCGTTCCACTGTTTTTATCTGGCGCTGACGAGGAGCTTCGTTCGTCGAAGTTCGGTCGCCCACGCAAACGCGGCTCCCGCCTGTTGAAGACTGCGGCCTTTGCGGCTGCGGCGTTGGTCGCCACCTTCGTGGCCGTCAAAAATCCCTTCACTGTCTTTGCCAACGCGACAGCGTCGCTGATCGGGGCCTCCTCGGATAGCCGATCGGCATCGCCGGCTGTGACGCCGCCCCTCCAGACCGTGGCGGCAGCTGCTGCGGTCAGCGCGCCGGCGGTAATAGCAGCGACCCCGGCTCAGGCGTCGCTCCCGGCCCAGTCGCTCCCGGCCCAATTGCCATCGCGCGATGAAATCGCCCTGGCGCTCAAGACGGCGCATCAGAACCAGCCGCCGGCAGAAGTCCAGCAGCCCGCCACAGCGGCGGCGCCGGTAGCGGTTGCACCGCCGGCGCGACGGATGGACAGCGATGAACTGGCCGCGCTGATGGCCAGGGCAAAGGCCTTCCTGGCATCCGGTGACATCCCGCCTGCCCGCCTGCTCCTGGAGCGTGCGGCGGAAGCGCAGGAGGCGAGCGCGGCATTGATGCTGGCGCAAACCTACGACCCCACGGTGCTCGGGACGCAGGATATCCGCAACATCACACCGGATCCGGCGCTGGCACGCAGCTGGTATCAGCGCGCCGCTCAACTCGGTTCTCCAGACGCTCAGCGGCGTCTCAGTCAACTGCAATAAGTCAATTGCAATAATCGGCGTTATTCGGGGGTAGGACACATGCGACGTTTGATTGGTATGGCACTCGTTGCCACGATGATGGCGTTTGGCTTTGCGGCCCGCGCCGAGGAGAGCGTGGTTGACCCGGCGAAGGTTTCGGACAGCCTCAAGGCCATCTTCCAGTTCGGCTCGGCGCAGACCAAGCAGGCGCTGAATCAGAACACGGTGACGCTGATCACCGGCACCATTGGCGGCACCTATGTGCAGTTCGGCGCCGACCTTGCCTCCGTGCTCGACGACGGAAACAAGTTGCGCGTACTTCCGATCGTCGGGCGCGGCTCCGTTCAAAGCGTCGCCGATATCCTGTTCCTGCAAGGCGTCGACATCGGCATCGTGCGCGCCGACACGCTCGACTATCTGGAGCGCAAGGGTTTTGCGAAGGATATCAAGAAGCAGTTCACCTATGTGACCAAGCTCTACAACGAGGAAATGCAGGTCATTGCGCCGAAGTCCATCAACTCGCTGCGTGACCTTGAAGGCAAGACGGTCAGCGTAGACCTCCCGAACGGCTCTACCTTCGTCACCGTATTGACGGTGGCCGACCGGATCGGGATGAAGGCGAACTGGGTCTATATCGAACAGCGCATTGCGATGGAGAAGCTCAAGAAGGGCGAAGTCGACGCCGTGATCGTGGTCGGCGGCAAGCCCTACAAGTCGGTCTCCAATTTCGCCAACGACGGCCGCTTTCATCTGGTCAAAGTGGATTACGAAAAGCCGTTGCAGGGCGACTACCTGCCGGCCAGTCTCACCTCGAAGGACTATCCCAACCTGATCGCGGAAGGCGAATCGGTTGACACCATCGCGGTACCGGCGTTGCTCGCGGCCTATAACTGGGCGCCCAACACTGACCGCTACCGCAAGCTTACCAATTTCGTGGACGCCTTCTTCACGAAATTCCCGCAGTTCCAGAACCCGCCCTTCCACCCGAAGTGGAAAGAGGTTTCGCTCGCGGCCCCGCTGGCTGGCTGGACGCGACTGCCATACGCCCAGCAATGGCTCGATACCCACGGGATTGAGCCTGTTTCCCGCGGCCGGTTTGACGAATTCCTGAAGCAGAGCTCGGCGACCGGAAAGCTGTCGGCCGACACCGACAAGGAAGCGCTGTTCAGGCAGTTCAAGGCCTGGGAGGCCGAGCAAAACGCCCGCGCCCAGGCGCCGGCCCCCACAAAGCCGAGAGCGCAATAGAAAAGACGCCACAAGACAGGGAAGAGCGGCCAAGGGCCTGACGTGAGCTTCACGTCGGGCCCTTGACATTTACGGGGCCCTTGGCATTTGCAGGGTCCTTGGCATTCGATTGATCCTGTCCGACCAAAATCCGATCAGACTTCGATCATCAGGCTTCGGCGATCCGCTTCAATCTGCTCCGCGCAACCTCGCGGTGCTCCTGCGTGATATGGGCCGCCACCAGGCGAATCGCAGTCGCCAGCACGGCGGCATCGTCGGTGAAGCCGAGCACCGGCAGCATGTCCGGAATGAAGTCGAACGGCAGGATGAAATAAGCGATGGCGCCAAGCAGCGCCGCCTGGACATGGCGCGGCGTCTGCCGGTCGAAGGCACAGTAATAGGCGCTGAGCAAATCCTCGGCGAATGGCAGCTTGGCTGCGACCCGCTTGAACTTGGCCCAGAAGCGCTTGCGCACGCTCTCCGGGTCCTTGGCCATCCGATCCGCCGGCTCAAATCCAACCGCATGTTCCGAAATCATTGCCCTGCGCTCCTTCGAGCTGAGCTGGGGATGTCGCGCCGAACTTGCAAGCTCCTGCAAATTCGAGGGCGAACGATCTTCACCTGATCCCGAGTTGCGCGGCGATCGCGTTCATCGCCCTGGCCAGGGCGACATCGCGTGCGGTCACGCCGCCGGCATCGTGAGTGGCGAGAACCACCTCGACCGTCCTGTAGACGTTGCGCCATTCCGGATGATGGTCACTCTTTTCGGCCACCAACGCCGCCCGGCTCATAAAGCCGAAGGCTTCATTGAAATCCTTGAACACGAAGGTGCGCTCGATCGCCTCGCGCCCCTCGACCTCTTTCCAGCCCGGCAAGTCCTTCAGCGCCGACTCCCGCACCTCGGCCGACATTCGCTCCGTCACAATGGCCTCCCTCGCTGCAACCGGTAAGCTATCTAACACCGAAGGGGGCTCATATGATCCGCAAAAGTGAAGTCCGGAGCCTTTAAAAAGACGGCGTATAATCAAATACATGAGCCTGAAAATCGGTTTCCCCGTCAGGGCTCGGGGTAGCGCCGATAACCATGACGACGAAGTAACTCGGGGAAAAGCGCCGGATTTGCTACATTTCTAGTGTCCCGGTTCTGACATTCGTATCCTGTCGCGGCGGCCACTTTTACGAATGTCAGAACCAAAGGGACACTAGCAACCATATGACTCTTAGTGTGGCTTTGACTCTGACGTTCCTTCGGAGAACTCGCAGCGGCCCTGAAAGGAACGTCAGAGTCGCCACACTAGCCTAACCGGATTGGCAGCCCCCTTTGGACCTGAATTTCTCCAGATCAATGGCAAGCGGTCTCGACGCGGCGCCGGCTAATCCAGCGGAATCGGCAAAGCCGGGCTCTCCCCGCTCCTCAGCGCGGCGAAGCTTTGCGCTCATCGTGCTGGCGGGAATCCTCGCCATCATCGGCGTTTTGGCCGCGGGCTACTACTTCGCGGTGCGCCCGGTCACTCTGCGGATCGCGGTGGGCCCCGCCAACAGCGACGATCTGAGGGTTGTTCAGGCTCTGAGCCAAGCCTTCGTGACCTCCCACAGCCAGATCCGCTTGCGGCCGATCCAGACCGACGGCGTCACGACCAGCGCGCAGATGATCGCGGACGGGAAAGCCGACCTCGCCGTCATTCGCGGCGATCTGAGCGTGCCGAAGAATGCGCAGGCGGTGGCGACGGTGCGCAAGAACGTCGCGGTGCTCTGGGTGCCGGCGCCGCTGAAGGGCAAGAAAGCGCCCGCTAAAATCACCAGGATTTCGCAGTTGGCCGGACGACGCATCGGCGTCGTCGGCCGCACGCCGGCCAACGTCGATCTGCTCAAGGTGATCCTGCAACAATATGGCGTGGACCCGAGCAAGGTCGAGGTCGTCCAATTCCCGACCGGCGACGTGGCTGACGCGATCCGCAGTCAGAAGGCGGATGCCTATCTCGCCGCCGGACCGGTCAACAGCAAGATCACGTCCGAGGCGATTGCGGCTTCGACGCATGACGGCAAGCCGCCGACCTTCCTCGCAATCGATTCGGCGGAAGCGATCGCGCAAAATCACCCGATGTACGAGGCCTCCGAAATTCCGGCCGGCGCCTTTGGCGGCTCGCCCGATCGTCCCGAAGATGAAGTCAAGACCATCAGCTTCTCGCACCACATCGTCGCGCGCAAGGATCTGTCGGAAACCACGGTGGCCGCCTTCACGCGGCAGCTCTTCGCCATCCGCCAGACGGTGATGAGCGAGTTTCCGCTGGCGGCCAAGATCGAGACGCCGGACACCGACAAGGACGCCTTTATCCCGGTGCATCCGGGAGCCGCCGCCTTTGTCGATGGCGAGGAGAAGACCTTCCTCGACCGCTACAGCGACATCATCTGGTGGAGCCTGATGGGGCTGTCGGCGATGGGCTCGATCGGCGCGTGGTTTGCCGGCCACCTGAAGAAGGACGAGCGTGGCAACAACTCGGGCTTGCGCGAACGGCTGCTGGACATGATCGCTGCCGCGCGCCACAGCGATTCGATCGAAGAGCTCGATCGCATGCAGGCGGAAGCCGACGACATCCTGCGCGCCACGCTGCTTGGCTTCGAGCGCGGCACCATCGCCGACGGCGCCCTCACCTCCTTCAATATCGCGCTTGGACAATTCCATCACGCGGTCGCCGACCGCAAGGCGATCCTGATGATGACCTCGCAAAATCTGCAGCGCGCGGGCGCGGCGCTGCGGGTCACCGGAACCTGAGCCACCATTCCATCACGCGAAGGTGTGCAGCCGGGCGGAACGGAGTTTCGGGCGTCAAGTTTGCTCCTCACGGGGAAAATGAGGAGACGATCATGCGATTGAAGCTTGTAATCCCGGCGCTGGCAGCTTTGGCCACGACGCTGGCTGCCCCAGCCTATGCGCAGTCTGAACGCGTGTACGGTCCGGGCTATCATGGACCCGCCTATTACGGCCCGGCGTACCAAACAAGGACCTTCCGTCGCGCCTATAACCGCGCGCCGATGGACGAACCCTTCTACAATGACGGCTGGGTTCCGGAGAGCATTTACGATCACTCGCGGACCGGCGGCATCGATCCGAATATCAATCCGCCGAGCTGAACTTTCGGATATCGACATATCTAGTTGAATTGTATCGGCAGGCCGCGTGCGGCCTGCCGATTTCGTAGATCTTTGAATGCGCCTCGCCGCGGCAATCTCACCGTCACATTGTCTTCGTAAGTATCATGCGCGATAACGCGCAGGATCGACGTGAGGCGTGCATGACAAGAGGCCTTTCCCGCGGGATCTCCCGCCGACGATTCATCAAATATGGCGCTGCGGGTGTCGTGGCGATGCCGTATCTATCCCGCGCCGCCGACCGGCCGGCGGTGACCCATGGCGTTCAATCCGGCGACGTCAGCGCCGATGGCGGCGTGGTCTGGGCGCGCGCCGACCGCCCCTCGCAAATGCTGGTAGAAGTCTCGACCACTGAATCGTTCAAGGATGCGCGCGCGCTGCCGCCGATCGCAGCCCTTCCCGAAAGCGACTACACCGCGAAGATGCTCGTCGAAAATCTCCCGGCCGGGCAGGACATTTTTTACCGCATCAAATTCCGCGACCTGTCGCATCCCGATATTTCCGGCGAAGCGGTGACCGGCCGCTTCCGCACCGCGCCGGCCGACCGCCGCGACGTCAGTTTCGTGTGGGGCGGCGATGTCGCAGGCCAGGGCTGGGGCATCAATCCGGAAGATGGCGGCATGGTGAGCTTTTCGACCATGCGCAAGCATCGCCCGGATTTCCTGATCCATTCCGGCGACACGATCTATGCCGACGGCGTCTTCCCCGCCGAGGTGAAGTTGTCCGACGGCAGGATCTGGAAGAACCTGTTGATCCCGGAAAAGACCAAGATGGCCGAGACGACGGATGAATTCCGCGCCGCGCACAAGTACAATTTCCTCGACGACAATGTGCGGGCCTTCAACGCCGAGGTGCCGATCTTCGTTCAGTGGGACGACCACGAAGTCACCAACAACTGGTCGGCCTCGAAACAGTTGCCGGCAGCTTACAAAGTGCGCGACATCAATCTGCTCGCGGCGCGTGCCGCGCGCGCCTTCCACCAGATGTATCCCTTACGCGAAAGCCTCAATGAGCCCGGCCGGGTCTACCGCACGATCAACTACGGCCCGCATCTCGACGTCTTCATGCTCGATGAACGCAGTTACCGCGGGCCCAATGGACCGAATCTGCAAGAGACCTACGGCCCGGACGCCTACTTCCTCGGACCGGATCAATTGGCCTGGCTCAAACGCGGCCTTGAAAATTCGCGCGCGACCTGGAAGGTGATCGCTTCCGACATGCCGCTGAGCCTCGTCGTCTACGACGATTACGCCAGCAAAAAAGGCTCGGAAGCATTTGCACAAGGCAACGGCCCGCCGCGCGGCCGCGAACTCGAAATCGCCGACCTCCTGACCTTCATCAAGGCCTCACACATCAACAATACCGTGTGGCTGACGGCGGATGTGCACTATGCAGCGGCGCATTTCTACAATCCCGACAGAGCGCAGTTTCAGGATTTTACGCCGTTCTGGGAATTCGTCGCCGGCCCCCTGCACGCCGGAACAGGCTGGCAGAACGAACTCGACAATACGTTCGGGCCCGAGGTGAGGTTTATCAAAGCGGCAGCTGCCGGCACGATCCTGTCACCGTCAGACAACATGCAATTTTTCGGTCATGTCCAGATCGAAGGTGCGACCGGACAGATGACGATCACCTTGCGCGACCGCATTGATACTGCGTTGTGGTCGACGACGCTCGATCCGAAGATATAACGATCGGTCCGCCGAGCCGGTCAGCGCGTTTTGCGAGCTGTAGCGGCGCCTCTCAACACGGCCTCGATCGCATCGCTCGTGCAGGGTTTCGGCAATCTCGGCTTGTTGGCGAGCGCTGCGGGAAGCGCGACGTCGGTCGAATAGCCGGTGACAAAGGCAAAGGAAATGCCGAGCGCCTCCAGCCGTTCGGCGACCGCAAAGCTCTTCTCGCGCACCAATCCTATATCCAACAGCACGAACTTCGGTGCGCGCTCGTCGATAAGTTGAAGGGCACGGCTGACGCTGCCCGCGGTGCGAACTGTCTTCACCCCAAAGCGAAGAATGGTGTCTTCGAAATCGAGCGCGATAATCGGATCATCCTCGACAACGAGGACATCGTCGGGGATGCCATCACTCGACACATCGACCATTGTGCTAACAAAAGTTCCGGATGGGGCCCTGAATTAGGGCAAGAGGATGCTGGCGGCCAGGTATCGGAGGGCTGCCCCTTGTTCCCCGCATGAAACCACCACACCGCTCGATCGTTGTCTGTGCACTTGTGCACGGAACAATGGAACTCTCGTGGGTATTGTGGGAGCCCGAGAGGGAAATGGAACAAGGAAGGTTGGTTACCGATGATCTCACAGGGATGGCCCAGTCGCGGCAGCGACCGGCCAAACAACAATCTGCTGAGACGGCTGAGTGAGCCGGATTTCGCGCTGATCGCGCCGCATCTCGCGACCGAAACGGCCAATTCCGACGACCTGCTCTACAATCCCGGCGACGATGTCAACACCGTCCACTTTCCCTGCGACGCGAGCCTCGCCTCCTATCTCGTTTCCAATGAAGACGGCCGCGATGTCGAGACCATTCTGGTCGGCCGCGAGGGCGCGGTCGGCGGGATCGTCAGTCTCGGCTACCTGCCCGCCTACACGCGGATTATAGTGAAGTTCGGCGGACCGTTCGTGCGCATGCCGATCAACAAACTGGACGCGGCCAAGACGACTTCGGCCTCGCTTCGCAACGTGTTCGCACGCTATGCCGATTGCCTGCTCGCGCAGATGTTTCAGTCGACCGCCTGCAATGCGATTCATTCGATCGAACAGCGAACCGCGAAGTGGATCATCTCGGCGATGGAGCGCGCCGATGGCTCCAACATCGTACCCTTGACCCATGAACAGCTGTCGACCCTCCTGGGCGTCGGTCGCAGCTATACCAGCCGGGTGATCCAGACCTTCAAGGCGGAGGGAATTGTGGAAACCCGTCGCGGCTCGATCGTGATCCGCGATCTGGAAAGGCTGCATCTGCGGGCCTGCCAGTGTAATGAATCTGTCAAAAATCACTTCGAAGAGGTGCTGCGGGGGGTCTATCCGAGCGAGGCTGTCCAATAGCGGCTGCTATTGGGTGATTTTGGGCCAAATCGGCTAACCAAATCGCAAATAACACATTGTTTTTCGGCGATTCCTGACTATATTGCGCCGCAGTAAAGGTATGCCCGGTCCTGTTGGCCGGGCTTCCTTTTTGGGCGCCAAGCGTTCACTAGCGCCCGATCAAATCCAGGTTTTAAGCGTGATCCGGAAAAGTGGGTCCCGGTTTTCCGGCGAGATCGCGCTCTCTTATTGTCTGACGCAGAAGAAGCAAAAATGAACCTTCGTAACGTCGCCATTATCGCCCACGTCGACCACGGCAAGACCACGCTGGTCGATCGTCTGCTGCAGCAATCCGGCACCTTCCGCGAGAATCAGAAGGTCGCCGAGCGCGCCATGGACTCCAACGATCTGGAGCGCGAGCGCGGCATCACGATCCTGGCCAAGGCCGCCTCCGTGCAGTGGAAGGACACCCGCATCAACATCGTGGATACGCCAGGCCACGCCGATTTCGGCGGCGAGGTCGAACGCATCCTCAACATGGTGGACGGCGCGCTGGTGCTGGTGGACGCGGCCGAGGGCCCGTTGCCGCAGACCAAGTTCGTGGTCTCCAAGGCGCTCAAGGTCGGTCTGAAGCCGATCGTCGTCATCAACAAGGTGGACCGGCCGGACGCGCGGCCGACCGAAGTGATCAACGAGGTGTTCGACCTGTTCGCGGCACTCGATGCCAGCGAAGAACAGCTCGATTTTCCGATTCTCTACGGATCGGCGAAACAAGGCTGGATGGCCGATCGGCCCGAAGGTCCGAAAGATCAAGGTATGCAGCCGTTGTTCGACCTGATCCTGCGCCATGTCGCGGCGCCGACCGTCGAGGAAGGGCCGTTCCGGATGATCGGCACCATCCTGGAAGCCAATCCCTATCTCGGCCGCATCATCACCGGCCGCATCTCCTCCGGCTCGATCAAGCCGAACCAGGCCGTGAAGGTGCTCTCCGCCGACGGCAAACTGATCGAACAGGGTCGTCTGACGAAGATCCTCGCCTTCCGCGGCATCGAGCGTACGCCGCTCGAGGAAGCCGAAGCCGGCGACATCGTCGCCATTGCCGGTCTGACCAAGGGCACGGTCGCCGACACCTTCTGCGATCCGTCGGTCGATACGCCGCTGCCGGCGCAGCCGATCGATCCGCCGACCGTGTCGATGTCGTTCATCGTCAACAATTCGCCGCTCGCCGGCACCGAAGGCGACAAGGTGACGAGCCGCATGATCCGCGACCGTCTGCTGCGCGAAGCCGAGGGCAATGTCGCGCTGCGCGTCACCGAGGCCGACGACAAGGACTCCATGGAGGTCTCGGGCCGCGGCGAATTGCAGCTCGCAATCCTGATCGAGACCATGCGCCGCGAAGGCTTTGAGCTCTCGGTGTCGCGCCCGCGCGTCGTGTTGAAAAAGGACGAGACCACCGGCGACTGGCAAGAGCCGATCGAGGAAGTCGTGATCGACGTCGACGAGGAGCATTCCGGCGTCGTGGTGCAGAAGATGAGCGAGCGCAAGGCCGAGATGATCGAGATGCGCCCGTCCGGCGGCAATCGGCTGCGGCTGGTGTTCTACGCGCCGACCCGCGGCCTGATCGGCTATCAGGGCGAACTGCTCACCGACACCCGCGGCACCGCGATCATGAACCGCCTGTTCCACGGCTATGCGGCTTACAAGGGCGAAATCCAGGGCCGCCGCAACGGCGTCCTGATCTCCAACGATCAGGGTGAAGCGGTCGCTTACGCGATGTTCAAGCTGGAAGATCGCGGGCCGATGATGATCGAGCCGGGCTGGAAGGTCTACAAGGGCATGATCGTCGGCGAGCACACCCGCGACAACGACCTCGAAATCAACGTGCTGAAAGGCAAGCAGCTCACCAACATCCGCACCACCTCGAAGGACGAAGCGGTGCGCCTCACCCCACCGATCAGGATGACGCTGGAAAAGGCGCTCGCCTATATCGAGGACGACGAGCTGGTCGAGGTGACGCCGAAGTCGATCCGCCTGCGCAAGAAGTTCCTCGATCCGAACGACCGCAAGCGCGCCGAAAAGACCAAGCAGGCGGTGGCGTAAGCCCTCTATCTGTCATGCCCCGCTTCAAGCGGGGCATCCAGTAAGCCGCGGCTCATCGGCTAAACAATGAAAGTCTCTGGATACTGGATCACCCGCTTTCGCGGGTGATGACATCTGCGATTTGGCTGACTTCAAGGCCGCTCGCAGACATGCTAGAGCCCTGCCCATGAGTTCCCTGCCTTCTTCCATCGATGTCGCGATCATCGGCGCGGGCGCCGCGGGCCTCGGCGCCGCGCACGCGTTGAAGAATTCCGGGCTGTCCGTGATGGTGCTGGAAGCGCGCGAACGCGTTGGCGGCCGCAGCCACACCATCATGGCCGCGCCTGACGTGCCCTTCGATCTCGGCTGCGGCTGGCTACACTCCGCCGACCAGAATTCGTTCGTTAAAATTGCCGAACAGCTTGATTTTGAAATCGACCGGAAACTGCCGCCGTGGCGCGAGCGCGCCTACGGCAAATCGTTTCCACCGGAAGAACGCGACGAATTCTTCCGCGCGCTCGATGAGTTCTTCGAACGCATCGAGGAGGCGGCTCGCGGTGGCCAGGACCATCCAGCCAGCCTTTATCTCGAAAACGGCAATCGCTGGAATCCGATGATCGATGCGGTCTCCTCCTACATCAATGGCTGCGAGACTGACCGGTTGTCGATTCTCGATTTCGATGCCTATCAGGACACGGGCATCAATTGGCGGGTGCGGCGCGGCTATGGCGCGCTGATGGCGGCCTACGGCGCCTCGCTGCCGCTCGCGCTCAATTGCCAGGTCACGCTGATCGACCATTCCGCAAAGCGCCTGCGCATCGAAACCTCGAAAGGCACGCTATCGGCCGACAAGGCCATTATCACGGTGCCGACCAATCTGATCGCGGACGAAGCGATTCGCTTCTCACCGGCATTGCCGGAGAAAATCGACGCGGCGCGGGGCTTGCCGCTCGGCCTCGCCGACAAGGTGACACTGGCGCTCGACGAGCCCGAACTCCTGCCGGCCGACGGCAACCTGCGCGGCGCGACCATGCGCACCGAAATGGGGACGTATCACCTGCGCCCGTTCGGTCAGCCCTGCGTCGAAGGCTTTTTCGGCGGGAGGTTTGCGCAAACGCTGGAAGACGCCGGCGACGGCGCGATTGCGGCGCAGGCGATCGACGAGATCGTCTCGTTCCTCGGCAACGACTTTCGCCGGAAGCTGAGGCCGCTGAAGGAATCGCGCTGGGCGCACGATCCCTTTGCGCGCGGCTCCTATTCGCACGCATTGCCGGGCCATGCGGGAAAGCGCGCCGTGCTCGCCGCCCCCGTCGATGGCCGCCTGTTCTTTGCGGGCGAAGCCACCTCGCCGAACTTTTTCTCCACCGCCCACGGGGCGCATGATTCCGGCGAGCGAGCGGCGCGGGAGGTGATGGCAGGGGTTGGAACGCGCTAGCTACTCCATCACCCTCACTCTCATCGCAGCATCCGGCACAAAGCACGCATCGTATTTCCCGAAAATCCGGTAACGGTTTTTCGCGACGAGATTGTAGACCGCGTTGCGCAGTTGCTTCGGCACGGCGAACAGCGCCCGCGTCCATCTCCATCCCGGCAGGCTAGACAGCACGATCAAGGCCGCGTCGGATTTGAAATAGGCCTCGCCGCCATGGATGACGGCGTTGGTATCGGGATCAGCGGGATCGATGCCGAAGGCTTGCGCGAGCCGCGTACCGTAAGCCGACTGGATCGCGGTAAAGCGAAAGCGCTTCGCTTTGTCGCGCGCCGCGATGAAGCGAATCCAGCGCGAGCAGAACACACAAACTCCATCATAGAGGATCACGTCGTCGTCGGGCCAGTTGCTCATCGGTTATCCAGAATCAACAGCGCCACCAGCATCAGCACGATGGCCGGCCCGGTCTTCACCAGCGCTCCTAGCGGCTCGACCCAGAGGTCCGGCGTCAGAATCGCGGCTCCAACCATATAACCGAGCGAGGCCAGAAATCCCCAGATTAACCCGAAAGCGCAGGTCCGCCGGAAAGCGATCAACACGCCAATGGTCATATCCATCAGGCTGGTGAGAACCGTGATCGGCGCGACCAGCACCGATGGAAAAGCGTGCGAGCTTAGAATTCGCGCCGCAGCTTCATAGGACACAAATAACGCGATCAAACCTGAGACCGTCCAAAACATTACAAGGCTTGCGACGATCAGCGCCTTGATCAGATAAAGCCTGGCAAACCATTTGTCCTGAATGGTCGCGGCGCCCATGATTGCGGGCTGCGATGGATCGGCCGGCACGATGCCTGTTGCTGCCATCCACGCCGAAGGATTGCCGGTAACGCCCCGCCGCAATTCAGCGATCGCCGTACTGCGCATCGGCGACTTCCATCCAAGAAAGGTTGCCAGATCGCCGAGCGTCACGCCGAGGCTGAGCAGAAAGCCCGGAAAAGGCATACGCGGAAAACCGGCTGCGCCTAGCGAACGCCGAAATAACTCGATGACGCCGCCGAGCGTGATCGGTTGCTTCAACATCACGTCCCAGATCACGGCGCTGACGCTCTTGTCGGCAATGTCGCGTGAGGCAAGCCATGCGACCGTTGTCACCAGATCTTCGACCATCACAGGCTGGAACGGATTTTTGGATAAGGAAGAAGGCAGTTGAAGCGGCAGTGCTGCGAGCGCGCGGACCATGGCGCTGCCGCCATAGGCCGCGGGCGCGATCACAAAACCTGGCCTGAGGATGGCGTACGGAATATCCGATGCCGCAATCATTCGTTCCGCCTCGCGCTTGGTCATGCTAAACGCGGTATGATCCTCCGTTGCGGCGCCCGGGATCGACATATGAATGAACCGGATGGCGCGGCGACTGGCATTGATCGCCTGCAACAGGCGCTCGACGAAATCGCGGTGCACGGCGCGGGTGTCGCTTCCGGGACCATCCTGCAAGACACCGAGACAATTGACCACGACGTCGATGGCCTGGTCGCCTATCAGCCGCGCCAGCGCGGACGAATCCATCATTAGAACCGGCATCTCGAGATCGACAGCATGCGAGGCCTGCGCGGCCGTAAATTTTCGCGCCACCGCGACCACGACAAATCCCTGTTTGCGCAAGTCTTGGGTCAGGAAGTGTCCGAT
Source organism: uncultured Alphaproteobacteria bacterium (assembly GCA_963748805.1). Lineage (GTDB taxonomy): Bacteria > Pseudomonadota > Alphaproteobacteria > Rhizobiales > Xanthobacteraceae > Bradyrhizobium. Next base: position 18,855 of record CAVVLH010000018.1, on the reverse strand, counting down.
CAGGCCGGAGGCGCCCAGCACGAGAATATTGGGAGTTGCGTTCATGGTCCGAACCTAGAAAGGCTTTGCGATCATCAGCCAGAGAATGATCATGACAGAACCGAAACCGGGGATTCCGAACAGGAACCAACGGCGAAACAGCGTGAAGTAGCGCGACGGCAATGATCGACCGTCCGCGACGGCTTGCCGCGCCAAGTTTCGCATCTCGATCTGCATGAAAGCGACGGGCACCCAGAATAAACCCGCAACGGCATAAAGCGCGAGCGATGCAAGAAGCCAGCGCTCGGTAAGGCTGGTAGCCGATAGCTCCATCAAAAGCCCGCCGCTCAGCGGTTGCAGGATCACAGCGCTCAGCGTGAACAGCATATCGGCGATCACGACGACACTTGCTGTATGAGCGATCCAGGCCGCGTCCCGACTCCGGTGGGCCATCAGCATGAAAAACGCAATTCCCGTACCCGTGCCGAGGATCACAATCGCGCCGAGCACATGCAGATATTTGACGAGGAAATAGACCGTCATGGCTTTTTCGCGCGGGCCACCGGCGGCGACTGTAGCTGTGGCTGCCCCCTCAGCACGCGATCGAGTTCGCCCGTGGCCAGTTTGACGCCGTTCTCGGTCTCGGCCATCCAGTGGCCTTCGCCGTCATAGGCGGGCAGCACGCGGAAGTCGGCCCTGCCGCCACTGGCGCGAAACGCGTCCGCCAGTTTCCGCGAGAAATCGGCTGAAAAATAGCTGTCATTGGCCGCGACCAGCCAGCTCACCGGAATGCGCGCGCCACGGCCGAATTCGCCGGCGGCCGCGAGCAACGTATGCGGCGCGCAAATCTGGTTGGGAAAGTCATTGGCGTGGCCGCCGCGGCCGGGCGCAAAGACGATGATAGAGGCGATTTCAGCCGGATCGGCATTGGCCAGCGCCAGCGCGCCCCATCCCCCGGCGGAATGACCGATGACCACCGCGCCTTCGCGCCGGATGAAGGGTTGCCCGCGCATGTAAGTCAGAGCCGCGGATATTTCTTCGGCGGTGGCGCGCCCCGAACGGGCATAGTCGGCCTCATCGCAGCCGCGCTGATCCTCGAGATATTTACCGCCGGTCGCGCCATGGCCGGGACGTTCCGGCACCAGCACGGCAAATCCCCGCGCCACCCAAAACGATGCCAGGCTGCGATATTCCGGCTGCGGCATTTGGGCGCGAAGCAGCACGTTCTGGATCGACGCATGCGCGATGACCGCGAGGCGAAACGGACCTGCACCCGGGGGGCGAAACAACACGGCGTGAGATGCGACGTCCGGATCGGGCGACGGCACCAGCCAGGCCTGCGCCCGATTGGGTTCGGCTTCCGCACCTTTCGGCCCGAACGGGCTTTGTGCAGCCGCGGTGGCCACCCACAGCGCGGCTAACACGAGGCTTGCGAAAAACGCCCGAAACGAAGGCATCGAACCCCCATGAAGCCGTTGCAAACCAGACTTCCCCGGTACCGTTCACGGCGAATCACATCGCAGGCAACGCGCCGTGACCTCTAACGTTAAGAACCTTCGCAGGAGCCGTCCATTCCGCCAAATCCGCCCGGCAAATACCTTTACCCTGTCCGCTTTCGGCACAGGTCGGCGCCGACTGATGCAGAAAATCCACAGGTTAACCGATAATTAACGATAGACCTTGATGCAGGGCCGCTGACTTGCTTTGATTGGGGTCATGAGCACAACCCTTATCGAGGTCCGACCGGCCAAGGCTTCTGACGCGGTCGCGGTGGCTTCCACCCATGACGAAGCCTGGCGCTCGGCCTACCAGGGCATCATCCCCGGCGCGGAGCTGGAGAAGCTGATCAACCGCCGCGGTCCGCATTGGTGGGATTCGGCGATTCGCAAGGGCAGCCGTGTCAGCGTGCTCGTGTTCGGCGACAAGGTCGCCGGCTACGCCAATTATGGACGCAACCGGGCGCGCAGCCTGCATTTCGAAGGCGAAATCTACGAGCTCTATCTGCGGCCGGAATTTCAGGGCCTTGGTTTCGGCCGCCGGCTGTTTTCGGCGGCGCGGCGCGACCTCGTGCAGAGCGGCCTGAAGAGCATGGTGATCTGGGCGCTTTCCGACAACGAAGCGGCGACCGAATTCTATCGCGCGCTGGGCGGCCGAATGGTGGCGCGCTCGTCGGAGAAGTTCGGGCCGAAGTCGCTCGACAAGGTCGCGTTCGCCTGGACCAATTGATTCGGGTGACGATCGCGCGGTCTGGTTAAGACCGGCGTTTACGCATTAAAGATTTTGCCCAAACAATCAGCTGAGCACCGCCGCTATCTGGCATAGTGTGGCGTTGTCATGTTGAAGTCACCCGGAGCCACCCATGCGTATTGAAGCGATCTCAATCGGCGTCGATCCGCCGCGCGAGGTCAACGTCATCGTCGAAGTGCCGGTCGGCGGCGAGCCGATCAAATATGAACTCGACAAGGAGGCCGGCACGCTGGTCGTTGATCGCTTTCTGTATACGGCGATGCGCTATCCCGGCAATTATGGTTTCATTCCGCACACGCTCTCCAATGACGGCGACCCTTGCGACGTTCTCGTCGCCAATACCCGCGCCATCGTTCCGGGCGCGGTGATGAGCGTGCGGCCGGTCGGCGTGCTCCTGATGGAAGACGAGGCCGGCGGCGACGAGAAGATCATCGCGGTGCCGTCGTCGAAGCTGACGCAGCGCTACGACAAGGTGAAGACCTATAGCGACCTGCCCGACATTACCTTGCAGCAGATCCAGCACTTCTTCGAGCACTACAAGGACCTCGAACCGAAGAAATGGGTGAAGGTGCTGCGCTGGGGCAACGCCGACGATGCCCATCAGTTGATTTCGGAAGGCATCGCGCGGGCGAAGAAGGCGTAAGGAAACAGCCGCACAACGCGCTTTATCAATCCCCTCCCCCCGTGTGGGGGAGGGTTAGGGAGGGGGTAACAACACTCGCCGAATCCGTAACACCCCCTCTCCAACTCTCCCCCACAAGGGGGGAGAGAGCCAAGCGGAGTTCGCGGCAACAGAGACCTTCAAACACTCGGCTTCGGCAAACCCGCAATCGCGCAGGCCGCGCGCAGGGTGTTGACCAGCAGGCAGGCCACCGTCATCTGGCCGACCCCGCCCGGCACCGGCGTGATGGCGCCTGCGACTTGCGACACCTCGGCAAAGGCTACGTCGCCGACAAGACGGGTTTTGCCGTCGGCATCCGACAGCCGGTTGATACCGACATCGATCACGGTCGCGCCCGGCTTGATCCAGTCGCCGCGCACCATCTCCGGCCGGCCGACGGCGGCGTAAACCAGATCGGCGCGGGCACACAGCGATTTGAGATCGCGCGAGCGCGAATGCGCTGATGTCACCGTGGCGTTTTCGTTGAGCAGCAGTTGCAGCAGCGGCCGGCCGACCAGGTTGGAGCGGCCGATCACGATCGCATTCATGCCTTCGAGCGAGGCATGCACGCTCTTGCTCAGGATGATGCAGCCGAGCGGCGTGCACGGCGACAGCGCGGCAAAGCCGCCGGCAAGCCGGCCGGCATTGTTCGGATGCAGCCCATCGACATCCTTGGCCGGATCGAGCGCGTTGATGACGGCTTCGGTATTCAGGGTCTTCGGCAGCGGCAATTGCACGAGGATGCCGTGCACCAGCGGATCGCGGTTGAGCCGCGCGATCAGCGCCAGCAGATCGGCCTCTGCGACATCCTCCGGCAGCACATGTTCGAAGGACGCCATGCCGGCTTCCTGCGACTGCTTGTGCTTGGAGCGGACATAGACCTGGCTGGCGGGATCCTGGCCGACCAGCACCACCGCGAGCCCCGGCGTCAATTCGTGGTCACGCTTGACCCGCGCCACCTCACTGGCGACACGGGCGCGCAACTCCGACGCAATCCGTTTTCCATCGATGATCTGCGCCGCCATCTCGCTCTCACCCTTCCGTCATTCGTCTGCGCCCGCGGTCAGCTTTCGCAAGGCATCGCCGAGCCGCACCGGATCGCCGGCAATGCTCACCTGCTTGAGGCGTGACGTCGCACCGGACACGACCCGCACAGCCGCCTTGGGCACGCCCAGCGCCTTTGCCAACAATTCCGTCACCGCGCGATTGGCTTCCCCGCCTTCCGCGACGGCCCGCACCCGCAGTTTGACCACGGCACGGCCGTTCGCGAGCGTCTCGATCCCGTCGATATCGTCCCTGCCGCCCCGCGGGGTCACGCGCAACGCGATGCTGATGCCCTGGGCCGAGTAACGCCAAGGATCAGGCATTTGCTGAAGCGATCAGAAGACGACCGGATAGATGTAATATTGGATCACCCGCTGAATGAACATGATGATCAGGATCAGGATGATCGGCGAAATATCGAGGCCGCCCAGATTGGGCATGAAGGAGCGGATCGGCGCCAGCACCGGCTCGGTGATCCGGTACAGAAATTCCGCGACAGCCGACACGAACGGGTTGCGCGTGTTGACGACATTGAAGGCGATCAGCCAGGACAAAATGGCGGAAGCGATCAGCAACCAGACATAAAGATCCAGAACGATAAGAACGATGTCGAGGACGGCACGCATGGGGGGCTGCTCGCAAGGGTCGGTCGGCGGGATTGGCCAGCTTGCTAAATATCGGTTCCGTCAGGGGCAAACAAGGGAAGTTCCCGGTAAAGGACCGGAAAAACAACGATTTCGCCGTTCTTGACTTGGCCTTGGGGCGGACTGTAAATGACGCCGATTGTCCGCCGCTCCCGCTTACCCGGGCGGCGACATTTCACCAGACGATCTGGGGCCATAGCTCAGCTGGGAGAGCGCGTCGTTCGCAATGACGAGGTCGGCGGTTCGATCCCGCCTGGCTCCACCAGTATTCGCGGGCTACGCCTGCTTCGGCCAGGCAAGCCCGTTCACGGCGAAGGCTGCCACGCCGAAGCCCAACGGGCGAAGGCGGGCTTTCAATCCAGACAACACCCTACTCCGCCGCTTCCGCCGTCACGTCGCCCGGCGGCACATCGTCGCATGGGTCAGCGTTGGCGCGTCTGAAAGCGCGCGACCGCCGACAGGATGAATCCGCGCGGAAACAGCCGCAACATGAACGGCACGATCTTGATACCGAGACCGGGCAGCACCGCGCGCTTGTCGGCCATCAGGCCGCAATAGGCTTGCTTTGCGACATCAGCGGAGGACACGTTGAGCACGGCCGAATCGAAGCCGGGCTCGAAGCCCGCGCGGGTCTGAAATTCCGACGGCACCGGACCCGGGCACAGCGCAGTGACGCGGACGCCGCTTGGCCCCAACTCCCCGCGCAGGGCCTCGGTGAACGACAACACATAGGCCTTGGAGGCGTAATATACCGCCATGCCAGGCCCCGGCAGGAAGCTTGCGATGGAGGCGACGTTGAGCAGCCCGCCGCGGTTTCGGACCAGTTGATCGGCAAATCGCAGCGACAGGTCGGTCAGCGCGCGGATATTGACCGCGATCATCGCGAGCTGCTCGTTACGGTCGAGCGCGATGGCACGGCCAAACAGACCGAAGCCCGCATTGTTGACGAGGAATTCGACTTCGACACCCGCGGCGGCGAGAGCGGCGGCAATCCTGTCGCCGGCGTCCGCCTGCTCAAGATCGCAAGGAATCACGATCGGAGCGCTCGAGCCTTTGGCGGTGATTTCCGCGGCCAGTGCCTGCAACCGGTCGGCGCGTCGCGCCACCATCGCTACGCGATGGCCGTTGGAAGCAAAGACACGTACCAGCTCAGTGCCAATCCCCGCCGAAGCACCCGTAATCAGGGTCACCCGCTCAGTCACGATCTTTCTTGCCCGCCGATAATGCCAACCCGGAGCGTACGGCTTAGGCGGGATACAGGCCGCCTGCAAGCGTTTCAGGGCCTTTGCAAGGGGCGATCCGGCGGAAATCAACGTAGGCGCGCAAGAGGCGGGCCATTCGCTGCCATGCATCATCGATTACATTAAAAATTCTTCATCTGCCGGAAAGCAGACCCGGCCCAAACACGGGATGGACCTTCGTTAGCCCCCCGAAATCGGCGCCGGCTGCCTGGCGGCAACGCGGTGCTTGAGATCGATCCGGTCGCGGGAAGACACCCCCAATAGATCGGCGGCGCGCCAGACGACATTGTCCTCGAATTCGCTGACCTGGCCGTCGGCATACACCAGCTCCCACATCATCTCGACGATACGCAAGCGCCCGGCGTCATCGACCGAGCGCATGATGACGCTGGTGAAATGATAGAGATCGACGGCCTCGCCCTCGACCAGGGTGGCGGACGCGATCAACCTGTCGGCGGTCCCCCGATCGAGCCCAAAACTGCTTTCGATCAGGCTGTGAAGTTTGCGCTTTTCAGCCTCGGAAGGCTCGCCGTCGAGCGAAATGACGTGAACCAGCAGCGCGGTGGCGGCGAGACGATATCCGGTGTCGTCGAGGTCACGGGGATCATGGGCCGGAGACATAACGTCGGCGATGAATTGGCGTAGTCCGTCGAGCATTCATTTCCTGCCGGGATCGGGTGAAACCTTGCCGCCACTGATAGCGGATACCCTCAGAAATATGGGCCCCGATCGGCGCACGCAATGCAAAAAGCGGTGGGCCGCGCATTACGATTAGTCCATCTCGGGTATTTCTCAGGGTATCTCGTATACCATTACCTTGTCGGAGATCCCGCGCAGCGCCGCCTCCTTCTGGATCGGCTTGATCGCCCGCTGCTTGAGAAGAGCCGATACCGCAGGCAGCTCGACCACGCCGCCGGTGACGTGGATCGACTGTGACGTCGCCAGCCCCTGAACCCGCGCCGCGATGTTGACGGTCTGGCCGAAATAGTCCTGCCGCTCGTTGAGCATTACCGCCAGGCACGGGCCCTCGTGAATGCCGATCTTGACTACGAGATCGTCGGTGCCGCGCTCGGCATTGAGCGCATCCATGGCCGCGCGCATCCGCAAGCCGGCGACAATCGCATGCTCCGGCTTGACGAAGGTCGCCATCACGGCATCGCCGATGGTCTTCACCACCGCGCCCTTCTCCGAGGCAATGATTCCGAGCAGCGCCCGAAAATGCGCGCGCACCAGATCGAACGCGGCGAGGTCGCCGACGCGCTCATAGAGCGCGGTCGAACCCTTCAGATCGGTGAACAGGAAGGTGAGCGAGGTGATCTTCAGGCGCTGATCGATGTCGAGATTGTCGGCCTTGAACACGTCGCGAAAGGTCTGGTTGGACAGCATCCGCTTGGCGGTCAGAAACGGCCGGCGCCGGCCGAGCATGGCATGCAGCCCTTCCGCCGCGATGAACACGGTCGGCAGCGTCCGCACGCCGGCCTGATTGTCGAGCGCAAGCCTCAAGGGACCCGGACGCAGGGTGATGGACCCGGTCGGCGGGTGCGACTTGTTGAAGACCAGCGAAAGCTGCTGGCGCTCTTTGGTCGGCTCGCCCTGGACGTCGATGAAATGCGCCGAATGCGTTACCGGCTCGAACGCGATGATGAATTGCGGCGGCAACTGCAACGACAGCACGGCGCGCTCGCCCGCCGGCAATTCGAGCGAGTCCAGCGCCACCTCCTCGGTGAGCGCATCGAAGGAGCCCTTGTCGAGATCGATCCCCGAACTCCAGAATACCTGCTTGTAATATTCCCACAGCGGCAGTGTGTTGGGATCATGCGCTGCGATGCGCCGGACCTTGGGGCTGACCGTAAACGCGACTTCAACCTGTTCGTCGACGGAAGGCTCATAGCCGCAGGCGCAAAGTCCGCAATGGTAATCGTCGCTGCGCAGGGATTTCAGCGTATCATGGGCATCGAGCACCCCGCTGCATCCGGGGCAGAGTACGTTCCAGGTGAGATCGAACAGGCCAAGCCGCGAGGCGTGCAGGAAGCCGGAGATCACCTGCTCCTCGTCGAAACCGTTTTGCCTGGAAAAATCCAGCACGTTGATGCGGTTGAGGTCGTGGTCTTCGCCGTGTTCGATGAGGCGGGCGATCGCATCCGCGACCGCCGGCTCGGCGGTCTTTCTCAACACCGAAAACTGGGCCTCCAATTCGCTCATGATTCTCGTTTGCTCATGATCTGGACCCTGCACCTGGACCCTGCGGGTGGCAACCGCATCAGCGCGGCGTGATCTGGAACATCGGCGAGCGATTCGGCTGCGTGGTGACGACGCCAATCGGCATCACCGGATCCCGGTCCACCAACGTGATACGAAACGCGGCAATGATCCTGGCCAGCACCAGCGTTGCTTCCACCAGCGCGAAATGCGCGCCGATGCAGACCCGCGCGCCGACGCCGAACGGCAGATAAGCAAATCGGTCGGGCGGCGGCGCCGGCGACAGAAAACGTTCCGGCACGAAGGCATTCGGATCGCGCCAGAGCTTTTCGTGACGGTGCAACAGCCATGGCGCGATCAGGATCACGTCGCGCTTCTTGATCGGAATCTCCGCGACCACATCATTGCCGGCTGCCGCACGCGCGATCAGGAACGCCGGCGGATAAAGCCGCATGGTTTCGTCGACGACGGCACGGGTGAACTTCAACCGCTCGAGATCGGCCTCACCGTTGGCCGACACCTGCCGCGCTTCGGCCGCCAGTTGCTCCTGCGCGACCGGATCGAGCGCCAGCAGATACAGCGCCCAGAACAGCGCGGTGGCGGTGGTTTCGTGACCGGCGAGAATCATCGTCGCGACCTGATCCCCGAGCTGAGCCTCATTGAAGGCCTCGCCGGTTTCGGGATCGCGCGCGGCATTCATCAGATCGAACAGATCGCGCGCCGGCGCGCCCTCCTGCTTTCCGGCCGCGCGCCGCTCCGTCATCAGCGTGCCAACGAAATGCGTCCATCGCTTGCGGAAACGCGCCCGCGGAAAATCCCGCGGAGTTGGCCAGTTCGCCGGCAATACCAGGTCGAGAAAATTCGGCTTTGCGAGCCGGTCGGCATATTCCATCACGAAGTCGCGCAGCGTCGCGCCGTGACGCTCCATCCCGAACGAAAACATGGTACGGCCGGCAATTTCGAGCGTCATGCGCTGCATGATCTCGCGCAGATCAACTGCGCCACCGTCGCCACGCCGCAGGTTCGCGATCGTCTCATCGGTCACCGCGACCATGTGCGGGATCAGGGTCGTCACCGCGCGCGGCGTGAAAGCCGGCGCCAGCGTGCGCCGCTGATGTTTCCAGGCCTTGCCCTCGGCGATCAGAAGGCCCTCGCCGAGCATCGGGCGCAGCACACGCAGACCGGCCGGCGTACGGGAATAGTTCTCGTAATTGTCGACCAGCACATGGCGGATCGCATCCGGCGTATTGAGGATATAGCTCGAGCCCAGGAAAAAGAAGCGGCCGCGGATGATGTCATCCTCATAGGCACGCTGGCCCCAGGTTCCGATCGGGCTTTCGCGCATCATCGCGAGCCGCTGCAGCGCCGTCATGTTCTCCGGCGCGCGTGGCGGGTGAGGCGGAACCAACCGTCGGCGCGTGGCCGGGATATCCCAGGCTTCGGCTATGCTCACGGACGTCGTCCTTGCAACCCTTCCGGATGGGGAAATCCCGTCCGGACCGCAATTATATCAGCTCCGGAATCCCGGCGCCATGAAGGCGCTGGCCGGCTAACCGTCCGATCGAGCCATCGGCACAAACGTAGCGGTCGTATAAACTTGGGTATTTCGCTACGGCAAATCGAGCGTATTCCGCAGGCTACTGGACAGGCACGGACCCGAGCGGGCATCACTGGGCTCAACGAATCAAGCCGGCCGATAACGGAAACGCCATGACTGAACAGCCCAAGCGAGCGATGTTTGCCGGCGATGGTGTCGCCGCCCCGTTACGCCACGCCACTTTCCGCCGGATCTGGCTTGCGAGCCTGTTGTCCAATCTCGGACTGCTGATCCAGGCGGTCGGTGCGGCCTGGGCGATGACCCAGATGACATCCTCGGCCGACAAGGTGGCACTGGTACAGACGGCGCTGATGCTGCCGGTGATGCTGATCTCGATGCCGGCGGGCGCCATCGCCGACATGTATGACCGCCGGGTCGTTTCCATCGTCTCGCTCTCGATCGCGCTGTCGGGCGCCACCGCGCTGACGGTGCTGGCGTGGCTGGGCCTGGTCACGCCTGCGACGCTGCTGGCCTTCTGCTTCATTGTCGGCAGCGGCATGGCGCTGTTCGGCCCCGCCTGGCAATCCTCGGTCAGCGAACAGGTGCCGACGGAAACGCTGCCCTCGGCCGTGGCGCTGAACGGCATCAGCTACAATATCGCGCGCAGTTTTGGACCTGCGATCGGCGGCATCGTCGTCGCCACGGCGGGCGCGGTCGCGGCGTTCGCCGCCAACGCGGCGCTCTATATTCCGCTGATGGTGGTGCTATTCCTCTGGCGCCGCGAGAGCGCGCCGTCACGGCTGCCACGCGAACGCCTCAACCGGGCGATCGTCTCGGGCGTGCGCTATATCGCCAATTCGCCGCCGATCAAGATCGTGTTGGCCCGCACCATGATCACCGGCCTGATCGGCGGTTCGGTATCGGCCCTGATGCCGCTCGTCACCCGCGATCTGCTGCACGGCGGCGCGCAGACCTACGGCATCATGTTGGGGGCCTTCGGCATGGGCGCGGTCGTCGGCGCGCTCAACATCGGCGAAGTGCGCAAACGCATGAGCGGCGAAGCCGCGATCCGCGCCTGTGCGATATCGATGGGCGCCTCCATCGCCGCGGTCGCGCTGAGCGATCAGCGGGTGCTGACGGCCGCGGCGCTGGTGGTGGCGGGCGCGGCGTGGATGCTCGCGGTTGCCCTGTTCAATATCGGCGTGCAGCTTTCGGCGCCGCGCTGGGTGGCCGGCCGTTCGCTCGCAGCCTTCCAGGCCGCGATCTCCGGCGGCATTGCGATCGGAAGCTGGGGCTGGGGGCGGCTGACGGACGCCGCCGGCGTCGAAGCAGCCCTTCTGGTATCGGCGACGTTGATGCTGCTTTCGCCGCTGCTCGGCCACTGGCTGCACATGCCGCGGGTCGGCGCGCGTAACGAGGATGCGGAAGTCCTGGCCGATCCCGAAGTGCAGTTGTCGCTGACCGCGCGCAGCGGGCCGCTGGTGGTCGAGATCGAATATCGCGTCGCGCAGGACAACGCCCGTGCCTTTCACAATGTCATGCAGGAGGTCCAGCTCTCGAGGCAACGCAACGGCGCCTATGGCTGGTCGATCGCACGCGACATCGCCGATCCCGAGCTATGGACCGAACGCTATCACTGTCCGACCTGGCTCGATTACCTGCGCCAGCGCAACCGCTCGACGCAGTCCGAGCGCGCGCTGCACCAGAGCGCAACCGATTTTCATCTCGGCCCGGATCCGGTTCGGGTCCGCCGCATGCTGGAGCGTCCGTTCGGTTCGGTGCGCTGGAAGGAAGAGACCCCCGACCGCGCGGCGCGCGAGGTGCTGCCGGTGGCATCCGCCGCGGCAGGCAGCAGCACTTAAGTCGTATCCTCTTATCCCTCCCCCGTGCGAGCGTGGGGAGGGTGGCCGTCGCAAAGCGACGGTCGGGTGGGGGTGGATAGTGATACTGAAAAACAGCAAGCAAGGGTGATCTCTTGAAGAACCCCACCCCGGCTCGCTTTCGCTCGCCGACCCTCCCCACAAGGGGGAGGGACAAGAAAGCGTAACCCGGTTTACTGGCCGTTGTCGGTCAAAACCTTTTCGCAGGCCCTGCTGAGCCGGGCGCGATGCTGCTTCAGGCAGCCCAGCACCACCGAATCGCCGTCATTCATCTGGGCGCGGCAGAAGCGCGACACGTCGCGGGCGCAGGCGTCGTGACCTTGCTGGGCCGAAACGGAGGACATCGCGAAAACCTGCGCCGCCATCAGCGCAAACAAAAACACATATGAAAATCTGAACATTTGAACCGCCTTCATCCCTGAGATCGCGGGATACAAATCCGCGTGACCTGCGATGTCAATGCACGCCAGTGTCGTGGTTCAGAACTCTGCATCATTTTTGCCGTCGGTTCGTCATGCGGCTACCGGGGGACCCCGCCTGCCTGCCATCGGCCGGGTGGTCGTGACCGATCAAACGCCTCATCCCGCGCCGCCAAGCCCGGCGCGACACCCGGAACCGGGCAGCGTTGGGAGAGCGTTAACAACTATTTCCCATAAAGGGGTCGGGGCGAAGTTTAGTTTTGGTATTAACGAAAGAGTAACCATGCGTAACGCGTTCGGCCTGATGCTGATGAGTGTGGCGGCTGCCACGTTGATCGCCGCTGGCGGTTGGTTCTTTACCTCGCGCCACACCGCGGCCGCTCCGCAAACCTTCGCCGCCGCGCAAGCCGCGCCCGCCCCTGTCGCTGCAAAGCCTTTGCCCAGCCGCGATCCGATCGAGATCACCGGCAGCATTCCGGAAAAAGCGCCCGCAGCGCCCGCGCCGCAACCGAAACAGGCTTGCGCCAATCCCGATGCGCTTGGGGTTTCCCGCGTCGTTGAAATCGACACCACGGGCGGACCCGGTTTCGGTTTCGAGCATTTCAAGCAGATCGATTTTCTCGGCGACAAGGAAGTGGTGCTATCCTTCGATGACAGTCCTTGGCCGGTCAACACGCCGGCGGTGCTCAAGGCGCTGGCCGACCAATGCACCAAGGCGATGTTCTTCTCGATCGGCAAGCACGCGATGTATCACCCCGAGCTTCTCAGGCAAGTCGCCGCAGCCGGCAACACCGTAGGCACGCATACCTGGTCGCATGCCAATCTGAATTCGAAGAAACTGAGCGAGCAGGCCGTCAAGGACGAGATCGAAAAGGGCAACAGCGCCGTCAAGCTCGCGCTTGGCACCGCGCCCGCGCCGTTCTTCCGCTTCCCGGAGCTGCAACATAACCCGGCGGCGATGGCCTATCTCGGCACGCGCAACATCGCGATGTTTTCCTGCGACCTCGATTTGTTCGACTTCCGGGCAAAGAGTCCGGAGCAGGTCATCAATACGGTCATGACCAAACTTGAGAAGCAGGGCAAGGGCATCATCCTGATGCACGACTTCCAGAAGCACACCGCCGAAGCGATGCCGGAATTGCTGCGCCGCCTGAAAGCCGGCGGCTACAAGATCGTGTTCATGAAGCCCAAGGCCCCGATGCAGACCTTGCCGGAATATGACGAGGCGATGATGAAGGAGATGAAGCTTCCGGTCGCCAGTGCACGTCCGGTGAGCACCATCGTGCAGACGGTCTCGCAGTAAGCGATCGATCCGAAATTGCGGTCTAAAGCATGATCCGGAAAAGTGTGAAGCGGTTTTCCTTCGCGACAAACGCAAAGCGTTTGCGCGGAGATCATGCTTCATCAAAGAATTAAAGCGCGATGACGATTTAACCAAATCTCATCGCTCTTGAATTGGGTCAAGCGCTGCGGTCGCAGAGTAAATGAGCTTTGACGGCCTGACCCGGATGGCTCTCGCCTGTCATGAATTCAGACACGGCGGCCTCCGACGACCAGTTCAGATAGAAGACGAGCGCCCCGGACAGCGCGAGCAGCAGCAGAATTTCGAGAATGATGATTTTGACGATCGATGGCCAGGCGCGCTGGTAGACATCCGGTAGAGAATCGCGGCCTGTCGGGCGGTTATCGGCTGATGGGAACATGAACGCCTCCCACAAAGAGAGATTTGCGCTCTCTTCTAGGATCGGCGGGCCAATTCCACTGTGAGCGGCCTCACATATCCGGACAAATATTTCGGGTTCCGCAATATCGACGTTTCCAGATCAGGCTTGCAGATCGAGGCTTGCAGCTCAATGCTTGGGAGCCAGCAGGCACTCTGCCACGATCAGCTCTTTCACCTTCTTGTCCGAAAGCTGCCGCCGTGACACATCGACCGTCTCATAGCCGTCCTTGCTGCACGAAATCGTCACCTGGTCGGCGGTGATGCCATTTCCGAAATTCGGAACCAGCCGGTAGACGCCTTCGCTATTGGTGCGGATCAGGATCCTCCGGCCGGCGGCCTCGGCCCTGATTTGCACCCCGGGAATCGGCGCCAGCGTGCCGGTCTCCCTGGCCGAGCCGACGAACGCCAAATCAACATCTTCGTCTCGCTCGGAGTTGAGTTCTCCCGAATGCGACGGCTGATACGAGAACATGACCGCCGCAAAAACGGCGAAGCCGGCAAGGCGCGGGATAGAAGATAACCGTATAAAGCGGCGTCGCGGTTTTGTTGACACTTGTTACCTTGCGAGAGGCATTCGAGGTCCGGTTCCGGAAAAGGCAAGCCGTACGAGTGATCTACTTTTCGGATTTCAGCGCAAAAACCAATCGCGGAAAAGGTAGAAGACACTGAGTATGACCAGAAGCGGAACGGTCCATCCGAGCCAATATGGCGTTGGCCTGTTTTTCAACAGCGGCAACGCTATCACGCTCGCCGCCGTCGCACCAAGCATCGAGGTCACAAGCCAGCCATACCAGTACATCGGCGGACCGTCTCTCGGGGGCTCGACCAGCCAGCCCCATTGTTTGATCTTCGGATGATAGGTGAACAGCGCCCAGTTGAATTCAACGGAAACAATGTAGATCAGGGCGAACGCCGCCGAGAAAACCGGGATGATCTTTTCGATCTGATTGTTATTCATAGTCCGAAAAAGCCCCGGATGTTGTTGAGGATGTGGCCGACGATGAAGGCGAACCAGACGATGAAGCAGAGCATCAGCGTCACGGCCGTGCGCGCGGACTGTACGGCGGGCTCGGAGCGGCGCCACACCAGCCAATACAGCGGCAGCATGCCGAGCCCGATCGCGATGAATTGCTCCTTGATCTCGAACGAACCGACGGCCGGAAACAGCCGCGCGTTTTCCATATAGGTTCGCACCCATACCCGATAGATCGGATAGATATAGCCGCCGAGAGACGCGACGACGAGGAACAGCACGATATTGGCGTTGACATAAGCGCGGCTCGACACCGCACGATAGGCGTTAGCGAATCCGACTTTGTTTCGCGAAGGCCAGACCACCGCAACCGCCTGATGCGTGATGCTGCCGAGCAGCGCAACGGCCAAAAGACCGTGCAAGATAACCAGAAATGTCGACATTCTCCCTCGTCTCCCCCTTGCGCATCGCCGCCGCCACAAGACGGCACATCGCAGTTCGCGAGGACGTCTGATTCGCAAGGTCGCTTGATGCAACGCTCGACTTTAGGCGTGATCATCTCGGGATGGAACGCTGTCTCTGGTTAGTTTTGTTCTAATTCTATTTTTCGCAGCAACGCCGTTCGCATTTCGGCAAAGAAGCAACAGTGCGTTAGCGATTCGTCGCTTCAAGGCCGGAGAACGGACCGTCGGCGTAAACGATTTGACCGCCGACCATCGTCAGCAGCGATTTGATTTTCGCAATGTCGGAAACCGGCACGGTAAAGTAATCATCGCTGAGCACAGCGAGGTCCGCCAGCATTCCGGGCATCAACCGGCCCCTGCGATTTTCATCATGTGCAAACCATGCGCTTCCTTCCGAGTAGATGCGAAGCGCCTCGTCGCGGCTCGGAATCTCCTTCGGCCCGCGGGTCTCGACGCCGTCGACGGTGAGGCCGTCGAGCATCCAGCGCAGCGACACGAAGGGATTTTCGATCATCACGCGATTGGCATCGGTGCCGCCCCCCACGTTAAGGCCGAGCCGGAGCGCCGAGACGATCGGCGGCGAGCGCTGCATTTGCGCCTCACCCCGTTCGGCGATGTAGGAAGTTGCTGCGAAATAAAGTCCGTCCTGCATCAGCCAGCCGATGCCAAGCGCCTTCATGCGCTGCAATGAAGCGTCGGAGGCGTCGTGAAGATGTGCGATCGACCAGCGCAGCGGCGCAATGGGAATCTCGCGATTGACGCGCTCGAACACGTCCAGCAGATGATGGACGGAGCGATCGTTGTTCCAATGGACGGTCAACGTCAGGCCCTGGCCAGCGGCCCAGCGAGCCACGCGGTAGAAAGCTTCCTTGTCGGCCTCACCGGGCGTGTCGTTGTTGTACATGCCCCAGGTGACGCACTCGCCGATGCCGTTGAAGCGCAACCAATCGTCGCCAAAGCCCATCGGCAGGAATTGCGTGGTGGCCCGAAAATCCTCCAGCTCCTTTCCCGGACGCGGTGCGAACATGCTGTAGACCACGCGAAGCGGCAGTTCGTGCGCGCGCCACAGGCGGAACAACGCGGCGTAATCTTCCGGAGCGAGGTTATGCCCGCCTGGATCGATCACGCCGGTTACACCAAGACTGCTCAATTCGCGCAGGAATCCGCGGGTGCCGTCGATCGCTTCCTCGATGGAGGGTTTCGGCAAACGCGAATAGAGGGAAATGATCGCCGGGCCTTTGCCGACGATCCATCCGGTGGATTTGTCCTCGCGGTCACGCTCGAACTTCGCGCCATCAAGCAGATCGGCTTCGGTCTTCAAGCCGAGCCTGTCGCGGCCCTCGGCATTGATCAGCGCATAGCCATAGAAGAGCTGGATGTAGACGGGATGGCCGGAGACGACGGCTGCAATCTCGGCGTCGGTTGGCCTCCGGTTTTCGTCAAACTGACGTGGCGTCCATCCGCCGGCGACGATCAACCACGCATCCGGTTTGGCGTGAGCGGCGGCTGACTTGAGGCGTTCGAAGGCTTCGCCAAAGCTGGTCGCGCCCTCCCAATTTACTTCAGTCGCGGTACGAAAGCCGGCGCGAATCGCGTGGATGTGGGAATCGATCAGGCCCGGAATCACCGTGCGTCCGCCGAGATCGATTATCTTGGTGGAAGGCCCTGCGAGTTTACGAAGTTCTGACGTGCTGCCGGTCGCGGCAATATGGCCGGCTTCGATCGCGATCGCCTCGCTGACGGATGAAGCCGCGTCCTGAGTGATGATCTTGCCATGAATGAGCAGAAGATCGGCGGAGGCCGATGCGGGTGGCGTGCCGAGGACCCCTGTCCACGCCATGAAGACGCAGCAGATAAGGCCCGGCGATCGATTTAAAGCCATGGTTGACCGGATCAATCCCGCGCCACCAGAACCACATCGTCCATGAACAACGCGTCGATGCCGGACTTGCGGAACGTGACGATGGCGTCAGTCGGCGTGCAAACGATCGGTTCGCTGTCGTTGAACGAAGTATTGACGACGAGTGGCACGCCGGTTTTGGCAAAGAAGGCGGATATCAGTTCGTGAAAGCGTGGGTTTGACTTGCGGCTCACCAGTTGCACGCGCGCGGTGCCATCCTTGTGCACGACGGCGGGGATGCGGTCGCGCTGCTCGGCCTTGACTTCGGGTGCAAACAGCATGAACGCGTGACTCGTCGAATGCGCGCCAACCTCGAACCATTCGTCGGCGTGTTCCGCCATGACGCTCGGCGCAAACGGGCGAAAATCCTCGCGGTGCTTGACCTTTTGATTGAGGATATTGCGCATCTCCGACCGGCGCGGATCGGCAAGCAGCGAGCGGTTGCCGAGCGCGCGCGGCCCGAACTCCATGCGGCCCTGAAACCAGGCGACGATCTTGCCGTCAGCAATCATCTCCGCGGCATCGCGCGCCGGCGACTTGCTTCGCCGCGCGGTGAGACCCGCCGACTTGACCGCCGCGAGAATATCGCTCCGCTTGAACGAAGGCCCGAGATACGGCGTCGAAGTGCCGCGCTGCGGCGGTTTTTTCTGCTTGGCGCAATGCGCGGCAAAGGCGGCGCCGATCGCCGTGCCGGCATCGTGCGGCGCGGAAGGTATGAACACGTTGGAAAATTCGCCGGATCGGGTGATCACTTCATTGGTCACGCAATTGAGCGCAACGCCGCCGGCAATACATAGATTGTCGAACGGCACCTTGCGTTTGGCGCGCCGTACCAGCGCCATGACCGCGGCATCCGTTGCCTCCTGCAAGGCGGCTGCGATATCGGCATGCCGCGGAAGAATTTCCTCTTCCAGGCCGCGCGGCGGACCGAACATGGCTTCCATCCTGGCGTATTTGTCCGGCTGCACACCGAGGAAATCCTGGGCAATTCCATAGTTCTCCGCCTCGGCCCGCAAGATCGATTGAAACGTCTGTCGGAAAACTTCCGGGTTGCCGTAAGCCGCCAGCCCCATGACTTTCGAAGCGTCATAGTTCGAGAAGCCAAGATATTCGCTGAACTCCTCCCACATGAAGCCGATCGAATGCGGGTACTCGAAGGTTTCGACGGACTGGATGCGCGTGCCGATGCCCTTCGCCAGCGAGGAGCCGGCCGACTCGCCGATCCCGTCGATGTTGAGGATGGCAGCGCGATCGAAACCGGACGGGAAATACGCCGAAGCGGCATGCGCCAGATGGTGGGGCACGAAATGGAATCGCGGCCCGAGCGAGCGTCCAAGAAGCTCTTCGACCGCGCTTTGCACCTGACCGAGCCGCAAGCGAAAGGTTTCCTCAACCCGCGGATCCCACCACTCGGCGCGATATCGCTTCCGGCGCAGCTTGGGATCGAACGAATAGGCGACATGATCGATATCGCGCGGGGTGAGGCCGGCGTGTTTCATACAAAAGCGGATCGCGTGCTCGGGGAGCTGGTGCGGGTTATCCCAATCCGCTGCCTTGGCATGCTTGATGCGATTGAAGCGTTCCTCCTCGACGGCGGCGACAAGTTCGCCGTCAACGAGCAATGCAGCCGCTGACTCATGATACACCGCGTTGATTCCAAGAACGTTGGCCACCCTGCTCCACTCCTGTCGCTTTTTTTCTCGAAGCGTCGAATCTCGACCTTTGGTGGGAAGAAATCATGGCGGCTGAAAACCCGATATCCGCCGCCGCTAAAAATATAGCTAAATCAATCACTTGATTTAGCTGCGGGACGAAGGCTGTAGCACAATTTTGGGACGATCAAAAGCATCTGCGGTCGAGCGCGAGGCCCGCGCTGACGTTCCGTCGATCGAAACCGCGATGTCGAAAGTTTTCGGATTTGGACAAAGAGTGGTGCCGCAAACA
>CAVVLH010000017.1:0-49251 GCA_963748805.1 uncultured Alphaproteobacteria bacterium | reverse complement strand
GAAGAACCTCGGCGTGTTCCGAGCCGGCATGTGGCCGGCGTTTCTGACCCGGCCGACGTCGAAACCGATGCAGATCGTGGACCTGATGCGGCACACCTCGGGCCTGACCTATGGCTTTCAACAGTGCAGCAATGTGGATGCGGCCTATCGCGAATTGAAAATCGGCGAACTCGAGAAAGCCGGCACGCTACCATCAATGATCGCGGATCTGGCCAAAATGCCGCTGGAATTCTCCCCGGGCGAGGCCTGGAATTATTCGGTCTCGACGGACGTGATCGGCTATCTGATCGGCCTCATCAGCGGCAAGCCGTTCGAACAGTTCCTTCAGGAACGCATCTTCGATCCGCTTGGGATGAAAGACACCGGCTTCTTTGTTCCGTCCGATAAGGCCCACCGCCTGGCGGCCTGCTATTCGGCGAGCCCGCAAGGCGCCATGACCTTTCATGCCGCCGACCGCAAGGGCGGCCTCACGTTGCAGGACGATCCGGCGACCAGCTCTTTCCTGTCGCCGCCCTCGTTCATCTCAGGTGGCGGCGGCCTGTGTTCGACCTCGGCCGACTATCTCACCTTCTGCCGCGCGCTGCTCAACGGCGGCGAACTGGACGGCTTCCGGCTGATCGGCCCGAAGACGCTGGCCTTGATGACGTCCAATCATTTGCCGGGCGGCCGGACGCTGCCGGAATGCTCGCGCTCGTTATTCTCCGAGGCGGCCTACGATGGCACCGGCTTTGGCCTCGGCGTTTCCGTCACGATCGACCCAGCGCGGACGCTGATTCCCGGAAGCCGCGGCGAATATGCCTGGGGTGGTGCGGCGACGACCTCGTTCTGGATTGATCCCCTCGAACAGCTGATCGCGATCTTCATGACGCAGGTGCTGCCGTCGACCGCCACGCCGATCCGGCGCGAGCTGCGGACCATGATCTATTCGGCCATCACCGACAGCCATGTTTAGCGGATTCGGAGTCAGCCGATACTTTGCAGGCCCGGAAACGTTTCCAGAAGCCAGATACTGGCAGTCGAGACGCCGCCGGTCAGAAAGGCGATCCCCGTAATCACGAGCAGCACGCCCATGGCCTGTTCGACACGCGCCAAATGCCGTTTCATGCGCGCAAACAGCGAAGAGAATTGCTCGACCATGAAGGCTGCGATCAGGAACGGAATGCCGAGCCCTGCGGAATAGACCGCGAGCAGGCCGGCGCCTTTTTCCACCGTGGATTCCGAGGCCGCAATCGACAGGATCGCCGCCAGGATCGGGCCGATGCACGGCGTCCAGCCGAACGCAAAGGCAAGTCCCATCGCATAGGCGCCCCAAAGCCCGACGGGTTTCGGGATCGGAAGACGCCCTTCCCGCATCAACAGATCGATCCGCGTCAGCCCAAGGAAGTGCAGACCCATCACGATGATGACGATGCCCGCGATCACCGACAGCTCGGCCGACCAGGCATGGATGAAACCGCCGATCAGGGAGGCGCTGGCGCCAAGCGCCACGAACACGGTGGAAAAGCCGAGCACGAACATCACGGCCGAAATCATCACGGCGCGGCGGGAAGACGATACGGCTTCGTCATTGGCCACGTGTTCGATGGTCGCGCCGGTCAGATAGACCAGATAGGGCGGCACCAGCGGCAATACGCAAGGCGACAGGAAGCTGACAAGGCCCGCAATCAACGCGGCAGGGATCGAAACGTCGTGAATCATGGGTGCTCATGTAGCGGATGCGCGGCAATCCGCAAAATCACGACGACGCGCTCTTGGCTGCCAACCGGCTTTGGCGGTTTCAGCCGGCGTTACTTGACGAGCTTCAGCGAGGCCGGAGACCGCTGGCGCAGGCCTTCCGGCGGCTTCGGTTGAACCGGCTTTGAGGCCGCATCGACGTCCCGCAGCATTGCATCGCACAAAGCCTTTAATTCCGAATCTTCGATCCGGTTCAGCTTGATCCGAAGCTCCAGTATCGCGACCGAAACCAGTTGCGCGGTATCGCGATCACCGTTCCGGACCAGGGAGGCCTGGCATTCCTCAAGGGTCGCCAGCACAGCCCGCAAATTTTCTTCAAAATAAGCCACAGCTTGTTCCCGTTACCGAGCTTGCGAGATGGTCGAGGCGATAGGTCGATCAACACCTTGCCACCACAAAAAGTCCGACGGTATTAGGACCGAGAAGATAGATTTCGTCCTTACACAGATTTGTGACATCGCTACCGGCCCCGCGGTGATCGCGGTTCACACTTGTAGCACACCGTGGCTTGCAGGGGGGCTGTTGCGCCGCGAAAAACCCGCCGGACGGAATTTTCGGGTATTTTGGCTGGACACAGCCTTTGGGTGTAAAATCACCCATCACCGCCGGGCGGCCACGCCGACGCGGCAAAAAGTCTCGCATCAAGGTTGTAGTACCACTCAATATGGTTGTAGTATGGTTCAAAAGCTGAATGGCAAAAAATGCAATTCTCGGAATCACATGATTCTTGGATTCAAAAGTATTGGGGAAACGTCCTTGGTTGAAACCAAGTCTTGCTCGGTTGAAGCCAGGTCTTGCTTGGCTGAAACAAAGTCGTGCTTGGCTGAAACAAAATCTTGCTTGGTCGAAACAAAGTCTTGAAACCGGTTTTCCGGGACGTCGTACCTTTGATGCTCGAATTACGAACATCATTCCTTGCCTGACGATCATCGGGCCTCTTGCTGGGGACGCAAATCCCCGTAAATTTCCGGTGCTGAATACGCATTGATCCATTAGAAGTGAGTCTGAAGCAGTGTATAAGGCAGCCAAGGGCTGCTTATTCGGACGCTTCATGAGCGAAGGACGTGAGAAACGGTATGAACAAATCTGTAGCCAAGAAAATGAAGCAGCGCAGTGCCGGCAAGCCGGATATTGAGCTTGGCAAGCGTATCCGACTGCGGCGCGTCGAACAGAAGATCTCGCAAGCGGAGCTTGGCGAACAACTCGGCGTCAGCTTCCAGCAGGTTCAAAAATACGAGAAGGGCGTCAATCGCGTCGGCGCCGCGCGTCTTCAGCAAATCGCAACGGCGCTCGATGTGCCCGTCACCTTCTTCTACGACGGCGACAGCAAGGCGCGCGAGGTGGAAAGCCTGCTGTTTCTCGACAGCGCATTCAGCCTGAGGCTGTTGCGCGCCTACAGCAAGATCAAGGATCAGACCGTCCAGCGGCAGCTCGTATCCTTGATGGAATCGATTGCAGCCAACGAAGACTGATCCTGAACCGGCGTCGCGGCGGCAGATCTCTACCTGATGCGACTTTACCTGACGCCGCGGATACGATCGATCAGTGCAACCGGATCGGCTGGCGCGCGATGGCCGCGCCAGGCGACGTGCTGATCGGGCCGCGACAGCACGAGCGCGCCTTCACCCATCACCTCGGCCGGCGCCGCCACATCAAACAGTTCGAGCGGCACTTTCCTCTTCGCGGCGGCGCGAATCAGCGGCTCGACATCTATCGTCGGGTCGAAGCGCAGCAGCGTGAATTCAGCGCCCATCCTGTCGTACAATGAGACGCCGTCCGCGCACCGGAAATGCGGCGTCCGGCACCCCGGCACTGTCGAGGGCGTGTAGCTGCCCATCGTATAGATGGGAGGCGTGGCGTCGTCACAGGCGATGATCGGCGATCGGTCATAATAGCTGCCGAAGTTGAGACCGGCACAGGCATATTGCTGAACGTTGATGTCGTAAGTGAGCTGTCCGATTTCACGCCGCACGCGCTCGCCTTCCGGGCCGTCGTCTTCGATCGTCACGGGAACGGCGCCGCGGCGGCGAATCTCGGCTTCCGCATGCGACATCGCAAACCGCGACACCTGGCTCGTGATCGGCCAGCGTTCTGCCTCGTAGGCGTCGAGAATGGAATCCGGCGCCCAGCCGTTGAGATGGGCGGCCAGCATCCAGGACAGGTTTGTTGCGTCGGCGATCCCGGCATTCATGCCGTAGCCCGCATAGGGCACCCAGATATGGGCGGCATCGCCCGCGATGAAAGCGCAGCGATCGCGAAATTGGCTCGCGATCAGCCGCCGTCCGACCCAATCTTCCCTGGATAGTATGTCGTAGCTGAAATCCGCATCGACCCCGAGGATGGTGCGAATGCAGGCATCACGATCGACCTCCTCGAAGTCGCCTTCGTCCGGCTTCATGTAATTGTGCACCAGCCAGCGCTCACGGCCGTCGATCGCATAGACCATGCCGGAGCGGCGCGGGTTGATGGCGCCGGTGCCCCAGGCGGGCGCGTGACGCTGGCGATCGATCAGCTCGGGCGAGCGGATGTAGGTCGACTGCACGCGCTGCACGACCGGATCGCCCTCAAAGGAAGCACCGATCGCCTTGCGCACCATCGAGCGCGCGCCGTCACAGCCGATCAGATAGCGGCAGCGCATCGATTTCGTTGTCCCCGTGTCGAGATCACGCAAGGTCACCTCGGCGAATGCCGCGCCGATTCTCTGCGTCTTCGGCCGATGTGCGGTTGACGATGCGGATACGCCTTTGGACCGCGGCATGCTCGAACAGGATCGGCTCGAGAAATATCTGGTTGATGCGATGCGGCGGCTCCGGCGTCGGCCAGTTGCAATCCGGACCGTCCTTGCGCGTGAAGCGGTCGCGGCGGCAGGGAATCTCAATTCGCGTCAATTCCTGTCCGGTAAAGGTGGTGCGGTAGCTGATGTCGTGCGGATAATCCGCCGGCAGCCCTGCGTTGCGGACCTTCTCCGCCAGACCCAGACGCCGGAAGATCTCCATGGTGCGGGCGGCGACGTGGTTGCATTTCGGCTCGGGCGGCTCGGCCGCCGCGCGCGTCTCGACCACGGCGACGTCTACTCCCCGCCAGGCCAGATCGATCGCCAGCGTCAGCCCGACCGGTCCGGCACCGACGACCAGAACATCCACGTCGACCGCCTCGGGCATCAGGATTGGGCCTCCCGCGGAGCCCATTATTTCCAGGAAAAACTTAATGGCTCTCGCGAACCAGAATAGCGGCGGCGGCGACATACCAGAAGTGGCCTCGCAGCCACTTTGCACTGCTCGGTGGGGAAACAAAAACCGCAATTCCGGCTTAATGAGACGGCAACGCTCATGATCCATATTCCGAACGGCCAAACCGGCTTTGGCCCGGTTTGCTTCCTGGTTTCCTCCGCGTTTGCTTGCTGGTTTCCTTGGGCCCGGATTTACCGGCCACATCGTTTGATTGAAGCCCGCCGTTTCGGCGCCTGTGTTAGGGATTTGTCCATGCGAACAGCGACCCTTTTTGCCGTTTCCGCGATGTTGCTGGCAGGCGCGCCTTCATTCGGTCAGACCTCGGGCCAGCTGGCTGCCTCACCCGCACCGAAACCGGCCGCTCCGGCCCACGCCGCCATCAAGCCGGCTGCCCCTGCTTCGACCCCTAAATCGCGCTCGGCCGCAGCGCTGGCGCTGTCGCATGAGCCGACCTTCGATGAAGGCACCGCGCAGCGGATCAAGGATGCCGCGCTGAGCTATTCCGATATCGCGGTCCGCGGCGGCTGGCCGATGATTCCTGCGGACGCCCCATTTGCCATTGGCGTCGCCGGCCCCAACGACGATCTGTTGCGCCGCCGGCTGATCGTCAGCGAAGACCTCGCGGCCGACAAGGCATCCGGGCCGTTCGACGAGCTGGTAGCCGAGGCTATCAAGCATTTCCAGGTCCGCCATGGGTTGGCCGTCACCGGCACCGTGACGCCGCGCACGCTCGCGGCTCTCAACATCCCGGTTCAGAAGCGGATCAGACAATTGGAGGCGTCACTGGAGCGGCTGGAAAACACGAATTTCCAGTTCGGACAGCGCTATGTCGTCGTCAACCTTCCGGCGGCCTTTGCCGAAGCGGTCGAGAACGACACCGTCGTGCGGCGCTACCGCGTGATCGTCGGCAAGACCGAAAAACCGTCGCCGACGCTGACGGCCGAAATCACCAGCGTCAATCTCAACCCGACCTGGACGGTCCCCTCCTCGATCGCGAAAACCGAAATCTCCGCGCATATGCGCAAAGACCCAAGCTATCTCTCGCGCATGCACATGGAGGTGCTGGACGGACATGATCATCCGATCGACCCGGCGTCGGTCGACTGGTCCGGAGCGCATGTGCCGAACTTCACGGTGCGTCAGCAGAACGGCACCTGGAATGCGCTCGGCGCCGTGAAGATCGACATGCCGAATCCCTATTCGGTCTATATGCACGACACCAACCAGAGGAATCTGTTCAGCGACGACTATCGCTTCGACTCCCACGGCTGCTCGCGCGTCGACAATGTCCGCGATCTCGCCGCCTGGCTGTTGCAGGAAGAGATGCCGAAATGGAACAGGGCCGCGATCGACGCGGCGATTGCGACCGGCGCGCGGGAAGACATCGTTCTGCCGAAGAAAGTGCCGGTCGCCTGGATCTATCTCACGGCATGGATGACCCGCGACCAGACTATCCAGTTCCGCAACGACATCTACGATCAGGACGAGCAGTTGCTGGAAGCGACCGCCGAGGAAGCCGCCTTCTTCAATCAGGCCGCCAATCACCCGCTGACGGCGCATCTGGCAAGGTAGGCCGACGCCCCCTCCGTCATTGCGAGGAGCCAAAGCGACGAAGCAATCCAGAATTTTTCTGCGGCGCAACTGGATTGCTTCGCGGAGCCTGTCATCGGGCGCGCATTCGCGCGACCCGGTGGCTCGCAATGACGAAGGAAAGAGCCCGCCGCAGAGCAGCCCGGCCCCTCCCGCCATTGCAGCTTCCGCGAAGCAGTGCTTCATTGCGGCTTCAATCCCCTGTCCCAAAGCTTTCCGTACCAAGGCTTTCCATACCAAGGCTCGCCATGCTCGACGTTTCCGCAACCGACCAGAAATCCTTTGCCGACGGCAAAATCCTCAAGAAAATCGCTGACGGGGTCGGCATCGTCACCTTCAACAATCCCGATAAACGCAACGCCATGTCGCTCGAGATGTGGGAGGGGGTGGGCCAGGCGCTCACCGAATTGCGCGAGGACGATGATGTCCGCGTCGTAATCCTGACAGGCGCCGGCGACAAGGCCTTCATGTCGGGCGCCGATATCAGCCAGTTCGAGAAAACCCGCCACAACGCGCAGGCCTCGGAAGAATATAACCGCAAGAGCGAAGGCCAGCGGGCGGCGCTCGCCCATTTTCCCAAACCGACAATCGCCTGTATCCGCGGCTTCTGCCTCGGCGGCGGCCTGCAGGTTGCGATGTCGGCGGACATGCGCTTTGCATCCGACAACAGCCAGTTCGGCATTCCCGCCGGCAAACTCGGCATCGCCTATGGCTATGATGGGCTGAAACATCTGGTCTCGCTGGTGGGACCGTCTCAGGCACGCCTCCTGATGTACACCGGCATGAGGATCGACTCCGCTGAAGCCTTGAGGATCGGGCTCGTCGATCGCGTGATCGCCGATGGCAAGCTGTGGGACG
Source organism: uncultured Alphaproteobacteria bacterium (assembly GCA_963748805.1). GTDB lineage: Bacteria > Pseudomonadota > Alphaproteobacteria > Rhizobiales > Xanthobacteraceae > Bradyrhizobium. The sequence goes on along the minus strand of CAVVLH010000017.1, from coordinate 41,839 downwards.
AAACGCTCGAAATCGCCCGCACCATCTCCGGCAATGCGCCGCTTTCGATCAAGGCCAGCAAGCTCACGATCGCGCAGGTCCTCAAGGACAAGGACGAGCGCGACATGGCCGCGATCAAGGCGATCTCGACCGCCTGCATGGATTCGGAGGATTTCCGCGAAGGACGGCAGGCTTTCATGGAAAAGCGCAAGCCGAAATTCAAGGGACGGTAAGCGTCTCTGCATGGTTTCCGGAACACTGTGTCACCGCTTAAAAAAACACGCGCGGCTGCCGCTATTGTGATCTTCCCTTGTCCGGCGAATTCTCTAGTTTCATGAGAGTTGCGATTGGCTGACGGACAACATGATCAGCAAGCGGGTTTTTCTGTCATCCGTTGCCGCGGTATGCTGCGGCCTGAAGCCGGCCAGGTCGGCAGCCTCCGAGGCGTATCCGTCACATCCGATCACGATGGTATTGCCGTTCTCGGCCGGTGGACCGACCGATGCACTGATGCGGATCGTCGCCGCCAGAATGCAGGAACTGCTCGGCCAATCGATCATCATCGAGAACGTGACCGGCGCGGCAGGCACGATCGGCGTCGGCCGGGTCGCGCGCGCAGCGGCGGATGGGTACACGCTCAGTGTCGGGCCGATGAACTCGCATGTGCTGACCGGCGCCATCTATCATCTGCCGTTCGACCTGCTCAGGGATTTCGAGTCGGTGGCGCTTCTGGCCAGCAACCCTTCCGTCGTCGTTTCGAAGAAAGAAGTGCCGGCAAAAGATCTGAAAGAGCTGATCGCGTGGGTGAAGGCCAATCCCGGACAACGTGCTTGCGGGCACGTCGGGGGTCGGAGCGGCTACCCATCTGGGCGGCATCCTGTTCGAGACCCTGACTGACACTCATATCCAGTTCATCCCCTACCGGGGAACGTCGTTAGCGATGCAGGCGCTGATTGGCGGCCAAATCGATCTGATCTTCGATCAACTCTCGAGCTCGCTGCCGCAGCTTCAGGAAGGCACGATCAAGTCCTACGCCGTGATGTCGAAAACACGCGCGGTTGCCGCACCGGACATTCCGACCGTGGACGAAGCCGGCTTGCCCGGCCTTTATCTGCCAGTCTGGAATGGCATGTGGGCACCGAAGGGCACGCCGAAACCCGTCATCGACAAACTCAACGGCGCCGTCGTTGAAAGCCTCGCCGATCCGACCGTGCGCAAGCGGCTCGCCGACATCGGCCTGGAAATCTATCCGCGCGATCAGCAAACGCCGGAAGCCCTGCACGCCTATCAGGCGGCCGAGATCGAGAAATGGTGGCCGATCGTCAAGGCCGCGGGTATCAAAGCGGAATGAACCGGACTTCTCCCGTCACTGAGCGAGTTCTGATTGCCGGCGCGGGCCCGGTCGGGCTCGTGGCCGCCGCCAATCTCGTTCGTCACGGTATACCCGTGACCGTCCTCGAGGGCGGCGCCGATTTGAGCACGGAATCCCGCGCATCGACGTTTCATCCCCCGACGCTCGACATGCTGGCCGACCTCGATGTCGCCGGGCCGCTGATCGCGCAAGGCCTGATGGCGCCCAAATTTCAGTACCGCAACCGGCGCGACGGCCTGATCGCGCAATTCGATTTCGGCGATATCGCCGATCAAACGGCGCATCCGTTCCGGCTGCAATGCGAACAGTCGAAACTGACCCGGATCATCTGCGATAAGCTTCGCGGCGACCCGAATTTTGAAATCGTCTTCTCGAGTCCCATTCGCGCCGTCACGCAGGACCGCGACAGCGTCACGGTAATCGTCGAACGGGATGGCGAGAGCCAGACCCACAGCTATCGCTGGCTGATCGGCGCCGACGGCGCGCGCAGCGACGTCCGTCGCTCGCTCGATATCGAATTCGAGGGTTTTACCTGGCCCGATCGCTATCTGGTGGTCTCTACGCCGTTCGATTTTTATCGCGTCATTCCGGGGCTCGCCACGGTGAGCTACGTCGCCGATCCCTTGCGGTGGCATTTTCTGTTGCAGACGCCCACGCTCTGGCGGGTCATGTTCCGGGTGGCCGCCGAGGAGAGCGACGAGCTGGCGCTGTCAGCGGAATTCGTGGAGGCGCTGATGGCAGAGCTCGTGCCTGGCATCGACCGCTACGAGATCGCGCACACCACGCTCTACCGTGTGCATCAGCGCGTCGCCAAGACGTTCCGCCGGGGCCGCGCTTTCCTGATCGGCGATGCCGCGCATGTCAATAATCCGCTCGGCGGCATGGGCATGAATGGCGGCATTCACGATGCGATCAACCTGACCGAACGCCTGATCGAGGTCTGGCGCGGCAACAAGCCGGAGTCGGAACTCGATCGCTTCGAGCAGCAGCGCCGCCTCGTCACCAAGGAATATGTCGAGCGGCAATCGATCCAGAACAAACGCAATCTCGAAGCAGCGGATAATGAATTCCGCGACCTTCTCCGGCGTACCGCCAGTGACCCCGCTTTGACCCGCGACTATCTGCTGAGGGTATCGATGATCGCCAGCCTGCGCCGGGCGGAAGCGCTGGGATAGAGAGCTAGCCGCAAGCGGCGGTGAACCGTGCCCCGGACGCGGCGCAGCGCGCCCCAGCGTGATGCGCTGCTGATCCGGGTCTATTCGACGATGATGGGTCCCGGCTCTGCGGAGCGGCACTCACGCGCCGCACCGCGTCCGGGACACGAGATCGCGGTTGACAGGGTTTGGCGCGCAGCAACTGATTTGCCCGTCGTGCCAATTGGTCGCAGCTTTGCTCAGTTGATCCCTTCCTAAAATCACCGGCAGATTGCCGCCCGTCTCGCGCCACCAAGAGGGGCGCTTCGCGATCGTCACGAACGTGGGTGCGGGATGCGATGGACGCGAAGGTGCTCTTGACGAAAAGCACCCGCGCGGACGGCGAAGCCATGTGGTCCTGACGCCTCGACGCTGGCGTCAAGTTAGCGACAATGCTTGCGCATTGCGCTGGCGACGGTGACAAAAAGCCCGATCGCCGGGGAGAGCCTGGAGTAAGCCGTAAAACCATCGCTGCGGGAAATGCCGGGATGCCGGTGTGACCGTGGTGACTAACTCGTGTGCTTTTTTCTTGCACACGAGGCTGCGGGCGCAACCGGCGCCCGCGCATTTCCCGCAGCCCTCGGTCTTTCGGAGGGACAATGTTTTGAAAGAACCTGGGCAATTCGTGCCGCGGGAAGGAAGAGGTGTGTCTGAATGAGGCCTATCGACCTTCGTCATTCCGGGTCGCGCATGAGCGCGAGCTATGGTGCGCAATTGCGCACCTGAGAATCGATGGTGCCGCAACGTTGCTAGGAGAAATGGTTTCCGGGCTCGATGCTTCGCATCGCCCCGGAATGACGAAAGGCGGAGGATGACGACCTACAGCGCCGCCAGCACCGCGTTGCCGATATCGGCGGTGCCGTTTTGGCCGCCGAACTCCATCGGCTTGATGCCTTGCGCATAGACCTTGTCGACGGCGCGCTCGATGCGCTCGCCGGCTTCAGCCGCGGACTCCAATCCATGTTTGTCGGCGAGCCAGTCGAGCATCATCGCGGCGGACAGGATCATCCCGGTCGGGTTGGCCTTGCCCTGCCCCATGATGTCGGGCGCGGTGCCGTGACAGGGCTGGAACACGGCATAGCGGTCGCCGATATCGGCCGACGGCGCCATCCCCATGCCGCCGATCAGGCCGGCAGTCATGTCGGAGAGAATGTCGCCGAACATGTTCTCCATCACCATGACGTCGAAGTCCCACGGCCGCTTCACCAGCATCGCCGAGCAGGCATCGACATAAAGCCGGTCCGTCTTCACGTCGGGATGGCGTTTTGCGGCCTCGTCGAACATCTCACGAAAGAAAGCAAAGGCCTTGAACACATTGGCCTTATCGACGCAGGTCAGACCGCCGGGCCGGCCCCGCTTCTTGCGGCGTTCGGCCAGTTTGAAAGAAAACTCGAACAGCCGTTCCGAGGTCTTCCGCGTAATGACGAGCGTCTCGCGCGCATCCTCATGGGTAACGATGCCCTTCCCCATCGAGGCGAACAGGCCCTCGGTGGATTCACGGATCACGACGAGGTCGATGCCGCGCTGGTCGGCGCCGACAATCGGGCTCGACACGCCGGGGATGAGCCGCGCCGGTCGCACGCCGGCATAGAGATCGAAATGAAAGCGCAGTTCGACCTGCGGCATGATTTCGGTGTTGTCGGGATAACGCACCGACGGCAGGCCGCAGGCGCCGAGCAGGATCGCGTCGGCCTCTTCGCACAGCCGGATGGTCGAGTTCGGCATCGACTTGCCGGTCTCGCGGTAGTGGTTGGCGCCGGCCGGCGCTTCCGTGAAGCGGAACTTCAGGTCGGTGGTTTGTTCGATCTTGCGCAAGACTTCCAGCGCCGGCGCCATGACTTCCGGGCCGATGCCGTCGCCACCGAGGACAGCGATGTGGAGCGCGTTATTGGCAGACATGATAGTTCCTTAGAATTGAAGACTGCTACTGGGGCCTCATGGTTCGAGACGCGCGGGCCTTGTCTACACCATTCGGTAAGGGCCTCGCTATTGCTCGGCCTAGTCGGGTGTACCGCGCTCCTCACCATGAGGGTCTTTTACCTCATCCTGAGGAGCGCACGTTTGTGCGCGTCTCGAAGGATGAGGCCGTTACGGCGGAAAACCCTACGGCGTCAATATCGCCCGGCCAACCAGCCGGCCCGCCTTCAGACTGGCGAGCGCGTCATTGGCCTTGGCAAGCGGCATCGGCGTCACCGGGATCGGCGCGATCTTTTTGGCGCGCACGAGATCGAGCAATTCCTTCGTCTCACGCAAATTGCCGACATAGCTGCCTTGAATGGTGATCGCCTTGATCGGGATCAGCGGCAACGCCCAGGGCGCGCCGCCGCCGAACAGTCCGACGATCACGAGCTTGCCGCCCTTGGTCAGGCAGTCAAACCCGAGCTGCGCGGTCTTGGCGTTGCCGACCAGATCAATCACGGCGCGGATCGGCTCGCCGGCTTTTTGGGTCAATTGCTCCAGCGCGTCCACAGCGCCGCCGTCGACGGTCGCGAGCGCTCCGGCTTTTTCCGCAGCTTCCCGCTTGTTGGCGTCGATGTCGACCACGATTGCCCCCTTGCCGCCCATCGCCTTGAGCAGCGACAGCGCCATCAGGCCGAGGCCGCCGGCGCCGAAAATCACGATCGGGGTGTCGAAGACGGACTCCACTTTCTTCAGCGCGCTATAGGTCGTGACGCCGGAACAGGCGTAAGGCGCGGCGGTAACGGGATCGAGCCCCTTCAGGTCGATCAGATATTTCGGATGCGGCACCGTCATATGATCGGCATAGCCGCCGTCGCAATAGACGCCGAGCGCGCTCGGCTTGACGATGCACATGTTCTCGTCGCCACCGAGGCAGGTCTTGCACTTGCCGCAGCCGAGCCAGGGATAGGCCAATACGACGTCGCCGAGCTTCAGGCCGCCTTTGTCGCTTTCATTAACATCAGGCCCGAACGCCATGATTTCACCGACAGTTTCATGGCCCATCGTGAGCGGCAACGACACGCCGCGATCCTTCAGGGACAACGGCTTGCGGCCATGACCGAGGTCATAACCGCCTTCCCAGATATGCAGGTCGCTGTGGCAAACCCCGGCCGCCTTCACCTTGATCAGCACCCGCGTGCCGGAGGGCTTGGGGGTCGGCTCATCCACTTCTTGAAGAGGCGCGTTGAAGTCGGCAACCTTGAAACTCTTCATCGTTTCGCTCCCGTTCTTTTATTGGCAGGTGTGATAGGCCGGAAACCGCTGCTATCGCAAGGCCAGTGGCCGACCTCAGGCCAGCGGCAACTTCCCGGCGAGGGCTGCGATCTGACCTGCCGAAAGCCCGCTTTCGCCCAACAAGGTGCTGGTATGTTCGCCGAGCGCCGGCGCGCGCTTTCCCGCCGCGACCCTGGCGCCGGACATCCGGAACGGCTGGTTCAAGACCTGGAAAGTACCAGCGTCGTCCTCTACTTCGGTGAGTGCGCCGCGATGAGCGATCTGCGGATCGGCCATCGCCTCGGCCACGGTTCGGTACGCCGAACAGGGAACGCCGTACTCACCAAGTTCTGCGAGGCATTTTTCGGTCGTGACCGTTCGCGACCACGCTTCCACACCGTCCATCAGTTCGTCCCAGTGCCGGCGCCGGTTGGCATATTGCGCAAAGCGGGAATCGCTGATCCATTCGGGGCGGCCGGCGGCGCGAACCAGGCCCTGAAAAGTCTTTTCGCTGGCGATCGCCACCATCACATATCCGTCAGCCGTCTCGACCGGGCCAAACATCGGGCGGCTCGGCGGAGCCACCTCGAATTGCGCGTTTTGAACTTCATTCGCCGTCAGGGAGAGCATCGATTCCAGCATCGACACGTCGATGTGCTGGCCTTTGCCGCTGAGCTGGCGCTGATAGAGCGCCGTCGTAATCGCGCCGAAGGCATAGACCCCCGTCAGGATATCGGCGTGATAAATGCCGCAATAGTCAGGCCGGTTTCTGCCGGGTTGATAGGCCAGATGAGCCCTGTCGTAACCGGAAGCGGCGTGGATCACCGGCGCGTAGGCCGGCAACTCCGCCGACGGTCCGGTCTGGCCGTAGCCGGAGATCGAGCAATAGACCAGTCTGGGATTGAGCGGCTGCAAGGAGGCGTGGTCGAGCTTCAGCCTCCGCATCACGCCCGGCCGGAAATTCTCGACCAGGATGTCAACGTCCTTAACCAGACGACGGATCAGTTCGATCGCCTCCGGCGATTTCAGGTCAAGCACAATGCTTTTCTTGCCGGCGTTGAGCTGACCGAAAACGCTGCTGCATCCGTTGCGGACGGGCGGACGGATTCGCATCGTCTCGCCGTCGGCCGCTTCGATCTTGATCACCTCGGCCCCGACGTCGGCCAGCATCCGCGTACAATGCGGGCCGGCGATGGTGGTCGAGAAATCGAGCACACGCAGGCCATGAAGGCTGCCTGTCGCATTCCGCTCATCGATTTCCGATATAGTCATCGAAGGACTCCCCTTTTGGCCGCCGGACCGCCAATCCCACCGGGACTAAAACACTAGCGCCGGGGAAAAGCGATTGACCGGACCACCGGCCAAGAATGCAAGGATCGATTAGCCATGCAATGGCCGTCTACCCAAATGGCGCGAGCCAATTGGAACTGATCTTGCATAGACTGCGTTAGCGACGGCAGCGTGCGAGGGCATTCCTTGAGAGTCCTGTTCGTTACCACAGAGATGGATGACTTCATTCGGGTCGGCGGGCTTGCTGCTGTCTCGGCGGCGTTGCCCCGGGCGCTCCGGCGCTGGACCGATGTCAGGGTCCTGCTTCCCGGCTATAGCGAAGTCGTCGAACAATTCACCCATATTGAGATTATCGGCCATTCTCCGGCATTAGCCGAGATGCCGGCGTGCTCGCTCGGGCTTGGATCGACCAAGGACGGCCTGCCCGTCTACGTGGTGTTGTGTCCACAATTATACGATCGGCCGGGCAACCCTTATGGCGACGAAGCAGGCCAGGACTGGCCCGACAACGACATCCGTTTCGGCCGACTGGCCTCTGTCGCTGCCCAACTGGCAATGGGCACACTGGACAAGAATTGGGCAGCTGACCTCGTTCATGCCAATGACTGGCAATCCGCTCTGGTGCCGGCCTACCTCGCCTGGAGCGGGAGCAAGATCCCGACCATCCTCACCATCCATAACTTGGCGTACCAGGGCCTGTTTTCGAAGGAGTTGTTGCGGCGGATCGGCGCGCCGGCGGACTCCTTCCACATCGACGGCCTCGAATTCTACGACAAGCTGTCCTTCCTCAAGGGCGGCTTGATCTACGCTTCTCACTTGACGACCGTCAGCGAGACCTATGCGAAGGAGATCACCACCCACGAGCTTGGCTGCGGGTTGGAGGGTCTGCTTCGGCAGCGCTCTGACGCCGCGGAACTGACAGGCATCCTCAACGGTATCGATGAAAGCTGGGACCCGCGCGTCGACGCCAAACTCGCCCAACAATTTGCGGCCGGCGACTGGGAAGGCAAGCAGGCCAATTCCGATTATGTCCGCCATCAGTTCGGACTGGCGGTGTCGCGGGGGCCGATCTTCGGGCTCGTCGCCCGTCTGGTTCACCAGAAAGGCATCGATCTCGTCCTGGCCGCTGCCGATGAAATCATCGATGCTGGCGGGCAGATCGTGGTCACCGGCAGTGGCGAGCCGCAAATCGAGAAAGCATTGGTCGAAGCGCATCGGCGGCGGCCCGATGCGATCGGCGTCAATATCGGCTTCAACGACGGCCAGGCGCGGCGGATTTTTGCCGGCAGCGATTTCACGCTGATGCCGTCACGCTTCGAACCGTGCGGCCTCAGCCAGATGTACGCCCAAAGGTTCGGCTCGCTTCCGATCGGACATCAAACCGGCGGCCTTGCCGAGACGATCACCGACGGCGAAACTGGATTCCTGTTTTCCCAGCCTTCGACCGAATCCTTCCTCGGCGGCATCCGGCGTGCGTTCTCGACCTTTGTGGCGAAGGACCGCCTCGACTCGATGCGCCGGAATGCGATGGCGCGGTCCTTTAGCTGGGATATTTCGGCGGCTTGCTACGGCGCCCTCTACCGCAAGACGGCCGCGCTCTAAACGACGCCGTTCCTCGGCGCGGCTGGCAACGGCGGCCGGGTTTCCGGCATTGCAAGCCAGATGATCGCAAGCCCCAGGGCTGCAACCGCGGCAAGCCCGGCAAAGGCGACGCTGCTACCGAAGACGTCGCTGACGTAGCCGGCCACGAGCGTGCTCAGCGAGGCGCCGATTCCGGTGGCGGTACCGACGACGCCTTGCGCGAAATTGAAGTGGCCGCTGCCGAACGCGACGTCGGCGACAATGAGGGGGATCATGACGCTCAACACGGCCGCGGTGATGCCATCGAGGACCTGGACGGCGACCAGCAGGTACGGATCGTGGACCGTCGCAAACAACAGGCCTCGAACTGCGAGCGCGGCAAAAGCCAACAGAAGCAGCGGCCGCCTTCCCCAAGCTTGCGCCTTGCGTCCGACCGAAGGCGATGTCAGCGCGACGATCGCCTGCGGCACGATAATGCAGGCTGCGATCAGCACGGTTGCCCATTTGCTGGATCGCGTGGTGACGATGCCGGCCATCAGCGGCAACATCGAGGCGTTGGCCAGTTGAAGCAGCAGGATACTGCCGGCAAACACCAGGAGCGGACGCTGGCGAAGCAACACCAGCACGCTGGTCGATTTGGCGGCCTGCGCCGTTGGATGCACGGAGCCGTGGGCGCGGGCCGCGTCGATTTCCCGTTCGCGGATGCGCACCAGCGCCAGCAAGGTAGGGATTGCGAGCACGAAGGCGACGAGGAATACCGAACGGCTCGACAACAGATAGCCGCAGGTGCCCATCAAAGCCGCGGCGACGCCGTTTCCAAGCGATGCAAAACGCGCATTGCGTCCCAATCGCTCGCCGATTGCGAGAGGTCCAACCAAACCAAGGCTGATCGCGGCGATCGCAGGACCCAGGACGCAGCTCGCCGCCGCATGCAGCGTGGCGGCAACCGCGATCACCGGAAAGATCGGCCACGCCGCGTAGGCCAGCGCGCTGCATCCGATGGTCGCAATGGCAAGACCTGCGACCAGCCGTTCCGATTTCGCCGCATCGATGATCGCCCCGCCGGGCATTTGGCCAAGCAGTGCCACGACGCTGCCGATCGAGAGCACCGAGCCGATTTCAACTTGGGTCCATTTCTGCGTCGTCAGGTACACCGCAACGAACGGACCGAAACCGGTCTGCACATCCGCCAGAAAAAAGATGAACCAGTCGAGACCGCGAAGGCTGCCCCGCGACGGCACGGGCGCAGCATCCACCGAGACGGCTTCGGGGCATGCCACGGCGTCATCACGATCGGATGGCCCACGCTCCATGGCTTGGGGGTGCTCCCGGGGCGGCAATCGGCGCGCAAACATCTCTCCGCCAATCTTGCTAATGATCAAATTGCCACGGCTGAAGACTGCCGGCGGCCCCGAGCACCACGATTGGCGTGTCTTCCTTGTATTCAGGCGCCGCCATCACCTGTTCCTTGGTCAATTCAAGCGTGACGCTGTCGCCCTTGTTGGCAACGCGGCCAAAATGCAGCGCATTCCAGTCGACAACGATCTTCCGGCTGCCAACACCGAGAAAGCCGCCGAAATCGATGACGGCGGCGCGCACCGTGCCCTGGCGGTCGACGATCACGTCGACGATGCGTCCCATGTCTTCTTCAGCCGGGCCCCGGACATCCCGCCCAAGTACCCCGCGCGCTTCGCTGGCGCCGATAATGGTGACGGATGGCGGCGGCGCCGGTTCCTTCATCGCGGGCGCAACGCTACCCTGCGGCGGCGAAGTGGGCGCAGTTGCCTCGCTTTCCGCCCACGAATACGCGCCGCCGTAAAAGCCGACAAAGACGACGATCGCGAGCATGAACAGACATCTGGCGCGCATCTTATTCCTCGCTTGAAGACCGACGATCAAAGCTCCGCCATCGCATGTCCCGAGATCAGCGGGAAAGCACGATGGAAACCTGGATCTGTCCTTTGGTCTTCATCACTTCCAGTGAAACTTCATCGCCGTGCCGCCTGACCCGAAGATCGGCGCTCGAAACGCCCAGTTGCAGATCGCGGAGCACCACTTCGTTGAGGAAGGCCGGCAGGCGCGGGTTGTGCAGGCGAATTTCGCCGCGGTCGGCGTCAAATTCGAGGCCAAGCGCGGCCTCGAGCAGGGTAAACGGTGTCGCGCTCGCCCAGGCTTGCGGCGCGCAGGCGACCGGATAGAGCGTCGGCCCACGTCCTTTCTCGCGCCGGAAACCGCAAAACAATTCGGGCAATCTGCGCAAGTCCATGTAGGTCGCGGCATCGAACAGCGCCTTGAACACCTGCTCGACGGAATGCTTGAGGCCGTAACGCGAAAGTCCGAGCGCGATCAGCGCATTGTCGTGCGGCCAGATCGATCCATCATGATACGACATCGGATTGTAGCGCGCTTCGCCGTGGGCCACGGTACGGATGCCCCAGCCGGTGAAGAAATTCGGCTGCATCAGCCCGTTGGCGACGAGACGGGCGCGATCCTTCCGCACAATCCCGGTGAAAAGAAGTTGACCTGCGTTCGACGTGCGGACCCGGCACGGTTGCTTGGCGCCATCGAGCGCGAGCGCATACGTTGCGATGTCCTCGCACCAGAATGCGTTTTCGAACCGCTCCGCGAGCTGACGCGCTTCAGCATCGAGCTGCCGCGCCCGTTCGAACAACCCCATCCGTTCGGCACACCGCGCCGCAAGCTGCTTTCCCGCAAAGACGTAACCCTGAACTTCCGCCAACGCGATGTAGCCCTCCGCCAGACGACCGTCGGCATGGAAGATCGCATCGTAAGAGTCCTTCCAACCTTGATTGGCAAGGCCCTGCTCCGAAGCCCGCTGATACTCGACAAACCCGTCGCCGTCCGGATCGCCGGGACCATCAATCCACTTGAGAGCCGCTTCGATCGACGGCCACAGCTCGGCGAGGGTTTCGTCATCTCCGGTCCGTTCGACATAAAGACCGGCCAGAAGCACAAACAAAGGCGTGGCATCGACACTGCCGTAATATTGCGCAAATGGGACCTCGTGCAGCGCTGCCATTTCGCCGCCGCGCATTTCGTGCAGAATCTTTCCGGGCTCCGCGTCGGCAAGCGGATCCGTTCGTTGGGCTTGGTACAGAGCAAGCCGTCTCAACACGCCCCGCGCCACCCGCGGATCGATCCACAACATCTGCAGCGCCGTGATAATCCCGTCGCGGCCGAAGGTCGTCGAATACCACGGTATCCCGGCATACGGATAGCGGCCCTCTGGGGTATCCGTCATCAGGATATTAAGATCGGCCATCGAGCGGCACAGCACCTCGTTGAAAATATTGTTCGAGGTTTCAATACTGGCTGCGCCCTTCGTCTGCTCACGCATCTCGCGGCGGTGCGCCAGCAAACCGCGAAAGAACGGAGCAGGCTTCGACGTCACAGGTTTGTTGCAGGATGCAACGACGAACAGCGAATGCGCCTGCTTTGGGGCAAGCTCGAGATGGTAGGTTGCCGCATTCACGGCAAGCCGCGTCGGAGGCGGGTCAAATTGAAGAGCCGTGGTGCGGATATTGCCGTCGAGGCCGGTATATTCGAGCTGCACCTCGGAATCACCGAGCAACTTACCGGAGCCGATGCCACGACGAGGGCGGCGTTCGCCACGCACCTCAAACAGGTCGGCAAAATCGTTGCCGAACAACAACGTGAGATCAAAACTCGCGGCGTATTCGCCGTGATTTTGCACGCCGATGCGCTGGTAGGCGGCGCCTCGCCAAAGAAAGATTGTTCGCACAATGTGCAGCATGTCTTTCTGAAGCACATTACGCCCCTGGCGGTAGACGTCGGGATTGGTCAGATCCACCGTAAGCGCGGAATTATCGTCGCGCAGATTCGAGCCCAAAAGCAGTGGCTGCACTTCGTCCAGCACCAGTTCGAGCCGCGCCAGATAGCGCGTATCCGAATTGAACAACCCGTCCGGTCCGCCTGCCGAGGCGCCGATGTCACCATGGCTGTCGAGTACGATGAATGTATCGTCGTGTTTAAGTGCGCGACGGGGCCGGGCGGCCGGTCCCGTCATCGGAATGTAGAATGGAGCCTCGGCGACCGTTTCCTGCAGCCGCAAGGTGGTAATGTTGGTTACGGCTTCGACTGACATGAGACCTCGCGTTGAATTCGCAGCGTCAGACAAACGCAACTATGTTGTCGCAAGTCAGGCCGCGTGTGTGGCGAGACGCCTCATCTCCTGCGTCACCAGTTCGCGGTAGGGCCCCTGCCCCTGCATCAACCGATCAGGCGGACCGTCTTCGATGATCTTGCCGGCCTTAAGCATGATGACGCGGTCGAAGTGGCGCAGCGTAGCCAGTCGGTGGGCAATTGCAATGACCGTGCGCCCACGCATCAGCCGCGCAAGCGCCTCGCGTATCGCTTCTTCGGATTCACTGTCGAGCGCGGCGGTGGCTTCATCAAGCAGCAGGATCGGCGCATCTTTCAAAAACGCGCGTGCAATGGCGATGCGTTGGCGTTGGCCGCCGGACAGCTTGACGCCGCGGTCTCCAACCATGGTTTCCAGTCCTTCCGGGAGCGTCTCGACAAAATCGCAACGAGCTGCGATCGCGGCCCGCAGCACTTCGTCGTCGGTCGCGTTCGGCCGCCCGTAACGAATGTTCTCCATGATCGAGCGATGAAACAGCGAAATGTCTTGCGGCACCACCGAGATCGCCTCACGCAGGCTCTGCTGGGTGACACGCGAAATATCCTGACCGTCGATCGTGATGCCACCCTGCTGCACATCGTAAAATCGCTGTAACAGAACGAACAGGCTGGACTTTCCGCCGCCGGATTGCCCCACCAGCCCGACCCGCTGGCCGGGTTGAATGCGAAGGTTGAACTTTTCGAACACGGTCAGGCCGCCGGGATACCGGAAAGAAATATTATTGAAAGCGATTGCCGCGCCACTCTTGATTAACGGTTCGGCCTCCGGGTGGTCGCATAGCTCATGCGGGAGCAGCAGCGTGGCAAGCGCTTCGGTCAACCGAGCTGCGTGTTGAGTGACGTCGACCAGCGCGACGGCGAGGTCGCGCGTCGCGCTGAGGATCGAAATACCGAGCGTGCAAACCAACACGACGTCGCCGGTCGTCGCACCGCGGCTTTGCCAAAGCGCGATTGCCCAGGCCAGGATCGCAACCGTCAACGCCACGGTAACCGCGGCGTGGGTGAGCCGAAGTTTTTCCAGATATCGAAGGCTGCGCCCTCGCGCTGTCAACTCTCTCTTCACAGTCGCATCGAAGCGCTCGTGTTCAAAGCTTATTCCGCAGAAGGCCCTCACCAACGGCATGTTGTTGATGACATCAACCATCTCACCATCGACAGCAGCCGCCTTGTCGGCGAAATCGTCATGCAGCGGCTTTCCTGCGGCCGCGAGCCGAAACATCGCGAACACCATCCCGCCAGCAATGACAATCAGCACCGCAGACATCTGCAGGCTGACGGTTCCGATCAGCGAGATCGCGGCAATAGTCGAGATGCAGGGTGGCAGTACGTTCCAGACGAACATGTTCTCGACGGAAAAAACTGCGTTCGACGTTGCCGTGATGCGACTGGTCAGCATTCCCGGCAAACGATCTGAAAAGTAGCTGGGCGCGTGACCCGTCAGGTGGCGAAACATGTCGCGTCGCAGATCACCAGTGACGCCGACGAAAGTGAAGCTCGCGATCCAACCAGCAATTCGCCACAAGAAATTATCGGCTGCGATCAATGACACCAGCAACGCGAATGCCAACCACACACCGTCGGCGCCCGCCGGGCCGCTTGACAGGCCATCGACAAGAAACTTCACGCCGTATTGTGTGCCTACGGAACAGGCAACAGCTGCAACGACGGCCGACAGAATTGCGAAGTGGGATGCGGGGCGCTCACGAAGGTAGCGCAGCATGAAGGCGAATGGGCGTTTGGCGTAGCCTGATAGATTGTCCATGTGCCGCAAAACCTTTTTGTAAGGCCTGATTCCAGGCCCGCTTTGTTTCAGCAAGTCGAATGCCGCACACCGCTTGATGGTTCCCGCCCGCCCAACCAGTACAGAATTCCGAACACCGGCCGCTTCGCTCCCGATGAAAGAAGTACGTGCACTTTGGAACTTCGCAGATGCGGAAACGTTCCCCTTGCGGCATCTATCGCGCCGGGCCGTGTGGGTTTTTTCATCCATGACATCAAGAGGAGACGGGTAAATGCGCATCGCGCAAGTAGCTCCGCTGACGGAGGCTGTTCCACCCAAACTTTATGGCGGAACCGAGCGGGTGGTACACTGGCTGACGGAGGAACTCGTCGCACTCGGAAACGATGTGACGCTATTTGCAAGCGGCGACTCCCGGACATCTGCCAAACTTGATGCAACATGGCCGCGAGCATTGCGCCTTGATGGATCGGTCCGTGACCCCAATGCACTTCACATGGTGATGCTGGAGCGCGTCCGACAAAAATGTGACGACGAGGAGTTCGACTTTCTTCACTTCCACCTCGACTACTACCCATTCTCGTTATTTTTTCGGCAGCCGACGCCCTTTTTGACCACATTGCACGGCCGGCTGGATCTGCCGGAGCATCAACCGGTCTTCACGACATTCTCTTCCGTGCCGGTGATTTCAATCTCGAATGCCCAGCGACGTCCGGTGCCGCAAGCAAACTGGACCGGCACCATCTATCACGGCCTGCCGGAGAATCTTTTGACACCGCGGCCGGTCACGCCATCTTACCTGGCTGTGCTGGGTCGAATTGCGCCGGAAAAAGGCGTCGATCGCGCCATCCGGATTGCTGTCAGATGCGGCATCCCGCTGAAGATCGCAGCAAAGGTCGATCGAGCCGATCAGGAGTATTATGACGAAGTCATCCGGCCGCTGATGGACCACCCGCTCGTTGAATTTGTCGGCGAAATTGGCGACGATGAAAAATCGGACTTCCTCAGCGGCGCGCTCGGACTACTGCTTCCGATCGACTGGCCGGAGCCGTTCGGTCTGGTCATGATCGAGGCGATGGCCTGCGGCACTCCGGTGATTGCCTATAACCGAGGCTCGGTTCCTGAGATCATCGACCAAGGCCTGACTGGATTCATCGTCGAAGACGAAATCAGTGCGGTTGCCGCAGTCGCGAGCTTGTCGCAACTCGATCGCGGGATGGTCCGGAAGCAATTCGAAGCGCAATTCACGGCGCGGCGGATGGCGCTCGATTATCTTGCTGCTTATCGCAGCCTGACGGAAGTCAGCGCCCCGCGGATCAAGCTGGTGAGCAGCGCGGAATGAGGCGACCTCCGCCGCATCATCGGGACTCGGTCTTGCCGAAACGCCGCTCGTAATCTCTGATGTAGGATTCCGGCGCCGGTTGCAGATGCCGCCGGGTGAGCGCAACGAGCTTGTCGCGGTGCAAACCGCGCAACGCCTTGATCATGTCGAGATGATCTTGCCGGGCGCGCTGAAGCGCGTCCGGAAACGCATTCACAAAGGACCTGATACCGTAAACTTTCTGTGCCAGAAGATCGATCATCTCGATCAGGCAGGCGTTGCCGCAAAGGCCGAACAAAACCTGATGAAAACTGAGGTTGCTATAGAACACCGTGAGTAGATCTCCCGCGGCGATGGCCGCGGTATGCCGGCGCTGCAATTCCTCCAGCCGCTCGATGTTATCAGCTGCAATCGGAAACGGGATGATGCTGACCGCCATCACCTCCAGCTGCTCGCGAACGGTATAGATTTCCCGCACTTCCTTCGGCGTCAATCCGCGAACCAGCGCGCCGCGGTTCGGAATGCGCTCCACCAATCCTTTTTTTTCGAGTTCGAACAGCGCCAGGCGAACGTCACCGCGATGGGTCTGAAACAGCTCACAAAGGTCTAATTCCACCAATCGCTCCCGCGGCTGGCGTCTTCCAAGAACGATGTCCTCCTCAATCCGCTTGGAGATGACGAGCGCCGCCGGCTCGCGCGTCCGCGCTGTCACTGCCTGGGACGATCTGGGCAGGCGCACGATCGCACGTTTGGCTGTTTTACCGACCATCGTCTTTCCGGTTTGGCCTCTCGCCCGCGCTCGCAAATTGCGAACGCGCGTGCAGCAAGTCGGCGGCTCAATAAAATTGATAACAGTATTGTAAACAATATTGAGGGCAGTTACTATCCCCAAAAATCCGCGGTATCGTCTTTTGCGAGACACGCGAACGCAGACGGCAAAAACAGCCGCATAGTGGGAGGAATGACATGAAACAAGCACGCAGGGATTCCGTCAGCAAGGGCGAACGGCCGGCGAAGCGGCAAGGCCGTCGCGAATTTCTCATTAAATCGGGCGGCGTTCTCGCCGCCGGAGCGTTTGGCGCGATACCGTTGCGCGGCTGGGCCGCCGACCCCATCAACATCGGCGCGCTTTATCCGACCACCGGGAGCATGGCGCAGATCGGGATTGGCTGCGTCGCTGCGGCCAAGCTCGCGGTCGACATGGTCAATGAGGGCGGCGGCATCAAGTCACTCGGCGGCGCTAAACTCAATCTGATCATCTCCGACGTACAAAGCGACACCACCGTCACGCGCACGGAAACCGACCGTCTTATTACCGGCAACAAACTGTCCGCGATCCATGGATGCTATGCCAGCGCGCTGACCTTGATTGCAAGCGAAGTGGCGGAGCGCGCCAAGGTACCCCTGATCACGGGTTCAAGCTCGGACCAGCTCAACAAGGGCCGCACCCATACTTTCACGCCGTTTGCGCGGGCGTCACAATTTGCGCGCGCACAACTGCAAATGTCCAAGCTCGTCAGCGATACGCCGAAAGTCGCGGTGATTTTCGAAAATACCGCGTTCGGCACTTCGACGTCGAACGGCCTGAAGGAACTGGCGCCCGCCGAAGGCGTCGAGATCGTGATGTTCGAGCCCTACTCGGCCGGCTTCACCGATGCGAGCCCGCTGATCAACAAGGTAAAGTCTTCGGGCGCCAATGCCCTTTTCTCGGTTTCGTATCTGAACGACCTCATTCTGATCGTGCGGACCGTGAAGCAATTCGGCCTCAACGTCTCGATCAACGGCGGCTCCGGCGGTTTCGTCATTCCGGATTTCTACAAGAATGTCGGCAAGCTCGCCGAAGGCTTGCAGGGGGTCGCCCACTGGAACCACGACGTCAGCGAGGACGCCCAGAAAGTGAACGCCGAGTTCAAGAAACGCACCGGCGACTTCGCGTTCGAATATGCCGGCGGACTGGTCGCGCAAACCTTCATGCTGGCGGATGCGCTGGAACGTGCAGGCTCGGCCGATCCGCAAAAGGTGCGCGAGGCGCTCTCGACGCTCGACGTATCCTCCGGCTACGCCGCGATGGCGCCCGGCGGAAAGGTCAAGTTCGGTCCCGACGGCAAAAACATCTACGGCCATCCGGTCGGCGTGCAGTGGCAAAATGGCGATCTCGCCAGCATCTTCCCGAAGGAAGACGCCCGCGCGCCGATGATCAAGACCTAACGCCGGTTGCATCATATGTTTGAGACAGTGGCCCAGGCCGTCATCAACGGCCTGCTTATCGGCGGGATTTACGCGCTCGTCAGTATCGGCGTCACGCTGATCTTCGGCGTGGTCAAGATCGTCAACTTCGCCCAGGGCGAATTCGTGATGATCGGGATGTATATTTCTTTCTTTCTCGCCAACCAGTTCGGTATCGATCCGCTGCTCTCGCTGTTCGTTTCGATGCCGGTATTGTTCGCAGCCGGGGTCCTGATCCAGCATTTCCTGATCCGCCGGGTGCTCGGGCCAAACGACATGCCGCAGATCTTTCTGACCTTTGCGCTGTCGCTGTTGCTGTTGAACCTCGCGCTGATGCTGTTCACCGCGAATTACCGCACCGTTCATACCTCCTACTCCGACGAAGCGTTCCATATCGCCGGGCTCTATATCCCCGTCGCCAAGCTCATCGCTTTCGTCGTCGCAATGATATTGAGCGGCCTGCTCTGGCTGTTCCTCCACACCACCGATCTCGGCAGGGCCATGCGCGCCGCCTCGCAGAACCGCGACGTGGCGATGCTGATGGGCATCAACCCCAACCGCGTGTTCTGCGTCGCGCTCGGCATCGCACTGGCATTGGCGGGCGCCGCGGGATCGCTCTTGATGCCGTTTTATTCCGCCTATCCTTTCGTCGGCCAGGTTTTCGTGCTGATGGCTTTTGTCGCGGTGGTGCTGGGCACACTCGGCAACGTGATAGGCGCGCTCGTCGCGAGCCTGATGATGGGGATCGCTGAAATCGCTCGGCGTTCAATATGTCGGCGCCGATTCCGGATTGATCGTCGTATTCGCCATGCTGCTGCTCACGCTCGCCTTCAAGCCCACCGGCCTTGGTGGAGGTCGCGCGCGATGACGAGAGGCGCCAATTCGCGCAACATCATTCTTCTCGCGATCGGGATTGCGGTCCTGATCGCTCTGCCGATGGTGGTGAAAAGTTCGTTCGCGATCGATATCTTCATCCGCATCTTGCTGTTTTCCTTCATTGGCACCGCCTGGAATCTGATGGGCGGTTACGCCAAGCAGCTTTCGCTCGGCCATGCGGCCTATTTCGGGTTAGGCGCCTACACCTCGACGATTCTCGAGATCAATTACGATGTCTCGCCCTGGATCGGCATGGTGGCCGGCGGCGTGGTGGCAATGCTGGCGAGCCTGCCGATCGGCTGGCTGTGTTTTCGTCTCCGCGGCCCCTATTTCACCATCGCCACCATCGCGACCGCGCAAGCCTTGATGCTGATCTTCCTGAAATTTCGCGATTTCGCCTGGGGCGCCGAGGGTACGACCATTCCCAATCTCGGCGCCGCGCCGCTGATGATGCAGTTCGAAACCAAGGCTGCTTACTATTACGTCGCCCTCGGCCTGCTGCTCATCAGCCTTCTCGTCACCTGGCTGATCGAACGCTCCTGGATTGGATATTATCTGGTTGCGATCGGCGAAGACGAGGACGCGGCCGAGGCCATCGGCGTCAACGCGCCGAAAATGAAGCGCGACATCTATATGATCAGCGCGTTCCTCACTGCGCTCGCCGGCACGTTCTACACCCAGTACATCTACTTCATCGATCCGGCGACGGCGTTCTCCTTCAACATCTCGATCGAAGCAGCCCTGGTGTCGATCGTCGGCGGTATCGGCACGCTGTGGGGACCGCTGATCGGCACGGTGTTGCTGGAGACCACCTCGACACTTCTGCAAAGCTGGCTCGGCAGTTCAATCGGCGGCGTGCAATTGACCGTTTATAGCCTGATCCTGATGGCTGTGATCCTTTGGCGCCCGACCGGATTGATCGGCATGATCGGCGAAGCGCGGCGACGTTTCGCTGCCAAAAAACCCGTGCAAGCGTCGGGAGCGAGGCCATGACGGATGCGCTCGTGATCAGCGGCCTCAGCAAACGGTTCGGTGGTTTGCGCGCGGTCCAGGACGTAAGCTTCACGGTGAAGGAAAACGAAACCGTGGCGCTGATCGGTCCGAACGGCGCCGGCAAGACCACGAGTTTTCACCTCATCACCGGCTTTCATCGGCCGGACACCGGCTCGGTGAAAGCCTATGGCCGCGAGATTGTCGGCTTGAAGCCGCACGATATCTGCGCCCTTGGCCTGGCGCGAACCTTTCAAGTCGCAAAGCCTTTCGGCGCCATGACCGTGCTCGACAACGTCATGACCGGCGCCTTCCTGCGCAGCAAGAACATGACGGTCGCGCGCGACAAGGCGCGTGAAGCGATCGAGTTCGTCGGCCTTTCCGCGCGCGAGCAGACGGCGGCCAAGGATCTGACCACCATCGACCAGCGCCGCCTCGAAATGGCGCGTGCGCTTGCGACCGAGCCGCGGCTTCTGCTGCTCGACGAAGTCATGGCCGGAACTCAATCCGGCCGAGATCGATCAGGCGGTCGCCCTGATCGGCAAGCTCTCCGGCAAAGGGTTGACCATCGTCATCGTCGAGCATGTGATGCGCGCGATCATGGCGGTCGCCCGTCATATCGTGGTGCTCGATCACGGACAGAAGATCGCCGAAGGCGCGCCAAAGGAAATCGTGGAAAATCCGGAAGTCATCCGCGCCTATCTCGGCTCCTATGTGCATCCACCGGCGACGGGAGCGGCATAAGTGCTGAAGCTCGACAATGTCAGCGCCAGCTACGGCTCGGTGCCTGCGATCTCGAACGTCTCGATCGAAATCGGCGAAGGCGAGGCGGTCGGCCTGTTAGGGGCGAACGGCGCCGGCAAGAGCACAACGCTGCGCGCGATCTCGCATCTCGTCAAGCTGACGTCGGGCACGGTCACGCTGGACGGCATCAACCTCGCATCGTTCCCGCCCTACCGGATTCCGGAATTGGGCATCGCGCACGTGCCGGAGGGCCGTCAGGTGTTTCCGGAAATGACCGTGCATGAAAATCTCGAGATCGGAGCCTATGTGCCGAAGGCCAAGGCCGAACGCCGGCAGACGCTCGAACTGGTCTACAACATCTTCCCGCGGCTGGCGGAACGGCGCAAACAACTCGCCGGCACCATGAGCGGCGGCGAGCAGCAGATGCTGGCGGTTGGCCGCGGACTGATGCTCAAGCCGCGTCTGCTGATGCTGGATGAGCCCTCGCTCGGCCTCGCCCCGGTCATGACCGACGTGACGTTCGAGAAGATCGGCGAGATCCACAAGATGGGCACGGCCATCCTGCTGGTGGAGCAGAATGTCAGCCGCGCACTGTCGCTGGTGCAGCGGGCCTATGTGCTGGAAAGCGGCCGCGTCACGATGAGCGGCACGAGCGCCGAACTTGCCGACAACAAGCAGGTGCAAGCGGCCTATCTCGGGATTTAGCGCGCGCCGCAACCGCGGAGTATGCCCCTGAGGTGGAGATAGCGGGATATATTCCCTGCAACCCGGACGGGCTCACCCTTTTTGATTGTCCTTTTCGGTCGAGCAATCCCCGATTGCTAAGCCATTGAAATATAAGCAATTTAACGAAATCTTATCCAAACTCTGCCACCTTGTTCTCCGGATGGCATTCACTGTCCTTCTGAGACTGGCGGGGTACGCCGCGTGCCGGCAGGAAATTGCGTCGGAATCCCTTTATTTAAGATAGGAGTTTCAAATGTTTTCGTGGCGAAGCAGCGCGGCTGCGCGCAGTGCATTGGCGGAAGTTGCCGCGATCAGTGAATCGCAGGCCGTCATCGAATTCAACATGGATGGCACCATCATCACCGCCAACGAACATTTCCTCAAGACGCTCGGTTATTCGCTGGCGGAGATCACGGGCAAACACCACAGCATGTTTGTCGATGCGTCCGAGCGCGACAGCGCCGCCTATCGCGAGTTCTGGAACAAGCTCAATCGTGGTGAGTATCAGGCCGCCGAATTCAAGCGCGTCGGAAAAGGGAACAAGCAGATCTGGATTCAGGGCACCTACACGCCCATTCGAGACGCCAAAGGCAATGCTTTCAAGATCGTCAAATTTGCCACCGACATCACAGAAAAGAAGGTCCGAAGCATGGAGGATGCCGGCAAGATCGATGCGATCCTGCGGGCTCAGGCTGTCATCGAGTTCAACATGGACGGCACCATCATCACGGCAAACGAAAATTTCCTGAAGACGATGGGTTACTCGCTTGCGGAAATCCAGGGCAAGCATCACAGCATCTTCGTCGAACAGGCCATGCGGGGCAGCGCCGAATATCGCGAGTTCTGGGCCAAGCTCAATCGCGGCGAATACTCCGCAGCCGAGTACAAGCGCATCGGCAAGGGCGGCAAGGAGGTCTGGATCCTCGCGAGCTACAATCCGGTTCTTGACGAGCAGAAGAAGCCCTTCAAGGTCGTCAAGTTTGCGACCGATGTCACCGAACAGAAGCTGAGCACCGCCAATCTTGCGGGCCAGATTGCGGCGATCGGGAAATCGCAGGCCGTGATCGAGTTCAGCATGGACGGCACGATCATCACCGCAAACGCCAATTTCCTCGGCGCGATGGGCTACGCACTGGAGGAGATCCGCGGCCAGCACCACAGCATGTTTGTAGAACACGCCGAGCGCGACAGCGCCGGGTATCGCGAGTTCTGGGCCAGCCTCAATCGAGGTGAATACCAGGCGGCGGAGTACAAGCGCATCGGCAAGGGCGGCAAGGAGGTCTGGATTCAGGCATCCTACAACCCGATCCTCGATTTGAACAACAAGCCATACAAGGTCGTGAAATATGCGACCGATATCACCCGGCAGGTGCTGGTGCGGATGGGCAATGAGCGCGTCCGCGCGATGATGGAATTGGTTGCGGCCGGTGCGGAAGAGTTGAACGCCTCAGTCCGCGAGATTTCTGAAGCGATGACGAAGTCGAGGGAAACTGCTTCCGATGCGGTCCAGCGCGTTGAGAATGCCGATGAGCAGGCCAAGCGGCTTAGCTCCGCAGCCGAGTTGATGAGCGGGATCGTCGAGATCATTGGCGATATCACGGGGCAGATCAATCTGCTCGCGCTGAACGCCACGATCGAATCCGCACGCGCGGGCGAAGCCGGCCGGGGCTTTGCGGTCGTGGCCGCCGAAGTCAAGAACCTGGCCAATCAGGCAAAACAGGCCACCGACAAGATCACGAACGAGATCGGCTCGCTCAACGGAATTTCCGGAGAGGTCGTGGAAGCCCTCAACTCCATCAAGCAGGCGATCCAGAACGTCAGCGAGTATGTGACTTCTACCGCGGCGGCGGTCGAGGAACAGAGCACGGTTACCAGCGAAATGTCGTCGAGCATGCAACGAGCTGCCGCTGAGGCTACCAGCATCGCGCAGCGAGCGGCATAATACTGCTGCATAGCAATAACGTGTGCCGTCTCTTTGCAGAGGCGGCACACGCGTCCGCTATTAGCTTCAGGAACCGCGACGACGGCAGGGTCACTGCGCACCCCGCCGCGGCGCGCCAGCGCAATTTTCGAGTACGATGTCAAACAGCCAAGAGCAGGACCGTCGTAGCCAGGAGCGTCAGCGACGAAGCAATCCAGAATCTCTTCGAAAGCCAGGCTGGATTGCTTCGCTGTTACTCGCAATGACCCAAGCCACACGATCGCAATCCCGCGGCGTCATCCGCCCGAGTGTTGCTTAAAACTTTCGCCCCATGGAGGGCGCAGGGAATGCCGGGCGCCCGATGCGCCCGCAGCCGCGCGTGGTGGTAAAAAACACGCGCGTTAGTCACCACGGTCACACCGGAAAACGCCCGGCATTCCCCGCGCAATGGTTTTAACGGTTTCCTTCGCGCTCGCCCCGGAGACCGGGCTTTGTTGTCTCCGTCGTCCGCGGATACTTCCGCCAACTTGACATCAGCGTCGGGATGTCAGGCCCACACGACTTCACCGTCCGCAAGGTCCGCACTCTCGTCAGTCGTGCAGCTTGCGTCCACCGCACCCCGTCTCGACGTCCGTGACGATCGCGAGCCGCCCCTCTGGTGAGACAGGATGGCGCGGGCTTGTAGAGATGATTTGCCCGACGGGCAAAGTGGAAAATATTTTCGAACAGGGCTGGACAGGGCAAATCAGATTGAAAGGGTTCAAGAAATTCGGTTTTAAGTGCGGATGTCGCGAGTCAACTCAGAGCCAGCCTGCCCATCGTTACCCTTATCGTAGCCCGCATGAGTGCCAGCGATATGCGAGAACGTTGACAGACGCAATTGACACGGATGTCGCTTCGCTCATCGGGCAACGGTTGCTTCTCAAATTTGCCGAAAGGCACAAGCTGTTCATCCAAACCCCGACCTAGCCGACGATGGTAGCCTCAGCTTGCACTGGCCAGTGCGCCGCCCGACCTCAGCAACTCCACCACTGCCTGCCCGGTCGCAATCGTTCCAAGCCTGCCGCCGACATCCTTGGTCGCCCGCCCGGTCTTGATCGCGGTTGCGACCGCGCCTTCGATAGCGCGACCGGCTTCCTCGAAGCGCGCTTCGCCTCTCCGCTCGCCGTGCCATGCGAGCAGCAGCGCCATCGACAGGATCAGCGAAAACGGATTGGCGACGTCTTGGCCGGCGATATCGGGCGCCGACCCATGCGCGGCCTGCGCCATCGCATGACCTTCGCCGACATTGAGCGAGCCGCCAAGGCCGAGGCTGCCGGATAGCTCGGCCGTCAGATCCGACAGGATATCGCCGAACATGTTGGTGGAGACGATGACATCGAAGCGGTTCGGGTTGCGAACCACGTGCGCCATCATGGCATCGACGAGGATATCGTCGACCACAAGCCCTGGAAAGCCTTTCGCGGTTTCGCGGCAGATATCCAGGAACATGCCGTCGCCGATCTTGAGCACGTTGGCCTTGTGCACGACCGTGAGATGCTTGTTCCGGCGCATCGCCAGCTGGCAGGCCGACTTCGCGATCCGCTCGCAGCACAGCCGGGTGATACGCCGAAGCGAGATCACGACGTCAGGCGTGACGAGTATTTCGCCGTTGCCCTGCTCCATGTTGCGGTCGGCGTAGAAGCCTTCGGTATTCTCCCGCACCACCACAAGGTCGAAATCGCCGAGCGGATTGCGCAGGCCGGGATAGGTGCGCGCGGGGCGCACATTGGCGAACAGGTCGAGGTTCTTGCGAAAATATTTCGAAGGATTGATCTCGCCGCTTTGCTCATTCTTGAAATCGAAGGTCGCGGTCGGACCCAGGATCAAGCCGTCGGCTGCGCGCGCGATCTCCAAAAGGCGCGGCTGCACCGTCGTGCCGAATTGCTTCAGGCTCACATGCCCGACCGGATGCTCCTCGATCTGGACCCCAAGTTGGAAATGCTCGGATGCTGCCTTCAGCACCTCGCATGTCGCACCCGTGATCTCCGGCCCGATCCCGTCACCGGGCAAAACAACCATTCGCATCAAAAACCCCTCGCCTTTAGGCTGCGGCCAAGCATCAAAATCGCCGGGCCGCGATCCGTGAAACCTTCGAGAGCCAGGCCTCATCCTTCGAGACGCGCACTCCTATTCGCGCCGTTCACGACGGCCTCGCAATCGCTCGGCCTGCTCGGGTGCGGTGCGCTCCTCAGGATGAGGTTTGAAACCCTCATGGTGAGAAGCGCGGCACCGCGCGTCTCGAACCATGAGGCCACCAATAATATCGGCTGATGGTCGCTCGCCACGAGGCAATAACGCAAAACGTTCCACCTCCCAAGCCCGTTTATTCCATAGCTCCTACGCGGATTATTGATTTGAACTGTTCTAGATTCCGGGCCAAGTTCCGCCCCGAAGCTCTCTCGATGGATTGAGCTGCAAACAGGGGATCGCGATGGCAAACCTCACCATTAACGGAAAATCAATCAACGTCGACGTCGAGCCGGATACGCCGCTACTTTGGGCAATCCGGGAGAATGTCGGCCTCACCGGCACCAAATACGGATGCGGCATTGCACAATGCGGTGCCTGCACGGTCCATGTCGACGGGGTCGCGATGCGCTCCTGCGGCGTTACCGTCAGCGAAGCCGCCGGCAAGCAGATCACCACGATCGAAGGATTGGCGAGCAACAACGGCGCCCTGCACAAGGTGCAGCAGGCCTGGATCAACGCCGACGTGCCTCAATGCGGTTATTGCCAGAGCGGCATGATCATGGCCGTGGCGGCACTCTTGAAGGACAATCCCAAGCCGAGCGACCAGGACATCGATGACGCCATCACCAATATCTGCCGTTGCGGCACCTTCCAGCAGGTGCGCGAGGCGATCCACGCCGCCGCGAACGCTTAAGGAGGACACCATGAATCATATGCCTCGCCTTAACCGGCGCGCCTTCGTCATTGGCGGCGCCGCGCTCGGCTCCGGTCTTGCCCTTGGCCTCGATATTCCCTTTGGCGGTCCGGGTATCGTTCGCGCCGCCGACGGCTCGCCCGAAGTAAACGCCTGGGTCGTGATCCGGCCCGACGATACCGTGGTGATCCGCATCGCCCGATCCGAAATGGGTCAGGGGACGCTGACCGGCCTCGCCCAGCTCGTCGCCGAGGAGCTGGAATGCGACTGGTCGAAGGTCACGACCGAATATCCCACTCCCGGCCAGAACGTGGCGCGCAAGCGCGCCTGGGGCGATTTCTCCACCGGCGGCAGCCGCGGCATCCGCGCTTCGACGGATTACGTCCGCAAGGGTGGCGCCACCGCGCGCGTCATGCTGATCCAGGCCGCCGCCAACGAGTGGAAGGTGCCGGCGTCCGAATGCACCGCCGCCAACAGCGTCATCACGCACACGCCGTCCGGCAAGACCACCACCTACGGCAAGGTTGCCGAAGCCGCGGCGAAAATCGCGCCTCCGGCCGACATCAAGCTGAAGGATCCGAAGGACTGGAAGCTGATCGGCAAACCCGTCAAGCGCCTCGATACCGCCGACAAGACCACCGGCAAGATGATGTACGGCATCGACGTCAAATTGCCGGGCATGCTCAACGCCGCGATCAAGGCCTGCCCCGTATTCGGCGGCAAGGTGAAGAGCTACGACGAAGCCAGGATCGCCAACATGAAGGGCGTCAAGAAGGTCGTCAAAGTCGAGGATTATGCGGTCGCCGTCGTCGCCGATACCTGGTGGCACGCCAAGACCGCGCTCGATGCTCTGCCGATCGTCTGGGACGAGGGTCCAAACGCGAACGTCTCCAGCGAGTCGATCGCGAAGTGGCTCGCCGAAGGGCTCGACCCCGCGCAGCAGGCCTTTGTCGGCAATGAAAACGGCGACGTGAAAACCGCGCTCGCGGGCGCGGCGAAAAAGTTCGAGGCCGTCTACAGCTATCCGTACCAGAACCATGCCACGATGGAGCCGCTGAACGCGACGGCGCTTTACACCGCGGATAAATGCGAGGTCTGGTGCGGCACGCAGAACGGCGAGGCCGCGTTCGCCGCAACGGTGGAAGTCTCGGGCCTGCCGGCCGAGAAATGCGATGTCTACAAGCAGATGCTGGGCGGCGGCTTTGGCCGGCGCGGCAACACCGACTATGTGCGGCAGGCGGTTGCCATCGCCAAGCAGATGCCGGGCACGCCGATCAAGCTGTTGTGGTCCCGCGAAGAGGACATGCAACACGGAGCCTATCATCCGATCACCCAGTGCAAGATGACGGCCGGCTTCGACGCCGACAACAATCTGACGGCGCTGCATATGCGGATATCCGGGCAGTCGATCCTGTTCAGCCTTCGGCCGGAGGCCATGGTCAACGGCAAGGACCCGGTCACCTTCCAGGGATTGAATCCCAGCGGCGAGGCGGCATTCGGATATTCGGTCCCCAATCTCCTGATCGACCATTCGATGCGCAATCCGCACGTTCCGCCGGGCTTCTGGCGCGGCGTCAACGTCAACCACAACGCGATCTACGTCGAATGTTTCATGGACGAACTCGCGCATTCGGTGGGACAGGACCCTCTCGAGTTCCGCCGCAAGCTGATGGCCAAGAACCCGAAGCACCTCGCCGTGCTGAATGCCGTGGCCGAGAAAATCGGCTGGGGAACGCCAGCCCCCAAAGGCGTCTATCGCGGCATCGCCCAGCACATGGGATTCGGCAGCTACGTTGCGGGTGCGGCGGAAATCTCGGTGACCGACGGCAACAAAATCAAGGTTCACCGGATCATCGGTGCCACCGACCCCGCTTATGCCGTCAATCCGGCGCAGATCGACCGCCAGGTCGCCGGCTCGTTTGTCTACGGACTTTCCGGCCTGTTCTATGGCGGATGCACGGTCAAGGATGGCCGCATCGAACAGGCGAATTTCGACACCTATAATTCGATGCGTATCTCGGAGATGCCGAAGGTCGAATCCATCATCATGCCGAGCGGTGGAACCAACTGGGGCGGCGTCGGCGAGCCGACCATTTGCGTCGCGGCACCCGCGGTTCTGAACGCGTATTTCGCGGCAACCGGAAAGCGAATTCGCTCGGTGCCGCTGCGCGATCAGAACATCACCTTCGCATGAACCATCGGGCGGCGGCCGTTACTGGCCGCCGCTCGTTTTTCAGACCATAGGGATGGATGCGCTGCGGCCGGTGTCCCGGTTCTTACATTCGTACGGTGTTGCCCCGAGAGTTTTTACGAATGTCAGAACCAAAGGGACACCAGCGAATAAAAACTTCCAGTGCGGTTTTGGATTTGACATTCGCTATGAGAACTCGCGGCAATGCTGAGCGAATGTCAAATCCACCGCACGGGTGGGCGACGCGGAGACATGTCATTCGCGGTCTTGCGACCGCGGCGGCATCATTTGCGTTGCCCTGCCCGTCTCATGCGCAATCCCGTGCACGCGTGGTCGTGATCGGCGGCGGCTTTGGCGGCGCGGCCTGTGCGCGCGCGTTGCGAAAGATCGATTCCAAACTCCAGGTGACGCTGGTCGAGCCAAACCGGATTTTCACCGCCTGCCCGTTCAGCAACGAGGTGATCGCCGGCTTGCGCGATATCGAGGCGCAGCAATTCGGATATGACAGGATTGCCGCCGGCGGCGTCAGCGTGATCGCGCAGGCCGCGACCAAAATCGATCCGCAAAAAAGAACCGTCGGCCTCACGGACGGAACCTCCCTTGCCTACGACCGGCTGGTGCTGGCGCCGGGCATCGATCTCAGGTTCGATGCCTTGCCCGGCTATGACGAAGCGGCAGCCGAAAAAATGCCGCATGCCTGGAAGGCCGGCGAGCAAACGCTGCTGCTTCGGCGTCAGTTGGAAGCGATGGAAGACGGCGGCGTGGTGGTGCTGGCGGTTCCGGCAACTCCCTATCGGTGTCCGCCTGCGCCGTATGAGCGCGCCAGCCTGATCGCCCATTACCTCAAGGCAAAAAAGCCACGTTCCAAGGTCCTCATTCTTGACGCCAAGGACGTCTTTTCGCAGCAGCGGCTGTTCGAGAAAGCCTGGAAGCAATTCTATCCCGGCATGATCGAACGCATTCCACTGTCGGAAGGCGGCCGTGTCGTTTCGGTCGAGGCCGCGACCAAGACGCTGATCACCGATTTCGGCAATCACGACGCCCAAGTCGCCAACGTGATCCCGCCACAGAAAGCGGGCCATATCGCAAACCTCGCCGGAGCAGCCGACAAGACCGGCTGGTGTCCGATCGATGCGGCGACATTTGCCTCCAAGCTGGTGGCCAACATTCATGTGATCGGCGACGCGGTGATCGGCGGCAACGCGCCGAAATCCGCTTCCGCAGCGAACGCGGAAGGCAAGGCTTGCGCCGCTGTGGTCGCGAGCCTGCTGGCCGGAACACCGCCGGATAGGCCGACGATCGAAGGCACCTGTTACAACACCGTGAAACCCGGCTACACCTTTTCGCAGTCCGGCAATTACCAGCCGCGGGATGACATTTTCGTCGAGGTGATGGGTTCCGGCTTCACGAGCCCGCTCAATGCGCAGGACGAGCTTCGCCAGCGCGAAGCCGATCAGGCGCAGTCCTGGTACAAGACGATGACGGTGGAAACCTTTGGCTAGGTCGGCAATTGCTCTTGTCGGAAGTTGTCTTGCGCTAACGCTGCTGACGATGCCCTGCCCGTCCGGCGGCGAGGAACTCAGGCCCTATACGATCACCGGCGATTCGATTCTGGAATCGCTGACTGGCTTTCCCGGCGATGCCACGCGTGGCCGGGCACTTGTCTTGGAGCGCATCAACACATGTATTCTGTGTCACAGCGGTCCGTTCCCGGAGGAAAGGTTCCAGGGCGATCTCGCGCCCAATCTTTCCGGCTCCGGCAGCCGCTGGTCGGTCGGCCAACTGCGGCTGCGGCTGGTCGATGCCTCCCGTCTCAACCCGGGAACGATCATGCCCTCCTACTACCGGCTCGACGGACTCGACCGCGTCGCCTCCAACTGGCGCGGCAAACCGATCCTGTCGGCCGAACAGATTGAGGATATTGTGGCGTATCTTGCGACGCTGCGCGATTAGGAAGGCACGGTGGAAATGCCAAGACAACATGTCTCTACACGTCGCAAGTTTCTCCGGCTCGCCGGCAGCGCGGCTGCGATCGGCGCGCTTCCACTTACGATCAGCGTACGTCCGGTGGAAGCAACGCCCGAGACCATGGCGGCCGCCATCCGCACCGTAACGGGCGGCGCAACGGTGCAGAGCGGCAAGGTCAAACTCGATATTCCGCCGCTGGTGGAGAACGGCAACAGCGTGCCGATGACGGTGACGGTCACAAGCCCGATGACATCGACCGACTACGTCAAAAGCATCCACATCTTCAACGAAAAGAATCCGCAGCCCAATCTCGGCAACTTCTATCTCAAGCCGAGCGCCGGCCGCGCCCAGGTCGCTACCCGCGTGCGTCTCGCCGACAGCCAGAAGATCATCGCGATCGCGAAGCTGTCCGACGGATCGTTCTGGTCGGTCACGGCCGACGTCGTGGTGACGCTCGCTGCCTGCACCGAGGAGGTGATCTGATGGCCGCTGCCCTGATCAACGTTCCCAAGAAGGCCAAAAACGGCGACGTCATCGAAATCAAGACGTTGATGTCCCATATCATGGAGACGGGCTATCGCCATACCGCGTCGGGCGAGGTGGTGCCGCGCGACATCATCACCAGCTTCACCTGCCGCTTCGATGGCGAGGAGATTTTCCGCGCCGATCTTTTCCCCGCAACCGCGGCCAACCCGTTCATTTCCTTTTTCACGGTGGCGAGTAAAAGCGGAAAGTTCGATTTCGAGTGGATCGGCGACAACGGCTTTTCCGAGACCGCTTCCGCCAGCATCACGGTCGAATGAAGCTTGCAGCGACGATATTTCTTATCCCGCTGCTGGTCGCGGCCGCGATTATCATTCGTCCCCTGATCGCGAGCGAAATCCCGCAGGCCGAGCGCCGCTCCGGCTACACCTTCATGGGGCCCGAGACGAAAGCCATGCAGGACGACGACACCACCAATCCGGGCATGCTGGGCGCGCTCGACGGCGAAGCGCTGTGGAATCGCAAGATGGGCACGGCGGGCAAGGCCTGCGCCGATTGTCACAGCGATGCGCGCGCCAGCATGAAAGGCGTGGCGGCGCGTTATCCGGCCTATGACAAGCCGCTCGGACGCCCGGTCAATCTCGAACAGCGCATCAATCTATGCCGCGCGCGTCATCAGGAAGCCGATCCTTTTCCTTACGAGAAACACGATCTGCTCGCCTTGACGGCGTACGTAGCGGAACAGTCGCGCGGTATGGCGATTGCGCCCGATACGACGCCCGAGCTCCGGCCGTTCGTGGCCAAAGGGCGCGACTTCTTCATGCACCGGCAGGGGCAGCTCAATCTTGGCTGTACCAATTGCCACGACGACAATTGGGACAAACACCTCGCCGGTTCTCCCGTTACCCAGGCGTTGCCCACCGGCTATCCGATCTACCGGCTGGAATGGCAATCGCTGGGATCGTTGCAACGGCGGCTGCGCAATTGCATCAACGGCATGCGGGCGCAGAACTTCGAGTTCGGGGCGAGCGAACTGGTCGAGCTCGAGCTTTATTTGATGTCGCGTGCCCGCGGCATGCCGATGGAGACCCCGGCCGTGCGACCTTGATCTCACTGCATTGTAAGACCCTCATGGTGAGGAGGCGCGTGCCCGAGCAGGCCGACACAGCGAGGCCGTCAGCGAACGGCACGAAACGATAGCACGCCGTCGCTGAACGATGCTTCGCATCGCTTGGCGGCGCGGAGCATCGCAGGGCGGCGAAATTTCGCAACCTCACGGCCGGTAGACCGGGCAGGAAATTTTGCCGTATGATCGCGCAAACGCGCCTCAGAACCGTTGTGAATAGAACCGTTGGGAACCATGTCGATTTTCTTGAAACGCCGCGCCCTCGTCCTTGTCATCGTGTCGTTGATCTCGGCCTTCGCCGCGCAACCATTCGCAAGAGCCGACGACTTCCCCTCGCACACCATTCGACTGATCGTACCTTATACCGCCGGCGGCTCGGCGGACGCGACGGCGCGCATGATCGCCAAACAGATCGGCAAGACCACGGGACACGTCATTATCGTGGAAAACCGCGGCGGCAGCGCGGCGATCGCCGGCACCGAGGTCGTCAAGAACGCCGATCCGGACGGCTATACGCTGCTGCTTGGACAATCCGGGCCGATCTCCATCAACCCGGCCATCTACAAGAGCCTTCCTTACGACCCGGAGAAGGATTTTGCGCCGGTCTCGCTGACCAGCACCTATCCCTACCTCATGGTGGTGAACCGCTCGCTCGGCGTCAAAACCCTGCGGGAGTTTGTGGCCCTCGCCAAGAGCAAGCCCGGTGCGCTGAATTACGGCACGACCGGTGTCGGCGCCTCCAATCATTTGCTCGCGGAGCTGTTCGACCTCAAGGCCGGCATCAAGATGACCCACATTCCCTATCGCGGCACGGCGCTTGCGGTCGCCGATCTCGTCGCGGGTCAGGTGCAGGTGGTGTTTGCCGATCCGATCTCCTCCCTTCAACTCGTCCATTCGGGAACGTTGGTCGCACTCGCTGTGAGCAGCAAGGACCGCTCGCCGATAGCGCCCGATGTGCCGACGATTTCGGAAAGCGGCTATCCCGGCTTCGATGCGGTGGGCTGGCACGAAATCCTGGCGCCGGCCAAGACCCCGCCCGCGATCATCGCCACGTTGAATGCCGAAATCGTGCGGGCGCTGAAGGATCCGGAAACCAAATCCCTGCTCGAAAGTCAGGCCATCCAGGTTGTCGGCAGTTCTCCGCAGGCGTTTGCCGACTACATCAAGCAGGACATCGCACTCTGGAAGGACGTGGCGGAACAGGCGAAGATCGAGGTGAAGTAGCTCGATCTTTGCCCGCTCGTTGGTCCCGCCCGATGGCGCAAATCGCGCGATCGGTTACTCGGCCGGAGCTGCCATCGGCAGATCGTGCTGCGGCACGTACGACGTGCTGGTGCCGTATTTTCCGAGCGCGAAGAAGCCGGCGGCGATCACGGCATAAGCCAGGGCAACGCTCGGCGACACACCAAAGCCACCGCCGATGCCAACCGCTTCGCCGTGCATGAAGCCGAAGTAGGTGAGCACGGCGCCAGCCAACGCAAAGCCTGAAGCTCTCACGAAATCGCGCTCGATCACGAACACGCCGATCGCCCCAAGAATGAGGCCGGCAAGAATGGAGCCGCCGCCCATCACTTCCAGCCCGTGATACAGCACACCCTGCTGCGGGAGTGCCGCGATCGCCGCAGCCTTGACCGCATCGACCTTGTCGGCGGCGAGGCCACCTACTGCCTGCGCAGCGTTAACGGTCGAGCCAAGCATGGTGTCGATCTGTAGCTTGCCCCAAGCCGCCAGATGCGGCGTCAAAGCGAGCACAATCGCGGGCGCATGCTTGACCGGCGTGGTCTGGAACGCCTGCGCGCCGATCAGCATGCCGATATAGAGCAGGATCGGCGAGATCGCGACCACCGGCACCAGCGCCAGCATCACCGAGATGATGCCGAACCAGGAGAGAATGATCACCATGATGCCGGTCGCCGCCGAATAACCGATCCGGCCGCCCATCGCCTTCCAGCCGGGATGGCCGATATAGACCGCGTTGATGAAGGGATTTCCCATCAGGCAACCGATCAGGCTGACGATGCCGTCGGCGGTCAGAACCCGCGTCGTCGGATATTCGTCGCCTGCGGCCTCCGCGCTTTCGACGTTGTCCATGGCTTCGACGAGATCGTAGATGCCGAAAGGAATCGCCGTCACCAGGATGATGCCAAGGAATTCAAAGCCGGAGAAGACCTGACCGACAGCGGGCAGCGGCACCGAGAAGCCAAAGCCCGCCAGCGCGTCGCCGACGCCCTTCACGCTCAACCCGCCGAGCCCGAGGCCGAACAGGTTCGAACCCCACGCGATGATCATGCCAGCTGCAATCGCGACCAATCCAGCCGGAATGCCCTTGAAATATTTAACGCCGCCGAACCAGCTCACCAGAATGATCGCAAAGCAGACCAGACCGATCTGCGGCGTCATGTACATCTCCAGCGCCGGCCGCATCGAAATGAAGGTCACCGACACGCCCGCCAGCGTGCCGAGCAACGCGGCGCGCGGCGTGATTTTCCGGATAACGGGCGCGATGAAGCCGCCGATCATCAGGATGAAGCTCTGGAAGAATACCCAGACCAGACCCGCGGCCCAGCCCTTCATGGGATCGCCAGTCTTGATCGTGATCGGCAACATGATCACGAAGGTGACGATGAACATGTGCGGCACGCTGACGCCGGACGGCAGCGCGCAGACGTCGTTGCGGCCGGTCTTCTGCGCCAGACGATAGGCGAGAAAGGCGTAATAGAAGGTCGACAGGCACAACATCAGGCCGAGCGCCGGCAGGATCCGGCCGAACACCAGCGAGTCAGGCATTTTCAGCACGAAGCGCAACAGCCCCGTGAGCACGAGCATGTTCACCAGAATATTGGTGCCGAAACCGAAGAAGGCGTTCCAGTCGCCCGGAGTCCACAAGGTCGGTTTGAAGTCGGTCTTTCCCGCAGAAATACCTGTGCTCATTTTGATGCCCCTGCTGCTATGCGTTTAAAGTCTCCGATGCCATTGCTTGAAGAACTGCGGCGGAGTCCGCGACCCAGCCGAAGATGCCACCCTGGGCCTTGATCATCTTGAGGCCCATTTCGTGGAATTCAGGAAAATAGGAAGCGCAGCCGTCCGACAGCACGACGCATCGATAGCCGCGGTCGTTCGCCTCGCGGACCGTGGTATTGACGCAGACTTCGGTGGTCACGCCGCAGACCAGCAGATTTTCAATGCCGTATTTCTGAAGGATGTCGCCGAGTTCGGTGGCGTAGAACGCACCCTTCCCCGGCTTGTCGATCACGACCTCGCCGTCGATCGGATACAGCGCGGGAATAATGTCGTGCCCGGCCTCGCCGCGGATCAGAATCCGTCCCATCGGGCCGGGGTCGCCGATGCGCAGGCTTGGTGCGCCACGCTCGACCTTGGCAGGCGGCGCGTCCGACAAATCAGGCGAGTGGCCCTCGCGGGTATGAATGACGAGCATGCCGCTGTCTCGGGCGGCCTTCAGCACGGAGGCGATCGGTTTGACGGCGGTGGCTAACCGCGACACGTCGTTGCCGAGCGTCTCGCCGAAGCCGCCGGGCTCCATGAAATCGCGCTGCATATCGATGATGACCAGCGCGGTAACCGACCAGTCGAGCGCGATTGGCTCCGGCTCCGCGGCGATGACGCCCTTCGGTAGCTGCTTTAAGGTTGCCACGAGTTGCGCCTCCCGACGCTTGAGAGAACTCTGAAAACACGGAAGCAAGACTCAAAATGGAGCTAAGCAAAGGCTGTGCCATTGTGTACAACGCGCATTCGCGTTGGCCGGCTTTGAAATTTGCCTTGTTTTCAGCCGGTTGCACGTTCTGCTCAACGTCGTTGCAGCCATCCGCAATCGACCTTCGTCGCTCACTTGCTCATTCGTTAAGCGCGGTGATGCATGCAAGATGCCCTAGGCTGCCTTCGCCCGCACCAGCTTGAGGTGACACGAGGCGTCGCTCACGGCTTCCGAGAAGACGGCGTGTTGACCGCTGTCTTCGTGCCTGAAACATTAGCTTTTTCGCCTTTCCGAAGAGATCGGGACCGACTTTGAAATTTCTGGCGTGGAATTTGCTGCTCCAGCCAAGGGCTTGTTTAAAAATATCTGGATCGAAGGGGGACGTTCGATGGCCACCATTACGACGACGACCGCACCGGTCGCACGCAAGCCGCTTTATACATCGCTATTCGTTCAGGTCCTTGCCGCGCTGGTGCTGGGGATCGTGCTCGGCGTGAAGTTTCCCGATTTCGCCGTCAGCCTGAAGATCTTCAGCGACGCTTTCCTGAAGCTGATTTCCATGATCGTCGCACCGATCGTGTTCTGCGTCGTCGTCCACGGCATCGCGGGCGCCGGCGACCTCAAGAAGGTCGGACGCGTCGGCGTCAAGGCGCTGGTCTATTTCGAAGCGATGACCACGGTGGCGCTGATCGTCGGTCTCCTGCTCGCCTATCTGTTCGGCCCCGGCCACGGCATGAATATCGACACATCGACGCTCGACAAGAATGCGCTCAGCGCCTACGCCGACAACGCCCACAAGCTCAAAGGCGGCGGCATCGGCAGCTTCCTCATGAACATCATCCCGACCACCTCGTTCGACGCGCTGTCGCGCAACGACGTGCTTCAGGTGCTGTTCTTCGCCATCATCTTCGGCACCAGCCTCGCTTTGGTCGGCGGTGAAAAGAGCGAGAAAATCTCCTCACTGATCGATGCGGTATCCACCGTTCTGTTCCGCGCGATGGGTTTGATCGTGCGCGTGGCGCCGCTCGGCGTGCTCGGCGCCGTCGCCTACACGGTCGGGCAATACGGCGTCGGGTCACTCAAGCAACTGGTTTCGCTGGTCGCCCTTTACTACGTCGCGCTCGCGATTTTCGTGCTCGGCATCCTCGGCGGCGTGATGGCGCTCGCCGGGCTGAACATTCTCAAATTCCTGGCCTACCTGCGCGAGGAATTAACGATCGTGCTGGCAACCGCCTCGTCGGACGCTGTGCTGCCGCAGATCATGCGCAAGCTCGAATGGCTCGGCGTGAAGAAATCGGTCGTCGGCCTCGTGATCCCGACCGGCTATTCCTTCAACCTGGATGCGTTCTCGATCTACCTGACACTGGCGGTGGTCTTCATCGCACAGGCGACCAACACGCCACTCTCGTTCGGCGACCTTCTGCTGGTGCTCGGCGTATCGCTGATCACCTCGAAAGGCGCACACGGCGTCCCGGGTTCGGCGATCGTGATCCTGGCGGCGACCCTGAACGCGGTGCCGAGCATCCCGGCAATCGGGCTCGTGCTAGTGCTGTCGGTCGACTGGTTCATCGGCATGGCGCGCGCGCTCGGCAACCTGATCGGCAATTGCGTCGCCACCGTCGTGATCGCGGCCTGGGAAGGCGACCTCGATCGCGACCGCGCCCATCAGGTGCTCGACGGCAACGAGGTGGTCGACGTGACCGCGGGTTAGCGCGTCTCCTGAAAGAGGTCCGCTTCTGATGGCGGAGCGGAAGTACTTGGGTTGGCCGCTCTCTGCGGCTTTTGAATCATCTAGGAAGTCGACGATCTCCAAGGTTCATTCATTGCTTGCCTCAGACGTCATCGCCCTTTCAGGGTAGAAGTGACAGCTTTCGAACAAAGACGGCATTACTATTCAAGGCAGCAAAAGGAGAAAGCCCATCACACGGGTCGTTCGGAAATCTCCACTCGGCCTCAAGCTCGCAATCGTTGCCGTCTGACGATCGTCAATCAGATTGCCAGGTAGTCCGGCCCACCAGGGCAAATGATCGTACGACCGCTGCAAACCATCGCGACGGATGGACGGGCACGTAAAACTACGGATGCGCTGGTCCAGTCCACATTAACTGTCCGGCAGCCTCTCGATGCGACAGTGGCAAACATTTTGATTCTTGGTCCTGGCTTGGGTTGTTGCGGACATGCGCTTTTCCCTGGGTTTTCGAATTTACAGCATCATCGGGCTGAGCTTCTGCGGCTTGATCGGTTTGGCGGCAATGCAGGCGAACAACCTTGCCGATTCGCTTAAAAAACAACGCCAGGATGAGCTGAACCACCTCACGCAGATTGCCGTGACGATTGCCCGCGAGGAATACGATGCGTCGGTTCGTGATCATTCGGCCGATGGCCTCGCCCAAAAGAACGCAGCGGCCCGGATATCCAAGCTTCGCTATGGCAACAACGACTATTTCTGGATCAATGATCTCGCACCGCGAATGATCATGCACCCGGCGAAGCCCGAGCTGAACGGCCAGGACCTTGCCGATATCAAGGACCCCAATGGTAAACACCTGTTCGTCGAGTTCGCTAACGTCGTGAAGAGCAAGGGGCCGGGCTTCGTCGAGTATCAATGGCCAAAGCCTGGCAAGGATGCGCCACAGCCGAAGCTGTCTTATGTGATGGGGTTTGAACCGTGGGGCTGGGTCATCGGCACCGGCGTTTACATCGACGATTTGCAGGCTCAGCTCTGGGACAGCATCAGCAAGGTAATCATTGCAGCGCTGATTGTGGTTGGCCTTTTGGGCACGGTCACTCTGATCATCGCACGTACGATGTCTTCGGCACTGGTCGCTATGACCTCCGCGGTCACGAAGCTCGGCGAAGGCAATTTTGGTATTGAGCTGCCGGGGCTGGGTCGCGGCGATGAGCTGGGCGACATGGCGCGCTCTATCGAGCAATTCAAGGTCAAGGCGGCCGAAAAAGCCAGAAACGAAGCAAATCTGGAAGAAGAGCGGCGGCAGATCACCGAAAAGGCCAAAGGCAACGCCTTGCAGGAAATGGCCGAGACGGTCGAGCGTGAAACCAACCTCGCGGTCGGCGAAGTCGCGAATGGCACCGAACGGATGGCCAAGAATGCGGTCTCCATGACCGACAGCGCACTCCTGCTTGGAAAGAACAGCAACAGCGTCGCTGCGGCCGCCGAAGAAGCGCTTGCCAATGCCCAGACGGTCGCCAACGCCTCCTCGCAACTGAGCGCTTCGATCTCTGAAATCGCTTCCCAGGTCAAATCATCACGCGCCCTTACCCTTGAAGCCGTCACCGCTTCAACTCGGGCCCAAACAACGATTGCCAAATTGTCCGAAGCCGCAGGTCGGGTGGGGGCAGTAACCAACCTGATCAGCGAGATCGCGAGCCAGACGAATTTATTGGCACTCAATGCGACCATCGAAGCCGCCCGCGCCGGTCAGGCCGGCCGCGGCTTCGCGGTCGTGGCCGCTGAAGTGAAGTCGTTGGCCGAGCAGACTGGCAAGGCGACGAGCGAAATCGCCCAGCAGATCACGGAAATCCAAGAAGCGACGCAGGCCTCGGTAGCCTCCATCGTTGGCATCGGCGAAGTAATTCGCAATGTCGAGCAAGTGTCCTCGACCATCGCCCACGCCATCGACGAGCAAAGCTCGGTCACGCTGGAAATTGCCCGCACCGTCGAGGAAACCTCACTTGCGGCCCGCGAGGTGGCGTCACAGATCGTCTCTGTGTCCAATGAGGCCGTCGAGACCGGCCGGCGCGCCTCGGAAATACGCGACGGTTCCGCTGAGATCGCCAACAAGGTCGACGCCCTTCGCGCGACGCTTGTCCGGGTGATCCGCACATCGACAAGCGACGTGGATCGCCGCAGTTCCTCCCGCATCAATATTCGTCGTCCGGCCACCCTCAAGCTGCAGGGCAAATCTGCCAGCGTGATGGTTCGCGAACTCTCTTTGGGAGGCGCGATAATCGAGGAAGCCTACCCTGAGGTAGCCGTCAACACACCGCTCACGCTCGTTATCGATGGCATTCCGACTGAATTGAAGGGCTCTCTCGCGCGCAAGGATGACGGAACGACACTGGTCAAATTTGACTTGTCAGAAGAAGCGCGCAAGTTCGTCAGCGAGCTTGTGTCAGGGCGCCGGGCTGCGTGATGAGGAGCGTTCTGGCCGCGCCCCGCCTCCGAGGCGGAGTGCGGGCTACTACCGCTGTTGGCCCCTTCGCGGACGCGCTGAAAGACGGCCTCGATGATAGTGCGACGTCCGCGTTAAACCTGCGTTCGGGATAAACCGGACCTCACGATTGCGACCGGCGACTTCCGAGTTTGACCCTTTCGGTGATGGAAGCGCGCTGTCGGGGAGTTGCCTGCCGAATGTAGAGATTGCGGTAGATCATTGGGTAGCGACTTCGATCAATGAAAGACCCGTATCCCGCGCTGATATCTGGACATTGTGAGATCAGTAGGCGTTCTGAGCTTCCACAGCGATATCAACAAAGGAAATAATGGAATGAGCGTTTCAGGAATTGGTGGCGCAAGCAGCGCCGCTATCGCACCTAAAGTTTCACCTCCGGCCTCGCCCAAGGTTGATCGTCCAAATGATGCCGACGGCGACGCTGGCGATGCCGCGCCGAAAGCGCCGCCCCACCGCCCGGTAGGAGTACCGCTGTGAATAAGTCCGCCCAAGCTGGCTACCGAAAACAAGAGGCCGTCTCAGTGGGCGGCCTCTTTCATTTAGAGGGCGGCAGATAGGTTGGACCGACGGCCGCAATCTACAGATGGATGTTCGTTGGACCGCCGGCAACCTTGGCCGGATGCGGATTTTTGCGAAGGAGTTGATGCAGCCGGACACGATCCTCGTACACTCGACGCCAGTGACCGCTGCGCTACTGCGGCCGACGCGGACAATTCCGACGTTATTTGTGCTCGTTGGCGATCCTATCGGCGATCGCTTCGTCGCAGGTTTAGCCTCGCCCGGCGGGAACATCATCAGTCGTCGTGACTTGCGCAGCGTTACCCGATGCAATCTTACGCAACTTAGAATCTTTGCGACGGAGCCGGCGCTCGCGCCCCTTCCCCTTGAGCAGTGGAATCAGACCTGACCGAGCTCGCGTTTCGGACGCCAGGAGTCGGGATCGGCGATCCAGCGGTTGATGTCGGATTCACGCCAGCCGGTGCCGTTGACGCTGATCTTGAGCTGGGCCGGGAACGTGCCCTCGGCGATCTTGCGGTAGATGGTGGACCGGGACAGCCCGGTCCTGGCGAGGACGGTTTTCAAGCGGATGATACGATCTGGCTCGCGCATGGCCGCGGTGCCTCCTGCTGACTTTGACTGCCGAGACCAGACAGGTCAAGCATTCAATAACTTGCAAGAGGGTTTTCCTCCGTCGTCGCACGGTGGCGAAGGCTCGGCGGTGAATCGGACGGGTCAAATTCCGATGCCCCGGCCTCGGCCGAGGTCGAGGCCGTGGGCAAAGGAGAGTTCGAGGCTGAGCCTGCGGCCTGTTTCGAAGGAGATGCCGAGCTCGTGCTTTCGGTTGGCGAGGAGGGATTCCAGTTGCGGATCGCGTTCGAGGCTTCTCGCCATGTCACCCATCGCCGAGCGTGCGGACCTGTAGCCGGAGATGTCGCCCGCCTGATATCGGCGCAGACTGGCCTGGTCGAGCTTCTGCCAGTCGTCCACGAAGCGGTCGGCGCGACGGCCCGGATTGATGCGCAGTTCGGTCTCCAACTGGAGCGCGCGGATGGCGCGGTTGAGCCGGCCGTCAGCCGCCTCGCGGACAAGATCCGGGTTCTTCTTGTAGGCGGCTTCAGCATCGACCGAGCCGTAGGGCCGCACCTCCTCGAAGATCCGGCGGGCCTTTTGAAGTTCTTTCACCTGCTCGGGACTGGCCTCGCTGCCCATCTCCTGCGCCTCGAAGATCGCATCCACGGCGCGGGCATGGCGCACAAGCATCCGGGTGCGGAAACGGCGCATTTCCTTTTCCAGGTCTTCCGCCGCCTTCCTTTCCGGCGCTTCGGTTTCGCGCTGCAGGGCTTCCGCACCGCTGCTTTCCCGTTCCGGCGTGTCTCGCTCCGGCCTCCGTTCGGCATTCCCGCCGGGTATCTCTGAGGGAGAGCGA
>CAVVLH010000016.1:0-40717 GCA_963748805.1 uncultured Alphaproteobacteria bacterium | reverse complement strand
TCGGTGGGAGCGTCACGTCCCACCACCTTCGCTGTAAATTTCCGTCCGTCTTTTGTCTTGATCTGCAGCAGCGACTCCTGCAGCTACGACGTGATTTGCAGTGAGCACGTAACCCTTCTGAGCGTCCACAACCACGCCGGAGCCCGTTGCGTTGATCTCCTTTTCGAGCTGCTTTGGAACGTCGAAGAACTCGCGAAAAAACGGATCATGATAGAGCGGGTTATCTTCCCGGATTTTTCCTTGCACCGAGATGTTCACCACGGCCGGCGTGACCTCCTTCACCAGAGGCGCCAAGGTAGGGATGCGGCCAATGCCGAGATCAGGAATTTGGGCGAATGCGGTTTGAACCAACGCCAACCAAACCAGCCCGGTGAGCGGCGCGGACCGGCGAAAAACCGAATGCAGCATGATTTCTCCTTTCATTACAATTGGATAAAAGGATGGGCGGGCAATTAGCTGGGTTGTTTTCTCTGACCTTCAAGGCCTTTCTGTCAGTCTTCCACCTGGAGTGCCAAAAAATTTTAGCGACCCTCTTGAACGGAATTTCCTCTGTCCCTAGTTCGGTTTCCGCCGGGGGCTGGTTGCCGGCTCCGGTCAAATGACATCGCTGAGCTGAAGGAGGATTTGCATGCACTTTCGCCCGTTGCACGACCGCGTCGTCGTGCGCCGTATCGATGCCGAAGAGAAGACCGCCGGCGGCATCATCATTCCCGACACCGCGAAGGAGAA
This sequence comes from uncultured Alphaproteobacteria bacterium, assembly GCA_963748805.1. Classification (GTDB taxonomy): domain Bacteria; phylum Pseudomonadota; class Alphaproteobacteria; order Rhizobiales; family Xanthobacteraceae; genus Bradyrhizobium. The sequence continues at coordinate 39,988 of CAVVLH010000016.1, read as the reverse complement.
GCCGCAGGAAGGCGAGGTCGTCGCCGTCGGCCCGGCGCGCGCAACGAGCATGGCAAACTGTCCCGCTCGAAGTCAAGGCCGGGGACCGCATACTGTTCGGCAAATGGTCGGGCACCGAGGTCAAGATCGACGGCGAGGATCTCCTCATCATGAAGGACTGCGACGTGCTCGGAATCGTCGACACACCGGCAAGTTGAAGAAGGCGGCCTGAAGCCGTCGGCAGGATGACAGTCATTCAAGAGAAAGGAGAGAAGTTATGGCTGCCAAGGATGTAAAGTTTTCATCCGAAGCCCGCGAGCGGATGCTGCGGGGTGTGGACACACTGGCGAACGCGGTGAAGGTCACGCTCGGTCCCAAGGGACGCAACGTCGTGATCGAAAAATCTTTCGGCGCACCGCGCATTACCAAGGACGGCGTCACTGTCGCCAAGGAGATCGAACTTGAGGACAAGTTCGAGAACATGGGCGCGCAGATGGTGCGCGAGGTAGCGTCCAAGACCAATGATCTGGCCGGCGACGGTACCACTACGGCCACTGTGCTGGCCCAGGCCATCGTAAGGGAAGGCGCGAAATCGGTTGCCGCCGGCATCAATCCGATGGACCTGAAGCGCGGCATCGATCTCGCGGTCGAGGCGATCATCGGCGATCTCAAGGCGCACGCCAAGAAAGTCACCTCGAATGACGAGATCGCTCAGGTGGGCACGATCTCGGCCAACGGCGACAGCGAAATCGGCCGCTTCCTCGCCGAAGCCATGCAGAAGGTCGGCAACGAAGGCGTCATCACGGTCGAGGAAGCCAAGAGCCTCGATACCGAGCTCGAAGTCGTCGAAGGCATGCAGTTCGACCGCGGCTATGTCTCGCCGTATTTTGTGACCAATTCGGAGAAGATGCGGGTCGAACTGGAAGACCCCTACATCCTGATTCACGAGAAGAAGCTGTCCGGCTTGCAGACGATGCTTCCGCTGCTGGAGGCAGTGGTGCAGACGGGCAAGCCGCTCCTGATCGTTGCCGAGGACGTAGAAGGCGAGGCTCTGGCAACGCTTGTCGTCAACAAGCTTCGAGGCGGCCTGAAGATTGCGGCCGTGAAAGCACCGGGCTTCGGCGATCGCCGCAAGGCGATGCTGGAGGACATCGCGATCCTCACCGGCGGTACCGCGATCGCGGAAGACCTCGGCATCAAGCTCGAGAATGTCACGCTCAACATGCTCGGCCGCGCCAAGAAGGTGGTGATCGACAAGGAGAATACCACCATCGTCAATGGGGCCGGTGCCAAGAAGGACATCGACGCCCGCGTCGCGCAGATCAAGGCCCAGATCGAGGAGACCACGTCCGACTACGACCGCGAGAAGCTGCAAGAGCGTCTCGCAAAGCTCGCGGGCGGCGTCGCGGTTCTCCGCGTTGGCGGCGCCACCGAGGTCGAGGTCAAGGAGAAAAAGGATCGCGTCGATGATGCGCTGCATGCCACGCGCGCGGCGGTTGAGGAAGGCATCCTTCCCGGCGGCGGTGTCGCGTTGCTCCGCGCCTTCAAAGCGCTCGAGTCTGTCAAAACCGTCAACCCGGACCAGAAGGCCGGCGTCGATATCGTACGCCGCGCAATCCAGGTGCCGGCGCGGCAGATTGTCCAGAACGCCGGCGAGGATGGCTCGCTCATCGTCGGCAAGCTGCTGGAGAACAGCAGCTACAACTGGGGTTTCAATGCCGCCACTGGTGAATACCAGGATTTGGTGAAGGCTGGCGTGATCGACCCCGCCAAGGTCGTTCGCACGGCGTTGCAGGATGCGGCCTCGGTGGCCTCGCTTTTGATCACGACCGAAGCGCTGGTCGCCGAAAAGCCGAAGAAGGCAGAGGCCGCCCCGGCAGTGCCGCCGATGGACTTCTGATTGACCACGAGCTCGGCCTGCAAAGTCCGGGCTCGTCCACCTCATGAAAGGAGAGCAACCGACGAAAGGAATCTGGGATGAGAACCCGTATTCAGGAAAGGCTGCGTAAGAACAGGGTGAGGGCGCTGAACCAACTCATGTTCGCCATGAGCTTCGCGACCATCGCCTGGATAAGTTTTCGAACGATAGGAGGATGAAATGATCACTGATCGAATCATTGTCTCCGCTCGTGCGGAGAAACACGTGCCTCGACGGCGTGTGGCCCGAGGAATTCTCACGGCCTCGATAGCAGCAATTCTGACACTGCCGTCGCTGGCGGCTTGGGGAATGGAAAGCCCGGGCAGTCAACCGAAGTCGAACGTCTTCGAAAGCATCGCACTACCGTCAAACCCGTCATTGGATTCTGTGCCTTGGCTGAACTGGAATGCCGGCGTTAAGATCGACACACTGCGTTGGCCGGTCCTGAATCCATCGGGAATCAAACTCGATCCGGACGAGCGCGATAAAGAGAAACCGGCGGTCAGCTAGTTCGTGCCATAGCGGCGATGCGATCTGCGGACAACTGTTGCGGATCGCATCCCGAACCTGCCACTCAATTCGTTCATCGATTATGCCCGACTTACCGACCAGCCTTCGGTTTCGGCACGAGGCAGCCGCTTCTGAGGCACTTCCCCCACGCGTCCGATCCTTCCTGTTGGAGAGCCAACGCAGAGTTATCGAACATTGCGGGCGGCTTCTCACAGCTCGCGATCTTGATGCCGAACATCGACATCGCCTCACCCGGGTGGTCGCGATTGCCGAAACTGAATTGCAGCGTCTCGTTGCCTGAGTGTTAGGTGCGCAAGTTGGCACATCAAACTACGCTCGGACATTAACGCAGCGCTTGCCGACGGCGTGGGGCTGCGTCGGCGTTAGCGGCAATCGGCCGCTATACCGGGCAACCAAAAATTAGCCTTAGACAAAAATTGGCGCTTTTTTTCTTGAAACCGAAAATCGGTTTGATAATTTTTTGCGTGCCGCGACAAGCGGTCCGGGCGCCCTTCGGGGCCCGGCAGAGACGGGCGCCGGAGGTGTCCGACGCCTGCTCGTACCCAACTTGCTCCTTGGAGGATTGGTTATGAGGACCACTGCGTTTAGCCCGCTCCGTCTAATCATCGATTTCGACCGCTTTTTTGATTTGGTCGATACACCCCACCACGCCATCAGCGACCGGGGTGCTAAAAATGATTAACATTGCAACTTTGCCGGCTCCGTCCGTTGATGGCGGATTATCCAAATACCTGGCCGAGATACGCAAATTTCCCATGCTCGAGCCTGAGCAAGAGGTTGCCTACGCGAGGCGCTGGCGCGAACACCGGGATAGCGACGCCGCATTTCATCTGGTCACTAGCCATCTCAGGTTGGTCGCAAAAATCGCGATGCGCTATCGCGGCTACGGGCTCCCCATCTCAGAAATCGTGTCTGAAGGCAATATTGGCCTGATGCAGGCCGTTAGGCGCTTTGATCCGGACCGCGGTGTTCGCCTCTCGACTTATGCGATGTGGTGGATCAAGGCCACCATCCAGGACTACATTATTCGCTCATGGTCGCTCGTGAAGATCGCGGCGAGCGCCAGTCAGAAGAAATTATTCTTCAAACTACGGCGGGCCAAAAGCGCAATCGCGGCGCTGCAGGACGGTGATTTGCGGCCAGACCAGGTCAAACTGATTTCGGAACGTCTCAAGGTCGCCGAGCGAGATATCGTTGAAATGAATCGTCGTCTGCGGGGCGACGTTTCCTTGAATGTACCTGTTCATGACGAAGGTGGCGCCGAACAGGTGCAGGACTGGCTTGCCGACCCTTCGGAGACTCAGGAAGCCACGCTGGCCGAGCAGCAGGAGGCAACCTATCGCCATCAGATTCTACGCAACGCCATTGGCACCCTTAACCCACGCGAACGTCAGATTTTCATCGCCCGCCGGCTGACGGACGAGCCGTTAAACCTTGAACAGCTTGCCGCCGAATACGGAATATCGCGGGAGCGTGTTCGCCAGATCGAGCAGCGGGCCTTTGAAAAGGTAAAGGCTGTAATGCTGACCAACGGCCGGACCGTCGCTATTTCCCGGAGCGCTTTTCGATGATGACGCCAGCCGTGTTGACGCTCGTCCTGGCGAGCCAAGTATCCGCATTTTGGGCGGCACCTTGGTTCGCCTGGAATTCTGGCTTGTGGAACGGCAAACTTCGTGACGCGAAAGCTCTGACTTAGCTGACAGCAGTAAGTGCAAATGAGCTAGGTTAAGGACCTTGCTAGTCCAGCTAAATTATGAAGACAGGGCCAATTCCGCCCCGAGTCTTCGCATTGAGATATTTTTTTACCCAAACTCAATTCCAGCTCATTTTTTTCAGCAGAGCTATTGAATTGTTTTTCGGTCTTTTCTCTTTCGATTTTCTACGTATCGTGGGCGAGTTGGGTTCCCACTACGTCGCCGTCGAACGCGCACTACTCGTGGAGCAGGGTCGAAGCGCGCCGGCCTCAGCTTCACGCCGCGGCAATGATTGCGCGCAGCGGCACATCCCGCGAATAGACGAAACCGGACGGATCGTAAAAGAACTGTTTTTGGCCATTCAACTGCTGACCGAGCGATTCCGCGATCAGCTTCTGCAGCTTGTCTACTGCATCGCGCTCCTTTGCATCGACATCCGCCACGGCTTGGAGGCAGCGTTGCCGGGCCTGCTCTGGTCCGACGTGACGAAGAGATAGAGACCGCCGCCGGTCACGTCGGAAATCTTGGCGGGGCTCCACGCGCCATTGTCGAATTTCGGTCGGGCGGCGCGGCAATCGACGTCGGTCCTGATCTGTTTGGGACTGGCGCACGCGCCACCGGCCGATACCAACACAAATACCAACAGGATGACGCGTGGTTAGCCGAAAAAATAAGACAGCAGGCTTCGGGCAGCGGGCACGCCTATACCGTTCCGGACTCCACAATTCCCCCAACCGGAATCGAACCCGGCTCTGACCGAACTCCCGAAGGGATCGACGCATCTCCGGAACCGTGTCGATTTTTTCGGACAGTAGCGCCTCGATCTCGACCGACAGGTCCGCCGCGATCAATTGATCCCAGCGGGTCGGCTGATGGAGACAAAGTCTACTGTGCGCCACCGGGTGAAGTGCGGCCGTAGGGGCGAGATGGCGGAGTTCCACGGTGATCGGCTAAAGCCTCCGCCATCGTGTCATGATTAGCCCGATAGGGCGCACAACAAGGGGTTCGATCACGGCGGCCGCGGCGACGACGACCACAATGCCTCCCATCATGCCGACGAGACGATTGACGGACGGCAGAATGTCGGGAGACGGTGAAAGTCCTTGCACCATGGACAGGATTGTCGCGACCGCCGCCTGATGCCCGCTATAGGAAAGCTCTGCGTTTCCGTGCTTGATGTGACTGAACAGGTAGAGTCCGAAGAAAAGGAGCAGAAGCCACAACACAGTATTGTCATCAACCAGCCTCAGACACACGAGGCCATAGGCTCCTCCCATCAGACAGCCGGTAACGCGGTTGAGTGCAGTCCAGGCGGGTTCACGACGCATTGCCACCAGGATTACGAAGGCGGTGATCGGCGTTTGATCGAGGCCAGGAAGTTGAAGACCTTCCCAGATTTGCGGAATGCTTGCGGTAGCAATGCCGCCGGTGACGGCGGCTGCAAGCATCCCCTCATCCAGCGGGCCGGCGAATATGCCGGGCCTCACCGGAAGGGGCAAGGCTTCAGCCGAGGCGGCGAGCGCGAGCTCAACGCCATACGAGACAGCAACTCCCACCATAATCTCCATGGAACGGTAAACCGCAAGCTTGAGTGCGCTTTCCGGTGCTTCGAGTGACCCGAACATGACGAGTATTACCGTCACTGAGCCCAGCAACACGGCATAGCCATGTGCCGTGCGCTCGACCCCGTAAATTCCGAAGGCAACCGCGATGGCGATGATGGATTGAAAGATGAGATGGTCGTCCACGAAGTGCGCGCCGAAATAGCCCACACCCGCTCCGATAATCGTGCCGAGACACCGGTCGATACTGCGCGCGATCGAGCTCGAGATGTCGGGAAGGGTGATCGAGATGGCGGTGATTCCAGCCCAATAGGGATTATCGAGATGAAGAACCATCGCAGCGACGATGGACAGGACGCTTGCCAGCGCCGTGCGAAATGCCAGTCTCGCGGTACGGCCCGAAAAGGAGAATCCCTCGATTTCTGCTCTCAAAGCCTCCGTCAGTCGAAAGCCATAATTCGTTGGCCGCATCCTGCTATCCTCAGGGGAAAAGCAGAACGCGCGCGTCTGCACCCATAAACAGAAGCACGTCCGGCTTGGGTTCAAGGACAAACGTCACCGGCATTCTGCGTGCGAGACGGATCCAATCGGTGGTAGGCGCCACGTAGGGCAGCAAGCGCCCTTGATCCTGCTCGCGCGAGATGCCTCGCCCGATGCTGACGACGCGCGCCGCAAACAATCGCCAGGGATGACTGTCGAGCCATATCCATGCGCGCATACCCGGTTTCAGGCGGGAGGCGACATACTCCTTGAAGTTGGCAACCACACGCCATTGGCTGTCATCGACAAGGCCGATAATCGGCTCACCCGGCTTGGCATAGACCCCCGGGCGGAGAGAGAGATTGGTGACGTATCCCGAGATGGGCGCGACGATGCGGGTACGGGAACGGTTGTATTGCGCCAGCGCGAGTTGCGCTTTCGCGACGTCCACGTCGGCCATAGCTGCCGCCGCGGCAGCTGCATTGACGCGAGCTCTAGCTTCCGCGCCCGCAACAGCGTCAAGCGCTTTTTGGCGCTCGTCCGTTGCCCGGTCCATGATCTCCTGGGAAACGGTTTGATCTTTCACCAGCGTAGCGGAACGCTCATAGTCCCGCTGCGCGAGTGTGACGCCTGCCCTGGCAGCATCGAGTTGGGCGGTCAGCACGTGAGCCTCGTCCTGCTTCATCTGGGCGGCAGAAGATGCCTGATCGACGCTCCTCTGACTGAGATCAATCGCCAGATCGAACGGCTTTGGATCGATGGTCGCAAGGAGTGTACCGACCGCGACTTTCTGGTCGTTCATCACCTCGACATGGTCGACAATGCCGACTACCTCGGACGCGACTTCCACGAAGTCCGAGCGAACATAGGCGTCCTCAGTATAGGCGACGAACGCATCCGGCACGAGATAGAGAAAAGCAAGTATCGCGATGATGGCGACGAGGGTCCATAGCCGACGCCGGGTTCTCGGCTGCTTGGGGGCTTTTTCCTCGGAAACTTGCGACATGTTCGGAGCCTTTCCGGACCGCAGGCAAGCTTGCGGCCGGCGTTGCCGTTCGTCAATTTCGTTTTTCACTGGCTGATGTTGAGATGCGGAGCAGTCTTAGTTTACGCTGAGTTGAGAGGATCATAGACGGCGAGCCGCCGATGGCACAGCCTGATTTCAGTCGACAGAGCCCAAGAATGCGGGGGCTGGATGGACAAGGTATTCAACCGAAATCTCTAATCGGTAAGGAGGAAGATATGATATTGCTGACCATCGGGTTGTTGAGCATCGCCGTTGCCGCAGTCGCGCACCGCTGGAGGTCATCGGCCTCCAATCGCCTGATGAAGGCGGTTTCCGCATTGGCTATTGGTCTCGTCACGACCCATCCGGGGGCCGCGCAAATGCAAACGCCCTCAGCTAGTCCGCCAGCCACGCCGAGCGCGAATGGTCGTGGAGACACGACGCCCACTAGAGAAGGTCTAGTTATGGATACAGCGGTGCAGGCCGTCATCTACGGGTTGCCACTCGTGATGATGGATCTAACGATGAAGAGATCGACCAACGTCAAGCATCCTACGGGAATGGCGGCGCCGGTAAATCAGTTTGCTCATGCGCCGATCTTTCCTCCGGCGACGTTCAAGAACGTCGTCCGGGCCAATGTCGACACGCTCTACTCGTCGGCCTTTCTGGATCTCTCGGTCGAGCCCCTGGTGCTTTCGGTTCCCGATACGAATGGCCGTTACTATCTGCTGCCGATGCTCGATGCCTGGACCAACGTCTTCGCGACTCCGGGTGCACGAACGACTGGTACTCAAGCGAAAGCCTTCGTCGTGACTGGCCCAAACTGGACAGGGAATGTCCCCGCCGGCATGCAGGAATTCAAATCACCCACGAATACGGTTTGGATTCTGGGACGAACCCAGACCAACGGACCGGGCGATTACGCGGCCGTGCATGCAATACAGGCGGGCTTCAAACTCGTTCCGCTATCGCAATTCGGCAAACCGTACACTGCACCGGAAGGTGTCGTTGACCTCGCCGCTGACATGAAAACGCCGCCGGTCGAAGAACTTCAGCGTATGACAGGTGTGGAATTTCTCGCCGCCTTCGCAAGATTATTGAAATCCAACCCACCGCCGGCTGCCGACGCACCTGTTCTCGCCAAGCTGAAGGCGATCGGCGTGGTCCCCGGAGAGCCGTTTGACCCCGGCAAGCTCGATCCGGCGGTCGCAAAAGAGTTGGACGGAGCAGTCAAGGTCGCAATCGGGCTACTCCAGAAAAAAGCGACGCAGATGGGAGCCTCCGTCAATGGTTGGCGTATTCCCAAGATGGACATCGCCTCCTTCGGGGCGGACTACGACACCCGGGCCTTCATTGCCTTGATCGCCTTTGGCGCGAATTTGCCCGAGGACGCGCTCTATCCGACCACTTTCATAGACGGCGAAAGCAAGCCCCTCAATGGTGCCAATCGATATAGGCTTCATTTTGAAGCGGGCCTCACGCCGCCCGTCAATGCATTTTGGTCGGTGACAATGTACGATCCGCAATCGTACTTCGTGGAGAATTCGATCAATCGCTATGCGATAAGCAGCTGGATGCCCCTCACGCGCAATAACGACGGTTCGCTGGATATCTATATCCAACATGAATCGCCCGGTGCTGACAAGGAATTGAATTGGCTTCCGGCGCCCGACGGCAATTTCAATGTCACGATGCGGATGTACTGGCCGAGTGCCAAGGATCCATCAATAATCAACGGGAGCTGGAAACCGCCCGCGGTGACCGGGACCCCGTAGATGCCCATTGAAGGCCCGCTTACATCCGTAATCAGCCGATTTGCCGGGCGATTGCAGTGCAGGAAAATAGACGACTAATTATGCCTTCTATGCAAGCTTCAGCATGGATACATGCCGGCCGATCCCGTCAGGCAATTGCCAAGGCGTCCTCGAAAAGGACAATAGACTGCTGCCAAATGCGGCCGCCATTGTTCACGCCGACTGCCGCGCCATCACCACTTCAGTAGATAGATTCTCGCGCCTGACATCGATCCGAAGCAATAAAACGACGATTGCTCCAAGCAAAGAGCATGCTGACAACAGCAACAGACCCACGGCAAAATTGCCGGTCATATCCTTCAGGTAACCTATCGCATAAGGTGCCGCGAAGCCGGACAGATTTCCAAGCGAGTTGATTGCAGCGATACCAGCGGCGGCGGAAGCTCCACTCAGGAAACTCGCCGGGAGAGGCCAGAACATCGGCGAGGCCGCCGAGTTTCCGATCTGCGCGAAACAAAACAGCGCTATTGTTAGAGCGGGACTGTGAACCAGTGCCGCTAATCCAAAACCCACTGTCGACATCAGAAACGCCACCGCGACGTGACGTTTCCGTTCCATGGTCCGGTCGGAATGAAGGCCGAACAGCACCATGCCGAAAGCGCCGAACACAAACGGAAGCGCTGTGAGAAATCCGGTCTGGGTGTTCGTTGCGCCCAAACCCTTGATGATAGTCGGCAGAAAAAACGCGACGCCGTAGTTTCCGGCTTGAATACAGAAATAGACCAGAGCGCACAGCAGTATTCGCGGATCGGTCAGTGCTTGCCACAACGAAAGGCGTTCGACTGATTCCTTGTTTCGCCTCTCGGAGGCCTGGACGTCTTCCAGCCAGGAGATCTCGTCTTGCTGCAACCAGCGCGCCTGGCGCGGAAAATCGGTGAGATAGAATAGAACGCCGATGCCGACCGCGACTGAGGGCAACGCTTCAAGAATCAACAGCCATTGCCAGCCTTGCAGGCCCCATCCGGTGAGGCCGAGCAGCACTCCGGAGATCGGCGATCCAACGATCGAGGAAATCGGGACCGCGAGCATGAACAGGCTGATGACTCGCGCCCGGTAGACCGACGGAAACCATAGCGTCAGATAAAAGATGATGCCGGGAAAGAATCCGGCTTCACACGCACCGAGCAGGAACCGCAAAGTATAAAATACACCCGATGCCGGAATGCCGGTCATTCCCGATATTGAAGGGACAAAGGCAAAAACGCCCGAGATCATGCCCCAGGTAATCATGATGCGGGCGATCCAGACCCGCGCGCCAACCTTTTCCAGGAAGATATTGGACGGCACTTCGAACAGGAAGTATCCGATAAAGAACAGGCCCGCGCCAAAGCCAAAGGCGGCTTCGCTCAAGCCGAGAACTTCGTTCATCTGGAGCTTGGCAAAGCCGATATTGACGCGATCGAGATATGCAACGAAATAACACAAGATCAAAAAAGGAATGAGGCGCCGCGTCACCTTGCCGATCGTGCGCTTCTCGACGTTGTCCATGGCACAATTTTGAGTTTGTTTTAAGCTTCGCGCGCAAGCTCGGGCCACGCCTTTTTCAATTATGACGCTTGTGAACAGCGGATACAACTGTATTTCTTGCTTGGAAGTTCGCTAATCGAACCGTCCCGGCACCTGATCGGCTGTCGCGAATCCGCGCAGGGGGACTCGGGTCAATGGCCGCCTCGTGGGTGCAGGTTAATAAAGCGGGCTAGACGGACCGATTTGCTTTGCGCAATGCCGACTTGATCGTGAATTTTACGCTGATAACGTGAGCTGACCAGATGCCAGCGGGAAGGAAAGGCGGATGCAATACCGCCATCTCTATTACTTTGTGAGGATCGTCGAGGCCGGCAGTTTCTCCCAGGCGGCGAGGACCATCCATGTGGCTCAGCCTGCGCTGAGCCAGCAGATTGGCGAATTGGAAGCATCGCTGGGAGTTGCCCTGCTTCATAGAAGTGCACGGGGCATCAAGCCTACGGCTATAGGCCGGAGATTTTATGAAGAGGCCTCCGCAATTTTGCGTCGGTACGAAAACTTGCCGGCCCTGGTACGTTCGAGCGTCGGCGATATCGAAGGGCTCGTAAACGTGGGAATGCCCGCGTCTCTGTCCACGACTCTTGTTGGGCCGTTCATCGCGCAATGTCGCGCCGCGCATCCGAAGATTACGCTGAGATTCATCGACGGTGACAGCGAGTTCCTGCGCGAGGAAGTCGAAAAGAATCGTTTGGACCTCGCGTTTGCATTTGAAGACGAATTTTTTCCGGTGGTGCATCGCCAGCCACTTTTTCAGCAGAACCATTACCTGATAAGCAGTGTGTCCAGAGCAGTTACCTCCGCGACGACGATTTCTCTCGCCGAGGTCTCCAAGATTCCATTGATTTTGCCAGCCGGACTGAACGCGCGCCGCGTCGTCATTGAGCGTACTTTCGCCGAAGCCGGTCTCACTTTAAATATTGCTGCCGAGGCTGTTACAGTCGCGAGTGAACTTTCCGCCGTCCGCGCTGGCGCGGCAAGTACCATTCTCAATCTCGGCGATATGTCTGGTTTCGGCGATTTTGCCGAGCCGGTGCTGATTGAACCGGCATTTTACCTGACCTGTTGTCTGATTTGGTCGAACGACGTTTCCCTGACGCTTGCGGCGGACAGTGTCCGGAAATTGCTCGCGCAATTTATAAAGGAACATATTGAGAGAACGAAACGCCCGGGGGCGGTTTGGCTTGCTTAAACCCGGAGAACAGATCGCTGGATCTCATCCGTTGGATTGCCCTCGCCGCGCGGCGTAGATGAGAAGATGTTATTCAATCGCCTTTCGGCAGCAGACGCTCAGCTATTTGAGATCCATTCCAGGCCACGCATGTCTGCCTGACGCGTTCGGTGCGCCATAAATTTAAGGAGGCAATCGTGGAGTGCTTTTGCCGCACCCGAGAGAGGCAGGTTTCCGGAACGGACGATCGAGCAGGTGAGATGCATCGAAGGTTCAATTAAAACCGGCTTGACGAAGGCGTGCGGACCGAAGTGCGACATATCGCCGACCGGGAGAATTGTGCATCCAACCTCGTTACGAACAGCCCACATCTCGCTACTGAGCGCATCGGCCTCCTGAACGACGCGATGGCTGAGCTTTGCATTCGCAAAAGTACGGTCAATGAGATCGCGGCGGCCGTTTCCCGGTGCAGGAAGGACGAGTGGCAAGTCGGCGAGTTCTCGAAGTGTGATCGTTTCCTTTCCCTCGATAAGCGGGGTCGCCGATATGACATACAGCCTTTGTCGAAACAGCGGTGTTCGAATGACCTGGGCCGCGAGCCCGTCTTCGTAAATGATCGCCAAGTCAAGAGTTGTCGACGTAATTCTATTCGCAAGTGACAAGCTGTCTCCGTCCGAGAGACGGACGTTGACTTTAGGCAGCGTTGATCGGCACTCCTCAAGAAGGCCGCCAATGACCTTGGGTGCGAGCGAAATCGCAATTCCGAGGTTCACCAGGCCTTCCATCTCGTCCTCGGGGGAGCGGATGAGAAGCGGCAGTTGATCCAGTTGGTGAAGAAGCCCGGTTGCCTCCTTGTAGAGAACCGTCCCGGCCGCAGTCGGGCGCACGCCACGGGCGCTGCGCTGCAGCAGCGACACGCCGAGGCGCTGCTCCAGCTCAGCGATCTGCTGACTGAGGGCCGGTTGTGCGACGTGGACCACCAGGGCGGCCTTGGAAAAGCTGCCTGCCTCCACGATTTTTACAAAATACCTAAGTTGACGAAATTGCATTCGAGGTTGCCCGATATATGTCAGTATCAACCTAAAGCTGACGGTCGGCAAGGTGACAAAGTGAGCGAAGCGGCGACGCTCGGGCCGAGCTCGCCACCCGATATTCGTAATCGCCGCGATATCGTTCGCCCGGTCAGCGGCTACAAACTGAAGCGCTTCGGGTCTCAAATTACAGCTTTAAGGAGTGAATGCTCGGCGCGATCGGAAGGCTAAAACAGCGCGCGAGCAGATCGCCGCGATCATCGACAACACGTCCACACCGTCCGGCAATGCCGCGCTTGCATGGATCGTGCGCTGCACAGCATCGGCTACCTTATCTCAATCCATGGTCACGTGCTGACCGCGGCATGGATGGCGCGGCAATGTTCGGTCAGGCTGCTGTGCGAAACCACGAATTGCTTCAATGGGGTCTCGATGTCGTAAAAGTAGATATTGGCGACAAAACCATAGATCGCCGCATCGATACTCGTCGGCTTGTCGCCATGCACATAGCCATGTGGTGGGATCAAGGTTGCGAGCGCAGCAAGGTCGGCGAGTCCGCGAGCCATCGCGGCCTCGGGCTCGAAGCGGCCGATGCCCTGGTAATAGTAACGCTGGGCGTTGAATTCCTTGGCTTTCATGAGTCCTTCGTCGGTAAGGCTCGGATGCTCGCGCTTGAGCGCATCACGAAATTGGTGCCAATAGCGCTCGTCTTTCCAGCGAGAATACGACATGACCCAGTAGAGATCATCGAGCGTGCGCGTGGTCAGGAGATCGGCCGTGCGCTGCGCCGGCGACAACTCCGCGTCCAGCGTCACGCCGTATTTTCTGGAGACATAGGAGATGATGGTATCGCTGTCGCCGACACGATCGTGGCTGTCGACGACGTAAGGCAACTGTCCGCGCGGCGCATTGGACGCATCGAATATGTGCTCGTGTTGAAATGGCACGCCGGTGAGCTTTAGAAAAGCGAACACCTTGAGACCATAGCCGTTGTTGTCGGCGACGCCGAACAGCGGCGGATAGGAATAAAGCGTGAGCATGATGGCCCGTTCGTAAATTCAAGACCGCCGCAAGTTACTTCAAAAAACGAAGGCTGCAAGTCTGACAATCTGATGATTGGGGTTGTCCGGGCGATTTGCAAGCTGCTGACTCAATTGTTACTCTCAAGCAGATCGTCGATATCGATCGCGTTCTTGGCGGCATCGAAAACATCGTCTGGAATAGGCTCGCGGCGCGACAGATCCAGCATGTCCTGATTCTTGCGAACGAACGGCAGCATGCGCTTCTCACAGCGTTCAAAAGCGGCTGCAAAATTTCCGGGACTACGCATCAGCTCCCTTGCGAGGACGAAAGCGCCAATGAGGGCTAGACTGGTGCCCTGTCCGGTGAAAGGCGATGGGCAGTAAGCCGCGTCGCCTACGAGCGTCACGCGGCCTTTCGACCAGCGTTCCATCCGCACTTGCGCCAAAGCCCCGAAGTAGAAGTCATCGGTTGCGCACATGGCCTCAATCATACGGGGGATATCACCGCGCAGGTGATCGCAGCGCTTCGCAACCAAAGCCTTTTGCGCGGCAAGATTGCCTCGAACGTCGTCTTCCGGAAGCAATCCAAAGCCGAGGTTTACGCGCAGCTCTTTATTTTCCCGGGCCGGATAGATCACATAGCCCGATGCGTCGTCACGATAGGCAATTTGCCAGTCGTGCAGACTTAACGAATTGGGCGTCGTAAAGATCGCCAGCACGACACCCAGCGGCCGGATAAAAGCGGAGTCATGGCCGAAAACGATGTGCCGAGTGTTGGAGTAAACTCCATCGGCGCCGATGACGAGATCGAAACGTTGAGGGGCTGCTGTTTCGAAGCTGACGGATACGCCCTTTTCGTCTTGTTCCAAGGCGGCGATTGTGTCGCCGTATCTATAAGATGCCGCTCGCTGGCTCGCGCTCAGGAGAAGCCCGGCAAGATCGTCGCGCAGGATCTCGATATCGCCGCTGTTGAACCTGCCTCCGCTGATCGTCCGTTCTTCGGTGCGTGATACCTCCCGACCGTCGATATCTAGCGTCGACATTCCTTTCAGATGCGTTCGCATGGATGCGACTTGATCAAGCAAGCCCATTGCCTTGACGACCTTGAGCGCGGGCCCGCGAATGTCGATGGCCTGGCCTCCTGGGCGAGGGGCTTTCGCATGTTCGATGACAGTGACATCGAAACCGGCTTTGGAAAGCCAGTAAGCGAGGGTTGGGCCCGCAATACTGGCGCCGGATATCAGCACTTTAGACATGAGAGAAGTCCTTTAGGCTTTAGCTAAACACCGCGCGAAATACGCCAATTTAAGGTTTGATGCACTGGTCTGCGCACCGCTACAATGAGCAGTCGCTGGGCGCTACCTCACCAGCGAACCTGTCTGCCATCCAGCGCACGACCGCCATCGTGCTTGCCTGAGCGGCGCGGCCATGTCCGATGTTGGGCAGGATCATCATCCTGACCTTGCTGCCAGCGGCGCACAGTTTTTTCATATAATTCTCTGTGACCTCCGGCCGGATGATCTGGTCGGTCGTGCCCTGCGCCAGGAAGACAGGCAAGTCCGGCGGAAGCGCGCCCGGTGTATTCTTCGCCA
Source organism: uncultured Alphaproteobacteria bacterium (assembly GCA_963748805.1). Classification (GTDB taxonomy): domain Bacteria; phylum Pseudomonadota; class Alphaproteobacteria; order Rhizobiales; family Xanthobacteraceae; genus Bradyrhizobium. The sequence goes on along the minus strand of CAVVLH010000016.1, from coordinate 24,667 downwards.
GTAACGAGTGCCAAGGTTCGATGTCCGCGGGACCTTTTACTGTTAGAAAGTGCTGTTCGAGCGGTCGCTCGGTTCGTTGTCTCTCGACCAAATCGAACGGGCTCTCGATGCATTCGCGTGCCAGGCGATCGACCGTGGGCATTGCGCTGGGGTCAAGGATCTTTTCCAGCGATGCGTTGTAGACGCGGTGCCACGACCAGAGGGTCATCGCGGTGATGTTCTTGCCCCCGACTGAATTGATATCGTCGTTCATAAGCGTCACTAGGTCAGTCGCAGGTGCTGCCGCAGCGACTCCGAGCAACGTCAATTCCGGGGCGTAGGTCTTTGCAAGGAGCCCGGTGAACAGTGCGGCCTGTCCGCCCTGCGAATGGCCCCACACCGTGAATCGCTTTCCACCGCCTGCGCCGGGCATTGTCGCGGCAACACGGACGGAATCGATCACGGCCCGGGCTTCGCTGTCACCGACCAGGTAAGGATGAGTCTCGGGTGTACCGAGGCCGGGATAGTCGGTGGCCGCAACAACGTAACCGTGCTCGACGAATGATCGCAGCCCCTGCATCTGCTGGAACAGAAAGATTGCGAGCGACGGCGCACAAGCGGGTGTGACACCGGTCGTTGGATGCGCCCAGGCGACGATCGGGCGCCCTTCCGGCGGCGGATCGCCCTGTGGGACGATGACGACGCCCGAAACGAAGATCGGCTCTCCCTTCATTCCGGTCGACCGATAGAGGACGCGATAGGCGGTGGCGCCGAGCGGCGCTCCCTCGATGATTTCCTGGCGGACCAGCGTACCGGGTTGACCGGCGAGCAGCGATTTCGGAGCATCATAAAAGGATGTCTGAGCCTGGGCCGAGGCCGTGGTCACATAAAATGATAGCGGCAGGAGGGCTGCCGCGAGCATCAGCTTGCGGCAGATCGCGAGCAGGCGGGCGGAACGGTAAAAAAATATCGATGTCGATGTCATGGCTCACATCCCGTAGAGAAGCTTCAATTGGCCGCTGGCGCGGAGCGCAATGGTGATGCCGTCCGCCGGCAGATAGACTTTCTCGAGTTTCGCGGAATCGAGATGGCCTTCCATCCGGAAGCCGTCCTTCAGTGGCCGCGTCAGCTTGCTGTTCGCGGCATTGAGAAGGTTCTGGTAAGCCACGCCATAGTCCGCGCTCACTTTGCTTTGCAACTGGGCCACGATGGGCTCGATGATGGGTGACAGCTCCTCGTCAGTGGTGGTGACGTCGAGACCGGACAAGCGTACGGCGTGGCCATCGGCGTCGACTTGAAGCGCGGCGGTCAGATAGACCCAACGCCCGGCATTCGGGTCGCTGTCAGCACTGTTGGCGATGCGAAGGCCGACCACCAGCTTGCCCGCCGAGGGGTAGACGTCGACGTCGTGGGCGGACAGGCCCGCCACCGGCGGCAGCATGGCGATCGCCTGGGTGATCTTGTCCTTCAGCACGTCATAACCGACATGGACCGGCAGAATCACGTCGAACGATCCCGGCTCGCTGACCTCACGACCCAGCGCGGGCAATGACGTCGGCGTCACGTTGGCCGGCGCCTGCCCGACCACCGTCGAGGCCGAGCCGGAGAGTTCCAACGACCCGCTCAAGACGGTTGAGCTCGCCCGAACGCCGGCGAACGCGACGCTTTGCGGCGTCAACTGCAGCCATACCGGCGGATCCTCCGAGAGCTGCACCGGCGTGAAAGCGTGCTGCCATGCGGCCTCTGCCTTGCCGTGGAGGTCGAGTCGCCTTGCGGCAGCGAGAGCACGCTCGCGGACGCGGGCGAGCTGGTCGTGGATGCGCGGTTCGGCATATTTCGAGAGCTGAATGTCGCGACCCAGGACATGCATCACCGGCGGCTCGCTCCAGTGAAAGCCGTCACTGAAATTCAAATCGATCGACCAGTCCTTTGTCAGTTCCGGTCGAGCTTCCACCTCGATGGTGGCGCTGGCCTCGGTCTGGCCATGGATTCGGGACGTGAACCGGTTGGCGCCTTGGCCCTCCAGCGCACCATAGATCGGCACCGAACCGTAGACGCGATTGCCGCGGCCCGAGAGGGTCACCGGGCCGGATCGGTTGACGTAACCGTAGATGTCGCAATTCGCGTTGACCCGGAAAAACAGCACGCGCCGATGTACGCAGCTCACCTGCTCGTCTATCGATGCAAGCCGCTGCGGAATGCCTGCCTCGATATCCGACGCCAAGGTTCGCAATCCGAATTCGACAGTCGCGGAAATGCGGGAGTCCGTTGAAAATGGGGCGACCGTGTCGGGAGAAACCGGCGGCTTGTCCGCAGCGAATGCACTGTTGCCGAATCCCAGTAGTCCCAGCGCAACCAGTCCCGCGCAGGCCGATCGGGTTGCGGCCGGACGGCCGCGGCGATTTCGCAAGATCGATATTGATGTCATGATGAAGCACCTTGTTGGTTTGAAACTTGACGAGACAAATGATCGAGCGCCGTGGCAAAAACAAATACTGCTTTGATATGCGGGTATCGGAGCGACATATGGCCGGAATTGTTCGGGGAGCCTTTTGAATGAGGTCAATGGGTTACGCGTAAGCCCGTGGCGGTTGGGCTTATTGCGCGCGCGCCGCGTTACGTCGGGTCCAGTGCGGTATCGGTGCCAGCAGCATCAGTACAATTACGCCGAGCGCGCCTCCGACTACTGTTTCCCACAAGCGCGCAAGCAGGATGCCGACCGAGTGCTCGCCGCTCGCAGCCATGGTGACGATCAGCGCGAAAGCGTAGGCGCCGCTGGCGACGTCATAATTCTCCGGCAACGCGATGGCGTAGATGATCATTGCAGTCGCTGCCGCGAGCCAAAGTCCGAACGGCGCCTGAGCGGCGACAGGCAGCAACGCAATTGCCACAGGAACACCGATCGACGTACCGACGATCCGCCGGCAAACGCGATCGATCGTGCCCCGTGCAGAATCCGCGACCACATAGGTGCATGCCGTGATAGCCCAGGCCGATTCCGTCAGGCCGATGAAATGTCCGAGGATGACGATGGCTGCGGAGGCTATCGCGGACTGCGTGCCCATGAAGAGTTCGGTGGAGGCTGCGAGGGCATTACCCGTTGTCGCGGAAGGCGGCGACGCGACCGCCGGCTGCTCGGCTGGACCGCTCAGCATTCTCGGAACGACCGAAGCCAGAATCGCGAGCGCTACGGCCAGGACGATGGTGCCGACATCGACACTCTTTGCATCGACGTTATAGGCGAGAAGTTGTCCAATGAAGAGCTGCGAGCCGATTCCGGTTCCGCGGATACCGAATTTTCGAAGAAATCCGACGCAAAAACTGCCCGAAATCAATGTGAGTTCGGACCACCTCGATCCGAGCAATGGTGCGAGAACGACGAAACTCGTAGCGCCAGCGCCCGCCGCGACGCAGAGCAAAACCAAGTCGCAAGCGGATTGGTAACGTGTCGTCCTGCCTTCTGACACGCTTGCCCAGAGCGCAAAGCCGGCCGCGAGCGGACCGAGCGACGTTCCATGCTGCTGGGCGATCTGAGGAACTTTCGCAAGCAGCGCAGCAACGCCGAACGCGGTCACGAGTCGCAGTCCCTTGATGCGGCGGTGGGTGCCGGGGTCGATACGTTCGAACCAGCCGCCGATCGAGATCAAAAGCTGTTGCATGCTGCCATGGGATTGTTGGAAGAAATTTTGAGTCGCCCGCGCCGCCCGGCGGCGTCAACTTGGCCGGCCGGCGCGGCACGAGACTGCCTCGTTATTTCCAGGAGCCGTTGGGCAACCGGCCATGGTAGGGCGTGTTGCGGCAGTGGCCCCACGGGCCGCGCCAATAGCCGGGAGGGCAGCCATTTCCGTTGCGATACGCGCCGTAATAACCGCCCGGATACGGCCCGTAACCGAACCGGTGACAAGCGCCACCCGGTCCACGATATTGGTTAGGTCCGCATCCGTCGGCGGCGGCGGCGGGCTGCGTCATCATCAGGGCGGATCCCACAGTCAATGCTGCGATCGCGGCCAGTATGGAAGTGGTCTTGAACATTTTTATCTCCTTTAATTCGTATTTCGTTTCCAATCTTGCCGCCGAACAGGCGGTTCAATCGATGGCCGCGAAATAGGCGCCTGAGCTCAGCAGCACAAATACGACTTCGATATGCAGGTATCGGCGATCGCGATGGCATGCCGCGAACCGCTACGACGGCGCTGTTCGGTCGAGCGATAAGCGCGGACGATAGCTGCATAGCGAGACGATATTTGTGTTTCGACGGCGGCCGGTGTTTTTCACGGCTCATCCGCCATGAAGGCGGTCTCGATCACAGGAGCACAAGATGAGAAAGAATAGGCAACCGACCACGGTCATGGGCAGCATGTTGGTGCTGGCGGCCATTGCTTTTACAGCCCCGGTCTTCGCCGAAGGGACGCAGCAGCAGCGAGCCGCTTGTATGGGAGACGCGTTCCGGTTCTGCCGCGAGGACATTCCGAACGTCGGCAAGATCGAGGCCTGCCTGCTTCAGAACCGCGAGCGGCTTCATCCTGCCTGTCAGGCCCAATTCGACAGCGACGGATCCAGTCGCCTTCAGCCCGAACATTTCCGGTGAGACGATGATCAGCCCTGAACGCGATATCGCCGGCGCCTTCCTTCTCGTCTACGCCGGTCTTTTTCCCCTGGTCAATCCGCTCGGGGTGGCGCCGGTATTCCTGTCGCTGACCCGCGACGTGACCGCGGATGATCGCAACAAGCTTGCTTTAGGCGTTGCGATCAACAGCTTCCTTTTGCTGCTCGGCGCGATGCTTTTCGGCTCCTATATCCTGCAATTTTTCGGCGTCACGATCCCGGCCGTGCGCGTCGCGGGCGGTGCGCTGGTCGCCTTCATGGGCTGGAATCTCCTGAATGGCGGTGATCGCGCGAACGCTGAATCATCGCCGGAGATTGGTCCATCGCGTGTGGCGCATGACAGCTTTTATCCGTTAACGCTCCCGCTTACGGTGGGCCCGGGCTCGATATCGGTCGCCTTGACGATCGGCGCTCATCACGCAAACCGGACTGATACGGCGCATTTCGCGCTCGTGCTTTGCTCCGCATTGCTTGGCCTGTTGGCGCTCGCGTTCACGGTCTACCTGACATACCGCTTTGCGTCGCCGCTTGCCCGATGTCTGGGAAGCACGGGCGTCAACGTGCTGGTCCGGCTGTCCGCCTTCATTCTTGTCTGTATCGGGGTTCAGATCGCCTGGGGTGGTCTGACCGAGCTGATGGGCAGTTTGCACGACGCGTCCTTGCCCGATTTACAAGGGACGGCTCTGCTAGATCTGTGAGCCGTCGCAGACGCGAACGGCGGCAACGCTATCTCGCGGCTACCGAACGGGCGCGACCGTAACGGCGCGCCCGTCTCCTGCACGTCTGGTGTTGTATCAATAGCCGCCGCCGCCATGTTGATTGGCAAACTGGATGCCGGCCTGTGTTTCAGACATCGCTTGCCGCACCAGGTCCATTGCTCTCTCGCGGTGTCCGCCCTTGTTCGGGGTCGATTCCTGCAGCGACTGGAGCGCTTGCTGGAGCGAGCCCAGCGCGCGTTCCATGTTGCCCTGATAGGCTTCGGCAGATTTTACAGTCGCGCCGATCAGCCCGATTGTGGCGAGGCCGGTGGCGGCTGTGGCAGCAAAGTGGCGGCGAGACATTTTAGCATCGATCATTGTTGGCTTCCTTTTCCAAGATTTCAGCGCAGCAGCCCCAGCGACAGAATGTCCGGTGGCGCTGCGTGGCGCTTCACTCGCGGAAAAGGCGCTTTGCAGCAAATACGGTTTGCGTATGCGGCCATAAGTGCCGCCGATGGCAAGACCCTCCCCGGCATACAGCGACCATCGGGGCCGATCCATCGCTTGCGCCGATACCTGCATATCGAAGCCATATTTGTTTTTGATCTCATGCCGGATCATTCCTCTGTCCATGGCGACAGCGCATTGGGCCGCGCGCCGTTTTTCTTAAGGAGATGGGGAATGTCACGGCTGATCATCGATCTTTTGCGGCCTTATCGCGCCTGGCTCGCGATTGTGTTTGCCGCCATGCTTGTCGAGATTGCGATGGGACTTGCCGTCCCCTGGCCGCTCAAGCTCGTGATCGACAATGCTCTTAACGATCATCACCTCCCGCACTGGCTGGATTGGGCGCATCAATATGCAGGGTTCGGCAGGCACACGCTTGGCGTCGCGCTATTTGCCGGCGTCGCCACGCTCGTGATCGCGATCGTCGGGGCCGTCGCGAGCTATATCGACAATTATTTCACGACCAGCGCCGGCCAATGGGTCGCGAACGACCTGCGTTTACGGATTTACGAGCATTTGCATCGGCTTTCGCTGCGTTATTACGACCATGCCAAGGTTGGAACGCTGGTTTCGACGATCACCAGCGATGTCGCCACTATTCAGGATTTCGCCTCGTCATCCACGCTCGCAATCGTCGTCGACCTCCTGACGATCCTGTTCATGGTGGCGCTGATGTTCTGGCTTGAGTGGGACTTCACGCTGATCGCGGTTGGGTTCGCGCCCATGCTTTTGCTGTTCATCTTCCATTTCAAGAAGATCGTAAAGGACGCTACGCGTGCGGTGCGTGTCCGGCAAAGCGAGGTGCTGTCGATCGTGCAGCGAGGGTTGGGGTCGATTCGCGTGACCAAGGCATTTGGCCGGCAGGAGCTCGAGCTTGCGCACCTCGAACAAGCCAGCCACGCGACGGTGGCCGCGGCGCTGCGCGCGCGAAAAATCAAATCGATGATGTCCCCGATCGTCAATATTGTCGTCGCCATCTGTACGGCAATCGTGCTCTGCCGAGGCACTTCCTTGATAGTCACGGGCAACATGACCGCGGGCGCGCTGACGGTTTACCTCGCTTATCTCAAGAGCTTCTTCAAACCGGTCAAGGATCTGGCCGGAATGACCAGCACGCTGGCGCAAACGACGGTGGCGCTGGAGCGCATCCAGACGATCCTTTCGGCGGACGAAGTGATCAAGGAGCGCGCCGGAGCGGTCGACCCCGGCAGGGTCAAGGGCGCCGTCGCTTTCGATCGGGTCTCCTTCGGATACGAGAAGGATAATCCGGTGCTGCGCGAGGTGTCGTTCAGCATCGCGCCGGGAGAGGTTGTCGGCATTGTCGGTCCGACAGGGTCGGGCAAGTCGACCGTGCTGAGCTTGTTGCCGCGTTTCTATGATCCCGCTCTCGGACGCATTCTGATCGACGATATCGATATCGCCGAACTACAAGGTCTCGTCGTTGCGATCCCAGATCGGCTTTGTGCTGCAGGATAACGTGCTGTTCCACGGCACGGTCCGCGAGAACATCGCCTATGGCAGGCCCGAAGCGACCGAGGACGAGATTATCGCTGCGGCCAAGATCGCCAATGCCCATGATTTCATCAGCCGGATGCCGCTGGGCTACGAATTGGTGGTGGGCGAACGCGGCGAAACGCTGTCCGGCGGGCAGCGCCAACGCATCGCGATCGCGCGTGCGGTCATTCGCAATAGCCCGATCCTGGTGCTGGACGAGCCAACCGCTGCGCTCGACGCCGAGTCGGAGCATCTCGTCATTGAGGCGCTGCGAAACCTGATGAAGGGACGCACGGTCATCATGATCGCGCACCGTCTCAGCACGCTGGTCGATGCGGACAAAATCATCGTCCTGAAAGACGGCGTCGTGGTGGAACAAGGCTCTCACGCCGCGCTGATCGCTCGCGGCGGCGTCTATGCCGACCTGCAGCGAGTCCAGCAAGGCGCGCCCGTCGCCAATGCAGCATAAACAAGGAAAACCAGTCATGTCACATCGATTGATCGTGCTGCCGGATGATACGGCGCAGGCCATTCTTGACCCCATCAATTCGGCCAGGCATAGCCTCAATATCCGAATGTTCCTGTTTACCGACAGGTCGCTGCTCGATGCGGTGATCGCGGCCAAGCATCGCGGTGTGCACGTACGCGTGATGCTAAATCCGGCCCGCCGGGATGGCACCAGCGACAACGAAGTCACGAAAAAAGCGCTGCTCGCAGCCGGCGTCAGTGCGCGCGACAGCAATAGCGCCTTCGCCGTAACCCATCAGAAGTCGATGGTGATCGACGATCGGGTGGGGTTCATCGAATCGCTGAACTGGGAACTCCGCGATCTCACGGAGACGCGGGATTATGCCGTCGAAACGACCAAAAAGACCGAAGTCGAGGAGATGGTGCGATGCTTCGATGCCGATTGGGAAGAAAGAACGTTCGAGCCGGAGGCGGGATCTGATCTGATCTGGTGTCCCAATAACGGCCGTCAACGCATCGCCGATTTCATCGACGGAGCCAGGGAGACGCTCTGGCTGCAGAACGAGCGTTACCAGGACATGGTGATCATCGAACGGCTGGTGCGCGCCGCGCGGCGCGGCGTCCAGGTTCGCATCATGTCGCGAGCCCTGCACAAGTTGAAAAAGAAGAAGCTGTTTGAAGGGGTCAGTGGCCTGCGCATCGTTCATGATGTGGGAGCGAAGGTTCATGTTCTCGAAGATCTGAAACTGCACGGCAAGATCATGATCGCCGACGAGGCGCGCGCGATTGTCGGATCGATCAACCTCAGCCCCGGCAGTTTCGATGACAGGCGAGAATTGGCAATCGAGACATCGTCAGCGCACGTGGTCAAACGTTTGGTTAAAACCGCGGCTCACGACTGGAAGCATTCCCGTAAAATGCCGCTATCGGACGAGGCGGTGCTGGCTGATCTGGAAAGCCACGGTGCAAAGGATCTGGGCCGGCTGGCATTGGCAAAATCCGGCTCGGCCGCCCACAGTGCCTGACGGCTATCGCGTCTGTCGCTGAACAATCCCGCCGAACGTGGAAGCGATCGCACGGACACCCAACGCGACCGTGCGTTTGCCCGCAAACCCGATTGCATCGTTTTCGCTTGCAGCGGGCTTCGCTGCGCGATCATCTTCGAGCCCAGCCATAGTCGGAGACGATACCCGCATATCGAGGCAGTATTTGTTTTCGATATCGGTCTACGGCATTTGTTATTGCGTTGACGGGCAATGTCGTTTGATCGCCACGGCCCGTGTTTCAGACATCGAAGATCATCTCACCCGCGAAGCATACCGCTTTCGTGGAGCGATCCCCTATTGACCTTGAAAGGAACAGACTCATGAACAATCTCAAGACCATTCTCAACCGCGGCGCCACTGCTCTGACGTCGCGCAAGACAAAATGCGCTGCCGCCGCGATTGTCGGCGTGCTCGGTACCATGTTGAGCGTTTCGGACGCCAGCGCGTTCACTTGTGCCAGAGGCGTCTACCGTGCCGGCTGCATCAGCTCCCGCGGCGCGATCGGCTTCAGCCGGAATGGCGCGGTGGCGGTTGGCCGCTACGGCAATGTCTATGCCTATCGCCGCGGTTCGAACTGCGTCTGGCGAAATGGCCAGCAGGTCTGCATCTGAGACGATATGTCTCGCTCACCGTCATGATCGGCCGCGTGCGCATCGATTGAGGCGCGGCCAAGTTGGAGAAAGAAGATGCTTAGTAAATTTTCGACGACGACTCGCCGCTTGACCCTTTGCGCTGCTCTATTCGGTCCGGTCTGGATGACGGCTGGCGGGGCCGCTCAGGCTCAGATCGCAACCGTGCCGGCTCAAAGCCAGAACCAGCAAGCCGACCAAAATCTGTCCCAAGCCCAGATCGAGCAGCTTGTCGCTCCGATCGCGCTCTATCCTGACTCTTTGCTGACGCAAATTCTGATGGCTTCCACCTATCCGCTCGAAGTGGTGGAGGCCGCGCGTTGGTCGCGCGGCAATCCGGGTACAAAAGGGCCGGGGCTTGAGACCGCGATGCAGAGCCAGACGTGGGACCCCAGCGTCAAGGCACTCACAGCGGTGCCACAAACGCTCGAGATGATGAACGACAAGCTTGACTGGACACAGCAGCTTGGCGATGCGTTCCTGGCGCAGCAGCAGGATGTGCTCGACGCGGTGCAAAAGCTCCGGGCAGAAGCGCAAGCGGCCGGCAATTTGCAATCGACGCCACAGCAGGTGGTGACGACGGCTTCGCCTCCGGCCGATAGCATCGTTGCGGGTACCCGGCAGCCGATCGTGATCCAGCCGGTTAATCCCGAGATTTATTATGTTCCCGTGTATAATCCGGCTGTCGCCTACGGCACCTGGGACTATCCGGCCTATCAACCGTTCTACTGGTCGCCGCCCGGCTTTGTTGCGAGCAATGTCGTTTCGTTTGCCGCAGGCGTTGCCGTCGGCGCCGCCATCTGGGGCAACTGCGACTGGTGGCACCACAACGTCATCATCAACGTCAATAACTACAACGTGTTCAACCGCACAAACATTAACGTGACGAACAATGTGTGGACCCACAACCCTGCGCATCGTGGCAACGTGCCGTACGGCAATCGGGCGGTTGCGGAGCGTTTCGGTCGAGGCAATGAAGTGAATGCCCGCGATGCGTTCAGGGATCGGCTTGATGCCGGACGTAACGACCTGTTCAGAGATCGTGCGGGTGATCAACCCAATCAACGGCCAGCGGACCGCGCAGACACCCAGCCGCCCCAGGACCACAGCGATGGCCAGCGTTTTGAAGCACCACGTGATCCGGAGCGAAGAGCGGGCGATGATCGCTCCAGAGCCACTCCCGATCGTCGAGACGCCGATTTGGAAAGGACCGGCGGCGATCGGAATGTGGACCGCCCTGGCTTTCCGCGGCGAAACGAAGGCGAGATGGTACGACCCGAACGGATGCCGTCTTTCCATCCGGAGCGCCGGACCGACGGCGGATTTCGCGAGCGCGAAGGTGTTCGTTGGCGCTGAGTATTCGGCAGCAGTTGGGCTTTCCGTTCCCCCGGAAAGCCCAACACGTCCAATCGTCTCCCGGACCGGCCTATGCGAGGCTGCGTCTTGAAGAGCCAGTGCGATGTAGGCGGCCTCAAACAGATCGAATAGCCGGTCATATTCCGTACCGATACCTGCATATCGAAGTCCTATTTGCCCAGGAGCATGACGCGGCCCATCTGTTTTCGTGTCGTTGGCGGTTCCATCGACGAAAACCGTCAGAGCATGAAGAGCAGTGTTATGCCTAAGCTTGTTTATCGTGTCGTCGCGGCCTGCGGCACTCTCGGCTACGGTTACCCGAGGGAGTCATTGCAGTCCGCTTTGAATGGTCAGGTTGACGCCATCGTGTGCGATGGCGGGTCGATGGACGCTGGCCCCTATTTTCTCGGCACGGGTACCGCGTTTTTCGATCGAGAAGCCATCAAGGCCGATTATCGCGACATGGTTGCCGCCGGCAAAAAGATTGGCTGCCCTGTCATTCTTGGCAGCTCCGGCATGGCTGGCGGCAATCGGAACGTCGACTGGATGCTCGACCTCGCCAAGGAGGTCTTTGCGGAACTCAACGTGACGGAGGCGAGAGTGGCCGTCATAAGATCCGAGCTCGATCCTGAAATTGTCGTGAATGAGTATCGTGTGGGCGCGTTAAGCGCCATCGGCGCCGGGCCAAAACTGGACGAGCAGACTTTGCGCGAGAGTACGATTGTCGGTCAAATGGGCGTTCATCCGCTTATCACCGCGCTCAACGGCGGGGCTCAATTTATCATCGCAGGCCGTTCATGTGACGTGGCACTGTTCGCGTCCGACATGATCCGCCGGGGGATCAGTGCCGGGCTTGCTTACCACGTTGGGCAAGTACTGGAATGCGGCGCTCTCGCTTGCGATCCCGGCTCGCCGTCCGATTGCCTCGTTGCCGAGGTCTACGACGATGGATCGGCGGTGTTCTCGTCGCCGAATCCCGCGCGGCGCTGCACGCCATATTCGCTGGCCGCTCATTCGCTGCACCAGGAGATCCATCCGCAGTTGCAGTTCTACCCTGAAGGTATTCTTGCGACGGAAAAGACGCAGTTCTTTGCGCGTGACGGCAGAACAGCCGGACTTCGAGGCAGCGCGCTGGTGCGTAGGGGTAAATCCGGAGAGTTGAGCATCAAGCTTGAGGGATCATATTGGCTCGGTTCGCAGAAGGTCTCGCTGATTTATATCGACCCGGTTCACCTGGACTCGATCCCGGAAGACGTTCTGGTCTACGGACGTAACGGTGTTTGCGCGACGCCCATCGATGGCCGCAGCCGTGAACTGGGAATCGTGATCGAGACGAGCGCAAACAATCCGGAAGATGCTGCGAGGCTTGCGGGACTGCTGGCGCGTTACATGTTTCACTCCGGGTATCCGGGACGCAAGACGACCTCGGGCAACATCGCCTTCCCGATGTCTCCCAGCCTCATCAACTTCAGACGGGAAGATGGTCGATTTGGATCTATCGTGCCGAGCGGTGCCCGCGATCCCGTGTTCCTGGAAAACTACCCGAGAATCAAATCGGCGATCCTCAAATCCATCTCCGAAGAATATCCGGAGGCGCTCGCCAAAGCGAGTTTTGCAATCACCGAAGCGGATGCCGCGCATCCATTGGCCTTTTTGCGTACCGTCGATCGCGTACGGGACCGACTTGAACGACGGCATCGGCAGGAAATCGAGCGCATGACCGCACTGGCAACTCCAATGTCCTCATCCCGCATGAATGTGGACGCCCCGGACGCTTACGCGTGGTCGCTTTATCATCTGCTGCAAAGCCAGAAGGTGATCGGAACAATGTTTCCGGTCACGTACTACATCGCGCGCGGAGCCGATTGGCAGCAGGACGGCGTGGCCCACGCGAAATATTTCGAGATAGCCGATCGTCACTACGGCGGTGACGTGGATTTTCGTACACTTTCCTTGATTGACGATCACGCGCCAGCCGAGGCGCCAATCGGTGAGCACCGATTGCTTGATATGGCGGCTGTCATTCGCAGCAAGGACGTGGGCATAAATCGGTTGACGTTCGATATCTTCTTCACATCGGCCGAGAATTACGAGGCTGCTCTTCATTCGAATTTATTCTCGCGGGACAGCGTTGCCAGAATTCTGGGCGTTTCGCCGGCCTCAATCATTGGAACGTTTTTTGTCGATGCATGCAATGCGATCAAGGTATCCGTCGAGCGTCCTAATATCTCGAGTTCTGTGGACGAAAGGGACGTATTCGGGACACAACAGCAGTCGGCCCTCGAAGAGATGAATATCCCATTTTATCCAATGGCGCTCACTCGAGCCTCCGCATTTTGAGGAGTGCCGATAGTTAGGAATTGCCGATTTGTATCCTAAAAAGGCTCCCTCTTCGCCAATGTTTCGAGTGCCCGCGATAATTCCTCTATTCGCATTTGTAGCCAACGGAGAGGCATTTAATGTTTCGCCGTGGCGCTCTGGTTCTTCCAAACAATCGATTGCCGTACACGTCCGCTTTAGGGTGATTGTGTTGCGAAACTCTTCAGGTCTCGATCGCAGTGCTCCGTTTTGAGCGCTGGCGGTTCGTTGGTTGCGCTCCCTGGTGTGGGAGCTGCGCTGCTTTACGCGACGCCTACGCAAGGCAGCCGTCTGCCAAAGGTGGCGGGGCACGGCAGAGAAGCCTGGCGAGCCGCCTGAGATTTTGCGCGGTTGCTGTCAGCAGCACTTCGTCCCTGACGCCGCTCAGGCCCCGCAGCCGGAAACGGTCGAGCCGGAGAATGCGCTTCATGTGCGCAAATCGCATCTCAACCTTCTTGCGCTCCCGGCGGGACTGCTGGAAGGCTTCCGTATTAACCAAGGCGCGGACACGATCTCGCACGTCTTCGTTGATGTCACGGGTGACTTTGCGCGTAGCCGCGGTCGTACACTGCGGCTTCAGCAAGCAGGCCGAGCAGTCCTTCTTGTTGGCCCTGTAGTGGACGATATGACCATGGTCGATGTTACCGGTGCTGGTCAGCTCCGCGCCTCCCGGGCAGACATAAACGTTGCGCTCTTGGTCGAAGACAAAATCGGCGCGACTTTCCGGAATCCGCCGGCACAATGATCAGTCTTGGTGTCAAAACGTGCCATCCTTACCGTTGCCGTAAGGGCCGATGGAGTAGGTTTTCTGGCGGCTGTGGAAGCGGTAACCCATCCGCCAAAGCATGCAGGCAGCGTTGCCGGGCCTGCTCTCGTCCGGCGCGACGAAGAGATAGAGACCGCCGCCGGTCACGTCGGAAATCTGGACTGGTTCCGCGCGCCCTCGTCGAATTTCGGTCGGGCGGCGCTGCAGTCAACGTCGGTCCTGATCTGCCTAGGGTTGGCTCACGCGCCAACGTTCTTGCGGGCCATCTGCTCAATTCCCCTCTTTCGGAATAGCGAAAGTCGCCATGAACGTTTGTTCTCCCGATACCAACAAAAATACCAACAAAACGGACGGCTGCAGTGAGTGCACCGATTTGCTGCAGCTAATTTTTAGGTGTGGTTTCAACGCGCCGCGAAAATTTTCCCAAAAGAATCAGGAATTCGAACTAGCTCCGTAAGATATTGTTATTACTTATGTTTTCAGCTTGGTGCCCCTGGCCGGAATCGAACCAGCACTCCTTGCGGAACTCGATTTTGAGTTCGAGCGCGTCTACCAGTTCCGCCACAGGGGCCTTCGGTGGGCCGTTGCCGGCCTCGCGAAGCCGGCGGAATATAGCGGCCGGCCAGTGCCGGTCAACCCGCTGTGAAAAAGGGTGCCTCGACAGGGCCGCCGCCACGCGATACGAGGCCGGAGCGCCATCAAGCGCCGGGAGGCCCATCATGACATCATCCATGACCGCCGTTTCGCCGATCGGGCGCAGCAACTCGGTGGCGCTGGCCGCTTCACTGGCGATTTTGGTGATTGCGGCGGCAACCATCGCGGGCGCCTGGTACTTCCAGCTGGTGCTTGGTCTCCAGCCCTGTCCGATGTGCCTTCAGGAGCGCTATGCCTATTACTTGGCGATCCCGCTGGCGGCGCTGGTGGCGCTCGCCGCCGGACTTCACGCCCCGCGCGGGCTTTTGATCGGCGGCCTCGTCCTTCTCGCCCTGGCCGCGTTCGCCAACGCCGTGTTCGGCGCCTATCACGCCGGCGTGGAATGGAAGTTCTGGGCGGGGCCGACGGACTGCACAGGCCCGGTCGGCAATCTCGGCAGCGCGGGCTCGCTCTTGGACCGGCTCGATTCGGTCAAGGTGGTGATGTGCGACGAGATCCAGTGGAGCTTTCTCGGCATCTCGCTCGCCGGTTACAACGCGCTGATCTCGCTGTTGATGGCGGCGATTGCGGCGTGGGGTGTCGCGAGGACAGTCCGGCAGGGTTAGTCATCCACATCTTCCTGCGGGCGTCCGAACAGATGGACGATGCCGGGCGTCGCGATCGTGACAAAGATGAACCGCGACAGATGATGGGCGCCGACAAAGATCGGGTCGATGTGCAGCGTCAGCGCCAGCGCCAGCATCGCGTCCATCGCGCCGGGCGCGTAAGCCACCAGAACGTCGGCAAAGCGCACATTGGTGGTCCATGCCACCAGCGTGACGAACACGGCCGAGATCGCAATGGCAATCGCAAACGAGCCGAGGCCGGCGGTGAGGTGGCGCAACAGCGTGCTGGTCCGCATGCGCGAGAAGCGCGAACCGATCAGCGTGCCGATGCCGATCAGCGCGATGCTTCGTACCAGCGGCGGCAGGCCGCCGTCGATCAGGCCCGCGCCATGCAGCACGCTCGAGCCGATCATGGCGCCAAACAGCCAACTTGCGGGGAATTTCGCCATCCTGAGCACGAGCGAGACCGCGACCGACGCGCCGATCAGGCCAACCAGCCCGAGCGGCGAGGCCACCGTCATCGTCAGCGCAGGCGCCGAGGAGGCGGTCAATCCGGTCGCCACCAAAATCAGCGGCAAAGCGGCGGTGAGGATGATCACGCGTAGCGTCTGCACCACCGCAATCGCGGGCATGTCGGCGTCCTTCTCGATCGCAAGCAAAGCGATCTGGGACAGCGCGCCGGGGCTTGCGGCCAGAAACGCCGAGGTGCGATCCCAGCCGTGCATGCGCTGGAGATAATAGCTGGAGCCGAAAGTGGTGCAGAAGGTGGCGAGCGCCAACAGGCCGATGGTCAGGGGATAGGCGCTGACATGTTGCAGCAGTTGCCGTGACATCAGCGAACCCAGCGAAATGCCGAGCAGTACCAGCACCGCCTGGGTCAAATGAGCCGGCACGGCCATCGGCCGGCCCAGCATCGCGGCGGAGCCGACCGCCAGCATGGCGCCCGTGATCAGGCCGCCGGGCAATCCCGCGACGAGAAACAGCAGGCCGCCGATCGTGCCGATCGAAAGCGTTTCGAGATATTGGAGGGCCTTGGTGCGGGTGGGGAGGGCGTCCGCCAACCATGGAGGGATCTGGCTCACGGCGCCTTATGGCAAATCCGTGATCCCCCGACAAATGCGCTGACATGATCGCTGCAATGCACCCAGCAGCAGGTCGGCAAAGAAATTGGGGTCGGGGAGGCTTCGCCGCCTTACCGGGACCGGGAGGCAGCGACGAGAGCGCCCACCCTCCGAGGTAATCGGCGAGGGTGGGCGCAAGCGAAAGGACGTTATTACTTCTTGTCTTTGGCGGCCTTCTTGCACTCCGAGCGGAATTTCTTGCGCTCCTTGCCATGCAGGCCCTTGGCGTCGGCTTCCTTGGAGCACTCGATCGATTCGGGGCTGTGGACCTTTGCGGGCTTGGCGGCCGTATCCGACTTGGTGGCCGGTGCGGCGGTGGACTGGGCGAAAACGGGAGTGGCAAAAAGCAGGAGCGACGCGCCGATCGCGGCGGCCAGGCGGGAAGAAATCGTCATGAGAAGTCCCTCGGGTTGGAATGGGCGGCCAACGTTGCGCCGTGATGCTGAACCGCGCATGAATGCGTATCGGAATCTCGTTTTCGCGGCGCGATATTTCTGCGCAAGCCAGGACGGCCGTTGTCACATGCCTTGGTCATATGCGTTGGCTACGCTAGTGGTCCGATTCTAGCATTCGCATCCCTTCTCAACGGGCACCTTTGCGAATGCCAGAATCAAAGGACCACTAGCAAATATAGGTTTCTAGTGGAGTTTCGGATTTGACATTCGCTTGACGAAACCGGGGCCAAGTGGCTTGCGAATGTCAAATCCACTCCACTAGGATGGGGAACTTGAGACCAGCATCCCCAAGGAGAGCAAGGATGACCATTAAAGCCAAATTATTGTGTGCCGCGGCGGCGTCGGCTGTTGCCGCGTTTGCAGCCACCGCGCCCGCGCAGGCCCTGACCACGCAGGAGTGCAGCGCCAAGTATCAGGCCGCCAAGTCCGGCGGCACCCTCAACGGCATGAAGTGGAATGACTTCCGCAAGGCCCAGTGCGGCGCGGATGCGACGCCGGTGGCCGCACCGGCCGCTGCGCCCGCCGCTCCTCCTCCACCCGTCGCCGAAGCCAAGCCGAAGGCTGCGCCCGCTGCCACCGCGCCGGCATTTCCAAGCGGGCCGGCGAACTTCCCGATCGCGATCAATCCGAAATACGCACAGGAAAGCGCCGGCAAGGCTCGCATGCATACCTGCGTTGACCAATACAATGCCAACAAAGAGACGAACGGCAACGGCGGCCTGAAGTGGATCCAGAAGGGCGGCGGTTACTACAGCGAATGCAACAAGCGCCTGAAGGGGCCGGCTTGATCCAGCTAAAAAGGGCCCGGGCCGCAATGGCCCGGGCCTGTCTGGTTTGTCCGCGTCAAGGACGTGATAAGGTCTCGGCCGCAGGTTTGCGGGAGAAGGTATGAGAAAATTTGACACGGCCGCGATTACCGCACTGATGCTTTTGCCACCCATGCTAGCGGTTGCTGATCCCGCCTCAGTGCGGGTCATCGCACAGGCGGAGACCCAAGCCTCGCCTGCGGCTCCGAGTTCCTCCACCGGTGCAGCCGCCAGCCGCAACCACCGCGCCGACGACGGTCGTTGCTCCGGCCGAGAAGTCGGCGCTATCGACGCCGGCGTGCGGGGTGAAATATCTGGAAGCAAAAGTTGCCGGCAAGCTGAATGGCCGCAAATGGGTCGACTTCCGCCGCGACACGTGCGGCAAACATGAAACCACGGCGGTGTTTCCGACGGCGATTTCGCCGAAATACGGGAGCGAAAAAGATCTCGACAAGGCCCGCACCAAAACCTGCGCCGACCAGTTCACCGCCAACAAGGCGGCCAACGCCAACGGCGGCCTTGTCTGGGTCGAAAAGGACGGCGGCTATTATGCCGAGTGCGTCATCCGCCTTAAAGGATGAGCTCAGCCGGACGCGGCCACATGGCCTGTGAATTTCCATGATTGCGAGCCTCAGCCTTATCCTGCTCTGTCAGTTGGCCGGCGAAGCCCTGGTGCGCGGGATTGGCGTGCCGATGCCGGGGCCCGTCATCGGGTTGATGATTCTACTGGTGCTGCTCCTGCTGCGTGATCGTTTCGCGGTGCTGGCGCGCGGGCCGCTGCAAGGCGAGGGCGTCGAATTGACCAGCCGCGGCCTCCTTGCCAACCTGTCGTTGCTGTTTGTGCCGGCCGGTGTCGGCGTCGTGCAGAAGCTCGATCTCATCGTCGATCACGGCATCGCTTTTCTCGGCGTGCTGGCGATTTCGGTGATGGTTACGCTGTTGGTAACGGTCGGCACGTTTTTGGTCGCGAGCCGGCTGCTGACGCGGGAAGAGGGCGAGCGATGAGTAGCGATCCGTTCTCGCTCTGGGTCTATCTTTCGCAGTCGCCTCTATTGTGGCTGACGGTGACGTTATTGGTCTACGCGATCGCGGATGCGATATCGATCTGGACCCACCGGCATCCCTTCGCCAATCCCGTGCTGCATTCAATGTGGATTATCGGCGCGTTTTTGAAGCTGACGAACACCTCCTACTCGACCTATTTCGGCGGCGCGCAGTTCGTACATTTCCTGCTCGGGCCCGCGACCGTCGCGCTGGCCGTGCCGCTTTACGAAAACCGCAAGGTCGTGGCCTCGGCCATTCTGCCGATGCTGGTGGCGCTCGCCGCCGGCTCGGTGACGGCAGTCGCCTCCGTGGTATTGCTCGCGGAAGCCGTCGGCCTGCCGCGCGAGGTGGTGTTGTCGATGGCGCCGAAATCCGTTACCGCGGGCGTTGCGATGGGCATCAGCGAATCCCTGCATGCCGATCCGTCGCTGACGGCGGTTGCCGTGATCCTGACCGGTATCATGGGCGCGATCACGGTGACGCCGCTGATGAACCGGATGGGCGTTACGGATTATCGCGCCCGCGGCTTTGCCGTCGGTATTGCCGCGCATGGTATCGGCACCGCGCGCGCCTTTCAGGTCGACGCGGTCGCCGGGGTGTTTGCCGGCATCGCGATGAGTCTCAATGCACTTGTCACGTCGCTTTTGGTGCCGCTGGCGGTTACGTTCCTGCTGCGGTAACAGGGTTGCCGTTCAAGGTCCGTTGCGAACCCAACTAGGAGCCGGCTTTTTGATAATCTCCGCGATGCAAGCAGGCCTCGGGATCGCATCGGGAGCGCTGGTCGGATTTTCGCTCGGCCTGATCGGCGGCGGCGGCTCGATCCTGGCCGTGCCGCTGATGGTTTATGTGGTCGGCGTCACGGATGCCCATATCGCGATCGGAACCAGCGCCATTGCGGTCGCGGTCAACGCAGCCATCAATCTGTGGAATCACGCCCGCGGCGGTACGGTGCGGTGGTCGTGCGCGTTGCCCTTTGCGGCGGCCGGAATTGCCGGTGCCTTGGTGGGCGCGGTTTTCGGCAAGCTGCTCGATGGCCGAAAGCTGCTGGAGTTGTTTGCGCTTCTGATGTTGGTAATCGCGGTTTTGATGCTCAAGAAGCGCGCGCGTGCCGGTTTGCCGGATGTACGCATGAGCTGGGACAACATGCCCGCGATCCTCGGGCTTGGGCTAACGACGGGTACGCTGTCCGGATTCTTCGGCATCGGCGGCGGCTTCCTGATCGTGCCGGCCCTGATGCTGGCGACGGGAATGCCGATCATCAACGCGGTCTCCTCCTCGCTGGTCGCGGTGACGGCATTCGGTCTTTCCACGGCTGCGAGCTATGCCTGGTCCGGCCTGATTTCATGGGAGTTGGCAGGCTTGTTCATCGCGGGCGGATTGGCCGGCGGCCTGATCGGCACCGGCCTGGCGCGATCGCTATCGGTCCAGCGCGGCGCGCTCAATATCGTGTTCGCCACTGTCATTATTGTGGTAGCGCTCTATATGCTCACGCGTAACTTATTCGCGTTCTGATCGTGGATCAGGCAATGAAATGACAAAAGCCAGCCGGAGACAGCACATGAGCGACGCGATGGATATGATCCGGCTGAACCGGCGGCGCCTGCTGGGCTCGCTTGGCGTTTCCGCGCTTGGATTGAGCGCGTTGTCGGTGCCTGCGCTTGCCGAGAGCGACGTCCTCTCCGAAGCGCTGGTGTTGCGCGATCCGGATATTCCGGTGGCGGGGAATGCTGGCGGCAATATCTCGATCGTCGAATATTTCGACTATCAATGTCCATATTGCCGCAAGGTCGAGCCCGAATTGCGTCAGGTGATCCATGAGGACGGCAAGGTCAGGCTGGTCTGGAAAGATTGGCCGATCCTGGGGCCGATGTCGGTGACGGCGGCGCGGATGGCGCAGGCGAGCAAATACCAGGACAAATTCGTTGAAGCCCACGATGCGCTGATTGCGATCAACGCCAAGCTCACCGAGCCCAAAATCCGCGAGGCGCTTGCCGGCGGCGGCGTCGATATCGACCGCCTCGATCGCGATCTTGCAAGCAACGAAAGCGCCATCAATACCACGCTAGCCCGCAACAACGATCAGGCGACCGCGTTCGAATTCCGTGGCACACCCGCGTTCATCGTCGGCAAATTCCGCGTGCCGGGCGTCCTGACCATGGCGCAGTTCACCCAGGTCATTGCCGATGCAAGAAAAGCAGCTGCGGCAAAGAAGTAGCGCCGCGGCCGCTATATTGGCGACAAGCGTACGTTACTTCGAGGACAGGCGGATCCAGTCTTCATGGGCGCGTATTTTCATCGCGTTCCAGTCGGCGGAGGCGACATCCCAGTTGACGATGGTCCGGTTGACGGACGCGGTCTGACCGTTGGCGACCGTCGAAGTCGATTGCGAATCATAGACATAGACACCGGCGATAAGCAGCGCCGCACCCAATATCATCCCTAGGAAAGTCTGCATCGCTTTGCTCCCACTTTGCTGGCGCGACAACGGGCCGCGTCGGGATTGGTTCCCGTGCTTCCTCACCTATCTTTGCGTCAGGTCTTTGGGCGCACGTGCGCGATTATGGGGAAATAATATGACCGACACGAACAAGAAGGTCGCGATTGTCACGGGAGCTTCACGTGGCATCGGCGCAGCCGTGGCGGAACGCCTTGCTGCTGACGGGTTTGCCGTTGTTGTCAATTATGCGGCGAGTGCCGGGCCTGCCGAGGCCATGGTTCGTACCATCGAGGCACGCGGGCAACGCGCGCTCGCCGTCAAGGCCGACGTCGGCGATGCCGGCGCGATGCGCGCTATGTTCGAGGCGGCCGAGAAAGCGTTCGGCGGCGTCGACGTGCTCGTCAACAATGCCGGCGTCATGAAGCTAGCGAAAGTCGCCGATTGCGATGACGCCGCGTTCGACGAACAAATTGCGATCAATCTCAAAGGTACATTCAACGGCATGCGGGAGGCGGCGCGGCGCCTGCGCGACGGCGGCCGCATCATCAATTTCTCGACCAGCGTCGTCGGCACCAAGCTCGAGACCTACAGCGTCTATGCCGCGACCAAGGCGGCGGTGGAGACGATGACCGCCATTCTTTCGAAAGAACTGCGCGGCCGTCACATCACGGTCAATGCGGTGGCGCCGGGCCCGGTCTCGACCGAGCTTTTCCTCACCGGCAAATCGCCGGAACTGCTCGATCGCATGGCGAAGGCGCCTCCGCTGGAACGGCTCGGCACGACGGAGGACATCGCTTCCGTCGTTTCCTTTCTCGCAGGTCCCGATGGCGGATGGGTCAACGGTCAGGTGCTGCGCGCCAATGGCGGGCTGGTGTAATCGCCAGAGCATGATCCGGAAAAGTGTGTAGCGGTTTTCCCTCGCGACAAACGCGGAACGCGTTTGCGCGGAGATCATGCTCAATCAAAGAATTAAAGCGCGATGACGATTCATCCAAATCTCATCGCGCTTTAGACGCTTGCGGCCAGCCATTGAAGAATATCCGCGTTGATCTCGCGGGGATAGCAATGGCTGAGATTGTCGATTTCGCGGTAGGTGACATCGGCGCCGGCCGCAGTCAGCAGGTCGCGGGTTTGCCGCGCCGTCTGCACCGGAAACATCCAGTCGAGCGCGCCGTGCACGATGTGGATCGGCAGGCCGCGCAGTCTGCCGGCGTCGGCGATTTCGGCCATCAGCGGATGAAACGTCGCTGCGACCGGCGCCAGATGGGTGAAGGGCGAGTCCTGCTCAAGCCCGCTGACATAACTGAACGTGCCGCCGTCGCTCATCCCCGTCAGCAGCAATCGTGTGGGATCGATGTTGAAGCGGCTGCGCACGGAATCGAGAATGCGGGCGAGATTCTGCGTATCGACGTCTTCGCCCATCAATGCCCAGGTGCTTCCCATTGCCGTGGGCGTGACGAGGATCGCGCCGAGGCTGCGGGCATCGCGCAGCCAGCGCCACAGGAAGCCGCGGCCATTGCCGCTGCCGCCGTGCAGCGCCATCACCAGCGGCCAGGTACGATCGGCGGTGTAATATTCCGGCACGTACAGCGAAAAGCCGCCGCGGCTCTTCGGTTCGTTGTGGTCGTGGGTGATGCCGGTCGTCTCGTTGGCCGGCATAGCCAGTCGCGCCAACAGATCCGTATCCTCGCAAAGTTCGGGATTGAGAAAGAAGCTGCTGACCGGCGGAAATTTTGCCGAAAGCGGATAAAGCGCCTCTTCGGCGCGGGGCAGCTGACGCAGTGCGCGAAAGGCGAGCGTGATGTCGCCCTGGCCGGCCTGCACCGCACGCAGCCCGGAAAACGCTGATAGAGCGGCGTCGCTTGCGGTCTCGAGCGAGTTCTTGATGTCGGCAAACTCCGCAGGCCAGTTGGCCAGCCTCGGACGGACGGCGCTCAAATCCTCGTCCGGCCGGCCGGCGGCTTCCATCACGCGGTCAAAGGAGGGTGGATGAAAATGTCGCGCGACGAAGCCGAGCGCTTCGATCGATTGCAATAGCGGCGGCAACACCGCCACGACGTCATCGATCACGGCTTCGCTCATCGGACTACTAGTGGAGCCGCGGCGCCTTCAGGAGCCGCGCCCGGTCGGTCGATGCCAGCACGACATCAAAGGTGACGCCTTCATGGTGCACCGTCAGCGGCACGTCGACGCCGGCGCTCCCGAGCGCCCAGAGCTTGCGATAGAAGCCCGCCTGGCTGGTAATCTTATCGCCATTGATGGCAAGGATCACGTCGTCTGACTTGAGTTCGGCGCGGGCCGCCGGCCCCTTCGCGGAAACGCCCACGATGACGACGCGGTTGTCGATCTCCGTCGTGTACATCCCGAGCCAGGGACGCGCCGGTTTGTTGACGCGGCCGAACTTGCGCAGGTCGTCGAGTACGGGCTTCAGGAGATCGATCGGTACCACCATGTTAACATGCTCGGGCTTGTTGTCCCGCTCGCGCTCGAGCTGAAGCGAACCGATGCCGATGAGTTCGCCGCGCGCCGAAATCAGCCCGGTTCCGCCCCAATTGGGATGGGCGGGGTGGGTGAAGATCGCTTCATCGAGCATGTATTCCCAATAGCCGGCAAACTCCTGCTTGGCGGCGATCCGGCTCGCGACCGACCGCGTGCGACCGCCGACGCCTCCCATCACGACACGGTCGCCGACGGCGGCGATGGCGGACGAGCCGATCGGCAGCGGATCGAGATCGAGACGGCCGAGCGCCTGCACCAGTCCAAAACCCGTCACGGCATCGAATCCCAGCGCATGGCCCTGCACCACCCGGCCATCACCCATATGAAGCCAGACGGCCTCGGCCTCGGTGATGAGATACCCGATCGTCAGCACCAGGCCGTCATCGATGATGACGCCGTTGCCCGCACGCTCGGTGCCGAGTGTGTCGGCGGTAAAAGCATCGGGCGGAACGATCGAGTGCACGCCAACGATCGAGGCGAGTGCATGGTCGAGGTCGAAGGCGTAATCGGCGCTGCGGGGTTGGTTCGCCGGCGGCACCTTCCATTCTGTGAGGGCTGGCATGGAAATCTCCGGCATCCGCAGCTTCGCCCGGGCGGCGATTTGGAGTCTGCAAAGAACTGGCAATGATATTATGCCGCAAATTTTCTTCGGGAAAGGCCTTGCGCGGCTGGATCGCCGGGATGCGCCTAGGCGCGCTTGTACGGGTTATCGGGGGGCATCTGCTTCCCGTGGCAAACTGGCTTTCGCCGAATCTCACTTCCACGTCCGCTCGCCTGTCTGCGGCAAGCGCGCCACGCGAGCCCATACGTCTTACGGATCGAGCTCGGTATCCCAATAGAGATAATCGAGCCAGCTATCGTGCAGATAGTTCGGCGGGAACAGCCGGCCGTTGCGGTGGAGCTGATGCACGGTCGGTGCAAACGGGTGCTGCTTCGGAAACATCCGCGCCTGCTGCGGCGTCAGATTGCCCTTGCGCAGGTTACATGGCGAGCACGCCGCCACCACGTTTTCCCAGGTGGTCTGACCGCCTTTGCTGCGCGGAATGATGTGATCGAAGGTGAGATCGTCGGAGGACAAGCAATATTGGCAGACGAAACGATCGCGCAGGAACACGTTGAACCGGGTGAAGGCGGGATGCG